>CP070649.1:1746392-1838011 GCA_020354575.1 Candidatus Bathyarchaeota archaeon | reverse complement strand
GGTACTTAAATTTCATCTTGTCAGGAAGCAAGCCAAACATGTTTTTCATACCAAGCGTCACTCCTGTCGCCATGTGGGTCTTTAATTTCGCGGCACTGATAATGGCAGATTCAGCGACAATCTGTGGTACTTTAATCTGTTTCAGCGCATCTCCTTCAGGCACATCGATCGCCACCTTCTCTTTTACATGTCTTAAGTTGAGACATTCAACGTTATTGCGCTCACACATTTCCGCCATACCTGTTACTTTGAAGGCTTTGTCAGCGCTAGTCATTGTAGCATCGGACTCCACCACATAAATCTCAACGGGAAGATCCTTTAACCTCTTTATGATTGCTTCAACGACAATAGGATCTGTAGTCGCACCAGTATCCCATGTTTTTGTCGTTATGAAGTTGACCTTGATAAGCACTGTATTCCATCCAGAAATCGCCTCTCGATAATCTAGCAGATCCAAGGCTTGAAAAACTGGTTCGTGACTCCTCTTGCCTTTCATAATTGCTACTTCTGACCTTCTCAATATCAATACCTGCGGAATTACATATTTAATGCCATGAAGTACTCACAAATAGGATTTATCTGTTTTTCATCGGTGCGTTCACCTGTTGTTAGGTAGAATTGTGTTTGTTGTCCAATAGAGCTCTATATTGCTGATTTATGCTTGCGTGCTTTGAATCGATTAGTATCTGTAAAAATCAATGATTAGTTCAAGCCAGGCAGGATGAGCACCACTTTGAACAAACATCCAAGCAGTAACATTATTCAGACCAGGTACTAGGATATAGGTAGAATTGCTGAAAGTTACATAAGACTCTTGATATGTTGTTTCATTTAATGAAAAAATTAGTGCTACTACATAGTTTACTGGTGCGGAATTCAGAATAGAAACAACGAGAGTCTGATTCTCTCCGGGATGCACATGAATTGCACTAGGATAATCAGAGATTGATAATGGTTCTTCAACTACCATGGGGATGGTTCTTGTGCTCCAGAGAAAAGTTGCTGCGGTCACTATAGAGCTAGCAGCTAATATTATTATCAACAGTAAGACTGAGACTTGATAGGGTCCGATTTCGAAATTTCGCAGTTGGCTACCCCAAATCTAGGCTCCAATGAAACTTAAATCTTACGATTCGATAAGCAGATCCGTATGCATTTATCCTTCTCGCACGCTTCAAATTTAAATAGATTAGCATACAAGCATAGATGGGGAAAAATGGGAGTTTCAAATAGTATTTTAACCATTGGATTAGTTGTGGTAGCCGTTATAGCATTTGCCGTGGGACTATTTGCTGGACCCCTTGTGTTTCCACCAAGTGAAGAGGAAGATCCCGTTTGGGCTCGTGTCACTGACGCTGGCAACATCATAGTAGGCACAGAAACAGGATGGCCTCCTTATGAATACAAGAATGCCACAGGGCACATCATTGGCTTCGAGATTGATTTGATGGAGATGATTGCAGACGAATTAGGTCTTACTGTTGAGTGGAGGGATATGGGTTTTGACGCTATTATTCCCGCTGTCCAATCACATGAAATCGACTTGGGAGTAAGCGGATTCTCGATCACTGAGGAAAGGCTGCAGGTAATTGAATTTACAGCGTATCACAGTATCACGGAAGGCCAAGTCATTATGCTTGAGAGCGTAGCCATTGTTAATGGAATTACAGAGCTAGAATACCTATCGAACCTTACAGACTATGGTCTTACCTGTGGATCTCAAGTAGGAACGACTCAACAAGATGAATTAAATGATGTCGCTCCGGGCGCTGCGGTAATTTACCAAGATTTTCTTCTTGCCCTTGAAGCGATGAAACTTGGCGCAGTGGACTGTATATACGCGGAGACTCCAATCACTTCTAATTGGATACTTGAAGCCGAGCAAAATGCAGAAGAGCCAATCGTCATTATCTACAGAAGACCTTACTATCCCGTCGCTTTTGTAGCTCATAAAGACGCAGATACGCTAGTTTCAAAAATCAACGGTGCACTGGCAGAAATAATTGCTGCAGGCGATTTAGACATACTGAAACAAAAGTGGAAATGCTAGAAAACGGTGTCACAGAAGTTGGACGTTGTTCAAATACTCCTCCTAATACTCGGAGGGGTTCCTACAACTCTTTCAATTTCCCTCTTTTCTTTTCTAATGGGAGTGGCCATTGGAATTCCCTTGTCCTTTGCAAAAACATATGGCGGTAAATTTCCGCAGATTTTGGTGGATGGATACGAGAAGATATTCAGGGGGATCCCCGAACTTGTTTTACTTCTCATGTTCTACTTTGGTATAGGTTATTACATCCCTACTCCTTTCAAAAATGCATTTTTCACAGGTATTTTTGTATTGGGATTAAGAAGTGCAGCAAATCAATCTCAGGTTTATAGAGGAGCGATAAGAGGCATAGGAGAAGACCAAATGATAGTTGCAAGATCTTTGGGACTTTCAAAACTTCTTTCAATAGTTTATGTCATGATACCTCAAGTCTTTATGTTCTCTACTCCTGGCTTGGGCAGTGAGTATGCCCTCCTAATTAAAGATTCAGCGTACCTGTTTTTCCTCCCAGGCATTACTGAAATGCTGGAAATAGCAAATGGAATAAGAAAAGCGACTGGAGTTACAACTACTCCCTACCTCATAGCTGCTTTTCTCTACATATTACTCACTTTTCCAATCGCAACATGGCTTGACAAATGGGGAAGTAGAAAAAAGAAACAGTTGGGGATGTAGAAAAAACAATGAATATCGTGATTGAATGTCAAAATCTTTGGAAGATCTATGGAAAAATAGTCGCGGTAAAGAACGTCTCCCTAAAAGTTTCAGAAGGAGAAATTAAGCTTCTCTTTGGACCAAGTGGCTCTGGTAAAAGTACCTTTCTGAGGTGTTTAGCTATGCTGACAACACCAACTAAGGGAGAAGTTTTTCTTAGAGGAGAACAATTGACGAAAGAGAACGCCGAACTGGATAAAGCAAGAGCGAGAATTGGATTCGTTTTTCAACATATTTGGCTATTTCGCCACTTAACTGCTGTCGGAAATGTAGAGCTAGGCTTGAAACGAGTATTGAAATTACCAAGACAGAAAGCAAAAGAAAGGGCAATGAAAGCTCTTCGAGAAGTCCGGATGGAGGACTGGGCAAATCACCATCCAGCCCAACTGTCAGGAGGACAACAGCAAAGGGTGGGAATAGCCCGTGCTCTGGCAATGGAACCTGACATAATGTTGCTCGATGAACCAACATCAGCCCTCGATCCGGAACTTACGGGAGAGGTGATTGATACTTTAAGAGACCTGGCAAAAAAGGGCATGACTATGCTCATAGTTAGTCATGAGATGCCCTTCGCCCGTGAGGTGGCCGAAGAAATGATATTCTTTGATGAAGGAACAGTCATCGAAAAAGGAGAACCAGAACGCTTTTTCACAAATCCTAGAAGTGAAAGAGCGCAAAAGTTTATGGCACGACTAATTAAGCGCACGAGAAGGGAATAAACTGGAATTTATAATTCAATACCTCCCGCAAATTCTTCAAGGCTTCGTCATAACCGCTGAAGTAACATTATTTGGCGCCCTCGCCGGTCTTGCCCTTGGAACCCTTCTGGCAATAGGCGATCTGTATGGGGGAAAATATCTCTCGACTGCGATTACATTCTATGTAGAGTTTTTTCGGGGAAGCCCTCTTATTATTCAGCTTTTCATATTTTATTTTGCAGTTCCTCAAGTATTCAATATTCTGATAGATTCGTTCGCAATAGGTCTGCTGATTTTCAGCTTGAATAGTGCAGCCTATCAGAAAGGCTACATGAAAGGATCTATTGAAGTGGTTTCTGGAGACCAGATGATGGCGGCCCGCTCAATAGGACTCTCGAGAGGTCAAGCTATAATTCACGTGGTTCTCCCACAAGCTCTGAGATTGGTAATCCCTGCTTGGGGCAATGAATTTGCCTCTTTGACAAAGAGCACAGCAGCTCTACTAGTAATTGGAGTGCTAGAACTTACTGGGGTGGCTCAAACGATCGCTGGACAGACTTTCAGGAACTTAGAAGCGTATGCTTTTATTGCAATAATTTACCTCGTCTGGGTTATTATCGTTATAAAAATCTCAGATGTAGTGTTTGAGAAAGTGAGGATACCGGGGCTAGAGATATCAAAATAAACAGAATAATCCTAACAAGAATTCATATGTGAGGAGTACACACAAAGGTTAATATGGAAGCCCGTGTAATACGGGCTTGACAGTTAGGCGCTGAAAAGGGTAGAACGGCTTTGACGGTTTTACTTTTTCATCCAGCATCTCTAGCTAGTTAATCAAACGGTGTGATGAAATGTCATATTCATACAGTGGACAAAGAGGGTTCAGTAATCGACCACGATTCAATATGAAGAAACCAGTTGAAATAGATAAAGAATACGAAGCCACAATTGAAGATGTGAGCAGGAGAGGAGATGGCATTGCAAAAATCGAAGGCTTCATTATATTTGTGCCAAACACGAAAAAAGGAGAGCACGTTAGATTTAAAATAACAAGAGTTGGAAGCAGGTTTGCGATTGGTGAGCTAGTGCAAGCCTAAATCGAGAGCTACTGGAGTTCAGAGTAGCACAAGAAAATCCAGAAGAAGGAGGTGTATGCATGTCAGAGGAAGAACAAACCAAAAGCGAAATGCCCGCCAAAGTCGAAAGTAAAGAAGAACCAAAGGAAAAAGAAGTGAAAAGCAGTAAACCAGCGCCCAAAATCAGCAAGGAAGCGAACGTAATCTTCATTGGAAACAAACCTCCAATGAACTATGTTATGGCTGTCATAACTGGATTCAATATGAGCGGCGAAAATGAAGTCACCTTGAAAGCACGAGGTCGCGCTATCAGCACAGCTGTTGACGTGGCTGAAATCGTCCGCAATCGATTCTTCAAAGACGCCAATGTCGATGCCATTTCAATCGGGACTGAGGAAATTACACCCAGAGAAGGCGGCAACCCACGAAATGTCTCAACGATGGAGATCCATCTTAAAATATAAACATGAGACGTCGAAACCCGCAAAAAATCCCACAATTTTTCTAGTCTTTTTAACACCGTCCAGCCCAGGGCTTATATTCCTCATATCTTGTCTATAAAAGACTAAGTCCACCGGGGCACGGCGATGCAATTCTTCGAAAATCTCAGAGAACAATTCTCCTTCGTCAAAGGAAACTATTTAATACTTATCATCAGCTGGATTCTAATGGATTTCGCGGGTGAACTACCAGGAACCTATTATTCAGACTATGTAATCCAACTTGGTGGAAGCGCCACAATTATAGGGCTGATTTCTCTTGTTTCGATGTTATGCCTAGCTTCTGTTCAATTCCCCGGAGGCTATCTGGCTGACAAATATGGAAGACGGTGGCTAGTCTCAACACTAACATTTGGTGTAGCTTTTTCTTACGTTTTCTATGCTACAGCGCCAAACTGGCACTTCATCTTGATTGGCGCTGCTGTACAAAACCTCTGTCTGCTTTATCAACCAGCACTGATGGCAACGATGGCAGACTCTCTGCCTCCAGAAAAACGAGGAATGGGATTCTCTATTCTCAACCTCATAATGAGCGTATCGACAACCCCCGCACCAATAGTGGCTCTCTTTTTGGTGTCTACTTATGGCTCTGAAACTGGTATGAGAATAGCATACACTATTGTTACAATTTTCTTCGTCGTGGCAGCAACCGTACGACTGAAACTCACTGAGAGCATGAAAGAAACTGAAAAAGTCACCCTCAACGACGTATTACACTCCTATCCGGAATCTCTCAAACAAGGAATGAATGTTTGGAAAGCAGTACCCCGGTCAACAATGTTTCTGTTCTTCACCACTATAATTATGCGAACAGCATTCGCGATGGTGATGGGACTCTTTCTAATCTACGCTTTTTATGTACTGCAAATCGGTGGCGCACCGCAACCACAGATTTACCCACCTGAGATGGATCCTGCCCTCCAACAAGCGCGTACTTTATGGGGACTAGTTATGATCGCTCTCTTTCTTTCCATGATCATCATGTCGTATCCCGTAGGCAAACTTCTCGACAAAATTGGTAGGAAGATTCCATTGATAATTTCTGGACTACTCATCATCCCTACTGTTTTGCTTTTCATCTATGGAAATTACACCACCCTTTTCATAGTTATGCCTTTAATGGGACTTGCCCAACTCCTAGCCTTTTCAGCCTTTCAGAGTCTATTTGCTGATCTTGTACCACAAGCACAGAGAGGAAAAGTTACAGGATCGATGCAATTCTTCACATACATATTCATGGCCCTGGGAGGAATTATGGGTGGGCTTCTGTATGACAACATTTCTCCACAAATACCGTTCTTATTTATGATAGTCCTAATTATCCCGTCAATTCTAATAGCCGCATTGTACATTAAAGAACCAAAACCTGAAGAAAGAGAAGCTTAATCCATGCATACACGCTG
The DNA here is from genome assembly GCA_020354575.1 of Candidatus Bathyarchaeota archaeon. GTDB lineage: Archaea > Thermoproteota > Bathyarchaeia > Bathyarchaeales > SOJC01. The sequence continues at coordinate 1,831,567 of CP070649.1, read as the reverse complement.
AATTGACGTTGTCGATTGAGCATTGAGCACCATAAATGCATACATATATGCCAAATCTGGATAAGCGAATGTTCCAATTTTGCATTAAAAATGGTTGGACAAACAGTAACCAACACTCAATGCATTCAATCAGATCCTTTACATTAGGAATTTCGTGTGTGATACAGTGATTAAATTTAAATGTAGAAATAACCATATGAAAAGAACCGTGAATAATATGGGAGATAAATTCATTAAAAAGTGGAAAATGAAGAACCCAAAGGCAAAGCACGTCTTAGTCGTCGAACTATGGGAAAGACCTGACGGTTCACGCTACCGAAAGACACACAAAGAATAATACTAAAAAACAAGGCAGTACGCTAGCCAAAAGCTATTGAGCAGCCCACAAAGGTTTGACCACATCTACGACTCTGAGAAGTTCCCTAGAAAATCTCAATTCAAGCTGTCTATTTGACATGCTACAAAATCTAGTGCACCACTGGTAAGGCCCTATCTGACATAAAAGTTCTCGCAAGTTCTGCTGTTTCCCACTTGTCAGTTCCTTTTCATACTTCAAGCAAGGAAGATAAGAACCCTGAATTGTAGATTTTTCCTTAACACAATTCTTACAAATGGACATCCCCCGCAGAAATATCACCCATTTAAATTGTCTCACCAACGAATATAAAAACACATGCAACATTCAACGATCCTCATGAAATCCCCCCACGTATACTCCGTGTGAGTAACCAAATCATCCTTTTATTCTCGTTGTTTTACTGAAGGAGAAACGATGAAGATTTAATGCTTGGACTTGATAGAAATTATTGGCTACTATTAATTTCTCTCTTTTTAGTAAATGTAATTAGCCTAGGACAATTTACCTCCACTTACTTGGAAGAGCTAAAGGCTTCTCCTGAAATTATTTGGATAATATTTTCTTCATCAACCTTAGTTTTCGTATTGATTTCACCAATTGGAGGCGCAATTGGTGATACATTGCATGCATGCATTCCTCAATAACTGAATATCATTGATACGCAAAGGCATAAGAATTATGAAAGTAAAATCGAGATTAAGAACCGTGTTTGTGCGTTGCACTCCATAGGATGGGATTGAGAGCCTGTTGAATATAGATCACTCTACAAGCCTCAGCCAGTATATTTGCAAAAAAACAATTCTGATAGATGATGCTGGATGGGGTGATCTTGTTCTGGGCGTGATTATCGGTGCACTAAGGCTCCCTGAACATAAATACATGGAGCGCAGAATTCCAGTTTCTGCCTTTCAGTCTCCAAACTTTGAAAAGAAAATTTACCTTGATGGAGCAGCTAGAATAGCCCAAGAACTAGTCGAGGTCATGAAGCCTGACAAGGAAACCTGTTTCAAAATCTGCTCAGGATTTGTACTAACTCCCATACAAAAATATTTACGTAGCAAAGGATTTTTTGTTGAGAAAGTGAAGATATCTGGCGAGCTCCAAGAAAAAGTTGAGAAAAGCTTCACCAACTGGTGCGTTGAAGCAGGCGTTCCCAGAAGGGCACTTGCCAAGGAAGCTCATAAACGCTTCTTCGCGATTCTGGAATGGGTTGCAGAAGAGATTGAGCTAAGAGAAGGGCTTGTGAAGACTGGTTGGAAGAGTTGGCAAGAAAAATGGCGAAAAGAAGCTCATCAAATTCATCTCCAGAAAATAGCTGAATCTAGAAAAAGATATTTTCAGGTTCCAACTGACGAGAACAAATGATACCATTGGTCTTGAATGTTGAAGGCTGGTTTGAGCTTGACCATTCCCAAGAGAGAGTACAATAGGACGGTTACTTCTTCATCAAACCTAGAACGCTGCCAAATATTCCTAAGCCCAAATTTATATAGCCTAATATGCTTATGGTTGCAGGATTTTCATAGATAATGTAATAAAAAAGCCACCAAACAATTGAAAAACTCAGTACTAATATGCAACCAAAAATTCGATGTTGCAGAGTAGTAACCAAAACAGCACCAACTAAAACTAAAACGCTTGCCAATAATAGCGATGAAAAACTTGAAGATCCAAAAACGGAGAAACTTAGGAAAATATCGAGCACCCCAGCCATAAACGCCAAACGAAATCCAAGCCTTAGTGAACTACCCATCATAAACATCACTATGAGATCAGCATATGATGAACAAACATATAACCTCTTACGACCGCAGCCTATCATACATGATGGACATTTACTTCTATGCCTTTTCTTATGCTCTGAGTTACTGTGCAATAGTCTTCAAAGAGCTTGAGGCATCTCAAAACACGCTCCTTGTCTTCCTTATCCACGTCTAGATCGATTAATACATCGATTTTCTTTACTCTTTGACGACCTTTTTCATTTCTTTCGATTTCTGTTTTTATCATAGTCTCTACAGCATTGACCTTCACCCTAGCTTTGCTAAGGCAGTAAATAAGACTTGAACTCAGGCAATGACCAACGGCAGCTGATAATAGACGGGGAGGATTTGGCCCAGTACTCCCTCCAATAGGAGGTATCTCGTCAACAACTAAATTTGGAAGGCTCTTCTCATCAAACTCAACATTAAATTTATAATCTTGAAGCTGTCTTAGCTTTGTCGTAATTATGTTAGAGATTTTCAATCCTCCTATCAACACGTTATTCATCGTTTCTTATATGCGTGCAGAGGCAATATAATGACGCAGGCGTCTCGCCAGATTAAGATAAATGTAAAAGTAATCAGCAGAAGCTAATTCCTCGAATCCTCTTCCTCATTACTGTCCTCAGACACAGCATCTCCCTCCCACATGACCGTGAACTTGCTGGGCTTCTCCACTTCAACTCCAAAAACCCACCTAGCCAATAATGGGACACATATGATTGAGACAATAGACAAAACAACTAACGCAGCTAAGATCTCTTCCGAGAAAATCCCATATTGTAAACCCAAGCTTGCCGTCGCAAGGGTCGTAGACATCTGAGCACTAGTCATTATTCCCATTCCAAAACTAACTCTAGACCCAAAACCCATAAGTCGAGCTCCCAGATAGCCACTCAAAGATTTGCTGATCACTGAAGAACCAATGATTACTAACATGAAGACTGCATCACCTGGAGCAAAAAGTGTTGAGACATTTGTGGTCATCCCCAGATTTAACAAGAAAATTGGAATTAAGAATCCATAGCTAATTGCAAAGACATGGTCCTTTATCTTACCCCGAGCACCTAACATATCTGACAGAGTTAGCCCGGCCAAAAATCCTCCCACCATAGCGTGGACCCCAATAAGCTCAGCAATTAAAGCAACAAGAGCGAGTGTAACCATCACAGCTCTCATTTGCCCTTCAAACTCATTCTCCTTCCGCTCCCAATAGAGCAACCACTCTTGAAGAATTGGAATCAAAAAAAGAACAACTCCAAAAAAAACAATTAACACAAATGGGAAAAGAGCGAGAGGGATTCCTGAAATCGGAACTAATGCATTCAACAAAATGGCCAATAATATCAAACTAATCACATCCTCTACAAAGACGGCTGAGGTCAACATAGAGCTTACCTTTGACTCAACTTTGAACTCCCTCAACATTGGCGCAATCACCCCTACAGAAGACGAACTGAAGCAAATTCCCAAGAGAATTGAAGCAAAGGTGTCCAATCCCCAAAGAAATCCCACTGAAAGCCCCACAGAGAGAGGGATGCAGATATTCAGCAATGCAAAATATGCAACCTTTCTACCTGCGCTCTTCAAAACCGAAAATTTAGTATCCAGCCCAGCCGTGAACATTAGAAAGACAAGCCCAATAGTAGAAAGAAAACTCATAACCTCGTCAGAATGCACAAATCCCAAACCATAAGGGCCTAAAAGAATCCCCGCAAGAATCACCGCAGTAACCCAGGGAATATGAAATCTCCGAAGAATTCTCGGAAAGACTAACGCAGCAGCAATCCAGACCAAGAAAAGAAGAAAATACTCCATTTTCAATCCCGCTAAATCAATTACCCGTGAAATATATAATTGTTAGATTTTTGCAAGCGTGTAGTTTCCCTTGCTTATCCTTTGTGGAACTGGCGACGCCATTGGTAGTCTTGGAGACGACCATACTCTTCCCCCTATTTTTTCTGAATTTCTGAGAAAGAACCGTATTTGAATACTCAGAGAAATTTAATATAGCAATCCAAAGACTGGATGTTTGTAGGGAACTGAATTTCGAATCTAACTTCTCGGTTCATAAACCTTGTATTGCTTCGAAAAGCATTGTTGATTGAAACTACAGGCCTGCTACGAGGTTTCAAGAAATGAAACACCTAGAAATGAGTAGTGATATTTCCCATCTAGAGATTAATACTGCTAGGGTCCCTACAGGTGTAAGGGGGCTAGACGAGTTACTTGAGGGAGGACTGCCTAGGGCGAGTATGATTATTCTAGCAGGATCACCCGGATCAGGAAAAACTATAGCTTCAGCTCAATTCCTCCATTACGGTGCAACTAGGTTCAACGAGAATGGAGTTTACGTCTCATTTTCAGAGCGAAAAGACACCTTCGAAAGGAGCATGAAGAAGTTCGGGATGGACTTTTGCAGCCTAGAGAAAGAAGGGAGATTTAAATTCTTAGACTTTGCAACAACAACAGAAACTGGGGTCTCGGCAACACTCAAGGCACTACTTTCCGAAGTATTCGCAATGAAGGCTAAAAGATTAGTTTTAGATTCATTCACTGCAATGGCCACAGCTTTTGAAAAAAGAATAGAAGCCAGAATCGTTCTCCACGCATTCGAAAAATTAATGAGACAAGCTGCTTGCACCACAATATTAATAGTGGAGGTTCCAACCGGAAACGCTGGCTTAGGACTTGGATTCGAAGAATTTGTAGCTGATGGGCTTATCCTTTTTGAAACTATTGAAGATGAATTCGGAATAAAAAAGAGAGCCATCATACGCAAGATGAGAGAAACAGATCATGATTCAAATTTCGCTCAGATAGTTATCTCAGACCAAGGAGTCTCGTTAACATCATACGTGAGATAATAGTCTAAATCCAGGCACTAGGAGATAGCCTTGAATTACTCAAAAGAATTCAGCTCGATGCTTTCAGAAGCGATACAAGAAGGGCTCTCGATTATTTGCAGCTCTGCTGCTAGTTCAATCCTTCTTTGTTTGAAAAGTGATGAAGCAATTGAATCACCATCGAAGATTGAAAGGCTAACAAAATTCTCCCAAGGCTTAGATGACATCTTTGGATTTGGCTCAAAAATAATAGAGAAACAGATCTTGGAGGTTTTATACCTAAAGCTTCAGCTGCCCCCAACCATAATTCCGGATAAATTTCGGCTAGTTGAAGAGGTAGACAAAGCTTTCGATCAATATACGAGCAATACATGATATTGAATGAATAGTTGATAGAGGCGACCGCTATAATGATCAGGTTTAAAACGCTGCTTCGCACGCATTTGTTATGGCTTACCGCGATTTTTTGCATTCAGCTATTGCTTGTGAGACTAGTCGCTGCACAAAGCCCATATAGTAATACGAAATTTGCTGAAAGCAATACTTCTGATGTTGATTTCTCACCTAGCGTAGGGACGCACAGCAATTTTTCAGCTCAACAATCTGGACCAGATAATGTTTATGATATAATAACAGAGGGATTGGTTGGTACCAATTATGAACTTGATTTGGAAATCCAATGGACAAATGTGACTTATGAGGCGACAAATGCTGAACTGGCCATTCTGGCTGAAGAAGGAACAAACACCCACTCTCTGAACGCTTCAGGCGGCTACATGATAGTTGGAAATGGAAGTCCCAATTGGGCCTCTCCTTCAGGGACGATATCGTTTTGGGTTTATTTGGATACGGTCGGAAACAGGCCATGGGGACAGCATACTGATATGGAATTAAGATTCTATGGAGGGAATTTGATTTTAGATTGGGGAGCTGGAACTGATCTAATAAGCAACACGAGTTTTATTGCTGGAAAATGGTATTTCATCGCGGTTGTATGGAATGAAAATACAAATGAACTTTGGCTCTATGTTGGCGATCAAGACTCTCCTCCTACCCTTGACGCCTATAGCAACTCGTGGTACTCCTTTGTTTCTTCATTGATTGTAACCGAGAATAATTTCATGGCTTCGAGAGGTGGCTTAAATCCAACACTAGGACGTGGAGATGATTTAAGATACTGGGGTATTGATCGGAACTTGACTGAATTACAGAAAGATTACAGAACTGAGCTAAATGGATCGGAAGCCAATTTGATATCCTATTTTAAGCTGAATGGTAATTTTGAAGACGTTGGCCCCAGTAGCAATAATAGTACAAGCGTTGGAACATGCACATTTTCCCTTAACACTCCTTTTGATCAGGCTTCCACTGAAGAGCTCAAAATTGATATTTGGACTGGTAGTTCATGGCAGGCGCTTTTCACAGGCCTAGAAACAGGGTGGAACAATATTTCAATTTCCTCATATTTAAACTCGTCAATAATTACAATTCGATTGAAAGGAGCAATTGAAACTACTGACGACTTTCAAGATGTGTGGAAAATAGATACGACCTTGTTATATATTTGGGCCCATGAACCTACATTCAATTGGACAAACTATATTTTCTTCGCATTTTTAGCCCTCGGCATTCTAATTCCTGTAACCCTAGTTCTTAAACAAAGAAACAAAATTAAAACTCCATCTTCAGCATCTCAAACATTCGTCGAAAAATTCGGAATGAATAATCAAGACCTTGTGGGAAAAAAGATCCTGCTAGAAGTAGATCCAACTTCAGGCTTTTACAGAACGCTTATTGACTTCGCCTCCAAGTCAATATCTGATAACACATCACTCCATATTTTCACCCGGAAAAACAGTTTACTTCACACAAAATTTTCAGACGAGAAAGTACAATTATTCCTCATGAGTCCGAAAATTTCTTCCTTAAAACATCTGGACAAGAAGGAGGTTCTCGTCCCTATGCGAGACCTTTCAGTCCTGCTGTATGTCATAACTAAGACCACCAAAAAAGGAATAAAAAAGCCAAGAATTATGATATTTGACAACTTATCAGATACAATACTGATGTGTGGATTCGAAAAGACTTACAAGTTCCTACGCTTTCTTCTTGAATCGATGTCACCTAAGGTTTCCGCCCTATTCGTGTTTAACCCCACAGCACATGGCGCTGCAGTTTCGTCTTCTATCAGAGGTCTGTTTCAACATCGACTTGCACCAACATCCACTTGATTCAAGAAACAAGCATTCGCAAAGATGTCATTCAGCCATCACGTTTTTAGTTCGAGTGTGGTTAATATCAAAAACAACCTCGAAATCTCAAAGCCAAATTAGGAAGTTGAATGAGATGATAGATCCCGATGAATTGATGTCAAGGATTGATAAATTGTTACTCATTAATCAAGATCGGCATCCCTATCCAAAGCTAGTCGAAAATGCGTTAGAAGGTCCAAAATGGTTTCATAGTTCCGACTCGGGCTATCGTCAGCTCATATATCTTGTTCTGGGTAAGAGGGAAAGAGTAAGACACATGAGAGCAATTTATGGCACAACACTTAGAAAAATCTCTTCAGATTTATGGAAGGAAATCAAAGACCAAGGAATCCTAGGAATCAAAACGCTACTTGAAATCTGTACCGAGGTCTTAAAACATTGGACATTTGAGTACCGTGTTATCGCTTTTGACTGGTGTTACCGAATGAAAAGACATTACCAATCTGAGCACTATCCAACATTTGAATCTTGGGCCAAAACATATCTAACAACTTGGGAAAGTGTAGATGACTATTGCACTCACACAATGGGGTACTTCCTGTACACATATCCGCAATACGCATCAAAAGTCAAGAAATGGGTAAGATTAGATAACCCTTGGACCCGTCGAGCAGCTGCTGTCACCTTCATCTATGGGCTTCGACGCGGCGTGTTTCTGGAGCACATTTTTGACATATCGGATGCTCTTCTCATTGATGGACACAAATATGTTCAATGGGGGTATGGCTGGATGCTAAAGGAAGCATCAAAACATTTCTTAGCTGAAGTTTTCGAGTATGTAATGCGAAATAAAACAACAATGCCTCGGGCAGCTCTTCGATATGCAATTGAAAAGATGCCTGAAGATTTCAGAGCAAAAGCAATGGAGAAGTAAATCACCGATATGTTACTATATTTTCTTGCCAGCAACTATTCTTAGGTGCGAATATCACTTTTTAGGTGCAATTATGGAAAATTCCGCTCCTTTACCTTTTTCACCAGTTTCGCTAATAGTCCACCCATAGACTTCACAAATCTTTCTAATCAAGTACAAGCCATATCCCGTGTGTTTCCCATAACCTTCTTCAAAGATCTTTTGTTTCTCAGGCTTTGATATACCAATGCCATTGTCTTCGTAAATGAGCTTCAGATGATCATTATCAACTTCTTCATAATACAGTCTGATTTGGTTAACTCCCTTGCCATGCTTTATTGAATTATCGACTAGATTGTAGAAGAGCTGTGTTAACAGAGTATCCGCAAGTAATCTTAACCCTTGGCACTCATTGACTACTTTTATATCACCTAAATTTGAGAACAATGAGATTGCCTCATCAAAAGCCCCCCCTGCTTCAATCCTGACTAATTTTTCGACTCCGAGGCGCTCGTAATTTCGGGCAAATTCAAAGATTCTCTCTATCTGTTTGCAAGCAGAGTTAATCTCGGTAAGGTGCTCTAGAGCTTTATTATTCGTCGTCTTCTTTCTGGCCAAATAGACATTGCCCATAATTGAAGTAAGCTTGTTCCGAACGTCATGCCTGGTTAATCTGCCAACGACATGCAATTTTTCTTGCATTTTTTTTCTCTCAGAGATGTCACGGAAGACTACCAGATCCGCAGCTTTGCCTTTATATTCGATTTTCGTCGCGTTCACCTCATAAGGCAGTTTTCTGCCATCTTTTGTCAGCATTTCCACCTCATAGGGTGACATATGCATTCCCATCATTCGCTTGGCCAGATTCTTCATCAGGATTGCTTTGGCTTTCGCCGTGGCAATCTTTGTTCTTAGAAAATTCTTCCCGACCAATTCCTTCTTCGTGAAACCAGTCACTTCTTCAGCGCTCCGTGTGATTTCCAATATTTTTCCTCTTTTATCTACAATCGCTACTGGATCTGCCATCAAATCGAAGAGGGTTTGGAAATGCCTTTTGGACTCTCGCATTTCTTCCTCAGCTTTCTTTATGGCGGAAATATCCTTGTATAATCCAACATACCCGATGAGCTTGTTTTCGACTTTAATGGGGGCTGCTGAAATAGAAACTGAAACTATAGTACCATCTTTTCTCTTTCTGATAGTGTCAAAATAGACCTGTCCTCTCTTTGCCCCTTCATCAAGCATCCTCCCCTCTTCTATCTTCCCATCTGGGATTATTAGATTCAGCAGCTTCTTGCCCTTGATTTCATTTAAGCGAAACCCAAAAAGTTTGGTGAAACGTGGGTTAATATCCGCAACGCAATAATTCTGATCAACATATACAGCAGCTTCTGGGTTGTCTCTGAATAAATTCTCAAATTTCTGTTTACTCTCACAGAGTTCCTGTTCTTGCTTCTTGCGATTAGTAATGTCTCTAGATATTGCTTGAATGCCGACTATCCTATTATTCTCTTTCAGCAGTCCCACACGAACCTCTGCCAAGAGAAGGCTTCCATCTTTTCTGCGGAAAGGAAGTTCAATTGGATCTTTTACCTTTCCTTTCAGGACTGAACTGAATAATTTGAAGAATCTTGGAAGGTCTTGAATACGAATAACTCCGATTTTAGAGAAATGCTTGCCGACAATTTCTCCTTTGGAAAACCCCATCATCTCAATCGCGGCAGCATTGCATGATGTAATTATGCCCTTTGAGTTGACGGTTAATACACTATCTGGTGACAACCTGATCACATTTTTGTACAATGCTTCTGCTTTCTTCCTTTCTGAAATATCTCTAACAACGACTGTTATGCCACAAACGCGACCTTCCCTTTTCAAAGCCCCAGTGCTGATCTCAGTGGCGACTTTGCTTCCGTCATTCCTAATCAATGTTACTTCAAAATTTTTCAACGACTTGCCAGTAGTCAGAACCTCTTCCATTGCTTCAAGAACGCGTGGCAGCTCTTCGGGCTCTACTCTCCCTAATTCTGCGAAATTTTGACCTACCGTATTCTCTAGATTATAACCCAGCAACCCTTCTACTAACCTTTTATTTGCAGCTAGGATTTTTCCAGAGGGATCTACATAGGCTATCCCATCAACCGCAGCATCAAATATAGATCTTAACTGCTCTTCTGATTTCTTCAAGGCTTCTTCAGTTCTTCGAATTCTGACTACACTTTGAATTGCATTAGCTAACTCACCATATACTGTTCCAGGAGGACCACTTTTGTTAAGGTATTGATCAGCCCCCAAATTTAACGCTTGAATAGCTACCTCCTCCCTTCCTCTTCCTGTGAACATTATGAATGGGATGTGGTTTCCACTATCTCGTAGTCCTTTTAGAAATTCTAAACCATTTTTTTCAGGCATCAGATAGTCTGAAACGATAACATCAAACTTCTTCTCTTTCATTCTTTGTCCCGCTTCCTCGACGGATGTGACTGTGTCAATTCGGAAAGATCCCGATAACTCCAAGCACTCTTTTGCGACTTTTAACAGACTATCTTCGTCGTCCACATGGAGAACTCTTATTGGCTCCTTCTTAGCTATGTCTAGTAAAAACCTTCTTTCACACTCAACAGTAACCTTTCCGCTGACCATTCAAATTACTCCTCAATTATCCATGAGATTGTGTCCATTCAGATTCTGACCAATATTGAATAAAGTCCTTATGAACTCAAAATTAGCATTGACAATAACAAAGAATCACAACAAACACAAGCATGTATGCAATCGATAAAGCATATAAGCTCCTTAACTAATCAAAAAATCATTGTAGAGTAGATTAAAATGGAAATAGCTTTTGAGGATTTTAAAAGGCTTGATTTCAGAGTTGGAAAGGTTCTGGAAGCCGCGCAACTTCCAGGCTCAAGAAACCTTATAAAAATGATTGTAGATTTCGGCAATGAAAAAAGACAAGCGATTGCAGGTCTTCGACAGTGGTACCAACCAGAAGATCTAGTGGGAAAGAAATATGCCTTCATTCTTAATCTTCAGCGGAGAAAATTTATGGGGGTGGAATCTCAATGCATGATTCTGGCTGCTGAAGATAATACGGGGGATGTTGTCTGCTTAAGACCAGAGAAAGACATTGCGGTTGGAAGCAAGATTAGCTAAGGGCTCTTCCTATAATATAACCGAATTGAGTTAGGTATATCCCAAACCCAAAAGGCAACACTTAGGGTGGAAAGACTGGGTCACACAACCGAATCTTATCCTCAAGAGGTTGGCGAAATCTGCTTGCAGATATTAAACGGATATTATTCCCTGCAAGCTTCCATCTGCTCCAGGGAAAGTTAAGCATTTATTCGAACATTTATTCTCCTCAAAACCCCGTGATTTAAAGACCATTTCCTGGCAAACCACGACATGGATATTCTGCTTATATCACCGTGTTTACGCGCAAATAATATATCTTCGAAGAAAGTAATCGTTTCGATTACAATGTCCAAGATTTCTGAGACTTTGAGCTCTAATTACGAAAAGCTATTGGCTCTTACCAAAGAGGTAATCGTCCTTCAATCAGCATCAAGTATCATTTATTGGGATATGGAGACAAAAATGCCTCCGAAAGGTGTGAACCTTCGAAGCCAGCAGTTAGCGGCTCTTAGCAAAATTATTCACAGACTAAGCACAAAACCTGAAATTGGGAACTATCTTTCAAATATTGAAAAAAACCCTGATTATGAAAACATGAATCAATTGCAGAAGAGAAATGTGTACCTTATCAGAAAATATTACGATGAACAGACAAAACTGCCTGAAAAGTTGGTCGCAGAGACCGCAAAACAGGAAGCCATCACGATAAATGTATGGAAGAAGGCAAAAGCAGCAAAAGATTTCCTGCTATTCAAACCTGAACTTGAAAAGATGCTAAACCTGAAAAGACAAGCAGCCGATATTCTTATGGAAGTCAAAGGGACGAAGACTCCATATGATGCTTTGATTGACATTTTTGAACCAAAGATGACAGCTGATTCGATTTCAAGAGTATTTGCGGGTTTGAGAGATGGATTGATGGTAATCTTGCAGAAATGCTTGGATTCGGCTAATCAGCCTGACTCCAAAGCTTTGAAAAGGAAAATTCCGCTTGAATCTCAACGAAGGATTTCCAATGAGATTGCTAAGTTCATTGGATATGATGTCGAGTCTCCAAAGGCAGGAGGTAGGATCGACGAAACAGAGCATCCATTTACTACCGGTTATTACGATGATGTGCGTATTACAACACACTATTATGAAAATGACATGGCTTCTTCTTTGTTTTCTGTATTGCATGAGGCTGGTCACGCAATTTACGACCAAAATCTTAAGCAAGAATGGATGTATCAACCAATAGGAGGGCACACCTCACTCGGGTTTCACGAGTCTCAGTCTCGATTTATAGAGAACATAATAGGTCGATCCCGTGAATTCTGGACCCACTTCTTTCCCATCCTAAATAAGCTTACGAACAACAGTTTTGCTGACTTGACTTTGGACGCCTTTGTCAGAGCTATCAACCACGTTCGACCCTCCAAGATCCGAATCGAGGCTGATGAAGTCACTTATTGCCTTCACGTTATTATACGCTTTGAGATTGAGCAAGATCTGATCCCTGGAAAGATCTCCTTGATGGATCTTCCTCAAATGTGGAATCAAAAATATAAGAAATACCTAGGAGTGGACATCGAGAATGACTCGGAAGGCGTTATGCAGGACACTCACTGGGCTGGTGGAATGTTCGGATACTTCCCAACCTACGCTTTGGGAAACATTATCAGTGGTCAGCTTTTACGTACGATGGAGAATTCCATTTCTGACTGGAAGGAGCAACTCGCAGGAGGAGAATTCATAAATATTAAGAAATGGCTTGTCCAAAATGTCCATCAACGAGGAGACCTCTATGATCCTGCGGTTCTCATCAAGAAGATTACTGGTGAAGGAATGAACGTTAAACCTTACCTTGAATACCTTGATGCTAAATTCTCTTGGGTATACGGATACTAGCGCCACACACGCACTAAGGCTGCATTGTTCAAAACATAAATGCCAATGCAAGGAACACTGGAGCGACAAGAGGAATTTTCAAAAACAAGATTTCAGCAATTTCCATAACCTAGAATGATCCAAAGATATTAAAAACAAACATGGGCGCATTCAACCTCTTAAGCTCAAAATATCGACAGCATGCATGCTATGGATGACGGGATGACACATGGATTCATACGAACATTCGAACGAACAAACAAACGAAAGAACAAGCGAACAATCGAAAAACCATGTAATAAGGCGATGTATGCACGTTAAAGTAGTCTTATCTGCAGATGCTTAGAGATTAGTCGAGGAAAAGTGTTAAAAGCGCCAACCCATCTATCGATTTTTTGCCAAGGAGAGTCTTCGGTGATCGTATGGTTATATAGCCTGGTCAGTGTTTTCATTATTAGTTTAATATCCCTGATCGGAATCTCCACTTTTTCCTTAAAAGAAAAAGAACTGAAGAAGATCCTATTGCTTCTTGTAAGCTTTTCAGCTGGAGGCCTCTTTGGAAATGCTTTTTTCCACCTAATCCCGAAAGCAGCAGAAAGTGGTTTCGAAATATACATATCGGTTTACATCTTACTAGGAATCATTTTCTCTTTCTTTATCGAAAAGTTTCTCCAATGGAGACACTGCCATATACCAACCTCGGAGGATCATCCCCACTCCTTTGCATATATGAACCTCTTTGGCGATGCTGTTCACAACCTATTAGATGGGCTAATAATTGGTGGAAGCTATCTAACAAGCACACAGCTTGGAGTCGCAACAACACTAGCAATACTCTTTCATGAAATTCCCCAAGAAATCGGGGACTTCGGTGTTCTATTATATGGAGGATTCACCAGATTTCGTGCACTTCTTTTTAATTTTTCAACTGCTGCTACAGCAATATTGGGAGCTATCATCGCCTTAAGCTGCTCTTCATTTATACAGGATTTTATACCCTTTATTATTCCATTCGCTGCAGGTAACTTCATTTATATTGCAGGCTCAGATCTGATTCCCGAGCTCCGTAAAGAAGAACCTAGCCTTTTGAAGTCATTATTGCAAATTACGGTGTTTGTCTTTGGCGCTTTCATTTTACTTTCTCTTGTACTCTGGGAATAGAATTTCGTTCTTTGCAAGAAGCCAATTTGATTCTTTGAATGTTCAGCGACTGTGACAATGTCATCGATGCCAACATAGTCATCGCTGTTCAGATTATAGCATGCATTCCAACCTGGGCGTGTGGATTCATCTCCAAGCTGTTCCCCAACCAACAAAATGCTATCAATTCTCGCGATCCATGCATGCATGCTGGCTTTTTCATCGTCTGACCACGAATTCTGGGAATTCTCTTAGTTTTTCTGCTATCTCTTTCAGTCGTTTATCGACTTTGTAATTCACAGTCTCCTTTTCGAATGTTCCATCAGGTAACTTCCTACCAGCTGGGACTCCAGTTAGAATCTCTATGCCATGGTCGATGGTCTTAACGGGGTATATATGAAACTGCCCTTTTCTGGCAGCTTCAATCACTTCTTCCTTCAACATCAAGTTTTGAGTATTGCTTTCAGGTATTATTACTCCCTGTTTTCCTGTAAGACCTTTAGCTTTGCATACTTCAAAGAAACCCTCGATCTTTTGGTTTACGCCTCCTATTGCTTGCACCTCGCCTCGCTGATTTACAGAACCCGTTACAGCATAGTCCTGCTTGATCGGGATTTCTGAAAGGGCCGAGAGGATGGCATACAACTCTGTGCTAGAAGCGCTGTCTCCCTCAACCATTCCATAGCTCTGCTCAAAAACCAGGCGAGCAGAAAGGCTTAGGGGCTTATCTTGAGCGTATTTTTCGTTGAGATAGCCACTTAAGATGAGTACTCCTTTGGTGTGAATAGGACCCGCAAGCTTCGCTTCTCGCTGAATATCGATAATGCCTTCTCTACCTAGCCCAACGCTAGCAGTTACACGGGAAGGTGCGCCAAAAGAGAAATCGCCCAGGCCCATTACTGACAATCCATTCACCTGTCCTATGGCATCTCCCTTAATATCGATGAGTAAGATCTTTCGTTCAATCATTTCTTGAATCTTTTCTTGAATAAGCTTGGATCGATAGGTCTTTTCATCGATCGCTCTTTTCACGTGATCTCCAGAGACAAGCTTTGAGTTCTCTTGAGTGGCATAAAAATTAGCTTCTCTAACAATATCTGCAATCTCAGCGAAGCTCGTGGAAAGTTTCTCCTGGTCCCCTGCTAATCGAGAACTGAACTCAATTAATTTTGCTAATCCCGAACGGTCGAGATGCAGAAGCTTTTCTTTTCTGCAAATGGTACAGACAAAGGATCCGCATAATTGTATGTTCTCTTCCGTTCTGTTCATTGTTGTATCAAATTCAGCTTTTACCTTGAAAAGTTCTTTGAAATTCTTGTCAAGTATGAATAATTGTTGATAGAGGAGTGGATCTCCAACGAGAATAACCTTGACTTTCAGAGGGATAGACTCTGGTCTTAAGCTCTTTGTGGTGATGAAACCAAGACGTTCTCCTGCTTCTTCAATAACGATTTTTTCCTCCATAAGAGCTCTTTTCAGTCCATCATAGGTGAAGAGATTGCGAAGTAGCTCTTCTACTGGTAACACTAAATATCCTCCATTTGCTCGATGCAAAGATCCACCGCGAATCATGGTGAAATCGGTTGTTAGGGCCCCGAATTGGGCTTCCTTCTCAATTCTGCCAAACAGATTTTGATGGGTTGGATTAACCTCCATGACCACAGGTGCTCCTTTGAGATTGGAATTGTCCACCACTAAGTTCACTTCATATCTTCGGTATGGAAGTTCCTTTGCCCAGGGAACTGGAAAAGGAATTTGAGGCTGCTTGGGCTCGCCTAAAAACCTTGCCAGATTGTCAAGAATATCGTTCTGAACCTCCTCTATGTAAACCTTGACATTTGGTAGATCCCCATATTTTTTCAGAAGATCGGCAACCAGATAACCTATAACATATAAAGCGACTTCACGGTTCATCTTTCGAATCTCGTTGGATATCTTCTTCTCCATTTCTCTCAATTGTCTTAGCGCATTCCTAAGCTCGGATTCCAATCGTCCTCTCCTTCTCTCAATTTCCTCTCTTGCTTTCGGAGTTAAGGCGATGATCTCTTGATTGCTCAATGGTTTGCCATTTATTACTGGAATGAGAAGTACTCCTACTGGTGTACTCTGAATTATGAAGCCTTCTTCTTGCGCCTTCCTATTAAGCTGTGCAAAGAGTTCATTTCTTTCATTCTGAACTACTTTAATTGTTGCATCTTTCTTTGTAGCATAATCCTCACTTTCAAAGGCCTTTGGAAGTGCTGTTCTAGCTTCTTCAATGAAGTTCTTCACATCATTCTTAAATTCATTTCCTTTACCCGAAGGTAGCTTGATAGCTGAAGGCTCATAGGGATTTTTGAAGTTGTTTACGTAACACCAGTCAGATGGTACTGGCTTCGCTTTGGATATTCCTTCAAGGAAATCTTTGATGGCGGTTCTTCTTCCAGTTCCAGGATAACCAGCAACATAAATGTTAAACCCTCTCTCTTTGATGTCTAAGCCGAATTTCAGCGCTTTTACAGCTCTTTCTTGCCCAATGATCTTCTCGAGGGGAGACATATCTTTGGTGGATTCGCAACTGACTAGCTTGAGATCGACTACCTTCCTAAGCTTTTCAGGAGGTAACTCTTTCATCCTTATTCACCTTTAGAGAACAACCTTTGAAACCTATGCTAATAAAGATAGATCTAATTTTTAAAATCTTTTTTATTGACCATGTTTGTCATTTGTCCTAAAAATTATGTAGACCTCGATTTATCTGAAAGTTCCATGAAAATGCCTTGGCGGTTTATACCTTGATTTATCAGTTTTGCTTGCATGAAACCTCGTTAAGGAGACATGAGGACATGATTCAATGTTAAGTATCAAATGGTTGATCTGAGAGCTTCAGTACTACCTATCTTGTGTTGAATCTGTGCATCTCTGAGAAAATCGAGAAGCGCGTTTATTCCCTTTTCATATTGGTCTTCCTTAAGGTCTCTAATGTATTCGTTCACGGTCTTTACTATGGTTTCCCTTTCTTCAGTGGTCAATCCCTGCCCGGCAATAACCCCTTCAAGCCATTTAGAAGCCGCAATCCGCTTTTCAGGCACTAGAGTATTAATAGCTCGAATCAATTTGTCAATCTTATTTAACATTGACTATCGACCACTTCCTTGGGATGCCTTACATCATACTCCACAATCTGGAAGCTTAAATCGGAAATTTGGGTTTCAATTAACTCCGTTGATAATTCATCTAGTGGTTCCTCTATTCCCAATGGTACAGGAGTAGTATAATTGCTCATCTTTTGCTGTTGCTGTGGTCTAATTTTCGATCTAAAAAGATAGTAAATAAGCGCAAACGAAGCTGCAATGTTAAACCATGAAAATCCGATGATAAACCCAGAATTAACCCAATAAGGCATAGCCCATCGATAACTAAATGTAAGTCCAAAATTATAGAGGATAACATGAATTATATTATCAATACGTGTTAAGATGATCATTATAATAAGAGGAATTATCGCCATAGCTACGATTATTAAACGAACACCTGTTAGGTTAATGTCGATTCTCATGGAACCATCCCATTTTTTTGGAAGAGTGAATAGCCATAGGCATTGTTAGCTCAGGCGATTGTTCTGAGCATTATCATTGAACCTTGATTTATCCAGATCTTGAGTTTCCGGATACGGCTAGCACGGCATTACAGTATGGACAAACGTTTACGAGTCTGGGTTTGCCAGACTTGAAGTCAAACATGCAGAGGGGCTGGGTGAACACTTTCCCACATTTATTACACACTATGGGCAGAGCCATTACTTCCACTCCGTCGTCTTCTCCAGACCTGTCGATTCTCCTTATTTCCTTAGGTTTCAGCTCTGGTTGAGGCGAAGATTCAGGCACTTTAATTTGCCTTTCCCGTTCTTGACGCCTCGAAACTATCTTCCTGCGTTGAGGTATCCCTCGCAATT
This sequence comes from Candidatus Bathyarchaeota archaeon, assembly GCA_020354575.1. Classification (GTDB taxonomy): domain Archaea; phylum Thermoproteota; class Bathyarchaeia; order Bathyarchaeales; family SOJC01. The sequence goes on along the minus strand of CP070649.1, from coordinate 1,813,390 downwards.
CAATTATCTGTGTTACCATAGAAATACCATTGATGAGAGCGATACCAAGTAATAGGAATAGTGCTAATCTCAAAAATGTCCAGTAAGGTGTAGCCCATTCATAGTCGAATTGCAACCCATAGTTATACAGTGTTACATGGACAATCTCGTCGACCCTGTAATATAGGGCAATTACTCCTGCCGACATTATCACTCCAAAGATGGAGAGTATCAGGTTAAGTCTTGTGCTTAGCTGGAGGTTCATCTGAATTCTATAGGTACTTTGGAAAATTGAAAATTAAACATTGTTACATTCCAATACGATGTTGGAATCAGTAGTGGGAATAACCTCCTTTTCCCAAAATATCTCTAGCGTCACTTGCCAAGACGGTCTTTATGCATGCATATACTGGGGCTATGTATAATTGCGTTTTTTTCTCCTTACTAAGAAAACTGCAAGAACCAATATGATGAGTACAAAGTTGATGCTTACCCAGACATCGAATAAGTAAGTTTTGATGTAAACAGTTGCTCCTCCTACAATGGTCGATTTATATCTGTAATTAGCTGTAGCAGTGTGATTGGTGTTCATTTCCACAACAATCGACTGAGTTCCAGTTCCTCGTGAGATATCATCAACATCCCAATGAAGGAATGTATAACCAACAATATAGGGTGCGGTTAGAGGCACATTTTCGCTGGAATCGAACCATCCTTCACCGGATATCGAAACAATGTCTGAAGGATTTGTTTTCACAGTTAGGTAGTATTGTGTCTTCCAGGTCCAAATGATACTTGAAGCTTGATTCATAACAAAACTCGTGGACTTGTCCTCTCCTGATGTAGGTACACTTCCAGTCCCTGTCCATCCAGTGCAGATATACCGTGTTCCTGGAGGACCTGGTAAGGGTGAGGTAATAGAGGCAGTAATGGACGCGCCCTCATCAAACCATCCGCTGGTTGGCGTAGGCAAGCCATATGGGGAGCTCACCATCAAATAATATTGGGTTTTATAATTGCCAGTAATAATGCCTGAACCAGAGACCGAAATTGATCCGCTCTGCAAAGTTGTTAAGCCAGTCGTGCTCTCCCATATGTAGCGTTTTGTATCAATCGATACGATTAGTGGCGATAAAAACGCAAAAGTATGGCTTGAACCCGAATTCCAATAGAAAGAAATAGGCAAATCTGCCACATAATAACTCGATCCATCAACTATGACTATTGCCATTGAATAGTCTGAACTGATTCCAGACTGGGCAAAAATAATTTGGTGCTGTAGTGATGTGACTGTTACTGTTGAAACACTTCTACATGCGTTGTCATCAGTGTCTTTTTCGTCGGGCAAAGGTGCCGCTAATGCGTTGATATAATATGTTCCTGGGAAAGCATCTGTTGTATCCCAAAGGAAGTTGAGCGTAATCGTTGTATTTGGTTGTAGGTTTGTGACGCTTTTTATCTCAAGAAGGGTTTCATTATAATAACAGCTTACTGTGAAGGTTTCGAGTTCAGTTCCTTCATTCTTTACTACAACATCAATTGTTACGTTCTCCCCTTGAGTTATGGTAATAGGCGATGGAGTTTGACTTAAAATTGCGATGTCGTGAATCACAATCTCAATTGTTGCTGGGGATGTGCATATGTTGTTTGTTTCGTCACTCTCGCTTATTTCATGACTCGAATCAGCTTCTGCGGTTATTGAATATACGCCAGGTTGTATACTGGATGTATCCAATGGGTATGAGATAATTATTTGGTTACTTGGTTGTAGATTGTAAACACGCATAATACCAATGGTATTGTTTTCATAGTAACAAGTAATGTCAAAGGTTTCAGAAACATTTCCTAGATTTTTTACTGTAACTTCTATTGCAACTGTATCGCCTTGGTTAATGATGGCACTCGTTGGCATTTGGTTTATTGCAGCTACATCATGTATTATTGCGTCTATGATGATATCCGTCTGACCAGTGGCAGAGACTGGATTTCCGCTAAGGGTATCAATTCCTAAGGCTCGAACATCCTCCTTATAGTTGAGGTAAAATGGACCAGGAGAAGTTGGTGTCACGCTTATTCTGAAGGTTAATGTTGCATTTTCTCCAGGAGTCAATTGACCTACATTCCAAATAATTCTCGGTGGGGGAAAAGTAGTGATGGAACCTTGGGAAGGCATCCCTGCACTTATGAAATTCACCACAGGGGAGATGGTTTCGTTGACTTCAATATTTGTGACATCATATCCCCCAATATTTGTTACTATAATTGTTAATTCATAGACTGTTGAAAATCCAACAGACGGTGGATCCTCACCATCTATCACCGCTGTCAGTACTTTATCTATAAACAAATTTCCCATTTGTCCTGCTGAGTATACTGTCACAGTTTCAAAGCTTGTGCAATTGTTGTTATCTTCATCAAATTCAGTTATAACGTCGCTGGAGTCAGCCATTGCTCGAATGTAATACGTATTTGGCACAACTGCTGAAGTGTCCCAAGGGAAAAATACGGTGTTCGAAGATTGTTGAGCCAGATTCGTAACTGTTTGATAGCCTATAGGGTTGTTGTTGTAAAAACAAGTAACATTGAATGTTTCAACAAAATTCCCGAAATTGAATACAGTTACATTAATGCTAATTACGGTGCCTTGAACTACATTTGATTTGTCAGGAACTTGAGAAAGTGCAGCAACATCATGAATAGGAGGGAATTGAACTGTTACCATTGCCTGTGATGTGCACCAGTTATCTTCTTCGTTGATTTCAGATATTACTGCACTTGAGTCAGCCCAAGCGGTAATCATGTAGCTCCCTATAGGAAAACCCGTGGTATCCCAGTCAAAAATTATGGTTTCTTGCTGTCCAGAAGTAAGGTTAATCACAGATTCTATTCCTATTATCGTGTTATTTGAGTAACAAGTAGTATGGAACGTCTCAGTTTGTGTGCCCTGATTTTCCACTACGACCTGAATGCTAACATTTTCACCTTGATTCACGATTGCTTGCGTTGGGATCTGACTTAATGCTGCGACATTGTGGACTATAATGGCTTGTTCCTCATCCGATCTGTCTGTGGTTGGACCCTGGTCTAGATTTGGATTTTGTTGGTCGGTCGCCCAGAATAGTCCATAAGAAATCGGATCTCCAATCGAAGCCCAGCTTATGTACATTTCGATCTGATAAGGGGCGACTATTCTCCACTCTCCTATATTGGTATTAGTGATTTCATAATCCGCGTAATTCTCGGGAGGCCACGGTTCTGTCTCGCCAAAATTATTATCACCATTCCCATCAAAAACTAGAAACATTTCCCCCGTCCCATCATGATTCGTGTCTTCAACAAAAAGGAGATACTCAGCATCTACTATGTTCCCTCCACTATAATACATATTTCCATCTAGGTCTATGAACCACTTATACCGGGCGTCACCACTTGGCCACTCTCCACCAGGCAGAGCATAACACTCAAGTTTTAGATATAAATAGCTGCCATCGTTTTGGTAATAGGCATACTCGACATCCCGCATGTCATCCTGTGCCCCATTTTCGTTTTTGTCCCAATCAATTTCCATCCAGGTTTGAGGCCATGATGGTTGAGCATAAGCAATTGATATTTTCTGAACTATCAAACCAAGAAAAATAATGGCCATTAGACTCATCAGTAGCAATATTACTTGTGAGCTGTTAAGCCTCACAGCTTCTCCTTCTCCAACGACAACTAACTCTTTATTCTGAAATCATTTAAGGTTTCTGGAAAATCTCTCTACTTCTCGAGTATTCGTGGGTTCATGAAAAAACAGAATAATAAATACGAAAGCAAAATCCTATGCTTAAAAGGCACAGATTTGCTTATTCCTACTTCATAACTAATAAATTTCTCTGCTGTTCATGAATTTAAAATGCGGGCGGATGTTGGATGTCATGACAAGAATTCAGTGAGCCTCTTCTTTCTGACTCCAAATTCGCCCGTTCTAAAATCGTCTTGGATCGAAATTCAACGATTATTACTTGAGCTGCCTTGTGCCCGCAAATATTCGACAAAAGATAAATCATCACTAGGCGGGTAGTTTAAAATATCATATCCCGTCTTTTCATACAATTTTCTCATAATTTGTATCTCAATAAGTCTAGCTCCATCTCCAAATATATCTTCAATCGCCTTTGCGAAATCTTCGATCCTCTCAGGTATATCGACCTTGTTTACTTTGTAGGACCTTTCCAAGTGAAAATAGATCGCACGTTTTGCAGAGTGCCCGAGTGTAGATAGACTTTCATCGACAGAGTCCATCAATAGCCTTTTGAATCCTTTGCTACGGGCGTTTCCTCTAGGAGTCTCAATCTCGATACGCAAAACGCTTACGACATTTGCCATAAACTCCTGCTTCAACATTTTCCCTCAAACTGTAGTTCTGTTGAACTGTTTCTATGACGTACTTGTATACATATTCTATCGCATGACACAATATATCCGTTCACTCGAAATTCGATATATATAAAAAATCGATATATGTCTTAAATCCGACTATATGCACCCTTGCAACTACCTCTACATTCAAAAGCAACTAGCAGCTACATGCATCAAAAGCTAGCTTACAAACAAGAACAAGACTAGCTAGATATTTCTCTGATTTGCAGCTTCTAGTTCTCTAACTCGGCTTTCAATAAACTCTGTCACCTTTTCTTGACTATATTTTTTAGTTTCTTTTTGCTTCCTTAGTTGCTCTCTAACTATGCTAAGAATATTCTCTACATTGAAGGGTTTCACGATATATGCATCTGCACCTTTATTCACTGCCCTGATAGCATTCTGCAGAGATGGATGTCCAGTTATAATGATTTTGATCATATTTGGCCTTTTATTGTTAAGAGTAGTCAATAATTCTATTCCTTCAACATCGGGAAGCTTTATATCTATAAAAGCAAGATGGTAGAAATTTACCTTTGATTTTTCGATTGCTTGCTTTCCATTTCTGGCTGTATCAACAACCAAACCTTCTGCCTCTAAGATTTTTACCATTACACTCCTAATGCTTTCTTCATCATCTATAACAAGCGCTTTGATGGGCTCATCCATCATCTATTCACCTCCTCAACTCCATAATATACTGAGAGAAATCAGAATTTTCTTTCTTTTTGGATTTCAGATGAAGCTCTCGATGCAAATTATTAATAATTAGTGTCTCAATCATTGGTGCTGCTGAACCTAGTAATGCCTTCAGACCAGTTGAAAATGTCTTTGGATTCCTCGATATCTCCTTCTGTTCCAGCTGATATTTTCTCTCAAGATAATCATAAATGGCCTTAGTTCCTACCTCTTTGAAGATCTCCTTCAGTGTTTTGTCTATGGCTAAAAACAGTTTATCGTCAAAAGTCGCGAGTTCTATTTGCTCACTATTAATTAGAACAGGGAAATTACCTGAGTCCTCAACAAATCTTATTTTCCTAGGCATTAAGACCACGCGTGCATGGTAGATAATTTTTGAGATTGAATACATGGTGATTTAATGCAGTCTGGATAAAGCCCTTATGAACGTGGAATCCATCTTAGGGATAAAAACACACAAGAAATCAAGCTAACAGCTAACATATCCTTCGAGGTGTTATATGTCCGCCTTATCCGAAGAAAACCTTCGCCATCTCATAAAGCTTTAAATCCACCCCCTTTCGCCTTCCTGCGACCTCTTCTAATGGCACAGATACAATTTTGTTTCCTTTCAATGCTACAATCTGACCAAACATGCCCTCTCTAACGAGATCTATGGCAGCAATTCCATATCTTGTAGCCAAGACACGATCAAACGCGGTTGGAGAGCCACCCCGCTGAATATGGCCCAGAACCACGACACGGGTTTCAATGCCTTCATATCGTTTTTCGATTTCTCTTCCTAGGTAATAGCCTACGCCACCTAATCTGACATTTCCAAAAGCATCCACGCCAGGACTGTAAACGATTTCTTTTCCCCCTTTGGGTTTCGCACCTTCAGCTGCAACAATTATGCTGAAGTTTCTCCCTCGCTTTTTTCTGTGCCTAATTATCTCGCAGATGTCATTAACATTGAAGGGTTTCTCAGGAATCAGAATAGCATCTGCTCCCCCAGCAAGGCCTGCCCATAAAGCAATCCAGCCAGTCTGCCTGCCCATTACTTCAAGGATTACCACTCGATGGTGGGTCTCTGCTGTAGTATGGAGTCTATCGAGGGCGTCACAGGCGATTGAAACTGCTGTTTGGAAGCCAAAAGTGTAATCCGTCCCCTCAAGATCATTATCAATTGTTTTCGGGACGCCTATACAGTGTAGCCCCATTTTAGAAAGCTTGTAAGCTACCCCCAAAGTATCATCTCCACCAATCACAATTATTGCATCAATTCCATGGATTTCCACATTCTTAAAAATACGCTGAGGTCCATTTTTCCATTTAAAAGGATTAGTTCTTGAAGTTCCCAGAATGGAGCCACCACGAGGGAGCAATCCCGCTGTTGACTTTAAATCTAATATAATGAACTGCTCTTCAAGAAGACCCCGCCACCCATCCTTTATTCCAATAACATCAAAACTATATCCTTGGATTGCTTTTCTGACCACAGCTCTGATTACCGCATTAATTCCTGGAGCATCTCCTCCTCCGCTTAAGATTCCAACTTTCAAGCATTCATCTCCTTTGCGACAACCTTGCCTGAGCTTCCGAACAATCGCATTTTCATTTGAGCAACTTCCTTCATTGCCTCCTTTGCGGGACCTAGGATTTTTCTTGGATCAAATTGCTTTGGCGAAGTAGCTAAGACTTGTCGAACTGCCCCCGTGAAAGCCAACCGTAGGTCGGTATCGATGTTTATTTTTGAAATTCCTAACGATATTGCCCTTTGTATGTGATCTTCGCGTATTCCTTTGGCTCCGGCTAATTCAGCACCATACTTTGTGGCTCTCTCAATTACCCATAATGGAACGTTAGAAGCTCCATGTAGAACTAATAAAACATCAGTCTGTTTTCTAATAGCTTTCAACCGTTCAAAATCTAACATAGGGTCTCCTTTGTATTTGTAGGCCCCATGGGAGGTTCCAATTGCAATGGCTAGTGCATCTACTTTGGTGCGCTTCACGAATTCTTCCGCTAAATGGGGATCAGTTAGAACCACATCTCCTTCCTTAACCAAGTCCTCTTCAATACCTGCTAATACTCCAAGTTCCGCCTCCACCGAGGCACCGCTTTTATGTGCCAAACTCACCGCGGCTTTTGTCATCGCAACATTCTCTTTGTACTCGAGATGAGATGCATCAATCATGACAGAAGTGAAGCCTGCTTTAAGACATCTCGTTATGGTTTCTAAATCCTTTCCATGATCAAGATGCAAAGACACTGGAACTGAAATCCGTTTGGCAGCTACTTTTACAATTGAAGCTAGATAATCTAATCCACCATATCTAATGGCGCTAGGAGTAATTGCAACAATTACTGGCGATTTTTCCTCCACTGCTGCTTCCTCAATTGCCATTAGAGTTTCCAAATTGTTGATGTTAAACGCTCCTACTCCGTAACCTGCAGCAGCAGCTGTTGACATAATGCATTCATTGGATACAAGCATTTTACTCAAAAGGATATGTATCAATCTACAAGTATTAAAAATAATGATTGCAGAGATTTTGTGTGAACATACATCCTCCCCTTGCTTTTGATAGGAGTTAAAAGATCACTTGAAGCACGTTATCTATTTTTCTCAGATCACTTACTGCTTTGTGGCTGTCGCTGGCACTCATTTTTCCTTGGAATCTTTTGTGTTCCAGCTTTGAGATAATACTGAAGAGGTCATCAAACGCAGCTTTTACATTCAAATCATCATTCATGTGTTTCTCAAAACTTGGCAGAATACCTTCAATAATTGGACGTGTGTGCGAGCTAGAGATGTTTGATTTCGCTTTCATTAGACCACTGACCATGTTTTTGAAGGTGTCGAGTTTCTGACTCGCCTTTCTAATTTTCTCAAGTGTAAAATTCAGTCGCTTCCTATAGTGACCATAAATAAGGAAGAAGCGTATGTAATCGCCCTTGTAGCCCATTCGTGTCAAGTCGTTTGGGTAAAAAACGTTTCCCCTGCTTTTGGACATTTTTTTACTATTGACGAGAAGGTGTTCACCATGAAACCAATAATGGGCGAACTCTCTGCCTGTGATCCCTTCAATAATTGCAACAGTGTAATCATGGTGTCTTGTAAGATTATCAATTCCTCCGCAGGCTACATCCACGCTTAAGCCTAAATATTTGGCAATGGATGCTGCATCTTGTATGTTCCATGCTGGTCGTCCCTTCCCAATCTCAGTATTCCAATAATCTGAATCTCCTTTCTTATAGCCATGCCATAGAATGAAGTCTCCTTTGTTCCATGTCGATCTTTCATAGGTATCTTTATGGAAGCGACGTTTTCTCTTTGGCCATTTCTCTATATTCAACTTTGATAATTTACCAAATTCAGCAAATTTCAGTGGATCAAAATAGATGTTGTCTCTACTCTTGTATGTGTAATGGTATGCATGTCCCTTCTCTAGTAGAGTTTTTATAAGTTGAGCAGCTTTTTCTATTGCTGTGGATGAGCATACCATCATACAGGAGCTGTAAGTAGGGCTTTTCATCCGCAGAAGTTTAAAATCCTTCAAAAATAGCGCTCTATTTTTCTCTACTAGCTTCTTAATGGGCATCTCTTCTTTTTGAGCTTCGATTATTGCTTTGTCTTCGATATCAGTAATTGTTATTAGGCGGAGGACCTCGTAGCCATTGTATTCAAGATACCGTTGAAGAATATCCTCGTAGAGAAAAGTTCGGTAGTTTCCTATATGCGGTTTTCTATAAATAGAAGGACCACAAGTAACCATCTTGACTCTCTTATCCTTATGCGGCTTGAATTCTTCAATTCGCCTTGACAAAGTATTGTATACTCTGAGCAAAAACTCTCACTCTGAGGAAAGACCAGCGAGAGCAATGTATTAATTTTTTGCCATCTGCATATGTCATTTTGTCGAATTTCGAATCTATTTAAGCTTTTCATATTGTCCAGTATGAGAGGATTTTCAAATCTTCTCTTAATAATTCCTTTTTTAAGAAGCTTTTAACATCCTCGTCTTCGAGGAAGCGGTTTCCCTTTTGATCTCTGTGTATTCGAATTTCTGTCTGGCGCAATTTATTGCCCTTTGCAGTGTCAATGAAAATATACTGAGTGCAATCTGCAGGTAGAATTAGTTTTAAGCTTGTTAGATGACTTGCAGGAATGCTTTGGGCGATGATATACACGATGCTCGTTGGTCTGATTTCCATAGCTAATCTTTTGAAATCTAGCCATTTTTTTACCCGGACGTTTCTTGTCTTCAATCGAGTTTTATGAGGATGCACGAGGTAATACCTGCCTATTTTATCTGTGCAGGGGGTGGGATTTGAACCCACGAAGGCCTTCGCCATGAGGTCCTGAACCTCACCCCTTTGACCTAGCTTGGGAACCCCTGCTATAATATGTTAATTCTTAAACTAGAGGATATAGGTTTAAAGCGACGTTAATGATTTGGCATTTCTCCACTGGTCTTTTATTATCTCGAGATTGCCTTTGACATTTGCATGTAGAGAATAAAACATGTAACACATGTAGGAGCACTGGTTACACCCACGGTATTTTTCTCTTAGATTATCTAGCTTCTGACTATTCCACGCCTTAGGGAGGTCAAAGATAGTGGCAACGGGTTCTTGAAGATGACACCCGGCTATCCTTCCCTGCGGATCTATCATGAAAAAGGAATGTAGAGCTTTGCATTCCCAATTCCTTTTTCCACTCGAGTATAATGTGCTCAAAACACGAAGCATTTTTTTAGTTATGAGAATTCCGCTTTGTTCAGTTTTCTTCTCAATAAGTGCGTCGCAGATTTTTGTCAAAGAAGCCTTATCCACAATTTCAAGCTCTTCATCTTTCTCACCTATTTGGAATAACGGATGTTCAAGAGCATCATGTTGATATAAACAATAAAGAACTGGAATTCTTTTCGAAGTGAAGTGCTCAGTGAAGTCTAAGATCTCATGCATATTGAGTTGTGAAATTGTAGGTGAAACTCCCACTGTAATTCCTTGATCATGCAAAATCTGTACGGCATTCAATGTCTTTCTCCAAGCACCATGAATTCCTTTCAAATAATCATACTTTTTCTCATCCAGAGTATCTAGAGATATTGCCACAAAATCAGCTTTGCGCAAAGCATTAATTTTCTTCACGGCTTGGCTTCCATTATCATAAACTGTTGTGATGAAGTATCGAGATGCATATTCAATTATTTCCCCAATATCATCGCGCAGAAGAGGGTTACCTCCTGAAAAAACAATTTCGATTACTCCCATTCTGCGCAGGACATCGAGCCCTAACTTCACTTCCTCAGTGGAAAGCTCTTTCATCGGTTTCTGATCTCGCCAGACATCACAGCTTTTGCACCGGTAATTGCAGCGGTAAGTGAGCATCCACTGTACATGATGAGGTTTATTGAAAGCGAAGGAATTTTTAAGCAACCTAAGAATCTTGAGAAGCGAGAACTTCATTTGAAATGTTCCACGGAATTTTTTCCACTCCTAAGCTAAGAAGCCCGGCTATTTAAGCATAAATATTATAATGCTCTTTTAACTGAAGGAACCTGACTAGCACTAAAACTACCCTCAAATGTACAGTGTTGAATCATCAGATGAAAGTAGATGTAGTCGTTCTGACAAAAAACAGTGAAGAAACACTATGGGGATGCCTTGAAGCTATCTATAAGAATGTCCCAATCAATAGGCTGATTGTGGTTGATGGGTATTCGACTGATTCCACTTTAGATATAATAAACGAGTTTGAAGACAAGTATCATAATGTTATTCTAATTTCCGAAAAAGGAACAAGAGGAAAAGCAAGACAGACAGCTATCGGTATGATTCAAACTGAATGGTTTGCATTTGTCGATAGCGATGTCTTGTTGTGTGATAAGTGGTTTGAAAAAGCTGAGAAATTAATAAAAGCTGACGTTGGGGCAATTTGGGGTATCGAGCTATGGTCTGTCATCAAAAATCCAGCAATTCTAGCGTTGTTCAAACGAATAACTATGAAAATCTTTGATACCCGAGGTGGAACACACGATTTGCTAGTGCGTTACGAAGCTATAAAAGACATTGAAATTCCAGATGATCTTCATGTTTTTGAAGATGCTTATATAAAGCAATGGATAATTGAGAAGGGATTTAAAGTCGTGTCAACTTATGATCCATTTTGCATTCATCGACGTCCATTAAATGTCTGGACTACGGGCACGGCTGTTAACATCGCTACTGATGAAATAAAGCAAGGCCTATTCTATAAATACCCAATATTGATACCATCTTACGGTTTCTATGTTGGCTACTTCTTTTATCAAATTCTCCGAACTTTAACGAAATATTCAGGCAGGTTGAAATGAGAGAGTTTGATAAAGACTATTTTGAAGGTGAGACATCACCGATCAATTATGAGTCATTTTCATACAGAGTAACTGCGTGGCTTCGATTTCGAACATTAATTTCCATACTGAGTGATCTTAATAGAAAGACAGGAATCTTGGTGGATGTTGGATGTGCATTTGGCGATTTTATTTATAAATTTTCTGAGAAGGGATACAAAGCGGTTGGATGTGATGTCTCCAAATGGGCAATTAGAAAGGCAAAGAGATTATACCCAAACATAGACATAATTCTAGCTGATGTAAACGCTCTCCCATTTAAGGAGAAAACCTTTGACATAGTTACTATGTTGGAAACTCTGGAGCACTGTCAGAAGCTCAATAAGGTGCTAGAAGAAATATCAAGGATTGCGACGGCAAATGGCCTAGTAATCTTCTCTATTCCAACAACGGATTTGAATGACACTCAAGCAGACAAAACGCACATTTGGCATTTGTCCCTCACTGAATGGCTGAAGATTTTTGAGAGAAAATTCAGATTAGTGAAGATTAAATATTTCCTCAAGAACCTCAAGTACATCAATAAGAAAGCATCTAATACATTTGTGGTCTTACAAACTTGATGTGAAGGGCATTTCTATAATTGGAATGCCATTTCATGAGGATTCAGCTATTTTTGTAAAGCCTGCCAAAGATGGTCAGATTTTGGTCTAATTAGCTCCTCTTCGTGGCCATTCCTACTTACAATAACCCGCTTTTTGACTGAAGGTAGAATTTCACCTATGATTGATGCGCTGATTTTATGCCTTTTCAAGACTTCTACGATTCTGTCTGCAAATCCCTTCTTTATTGCGATTAGCAAGCTCCCCGAAGCTGCAAGTTGTAATGGGTCAATTTCAAAAAACTTGCAAATTTCTAAGGTCTCGCTGGTAATCTGCAATCGCTCTTCGAGAATTCTAAACCCTACATTTGAGGCGTCTGCTAACTCGTGGATGCCTCCAGCTACTCCCCCTTCTGTTGGGTCGTGCATTGCTGTTACATATCCCGTCTTAAAGGCTATTGTGCCTTCTTTAACAATACTAATGTGGTCAAAAAGATCTTCAGCTTTTTTTAGCGTCGATGCCCTCATTTTGCCGGCTAATCGAGTACGTTTATCTATTGATAGGATTGCAGTGCCTTCTATTCCTACAGACTTTGTAAGTACAAGTTTATCACTAGCGCTTGCTCCTTGCGATGTCACATATTTTCCTCTATCAGTTATCCCCATGCAATGGCCAATCACAATAGGAAATGATAGATTTGGTGTAATTTCTGAATGACCACCCGTTATGGCTACACCCAGTTTCTTCGCACCTTGATCTATTTGCCTACAAATAATTTTCACAGTTTTTTCTGTTGCGCTTTCGGGCAGCAGAATGCAGGAAGAAAAAAAAGCTGGCTGCACTCCAAAGGTTGCCACGTCATTCGCATTGATATTCACAGCTAGCCACCCTATTCTTGCTAAAGCTCCAGTAATTGGATCCATTGAAGTTACAACGACTTTGTGTCCAACTTTTATTACAGCGCCGTCCAACCCGAAGGAAGGACCCACAACAACTTCTTTCCGCTTTACCCCTAAATGATTGAAGATTATTTCTTCTAGAATTTTTGGTGGAACTTTTCCCACGGGAACCTTCATTCCTTTAACCTCAATACGCTGAAATTATCAATTTGCGTTACTAAGTTATTTAATAAATTGTTCTGGAGCGTTAAAAACTAAAATGTCCATTCAACGTTTTATTTGGAAAAGATAAGTCAACTTTTCATAATTTCAGGTAATCTATTTCGAAGTATCACCGCTATTGGTATTCCTATGAACCCTCCAATAACTATTTGACCGATGTTCCCAGGAATTTCCAATAATGCCTCTCCTATCCCCCACAAATAGACTTCAATTATGAAGTATCCTACTACCATCTCAATGCCAGCTATGGTTACAGCAAGTAGATCTCGGAAAATGGTTTTTTTATTTGAAATGAACCCTGCAAGGAAGCCTTCAATACCCTTTATAAATAGTGTCGGAATTACAAAAACAGGAAATCCGATAAGGTCTGCTAAGGCTGAACCTATTCCTCCCGCGACACCACCAGCAATTGGGCCAAAGGTTAATGCACTCACGAAAATCATAACATCTCCAATATTGAAGTATCCTCCCATAGGATTTGGGATTCGGATAATTAGAGTTGCTATACAAACCAGTGCTGCTGCAACTGCCCATATGGATATTTCGACTAGAGATCTTTCTGCAGACCTAGGTGACATGTCTCTTAATGGAACAAAACTCATATAAAAAATGTGCTTGGAGAATCACTATCTATCCCCGGAATATCACAATAAACGCTAGCTATGTTTATTCTTTCGCTTTCTTGATCCTAATACATGCCTTTGCGTGCAAAGTTTGAGCGTATATTAATTAGCTTTGTAAGTCTAAATCCAGTTTTTCCACTTGTTTAGGTGTTTTTGAGAATTGCACTCCTCGCTCAGCATCTAAGCTTTCCGTGTACTGAACCTCACCAGAAACATGACAACCTGACTCCAATCTAACTCTCTTTCCATAAACGTTCCTAGCTTTGACTTCTCTTTCAAACGTGATTATCTTTGCAGTAACATCTTCGACACGCGCCTTTTTACCGATGACGACCTCGTTAGCTCTTATTGGTCCTTTAACTTTGCCTCTTCTCCCAATACTTATATATGAAGCGTTGATCCCTTCACTCGTTTCAATAGCGCCTCCTACAGAAGCCTCAGAATTTACAATTGCTTTTCTTGCATATAGCCGTCCACCGACATCCACATCTTCAGCAAACAAAGCTTCGTTTATTTCTGCTGTTCCTCCTACATAGAGCTTGCCAGACAGCTTCAGATTACCACGAACTTGTACTTTTCCTCCGACATCTAAATCGCCTCCTTCCGCTGAACCGGATATATAAATTAATCCACCGACATCAATTTCGCCAAACTTTAAATCGCCCTCAACCTTACAATGTCCGCCCACAGCAATATCGCCCCCCTTGCTATCTCCAGCAAGCTTGACCGCACCACCAACATCAATCTTCTCAAATTCTAGTGGTTCTCTAGAAGCAAAACTGCCACCTACATCAACTCTGCCCACTCTGCCACCGTTAACCTCCACCGCTCCCCCTACATCAATATTCTCTATGTCAGCTTTTGCTCCAATTCTAACAGAGCCACCGACGTCAATCCTTTCGACCTTTGCCATGCCTTTGGATTCGAAGGCTCCTCCCACGTCTATTTTTTTAGCAGTAGTATCTCCTTCCACTTTTAGTCGTCCTCCAACATCGACCTCTTCAGCATTGAAGTTTTTCTCTACGGTTATGCTCCTACCTACATCAACTCTTTTTGCGGTCATGTTCCCTGAAACATGTAAACGTCCATCATCTATACTAACTCGGTTCTTAATTTCAAGGTCTCCTTTGATAGTGATATCATCTTCTCCATCAAGATTTTCAGCTGATAAACTGCATTCAAAATCGCAGTCGCCTTCACTATAAACCGTTCCTGAGACTGTGACTTTTGGAGTGACTCCTTCGCCTTTCACTATAGCCCGTCTTCCCACTTCTAAATTTCCTTCCACAACATCCAAGGTGACGGTGCTTTTTGGAGGAACAACGTTTCCTGTCATATGCTTTTCCTAATCGTAATGGGGAAGGGTGAGTATAAAAGGCAACGCACATCAAGTAGTCACAAATTGTGACTATTGAAAGATATTACTTTTTTGAAGCTCTAACTTTGAATTCGCTCTTTTATCAGGGGCATTTCGCTCTCTAGATATCTTTGATTATACATCTTCTTGATTCTTAGGAACTTCTTAGTCACCCTTTTACCTTCTTTCTCGTGGATGTTAATTTCTCCTTCAAAAAGGTCTAGAATTGCTTGAACTTCTTCTGATGTATGCATTTGAGGATTCATAACTGAGAGAGTCGTGAAACCTTTTGATTTTAGTTCCGTGATGATCCCGGTTAGCCATCTTCTGGTTTGGACCGCGTGATGTTGTAGTAGAACGTCTGAAATGATTTCTATACATGCTCTTCTCCGTTTGTTTGACGATTTGTCTAATTTCCGGAAAGCTGAGGTTAACGCGATGCTAATCTCTGTAAGGTTTTCAACTCCTTTTAATTTGAATACATTAGGCAAACTTTCAATTACTTGGTCTGCTTGGGGATTGCATATAAAGAGGTAGAAGTTCGACTGAAAATTTTCTGTGAGCGGTTTCATTCCGCTTGCGCCAAAGGTCACGTAGAAAGTTATATTATCTTCTTTAACTCCAGACTCGATGAATTTTCTTACTAATAAATCCCGCTCATCGCAAGAGATAGAGGTTAATATAACTGCGTAATTAAGAGGTATTCCTCCTAAAAGCAAATTATCAAGCTCTTTGTATCCTGTGCTAACGCGCTTGGAAAGGTCCTCTTCTAAAATATTAATTGTTTGAGGTTCAGACTCGCAGAAATTTTGATATCCGTTTTCCTCTACATAGAAAATCTTTGGTTTCACTACAAAAACACCTTCTTCTAAAGGTCTTAGCGTGAGCCTGATCTCCTCAATCATTAATGGATCGAGCCTTTTTAAATTCATGTTGAGATTGTTATCTTCAAAGTTGAAGCTCGATTTGTTAAGTACAGCAAATCCCCTTGGAAAGAGTTCCTCGATCTTAACAAATGTCGCAGGTGTCCTTCCCATATTTGAAATTTTAAATTCTAACTCTATTTTTTCACCAATTTTTGCCTGGTTTTTGCTGAGGGTAATTTTTGTATGTATTTGGCTCTTCGGTTTTGGTTCCGCAAGATATATTGAAGGTCTTGCTTGTGGCGGCGAAATCTTTTCATCCAAAGCAGCAAAGAGTTTGTGCATCTGTCTAAAAGTTTCCAGATACTCAAGTCCACGTTTTGTAATCTTATACACTTTGGAACCATCAGCATCTTCTTCTTTGAGAAAACCCCTTGAAGCAAGGAAAGTTAGCGATTTCTTGGCTCTGTCAACTGGCAAGTTTGCCCCATAGGAAGCTCTGGTTAATCGACAGTACCCTTTCCGGGCAACGATATCTAGCAGATCTGAAAAAATCTCATACTTTGTCCGTCTTTTTGCCAAAGATTCCACTCTCGACTAGGCTTTTAACTCCCAACCATTGTACTGCAGCAAATCCAATAAAGAAACTCACCCATACCGTTAAAACTCTTGTGAGAACAGTAGCAGCTGCGCTAATGCTCTCTAACGGGATTCCAAAGAGACCAAACAAGGTCGTCATGAGAATATCTGGCAACCCCACTTCCGCTGGAACGCCTATAGGAATCGATTTTATTGCAACAACAAGAGTATAAACCGTAGTAACTTTGAATAAAAGAGTTGGAATGTCTGGCTCTAGGTAGCCTATTGAAGCAAAAACCAAAAAAACAATTGCAATATTAAAAAGCCACGAGAGAATATTAAAAAGAATGGCTGGTATCAATCTAGCTGGCTTGGAGCCAAACGTCCTTAGCGATTCATAGAATGTTCTTAAGGCCTCGAGGATATTGCTTTGAAGATGCTCCAATCTGAACCTTCCTTTGGATATTCGTTCCACGAAATGTAAGATTTTAATGACGAATTTCTCCGTCCATTCTTCCTTAATACAAATAACCACTAGAAATGCGAAGGCAAAAGCACTTACAGCAGCCATTAGGACAAGAATTTGAAGCATCAAGTTTGACATTGAATAATCAACGATTAGTAATCCCAAAAAACAGGTGAGAAGAGTGAAAGTAGTTGTAATCGTGCCAAATATTCGTTGACCAACAAGAGAAGCAGCGACTTTTCCAGGATTAACGTCTGGTTCTCTCGACATGAGATAGGCTTTAGCAATTTCTCCACTGACAGACTCTGCCGGAACAAGAAGATCGGCAAAGACGCCAACCCATACGAACAAAAAAACCCTTCTTAAAGAAGCCTTTACTGATAAGGGAATTAGGAGATATTGCCAGGTTAAGCTAAAAAAAAACGTTGATAAAATGAGTGCAAATGCTGCTAACAAATAAATCAGCATGTCTGCTTTTTGAATTACCTGGACCATTTCAGGAATGTTGACGAAAAATACCAAGTAAAGAATGAAGACTAAAATGCCAATGATAAGAAAGGGAATGGTTCTAAGCGCTACTTTCTGTTTTTCATTCATTAGATAAGACACCCATGTTTCAATGGGCAGATTACTCTTTCTTGTTTAAGACTTTTGAATGGCCCTCCCCAAATGTTTTTCCAAGCAAGCTTTTACAAAACCAAAGTATTCCGGATCAGGTCTTCCTGGGCGGCTTTTGAACTCTCCATGAAATTGAGAAGCAAAGAAGAAACAAGGGGCCTTCAACTCCAAGATTTCCATTCTCTTACCATCGACACTTTCACCTGAGAAGATCAATCCTTTTTTTTCTAATGTAGGCCTATATTCGGGGTTAACCTCGAACCTGTGACGATGCCGTTCCAATATTTCTTTGGATCCGTATAAGGAGAAAGCCAAGGTGTTCCCTTTTACCACAATCTTATGAGTGCCAAGTCGCATTGATGCTCCTTTGATTTCTACTTTGTGTTGTTCTGGCATAAGATCGATCACTGGATACGGCGTAGTTGCATCGATCTCAGTACTATTTGCACCTTCTAGTTCGCAGACATTTCTGGCAAATTCCACCACTGCCAATTGGAAGCCATAACATATTCCTAAAAACGGCATGTTGTTTTCTCTTGCATACTGTATAGCTGAGACTTTGCCTTCAGCACCTCTTGAGCCAAAACCATATGGAACAAATATACCGTTGTAACTGTTGAGAGTTTTAAGCTTCTCTGGATGATTTTCGAATATCTCAGCTTCTATGAAATCTGAGGATACCTTGGTTTGGCAAGCTGCAGCTGCATGTTTAAGGGCTTCATTCATACTCACATAACTGTCTGCCAAACCAGCATACTTCCCGACTAATGCGATTTTAACCTCAGACCGTGGATTCAAAACATCATTCACAAATCGCTTCCACTCCTTCCATCTCGGCTTCTGCGCTTTGATATCGAGGCGGTTTAGAATGAAGCTCCCCATTCCTTGTTCATCCAATATTAGTGGAACTTCGTAGATCGATTGCACATTGAAGGAGCAGAAGACAGCGTTTTGAGGGATCGTCCCGAAAAGAGCGATTTTTCGACGCGCTTCTACATCAATTATTTCTTTTGATCGAGCTACTATTACATCGGGTTGGATACCTATACGGCGGAGTTCATTTACGCTATGTTGAAGTGGTTTGGTTTTCATTTCCCCCGTGACGTCAAGTATTGGAACTAAAGCTACGTGAATGTATAGAGTACTTTCATATCCTTCCTCTAGTCGCATTTGTCTTATGGCTTCAAGGAAGGGTAAGCCTTCTATGTCACCGACAGTGCCGCCACACTCTGTTAGCACGACTTCTGCTCCTGTATGACTTGCAACATTGCGGATTCGCTGCTTAATTTCATCTGTGACATGAGGCACTATCTGGACGCAGCGACCCAAATAATCGCCTTTTCGTTCTTTCTCAATTACCCTCTTATACACCATGCCTGTTGTGACATTATTGTTCATATTTAAATTCAGATCTAAGAACCTCTCATACCACCCCAAATCCAAGTCTGTTTCTCCACCATCATCTGTGACATAGACCTCCCCATGCATGTATGGATTCATCGTTCCAGCATCAACATTTACATACGGATCGACTTTTATAGCCGTGACTTTGACACCTCGAGTTTGAAGCATTTTGCCTACTGAAGAAGTGATTATTCCCTTACCAACAGAAGAAAGCACACCACCTGTAATGAAGACATATTTCGCCATGCGTCTATGCCTCGCAATAACTGAAGCATACAACAAGCTTTGCATTTAAACTCTTTGTGTTGTTGCCTTCTAGTTGATCGACCTATGGAATTATGGCGATTTTTATGTCAGATTTAGAGGTTGTAAGAATTTCGAATGCCTCTTGAATTTTGTCTAAAGGCATTCGCCTTGTCACTAAGGGTTTTACATTTAATCCGCCAGATGCTACGAGGTTCATAGCTCTCTTGAAATGGATTGGGGTTGCATGAAAAGAACCCATTACGGTTACATCACCATAATGCAGGAGTTCTGTACTCATCACGATATTAGTATCAGGCGGGCACCCTCCAAATTCAAGCACTGTTCCTCCTTTAGAGACCATTTTTAACGCTTGCTCCCAAGTTGATGGAAATCCTATGGCTTCAATCACCACATTCACGCCATAACCCTTTGTTAGTTGCCTAATCCTCTCAATGGTATCTTCATTTTTAGCGTTAATTATTTCGTCCGCTCCTAAATCTTGAGCAAATTCAAGCCTTTCATCAAGTAAATCGCTAATTATCACCTTCTCTGCACCCCGTTTCTTGGCAATGAGAAGATGAAGAAGACCGATTGGTCCAGCGCCAATTATCGCTACACTGTCCCCAAGTTTAATGTTAGCCTTCTCAGCACCATACATTACACATGCAAGAGGTTCTACCATTGCAGCTTCTTCATAGTTTATGTGAAGCGGAATTTCCTGCGCATTAACTAAAATCGTACGAGCTGGAACGCGAATATATTCCGCGTAGGCACCCCACAGCCAAAGCATATCTTCGCACAAGTTGTATTTTCCATTCTGACACATCTTGCACCGCAGGCACGGAGCACTGTTTCCAGCTCTAATCCGCATTCCCTTCCTTGGCCATGTCACATTATTACCAACCTCAACAACATCACCAGCCCATTCATGACCAAAAGCAGTTGGAAGCTCGATTATTTTTTTCACGTAACCTCTTTGAAAAATTTTTAGATCTGTTCCGCAACTTGTTGCAGCTTTAATCTCGACTAGAATTTCTCCTTTATCTATTTGGGGGCTTTCAATATCTTCGACTCTAAGATCTTTCACTCCATAAAGCATGGCTGCTTTCATTTTTCCATTACTCATTCAAAACCACCACTTTAACACAATTCTTGTTTCGCGCTGCCATTTGAAGCGCGTCAGCGGTTTTGGCTAATGGGAATTTGTGTGTTATCAACTTCTTTGCATCGACTCTTTTAGCTTCAATAAGTCTTAGAGCCATTCTGGTTTCTATATGCGATGTTGAATAAGAAGGAATTAGCTTGATCTCGGAAAAAAACAATTTATTAATGGACAAGCGCATGAAATCTTCAGGTTGTGTAGGCGCAAAAACGCATAGCTTCCCTCCTTTACGGCACAACTCTAGCCCTGCTAGATAAGCATTTACATTAGGAGCAGCGACAATAACTGCGTCTGCACCCCGTCCATCAGTTGCCTTCTTAACCACATCGATTATACTTTCGGTTTCAGGGTTAACGGTTAAATCTGCACCTACCTGTCTCGCTGCTTTCAACCTATACTCAGCAAAATCTGTTGTAACAATTAAGCTTGCCCCAAACGCCCGCAATAGCATTGTGAAAATTAATCCCGAGGAGCCAGCACCCATAATTACAGTAGAGTCCGATTTTGCGATATCACATTTATTCAACGCTCGTAAACAGCACCCAACTGGTTCAATGAGGGTGGCTTCTTCAAAAGAGAGTTTGGGAGGAATTTTCAAGGTGTCGATTTGAAGATTTGGTGCTGGAACTCGGAAATATTCTGCAAAACCCCCTGGGTCTAAATGAGTTTTGGAAAATTGTTTACATAACGTGTATCCATTATCTCTGCAATAGTGGCAGGTTAAACAAGCTACGTGGTGGTGAACAAACACTCTATCACCACTTTCAAACTCTTTAACCATCTTGCCAACTTTAACAACCACACCTGATGGCTCATGCCCAAGCACCTGTGGTACGCGTGTTTTTAGATACCACCCCATTAAATCTGAACCACATACACCACAAGCTTTCATTGCAACCAAAACTTCTTTTGAGCTAATTTTGGGTATTGGTCGGTTCTCAATTAATATATTATCAAGACTATAGTATACTGCTGCCTTCATCAATGGCACCGAGTTTTGAAAGAGGTTGTTACACACTTAAAATTTTCCGAGATCAGCTAGCAAATGTTATAAAGAGACATGCTGTCATACTATGCTATCCAACATAAAATGAGGTTGAAAAATTGAGAGGTGCAATAGTATTTCTCGCAGCCTTTGTAATCTTCTTAGTGGTGACTATTGGCTACCAAGACCTCCCCCCAGGGCGACTTGTCTATGATACCCTGGGTCTGCCTGAAACGTTTGACTACGATGTACTTGGACTCGATGCATCGGTATTAATCATCGCTATCTTCAACGGAGTCGTCTATGGTGTCATTATATGGTTTATCTTCTGGCTGCTTGAGAAAGTCGGTGTAATACCCAAGGGAAAGCAGACTGTTGTAATTACAAAGGAATAATCCATGCATACATGTTAAATTAGTATGGGCATCGTTCAGCTACAATTCTTTCTCAATTATCCTTCTAATTTTTCCCAAGAATATTGCAGCGGGTTCACCATCCAATATTCTATGATCATATGCAAGTGTGAGCGTCATTATTGGTTTGATTTCAACTTTTTCATGCTCAACTATTGGTTTCCTTACAATTCTCCCTGCTGCAAGGATCCCTGCTTCAGGAGGGTTAATTATTGGCAAGAACATATCCACATCATGCATTCCAAGGTTTGTCACGGTAAAAGTTCCTCCAACCATCAATTCCTTAGGCAATTGGAATTGTCTTGTTTTTTCCGTTAAATCCTCCAGTGCAGTGGTGATCTCCTCAATCTGCAATCGATCTGCCTGGCGTATCACAGGAACAAGGAGGCCTTTCTCAGTGGAAACAGCAACACCGATGTTTATATCTTCGTAGATTCGAATTTTCCCATCCACAAGTGTGGAATTTGCCCTTGGAAATTCACGCAAAGCTTTTGCGACAGCATAAATTAGCATCGCTGTAAAAGAGACTCGGGTCTTCTCTCGTAGTTCTACAGCCTTTGTCATATCAGAATCCATAATAATGAAACTATGGGGTGCAGTCTGAAAGCTAGAAGTTAGACGGTGTGCAGTAGTTTTTCTAATGCCAATCAATGGCACCTCCTCACTCACGATGGGTGATAGTGTTCCCTTTTCTAATATGAAACGTTGGACATCTTCTTCCACAATTCTACCACCGAAGCCAGTGCCTTGCAATTGAGTCAGATCAACGTTATGCTCCCTGGCCATCCTCTTTGCTGAGGGTGAAGCAGGAATGCGTTTTCTAACCTCAGTATGTTCTAGTAATTCTTCTTCACGCTCTTGTTCCTCAATTTGAACAATCGGCTGAATTTTAGGTTCAATTATTGTTTCGGATAATTCTTCCCCTGGTCCTACTATATAGGCGAGGGTCTCGCCCACAGGCACATCCGAACCTTCTTCTGCCGAGATTTTTCGGAGGATTCCTGCTGCTGGAGATTCAACATCGTACGTAATTTTTTCAGAAAGCACCTCTACAACAGGCTCACCTTTTTCAACAGGATCCCCCTCATTTTTAAACCATTGAATTATATTGCCAGTTTCCATGGTCAAACTAAGCCTGGGCATGACAAGTTTTGTAACCAATTTGATCATTCCTCCCTAGATGATTTCCCTAACTGCCTTTATTATCCTCTTCTCATTTGGTAAAACATATCTCTCCAGGGGAGGACTGAAAGGAATTGGAGTGTCAGGCTCTGCAACTCGCTTTATCGGGGCATCAAGGTAATCTATGGCTTCTTCAGCCACAACAGCCGCAATTTCCGCGGTCACTCCAGCTGTCTTACATCCTTCGCTTACGATAACTAAACGTCCCGTTTTCTGGACTGAACTGATCAGCTTTGCTTTGTCTAAGGGAACTAGTGTTCGTGGATCCATAACTTCAACACTTACGCCTTCTTTCTTTAGCATTCTAGCTGCCTCTAATGCTTTATGAATCATAAAACTGGTGGCAAATATCGTTACGTCTTTGCCTTCACTCCGAACTTCAGCTACACCAAAGGGGACAGTGTAATCCTCATCAGGTATCAATCCTTTGATCGGATAGAGCAATTTATGCTCACAAAACATCACAGGATCACCACCTCTTATTGCAGTTTTTAATAACCCTTTTGCATCATAAGGCGTTGAAGGAAGCGCGACTAGTAGCCCTGGAATATGCATAAACCATGCTTCGAGGCTTTGGGAATGATGGGCCGCAATGTTAACTCCACCTCCAAAAGGAGTTCTCACAACTAATGGAACTTCAACTTGTCCTCCAAACATATACCGGATTTTTGCAGCTTGATTAGCTATTTGATCCATGGCCAGGGTGGTCAAGTCTCCGAACATTATCTCAACAATCGGATGCATTCCAGTTATTGCAGCTCCTACTGCAGCGCCAACGATCGCTGATTCACTAATCGGAGTATCCCTAACTCGTTCGTCACCGAATTTTTCGGCCAGTCCTTTAGTTACTTTGAAAGCACCTTCCCAACAACGTCCTATATCCTCCCCCAGTAAAAACACTGTCTCATCTTTTTGCATCTCTTCTGATAGCGCTTCCCGCAGTGCGTCTCTATAAGTTATCTCGCGCACTTGAGATCATCTCCATTCTGCATGAACATCTTCCAATGCCTCATGGGGGTCTGGATAGGGACTGTCCTTGGCAAACTTGACCGCTGATTCTATTGCCGTGATTACTTGTTTTTCTATTTGGTCCAAATATGTGGTTTCAACATTTCCAGCTTCCAAGAGCCACTTCTTGAATTGATGAAGAGGGTCCTGTTCTAACCATGCTTTAACTTCTTCTTTGGGTCTGTAAGTCGCCGGATCAAAGCGGGAATGCCCTTTATGTCTATATGTCTTGCATTCAATGAGAGTTGGTCCCTCGTGATTTCTCGCTCTTTTGCCTGCTTCTTGCGCTACCTCAAAAATATCCAAAACATTGTTTCCATTTACTGAAACTCCTGGAATTCCATACGCAGAGGCTCTCTTGGCAATATCCTTAAGAAGCATAACTTGCGTTTGACAAGTTCCCATGGCGTAAAGATTATTCTCGCAAACAAATAAGACTGGAAGCTTCCATATTGCAGCTATATTAATAGCCTCATGGAAAGTCCCTTGGTTGGACGCCCCATCTCCAAAGAAGCAAGCTACTACTTGATCTGTTCCTCTCAACTTGATCGAAAGTCCTGCACCTGTAGCGATTGGAAGTCCTGCACCTACCACAGCTGTCGCCCCAAGCATGCCTATACTGAAATCTGCGATGTGCATCGACCCTCCCTTCCCTTTGCAATATCCCGTTTTTTTGCCCAAGATCTCTGCCATAGTTTTATCTAATTTTGCTCCTTTTGCGATACAATGTCCATGACCTCGATGTGTGCTTACAATATAATCGTCTTCACGCAGATTTTCGCACACACCGACTGCTACAGCTTCTTGTCCTGCATAAAGATGGATGGTTCCAGGCACAAGATTCTGACCATACAACTCAAAGACTTTTTCCTCAAAAAATCTTATCTCGAGCATTTTCCGGTAGATTTTCACCATTTTAGCTTTATCCATAAACCGATATTCCCCTTTCTTCAGGATTCTTTATACAATCTGATCTCTAACATATTAAAACTCTAGAGCTTTAGCTTGCATACATGAGATATATAACTCAATACGATCGGCTGTAGGGTCTAACGAGCTCTTCCAAGATTCCAAGCATATTTGGCACTTGCGTAACTATGTCAGTGAGAGTAAGTATTCCGACAAGCTTCTCGTCACTCATAACGAGAAGTTTCTTAATCCTCTTTCTAGCCATGAGATTAGTTGCTTCGTCAATGCTAGCAGTCTCTTGAATGGTTATTATAGGACTGCTCATAACTTCTCTCGCGCGTAGGATTTCTGGTGCTAAACAGGGTTCTACAATTCTCTTGAGTATGTCTCGCTCAGTTATTATGCCCACAGGGCGACTGCTTTGCACAACAACAATAGACCCTATGTCAAATTTGTTCATAGTTGCTACGACTTCTTTAACTGAAGTGTCAGGTCTGACGACTTTTACATCTTTTGACATGACATCTCGCACAAGCACTATTCCCGCCATTCGTATCCTCTCTTCATCCATTAATATTTCCCTAGTTCCTTAAGTGCTTTTATAAAACCTGTTAGGACTTGTCATGCTGGTATCTGTTGCGAGGATTCAATACTCCAGTTTTTCAGCTGTTATGGAGCCAAATTCTTCTTGAATTATCATTATAGCTGCTTGAGGAGGGATAATTCCCTTTTCCGTTATGATGAGATCTATGTACTCAGGTGGGGTTACATCGAATGCAGGATTACGGACGCTGACATTCGGCATTTTGAGCAACTCCTTTTCCAATATAATCTCTGAGGAATCACGCTCTTCTATTTTAACGAGCTGCCCTAGAACAGTTTCCGGACTAAATTTGTAGGTTTCAGCTGTAACAAAGAATGGGACTCTTGCCTCGTGAGCGGCTAGCGCCATTAGAGAAGTTCCTATCTTGTTTACAACTGCTCCATTGGAAGCTACTGCATCGGCTCCCACAATTACTTTGTTCATTTTAGTCATGAAGAATCGAATCGCGCTATCAACAATTAATGAAGTAGGTATTCCCAGATTACTTAATGTTTTAGCGGTAATTCTCCCCTGAAGACGAGGTCTAGTTTCACTTGCAAAAACTTTGAAATGCTTACCGTTAGCAAAGGCTGTGCTAAGCACCTTTGTTGCTGTGGCACTGTTGCAGTGGGTCATTATCAAGTCATCATCTTCGATTCTCCCAGCCCCGATGACGCCAATACGCTCAATGGCACTTAGAGAGTCTTGAATGAATTTTGTAGATGTTTCGACGATACACTGTCGCATTTTCTCTACTTTTATGTTCCTATTGTTGGCTATTCTTGTTTCATTCACGATGCGACGTATGCTGTTCTGCAATGATACGGCGGTTGGTCGTGTATCTAGAAGGAGTTTTGCAGCTGTCTCAACCTCTTTCATCAGGGAAAGGGAGCTCTTAGCTTTAGATTGCTGAGCAGTTGTAAGAAGAGCTTCAGCTGCCGCCCGTGCAATTTTGCCCGCACCACGAATTCTCATCAACTTTATATCTTGGGCAACTCTTTTGACTTCATCAGTTTTTGTCATCTTCTTCTCAAATTATCTCCGTGATGTTCAGAAAAAAAGCTTTGCTATATCTCATTTGGGTTCTCAACAGAGATTTGCTAGATTCTGCATAGGTTCTAGAAGGCAGGGTTAGATACGTGAATTAAATTTATTGAATTTACATTGAATATAAAAATCAAACAGGAAAGGCTAATCGCTAGAATTAAAGATTCCAAAAAAGTGTTCTGTTTCCTCAATATTATTACAGAAAATCAGACGGCGATATCCTCTTCAAGTTTACGTAATCTATTTTCATGTTCTGCCTGCATTTTATTCCAGTTACACGTTATTGTTATCTCATCAAAGTTACTGTAGTATCGCTTTTGACTATATATGCCGCCAACCCTTCCATCTACGTACCACTCGCCACCCAGGCTATACTTACCACCCTCAATGCCACGAGAAACCATAATTATGAGAGCATCACTTCTTTGTCGCTTTGTTGCAGGATGATAGTGATCTACAATCTTCTCACCAATTTGGATACCGTTATAAAAGAACGGGATGATTACGATGCTGCCAGGATTGGGTGGTTTAATTTTATAGGAAGTCTCATGACGGCATTCAATGCAATGGAAACGGATGATCATGTATTTCTGATCATGGCGGAATTCAACATTTTTACTTTGACACCTAGGACAGCCTGTTGAAGCGATTGTTTGGAGGGCAGTATTATTTGAACTAGCCCATTTTAGGTATTGAGCGCCCGATGAATATTCACTATTTAGATCCTTTAAAAGAAACCATTTGTATTTTTTTGGGCGTCCCCGTTGGCTCATGTTTCTTCATGATATAATACGCGTTATGACTTTTCTTAGTTTCTTTTGGTGGCTATAACAATCATTCCAATATACACGCAAATGCATGTAGCTGATATTGATGGTGCGGGAGGTGGGATTTGAACCCACGAACGCCTACGCGACAAGGTCCTAAGCCTTGCTCCTTTGACCTGGCTTGGAGACCCCCGCTTACACTTCAAACTATCGAGAATGTATATAAGCGTAAATGTTCTTTTCCGGAATCCATCAAAATGTCTGATGCGTGTTGTTCCTTCTAAGAAAAAAATAGGAAAAACCTAAAAACAAATAACCTAATGTAGTCTCATGCCCCAAACTGGATTGAAAGGCCCCTTTCAACTTAACAGAGAGATAATTGACACAGTTGTTACTTCATCTTCAGGTGTGTACGCACTCGGTTATGTAGAGATAGGCGGCGATTTTATACCAAAATATGTCGGCAGGTCTGATAATGACATCAATCAAATACTGAAAGATTGGACTAGCAGCCAATATTCTCAATTCAAGTTTGAGTGCTATGACTCCCCAGAATTGGCATTTACGAAAGAGTGTGGCTTGTATCACGACTGGAAAGAACAACTAGATAACCAAGAGCATCCAAAAAAACTTGAAGATACTAAATGGAAATGCCCACGCTGTGAATCATGCTAAAACATTAGAGATGCATCTAACCCGCGCGTGGATGCATCAATTTGCATGCACGTGAGCTTTAA
Source organism: Candidatus Bathyarchaeota archaeon (assembly GCA_020354575.1). Taxonomy (GTDB): domain Archaea; phylum Thermoproteota; class Bathyarchaeia; order Bathyarchaeales; family SOJC01. The sequence continues at coordinate 1,785,319 of CP070649.1, read as the reverse complement.
ACAGCTATTAATCATCCAGAAGCGCAGAATCAACCGAAAGTTCTAAATTTCTTGCTAGTGGTTCTTTTCTGAAAGAAAGTATTTTGCCTCGGTGGCCTAGCCCGGTTGGGCATCGCCTTGGTAAGGCGGTGGTCGCGGGTTCAAATCCCGCCCGAGGCTTCTTTAATTGGTCTCTTGAAGCTCAGAAGATATCTTTGCGTAGAAGTCCAGAGATTCTGGATTGACTAGAGCATCTTTGTTTAATACGGGTCTTCCGTTCAATATATTTGAAATTGCGCTCTCAACTTTCTTCATGTTAAAAGTATAAGGAATCTCTGGGCTCTCAATGATAAGGGCCGGAACATGTCTTGGGGATGCCTCGACTCGTAAGGATGCTTTGATTTTATGTTTCAACGTCTCAGTTAACTCAAATCCAGTTGCAGGTTTGACGAAGAGAATGATGCGTTGATCGCCCATCCATTTTTGTCCAACAACTAAGCTATCCGCAACTTCTTCAAGTTTTTCCACGACATTATAAATTTCAGATGGACCTATGCGTACTCCTGAAGGTTTCAAGGTGAAGTCGGAACGTCCAAGGAAAGTTATCCCCCCTGTATCGCCATGAATGAGTATCCAGTCACCATGACGCCAGACTTCAGGATAATTTTTAAAATAAGCATCTCTATATTTTTCACCATCAGGATCATCCCAGAAATTGAGCGGCATTGAAGGTGAGGGAGCTTCGCAGATGAGCTCTGCTTGTTGGTCAATTACCGAGGCACCGATTTCATTATAGGCTTTTATCTTCATCCCCAAGGCTGGACCTTGTAGCTCGCCAGCATATACAGATTGGACTGGTGTTCCTGCAGCGAAACAACCATTGATATCGGTGCCACCTGAAATTGAATTCAAATGCACGTCCTTTTTGATTCGGTTGTAAACATATTCAAATCCTTCGACAGAAAGAGGTGAACCAGTTTGAGATACTTCTCTAAGTGAGGATAGATCGAAATCCTCGCCAGGTTTAGCTTTGATGTTATTTAGGTAGTTGATGTAACTTGCACTGCAGCCGAAAATTGTAATTTTCTCATCTTGAACCATTTGCCACAGAGTTCTCCAATCAGGGAATGTTGGATTGCCATCGTACAATATAACGGTGGCTCCAACTGCCAAGGAGCTAATCAGCCAATTCCACATCATCCAACTTGGAGTTGTTATGTAAAAAATATTGTCTTGACGTTTCAAATCAGCGTGAAGGATTAATTCTTTGAGATGGTTGATAAGAACTCCTCCTGCTCCTTGAACCATGCATTTTGGTTTGCCTGTTGTGCCTGAAGAAAACATGATGTATACTGGATGGTTGAAAGGTAATTGGGCAAAACGAATTTGTGGTTTCATTTCTCTAGCTAAAAAATCACTATAGAGCTCAGAACAGGCAATGGAATTAATCTTAGGTCTGCTTTCAATATAAGGAATAACGATAATCCTTTCGAGGGATGGTAGTCCGTCCGCTACCTTTTTGGCTTTAGATAAAACATTGAAGATTTTCCCTTTGTAGTAATAGGCATCTGTGGTGAACAAAACCTTGGGTTCGATTTGACTGAAACGATCCAGAACTGCTTTAGGTCCAAGTTCGGCACCACAGGAAGACCAAATTGCGCCTGTGCTCGTCGTGGCAATCATGGCAATAGCAGTTTCCATAAGGTTAGGCATATAAGCAGCTACACGATCCCCTGCAACTACTCCTATATTACGTAAGGATTTTGCCAATCGCGCTACGGAGCAGTGTAGTTCTAGATAGGTCATTTGGTTTGATCTCTTGGTTTCTCCTTTGAATACGAAGGCAGCGTGAGGATCTTTGTACTTCAGAAGATTCTCGGCGAAGTTTAATTTTGCCCCGACAAACCATCTTGCCCCTGGAAATTTACTTAAATTGTCGACCACAATCTCGTAGTTTCGAGAAGCCTTAATCTCCACGAATTTCCATACAGCTGCCCAAAAGTCCGATAGATTTTCTATTGACCACATATATAATTGATAATAAGAGCCAATATTCTTGTCATATGCATTGTTGACAAAATCAGTAAATTTGGTGATATTAGCCTGTTTCATGCGATCTTCAGAAGGCTTCCAAAGTGGACTTCTCATTTCTTACGAACCTCCCTGAATTAATCCAAAGGTGTACGAAAAACTATGTTTTTGCCAAATAAGGGTTGCGATGCAATGTTTTACATTAATTCAAGCGTCTTGCTGATGTGCACAAGTCTTGGATAACGATTTTCTCAATTAGCGATTGAAAAATGGCAATGTCGTGTAAATAAGTTTTAAATTAGATTGTATGAACCAAAAGGTGTAATCACTTCGCAAAATCAGGTGAAATGTTATGGAAAGAGAAAGACTTTTGCAGGAAACACAGCGCGAAAACATAGATTTTATAGATTTAATGTTTTGTGATCTTTTTGGGCGCTTAAAAAGCGTCACAATTTCGCCAAGAGGATTGGAGGATTGTCTTGATAACGGAAAGTGGTTTGACGGTTCATCTATAGAAGGTTTCACAAGAATTCACGAAAGTGACATGCTGCTTGTGCCTGATATTTCAACGTATATTCGTCTTCCTTGGTTACGTGACCAAAGAAATGTGGCTAGAATAATTTGCGATGTTCATAAGCCAGACAAAAATCCCTTTGAAGGGGATCCTCGGTACATCTTAAGACGAATCCTAGACAAAGCACAGAAAAAGGGATATGCCTTCTATGTGGGACCCGAAATTGAGTTTTTCCTATTTCAATCAAAGGAGAATAAGGAGTATCACGACACTGCAGGATATTTTGACTTTTCACCACAAGACTTGGCAACTGATATAAGAGCAGGTATGGTTTCCACACTGGAAAAATTAGGCATACAAGTTGAAATGTCCCATCACGAAGTTGGACCAAGTCAGCATGAAATCGATATACAATACTCGGAAGCCTTGAAGAGTGCAGATAACGTACTGATCCTCAAACAAGCAATTAAAACAGTTGCAAGTGACAAAGGCTTACATGCGACTTTTATGCCCAAGCCTTTCTATGGAATTAATGGTAGCGGGATGCATACACATCAATCAATCTTTGGCGGCGACAATCAAAATCTCTTTTATGACGAAGAAGATCAATACTGTTTATCCTCTCTTGCTTACCATTTCATGGGTGGTCAACTGAAGTATATTCGTGAAATTGCAGCTTTTTTGTGCCCTACTGTGAACAGCTATAAGCGTCTTGTTCGAGGATATGAAGCACCAGTTTACATTTGCTGGGGCCAACGAAATAGATCAGCCTTGATTCGCGTTCCGAAATATACAAAAGGTAGAAGGAAATCAGCACGGCTAGAATTGAGGTGTCCCGATCCAAGTTGTAATCCCTATCTGGCTTTTGCAGTTATGTTGGCTGCTGGGCTTAAGGGCATCGAAGAAAAGATTGAACCTCCAAAAGCAGTAGAGGAAGATGTGTATGGATTTGATGATCAAAAACTTGCTAAATTCTACATTAAAACCTTGCCTGGCAACCTCAAAGAAGCAATTGAAGAGCTAAAGGATAGCGAACTGGCAAAGGAAACACTAGGGGAGACAACATTCGACAAATATCTTGAGGTTAAATCAACCGAATGGCGGGACTTTCATACAAGTATAACTGATTGGGAGCATCACAGGTATCAAAACCTGTAACGTTGCGTGAATCTCATGTCAAAAAGGCTAAACATTTACACTAGACAATTATCCAAGCGTCAGATTTCTTTTTTCTGCTTTTTCTTTTGACTGCTTTCTTTTTCACATCTCTTTTAATTAGCGCTTTTTTCTTCTTCTTTGTTGCCAGCCTTTTTTTTATCTGGGCTTTTATCTTCTGCTTTCCTAACATTCGTCTAAATGATCCATGCTTTGGACAAGAAAAAAGCCCAATATGGAGTTGTAGACTTTCACCCTGGCGGTTAGGTCGTCCCGCCATTTTCCAAGTCTTTTTAGGTTTGAGTTCGGTCCCACATTTGGGGCAATTAGAAAATTTTGCTCCTCCAGCCATAAAATACATTCGAGTTCTGACAACCTTCATTCTTATTTTCTTTTTCTCTACTAGAAAATGAAGAAAAGCTGCAAAATCTGCAACAGCAAAAGTTGACATTTTGATAATTTCAGGAGTGTTAAATTCAGTGTGATAGCGAATTCCTTCCATAACTTCTTGTGATGTGAAAGCTCGCTTTTTCCTTTCATTTAAAAAGTTAATTATTTCTTCTTCTATTCTATCATTCAGTTTTCCATTATCAAATTCATGTTTGCTTATGGGCATAGAATATCAAGTGGTATTTAGCATCTAAGAACTTTAGTATTTCGCTGACTGAATATATTGTTTATATTTGTATCGTGTTAGTATGTCCTGGAAGAGAGGTGAGAAAAATCCGGAGCAAGATCAGTAACATAGGATATGTAAATAGAATTAGGGATAATCTTCTAAACCTAAAACGAAGAAAATTGCTACCTTTTTATGAAGACTTGAAATCTGCTAATTGCTTGGTCTGCAGTGGATCAGGAAGGTCATTGTATTCTTTGAATGCCGCTATGAGTCAAATAGCTATGAGTCAAATCGGCTGGAGAAATAAAGTAGTTTTGACCCCAGATGACCCAGGTTTCCCTGGGAAAAACATGTACGACGCTGCAACCGAATTAGAGAGACGCTTCAAAAGAACCCTTCTTCTTATTAACTCTGGCAGCGGACTTTCAGAAGATCCCTTAACAATGGCTCAGGATTTGGCAAAATACATTGAAGATAAGAAAAGCACCAGATTCTCTATGGGGCTTGTAACCTCGAATCTAGACTCTCAACTAGGACGATTAGTGTCAGAATATGGACATGTAATTGAGTTAAAAGGACGGGGAAGATCGAAACCTTCTTTGGACTATAGTGAAATGGGCATTATGGGAGATATGTTTGAGCTTGGAAGCTTGCTCCTTTTATGCATGATGACGGAGGCGATTTTCAGAAATCTTCAGGTGAGCGAGGTTCTCCAACTCTGCAAACAAGAATTTGATCAACTAGGACACATGATTGACTCTAATGTAGAATCGGAGAATTATAATCGTCTTGTGGATTTGTTAGAAAGACGTACAAACGTATTTCTAGGAGGGAAGGGCACTGCTAATGAAATTGTGAAAATGGCGGGTGTAAGACTATTCCATTTCAAAAGTTTCTTGGGGGACAATGTCTATATAGCCAGAGGCGTAAACACACCTCGTCCGAGAGCTGGAGATCTGGAAATCTTAGTATCCTTTTCTGGGGAAACCAAGCCTTTAATCAGCTGGTGTGAGATTTTCAAAAAATTGAAAGGATCTGTATTATCGATAACTGGAAAAAGAAAGTCAACCTTAGCAAAAAAGTCGGATTTGCAGATACTCTTAGAGGAAACGGTCAAACCTGGTCAACCCCGAAGATTCTATATGAGAACAGCTTATGTGCTGAGTCCCCTACCAGTCAAATTAGCGGAAAGATTAAGCGAAAGGGGACTGAGATTGCCTGAATTCATAATAAATTGGTATCACTCCGTTACTCAATAATCCGATTTTGATCTGGATTATGCTACAAAAAGCACATTAGCATCCATGTGGTCTTCTAATCCCTTGAATGATGCAGGCTTTTCTCTCTGGAAAATTAGGTTTGATAGCTCAACATGAATTACAAAGTTGGCAAGAATTTTCGTGCTGGATTTTCTTCCAAAACTCTCTCTAGTTCGCCAATCGTTAATCCAGTGACCAAGTCTCCATAAATCTCGCATTTAATCTTGCGATCAAGGACTTCAGAATTGCGAACCACAATTTCTGCTGTAGCGTGTATCTTTAGCTTGACATATATGTGCAACGAGTGTTGCTTTTCACCTTTTTTTGTGGTTGTCTGAAATTTTTTTTGGGTTATCGAGCGACCGCTTTTTTCCAGGGCAGATATAACGACCTGTGGCTTCTGCGTATAAGCTATTATGTCAATGTCGCTATTGTGGTGCGCTGTTCCTCGCCAAACACTCCCAACTAGGATTGGATTAAATTTATCAAGGGTTTGCATAATCAGAAGAGCTTGTTGCCTCATTGTAACGAGTTTTTCTTGCTTTTTCTTGCCTTCACTTGCTCTAGCGATTTCATCGAGCTCCATTGCTATCTCCAAATTACTTGGGAGAACATGAATGCCTAGAGTTTTTGCAGCGCGATATTGAGCTTGCTTATATTCTTTCTCTTGCTCAGTATATAGCAAATTTGCTGCTTCGTGAGCAACCCTTTTTCTCTTGTCTTTTCGATCGTAGAATTCCACGTCTTTCTCACGTTGCTAGTGAAATATTCTTAGGCAGTCACACCAACTATTTCTGGCTGAGAGGTTAGCTTAGATTTTCTTATGCCAATGTGGCGTATAGGAGCGATTTTTTTCGCTTCATTATAAATATCTGATGCTATTTTTCCTAATACTACCTCTTGAACAAATTGGTTGAATGTGAGTATGGCAGACTTTTCATCTACGATCTGCCGCATGATGTTTCTTATAATTACTTCTTGAGAAGTTTTAACGCGATTCAAAGTGAAAGCAGATACTGATATTCTTTGCTTGTAGCCGTCCTTTGTTGTAATATTGAGAACAGCATCAACACTGGTAGTTCTCCGACGGACCAAGCTTCTCAGATAATCTCGGCTATATTCGTGTCCTTTGAATATAGTGTGGGCCATTTTCCCCTCTATTTTGATAATTTGGAAATACATTTTTAGATATTGGTGGGCGAAGTCGTTTGTTATGTCATAAAGGGTGGCGTCGACCACTCTGCCGATCAGTTTCTTGGAGTCATCAGCAGGTATAGCCCCCAATTCCACGTTTCCAAAATAGTCTGGCGTCATGACTATATACCAAGTTTTGTTTCGCCATTTATCACGAATGCGTCTCCCACGTTTAGACAATTATTTGACCTCGTTGTGTCTGGAAAATCACCATTCCAGTATTAAAACATTTTTAATGTGGTTCTAATTTTTTCAACCCATTCATGTACTTAATCAAAGCATGCGGGACTAGAACAGAGCCATCTTTCTGTTGGTATTGCTCAAGTATAGCCAACATTGTTCGACTTGTCGCCAAAGCAGTGTTATTTATAGTGTGAAGAAAACCTTTTGGGGCTTGCCCTTCTTTCTCTCGGAAACGAATGTTCAACCGTCGAGCTTGGTAGTCTGTGCAATTCGAGTTTGAACCAACTTCTCGATATGTCCCGTCAGCCATCCAGATATTAATATCATATGTTTTTGCCTGAACTGTGCCCGTGTCCCCACTGCAGAGTACAACAACTTTATGGTGCAATCCAAGTCTTTGATAAAGCTCCTCAGCATTTTGCTGTAATTCCTCATGAAAATCCCAAGAGTTGTCGGGATGGCAGAAAATGAACTGCTCGATCTTGTTAAATTGGTGCATCCTAAATAGACCCTTAGTATATTTACCATGAGAGCCAACTTCCTTTCTAAAACAAGCACTCACACCAACTAACTTAATTGGCAAAGCCTCTTTAAGCAAGACTTCGTTCATAAACATAGCCGCCAATGGATGCTCAGCTGTAGCGATCATATACAAATCTTCGCCTTCAACTTTATACATGACATTCTCAAAATCCGACAAGTCAGTTACGCCTTCGTAGGACTTTCGTCTGAGCATGAAAGGCGGTTCAACGAGTTGGTATCCTTTCTCAATCATGAAATCAATTGCAAACCGTTGCAGTGCTAAATCTAACATAACTAAATAACCCTTTATGTAGAAGAAACCATGTCCTGCGACTTTGGCACCTCGTTCCTCATCGATTAAATTTAGGTTTTTCGCGATTTCTAGATGATCTCTAGGACTAAAATCCAAAATCGGAGGCTTTCCCCATAGTCTTATCGCAATATTATCGTTTTCGTTTCTCCCAATAGGTACAGAAGCGTGTAAAAGGTTGGGTAGTCTCATAAGAATGTCATTGGCTGTTTGCTTATGTTTCTTCACCTGCTTCTCTAACGCACTAATTTCAACGTCAAGCTTACGTCCTTTCTCGATTTGCTTCTCAGCTGCCTTTTCAGCCTTCTTCAGGTTAGCTATCTGTTTTGTGATAACTCGTCTTTCATGGCGACGCTCATTTGCCAATGTCAAAAGTCGACGCCATTCAACATCGTGAATAGTTAATGCATCCAGCATTTGCAGCTTCTTGAAATCGCCCCGCTTCTTTAAATTTTTCTTGACGATGTCTGGTTGTTCACGAATCAATTTTATATCAAGCAAATCTTCCAAACGTCCTCTCTTGGAATCACTTATTTCAATCTATAAAATAACATAATACATAAAAGCTTCATAAGAACGCTTGATATTTCGATTTGAAAGGACTATTTTATACTCGAGCCTTTGTTATTTGAATTAATTGTCTCGAAGGCCTTTTCAGCGATAGACACACAAGCCAGAAAATCGTCTAGAGTAGCTATGAATGTTTCAAGTGACTTTTCGCAGAGTACTAGTGTCCATAAATCACAGGATTTCCTCGCTGTCTTGACCTTCAAGCCTAATGGTACATTAATATTATCTGGTGAGACTGATTTCACAACAGCTTCTGCTTCTTTTTCAGTTTTGTAAGCAAGGGAAAGCTCAGCTTTTAGTTTCAATCTGCTCCATCTTCCTCTTGATTGATTCGTCGACTAATTTGACAAAAGCTTCAACATCTTCGAAAGGGACTTGAGCTCCCGCAGCGATATCATGTCCGCCACCCTCGCCATCAAATTTCTCCGCGGTTGTGCGCATGATCTCGCCCAAATCTAAACCCTTGCTAGTAAGTATATCTAAAGTTCGAGCTGAAACTTTTACCACATTGTCTCCAGCAACTGCTGCATACGCAATAATGGGCTTCTCTAACTTTGGCAGATTGGTTGAGAGAATGGATGAAAGGGTACCAATAACCTTTTCATTAATGAAGCTTCCTCCATGAATTACATAGATACTCTCCAGCTCTTCAATGCGTCCAGGCTCTTCTGATAGCCAACCCAGATATTTCATAATAGTTCGTCTATATTCTTCCAATACAGCTTCAGCTTGCTCCAAGGCTGAACCTCGATCGCCCATGCAAATTGCCACACCTAAGCCAGCTCTTTCCATACGTCCTGTACCATTCAATAAAACTGAAAATTCCCGGGCATCTCTTAGCGGTGTCCATGGTTCTTCATGCACAAGTGTGTACACTGAACCAATCAAGCTTAATACATTCTTCTGATAACCCCTAGAAATCAAGTGGTCTGAGAGTGCGGAGCAAAGTTTCTGTCTCTCCTTCTTAGGAAGATCTCTCAATGCTCGCCATTTGTCTCCATGTTTTGGTTTTATCCCCAAGCTGAGAAGAAAAGCAAGGCTTTTGTCTTCTTCACCACTAAGACCGGGGAGAAAAGGATTTGTAGTGTAAGCTAAGGCTTTGTGTATAGGACGTGTTTCTCTCCCAAAAAACATGAGGTCTTTCTCAACTTTTAATAGCCCAGAAGCCACAGCGTCAGCTACAATTTTCTCATTTACTCCACCTAATGCCCTCTGTTCGAATTTATCCTGTAAATCACCCAAAGCACCTACTACCGCTATTGCTGCTAGATCCCTATTTGCATCATTTATCGCGTTAGCAGCGAGAAACGTCACACCTGCACCACTGATGTCCTTAGAGCCATCGATTCCATAAAGGTGAGGATTAAGTTGCAGCACATTTGCCGTTGCATAACCTATAGGTTTGTGGTGGTCTAAGACAATTATTTGGTAATCAGAAAGGTGGTCACTTAACACATTTAGATAGCCACTACCTAAATCCGTTAAAATTACAAGTTTAGGCTTATCCGTTGTTATGTCTAGGATGATTCTCTCGTCCACCCATTGCTGAATTCTTAAACGAAAGTTTGCCCCAAGTCTCCACAATGCTTTCCCGATAATACCCGCCGCTGCCAAGCCATCTGCATCTAGATGAGAGACTACATGAATGAAACCATCTGCTTCAACACATTCAATAATGATTTTTGCAGCTTCAGAGGCATTATTCAAGAAGGTTCTAACGCTGGCTTCTTCTATCGGCATGTCCACCCCAAAAATCAAATAATAGATGCAGCCTTTGGTTCATATTTCCAATCAGGTTTGAGGACAGCCTTTCTCTTATAATACTTCGATAATTTATGTATCTTAGCTTCAATAATCTGTAGCGCCCGCTTATTTGCCAAATCCATCTTGTTTCTCTCAACATGAGTTAAAAGGCGTGAAGCCTTCCTTAAAAGCATCTCAAGGTCTTCAGGAACAGCTGGATTCATATTTGCTTCTTCTAAAATTCGGGTTATACTCTTTCCAGTTATAGGCTTTATAAGGGGAATACCATGTTGATCTCTTAATATTGTGCCAATTTTGCTGGCAGAGTGCCCTTCTCTTGATAAATTAATAACTAGCGCCTCAACCTCCTCAGGTTCATATCTACACCAAGAAGGTGTGCGCTTGCTTACTGGACGTATAGAATGTGACCTTCCCTTTCGCTGTTTCGGCAATAGCTCATCCTCCAGAGCTCTTAAAACGACACATCGCAGATATTTAAAACTTCTGAGTTAGCGATTCGATGTGAACCATTTCGCAAATTTGCAAAGAGCGAAACCTCTATGAGAGTGTCGATTTTTCTCCTCAAACGGCATCTCAGCAAAGGTTTTTGAGGAATTGAGAGGTTCAAAAATTGGATCGAAGCCAAATCCCTGGCTACCACGTTTTTCTCTAACTATTTTCCCTTCAACCTCACTACGAAAGCACATTGGCTCAACTCTTTCAGGACTATGAAATGCAACAACTGACTTGAAACAAGCCTTTCTTTCAATTATGTTTTTAATTAGTTTAAGAATACCGTCATTTCCAATTGTCCTATAAACATATGAAGAATAGGGGCCTGGAAAACCATTTAGAGCTTCAATGAACAAACCTGCATCTTCAACGATAATAGGTAGATGGCATTTTCTAGTTGCATCTATAACGCTGAACTTCGCTATATTTGCCAAGTTGTCATCTTGAATTTCCATTGCCTCGATTTTCTTCAACATTGCCGTCACTATTTTGCACTCACTTAAAACTTGACAAGCTTCAGTATACTTGTGTATGTTGCTCGTGGCAAAATATACAATCTTATCCTTTGGAAGATAAGTCATTATTTACCTTCCTTCTTTCAGAAATATAGCGACCTCGACTTTCGATTTCAATGATTTTTCTCGAAATAACTCGGGTCATCTCATCTCCAACTACCTTTGCATAGCCTTCTAAAACAGCTTTGAAACATTCTTCTGCATGAAGGAAATGAGTGCTTTGAAACGCTCTCTTCATGAGATGAAGATCCACTCCCCTCAATTCGAGCTCTACACTTTTTTCTCCGAGGCCAAAGTCTACAAAGACCACATTGCCATTTCGAGTCAATATCATGTTTGAAGTCGTTAGATCGCCGTGAATAACTCCGCTGTAGTGAAGCTGTCCAATAAGTTCGCCAATTTGCCTGCATAAGTGCTTTCGTTCTTTGAAGGAGAGTTTATTAAGAATCTGCTTAACTTGCTTGCCTTCAATAAATTCCATGATAATGTTTGAGTCTTTTAAATTCACTAGGAAAATCATTGGAGTAGAAACTCCCGCCTCTTTTGCATGATGAAGGAGCTGGGATTCGTGAATAGTACGATAATTACGAATTCTTTCATCAATCTCAGGAAGTCTGTATTTCTTGGGGAATCGTTGCTTCATAATAACCTTCTTGTTGTGCCATCTCTCTAGAAAAAGATTAGCTTCTGCTCCCTTTTTGATCAGCATTTTATCCACCAACCCATGGTGCTTCTACTTCATCAAGCCTCCACTTCAAACGCACAAAACTCTTCTCAACAGGTATGATTTTTCCATGTTCATAAGCAAGAATACCTGTCCATGCAATCATAGCTCCATTATCTAATGCATATTGTTTTGGAACAACACAAAAGCGACTATCATGTTCATCAGCAATGGTCCTTAGCATTGCTTGCAAGCGTTTATTTGCTCCTACTCCTCCTGTTAAAAGAACCTCACGTTTCTCAGTATGTGCTAGAGCCCGTTCAGTAACTTCTGTAAGCATCGAGAAGGCTATTTCCTGCATACTAAAGCACAAGTCCTCAAGTCGATATTGTCGAACTTCAAAAAGCCTAATTGCAGCGGTAAGTAACCCGCTAAATGATAAATCCATGCCTTTAACACAATAAGGTAAATCAACAAGCTCGTTTCCTTCTTCAGCCAGTTTCTCGACTATTGCTCCCAAAGGCATTCCCGCACGCTGGTGTAATCCCGCTTCCCTAGCAAAAATATCTAAGCAGTTGCCCACAGCTATATCCAAAGTTTCACCAAAAACTCGATAATATCGGGCTTCAAAAGCCGATACAATTGTATTGCCCCCTGAAACATATAATGTCACAGGATCCTTGGCTCCTGTAGCAAGCTTACCGATTTCAATATGAGCTACGCAATGATTGACACCCACCAGCGGGATATCAAGATAGGTTGCTAATGCTCTGGCAGCTGTAGCTCCCGTGCGAAGACAAGGTCCAAGACCTGGACCTTGCGAAAAAGATATTAGAGCAAGTTTTTCGGGTTTGACATGCGCTTCTTGAAAAGCAGTTGAAATTACTTGTCCAACAACTTTTCCATGATGTCTTGCAGCCTCTCGAGGATGGATTCCCCCCATTTTGGGTATAAAAGCGCTAATTACATTAGCTAGAACATTTCCATTGAAATCTAATATTCCAACACTGAAATCATCCGCTGTTGCTTCAATACCTAGGCAAAATTTTGGCAATGAATCACCATCTTATCCACGACGCAATATGCATTCAGCAAATTAAATGCTTCTAAGGCCATAAGAAAATAGCATTTTACATACATCCTTTTATCTTGAGGTAAACATATTTTATGTGGATTTCAAGGAAAGTAAGAAAATGCCCAAACGCAGTGACTTGGAACATAAAGCTCTACAATTTATCGCAAATACTAGTGACAAAGGTGTGCTTCAGTCAGACTTGTGGCGAAAACTAGATGCTAGTAGTAGAGAAGGCTCTAGAATCTCAATTAAGCTTGAAAATAAAGGACTTATACGACGTCAGCGTGAGCTTTTCGAAGGTCGATGGACTTACAGATTGTTTCCCAAGAGAAAACCTGCATCTATTAACTCTATAATAGACTGCCCTTGCCTAACATGTTCTGAAAGCATTCGATGTGGAGCATATGGTGCAATGTCACCAAATGATTGTGAGAGACTCACCGAGTGGCTCATTCATCTAACTCGAGAAGAGGGAGAAGAGCAAGGTGACAGCTAGGATTGCCTAAGACGTGGGTAAGGGAGCGAAAAAGAGATTATTATTACAGGAAAGCAAAAGAGGAAGAATACCGCTCCAGAGCAGCGTATAAACTTCTGCAGGCAGTAAAAAAGTATCACTTCATTGGAGAAGGTGATGTTGTAATTGATTTGGGTGCTGCACCTGGTGGTTGGCTGCAAGTTTCTCAGAAAATTGTAGGAAAAAAAGGTTTAATATTGGGAGTTGATTCAAAGACAACCAAGCCTTTGAAAGCCTCCAATGTCCGTGTTATCGTTGGCGATATAACTAACCCAAAAACAGAGAGGCAAATTGCTTTAAACTTACCATTCTTAGCTAACACTCTAATCTCTGACGTTTCACCGAACATTTCTGGAGTATGGGAAGTGGATCACGCACGCCAGATCGACTTAGCCCAGCAATCCCTGTCCCTAGCGTTGAAATTTCTAAATAAAAATGGAAATTTCTTTGTGAAAGTTTTTCAAGGAGATATGTTCCAGAGCTTTGTTGATAGAGTCAAGCAACATTTCTCTAGAGTGGAAATAATAAAACCTAAAGCGAGCCGAGCCAAAAGTGCCGAGATTTTTATACTCGGCATGGGGTTTCAAGGTCTCCCAGATCTCTCTAGCTGTTAATATTGTCCTAATTGTTAAATGTGCACGTTAATATGTTGTAGTGCGGTGGAAATGTTTGAGAGTTATTGCAGCTGACTCAGGGGCAGCCATTTTGAATCCTCGTTTTGAACCGCTGCAAATTGTCGCTGCAGCAACCGTTCTAGTAGAACCGCCTTACAGAAGGGCCAGTGAATTCTTGGTAGAACCAATCTTTGCTCCAATAGAAACTGGACATGCTTTGATAATCCATGAACTTGAGCTTTGCCAAAAATTGCTAAAGGACGTGAGAGCACAAGTGGTTCACCTGGATATGTCCATGGGCGGACTCCTAGTTGAAGAAATCTCTCCAGTTCAGCTTCGAGGGAAAGCTCGTAGCTCTATATTGAGAATCTTGCCTAAATTAAGGAAGTTATCAACTGACATCAAACGTATATATGGCGTGGATGTGCTGGCAATTGGCAAAGAAAGCATTCCAGTGAGAATAGCCGAGCTTACTACAGGTGCTCATGCGGTGCTTTATGTATGTGAAAAAATGGTTAAGGAGGGAAAAGAGCAGCTCTTGGGTTTACCTTCTAAATGCTATGCAAGAATTGTGCAGAATAGAGTTACCCTACACTCACTTATTCCTGCTGAGCACGATGTAGTGGGATATGCAGAAGATAAAGAGAAGGTTCTGAATAGAATCCAATTGATGGAAATGGCTAATCCATGTGCGAGAGGATTTCGAATATTAAAAATCTCTCCGAAGAAGCAACATTAGATAGGAAAGATGCATGCAGCACTAAAGTTAACCGGGGGAGAGGTTTAGCAGATGAATGATAATAAGAACGAGATATCGCCTCTTTCAGCTATTCTAGCCATAGTAATGACGTTCTTTCTTATCTTATTTCTCGGTGGAGCATTAACTTACTTGTTTGGGTACGCTTTTGCCCTAATCATTGGTGAGTTATTGATTATTATAATCCCAATGGGTTATTTACTCTCTAAAGAGATAGATATCAAAAAGTATATTGGATTTAAAATAACGTCTAAAAACATTCTATTGGGGCTAGCCTTTGGTGCCGTTCTATTTTTATTGGATTTAGTTATTTCAAATTTGCTAGTCTCGATTATTGGACCCAGTGATGTTGTCTCAGAAGCCAACCAAATTATTTTAGACATAAGCAAGTCTCCACAGGGTCTACTGTTTCTCACGATTGCATTGTCTTTAGCTGGCATATGTGAAGAGTTTACGTTTAGAGGTTTTCTACAGACTTCCGTTAACAGCAGGCACTCTTTCGGGGCTGCTTTAATCACCTCCTCTTTAGCGTTTGGATTTTTCCACTTTGATCCACAGGCACTCTACACGATCTCGGCTTTTCTACTAGGTTTATTTCTAGGCTACATTTATCATCGTTGGAACTCGTATGTTATATCAACGATCGCTCATGTAACTTTGAACCTAATAGTGCTGGTTTTTTTCGTTTTCCTCTTAGGATAAAAGTGTAAATATATGCTGCAAAAAATGTTCCATGAGATATATCATCGCTTAATTTGCGAAATCAGATTAATATGGACTGCTACTTGCATCATTTTTTCACCTTGACGATATCCAAACTCAAATCCATTGCCCTGGTACTGTGAGTGATTTCTCCAATGCTCACAATATCGACTCCCGTTGCAGCGTAGTTCAAAACATTTTTCTCGGTAATTCCACCACTTGCCTCAAGCAATACTCTGCTTCTAAAACCTTCTTTTGTTAAAAGGGATACTGTTTCCTTCACTTCGGTTGGAGAGAAGTTATCCAACATGATTATTTCAGCACCAGCTTTTGCTGCCTCAACAGCGTCGCTTGTTGATGGTACTTCAACTTCGATTTTTTTGGAAAATGAGGCAGTCGCGCGAGCTTTTTGAATTATAGATCTTATGCTACCTGCGATTTTTATATGATTATCCTTTATCAAAACTAGATCATCAAGCTTGAGCCTGTGTGAATCACCACCACCGAGTATGACAGCCTTTTTATCAAAAAAGCCAAATCCAGGTGCAACTTTTCTAGTAGATGCCACCCGCGTCTTGAAGCCTGCAGAATCGATTTTGCTTACTACTCGATTCGTTGAGGTGGCTATGCCACTCATTCTAGATAGAATATTAAGAACAGTCCGCTCTGCTGAGAGCAGCGTTCTGGCATTACCTGAAATTCGTAGTATTGCAGTTTTGGGTTCAACTGGAGCTCCATCAAGTGTCAAGGCACTTGCCTTTAGATTTAGGCTTTCACATAAAGCCATAGCTTCTTCTATTCCAGCTATCAGGCCTTTTTCCTTTACGACAACTAATGCTTCAGCAAATGCTCTCTTAGGAATAGTAAGAGATGTTGTAATGTCCCCTTGCCCAACGTCTTCCCTTAGGAATCTATAAAGCTTCTCTTCCAGAATTCGTCTAGGCAGAAACATTCAATTTTCCTCTTTCAGCTACTTCTATAATTATTTCTATAGCCTTCTCCAATCCGTCCAACTCTGAAACTTCTTTTTGTAGTTCAATAGCTCTCTCCTCTCTTTTCTTTTCCTTTAACATTCTTTGTACGATGGAAAGAAGAACTTCTCTATTAAGGTCATCTTGCTCGATTATTAAAGCAGCGCCAAGCTTTAGAGCTCTTCTAGCGTTGTTGAATTGTTCCGTATGATTAGGAGTAGGAATTAAAATAGCGGGTTTCCCATAACACATTGTCTGCAATAGAGTGCCATGCCCTGCTCTGGATATCACGATGTCACATGTTTTCATGTATTCGAAACGGTTCGAGATCCATCTGAAACTCGTGAAATTGCCGCATCGGACAGAGCTTTCATTGGACTTTGGATATCCCGAAGACATAACGATCTGATACTCGTTTGGAAAATTCGTAAAAATTCCTTGAAGGATATTCAAAAGGTAGACCCGTTCTTTCAAAGGTCCACTTATGGGGGCAAAGATCACCGGCTTTTCACCATGCAAACCAAGTTTTTTTCTAAGCTCCTTTTTACTGAGTAATGCATCGGGACGAACAGGTAGAATTGGACCAATTAGTTGTATCTTTTTTCTGTAGGCAGGAGGGATGCGTAGGTTATCTGTAGACACGGTATATGGAGGGGGAAAGTCAGGAATCAGCACCTTATCTCCTGTCGTCCAAATCTTGCCTAGAATTGCTAGAGTCATAGCATCTGCAAATTTGGCGAGTCGCAAATAGTGAGTTCTTCTTGGAATAATGACCTGAAACTGGTTAAGTATACAAACAGATGGAATTCTTAAAATTCGTCCAGCTATGAGAGGTGAAGCCCTCGAATCTGATACAACCACATCTGGTCTGAGGGTCTCCATAACTTCAATTTCCCTATTCACTTGTTCCAAAAAATTGAAAGGAGCTACAAAGGGACCTGGATTCATAGCAGTTTGTCTAAAATCAACTGATCCATCTGGTTTGACTTTGAAATCCATCGATGGGACTTCCACAGCAATAAATCCTTCTTGACGTATGTAACTTACAGCATCTAGATATGTTGAGAAAAAGACCTCTGTCTTTCTGTTTCTCTTCTGCAATCTTTTTGCTATCGGGATACATCGACCTGCGTGCCCAAGACCCACACCGCTTGGGGCGAATTGTACTCGCGTTGTTTTAGTGCCTCCTTAGAACTTTACGTTTGATCTTGCCCTTGGGAGTTGCTTCTTCAAAAATTATCGCACGAAATTTATGAATCTTTGTTGATTTTGTTAACCAACTATCTGGCAGCAATCCTGCTTTTATGCAGCAATGAGAGAGAAATTCTCTTTCATCCCAATTCCATTCGATAGGAACTTGAGGCAATAGCAATCCTTTCTGCATTCCGCTTTCTACGATAAGTCCGTCTTCTCCCACCTTAATTATTGAAGGAAGATCCTTTGGATTTCCGATTTTTATAGGTTCTGGTGGTGTAAGAACACTGATTTCGAAGACGATGTTGTCAAGCTCATCTGCGGAAAGCGGAGGGAATCGAGGGTCTTGAGTTGCCGAACTGATTGCACATTCTATAATTGCTTGTGCAAGCATTGTTGTCGGGTAAGGATAGCCTATGCACCCTCTTAATATCTTCTTCCCAAGTTCAAGGCTGTTGATTGTTATGAAAACTCCACAACGTCGGGTTAAATTATCGCCTAGTTTTTGGGGTGTTTTGATTATTTTTCCGATCTTCAGATATTTCTCTACAGCCTTACGGGCCAATTTGACTAGAAACTCGCCTTCAATTTCCGTCAGCTGGAATCGCACAGAATTTCCCTACTAAGACTAACTGACTTATGACTACTGAAGCCCTAAAAAGTTATCCTCCGAGGCTAACAACGCTCAAGTCTTCGGCAGCTACTCTGTTTCTTAACACGCCTAGGCCTTCAATTTCGATATCTATTGTGTCTTCAACCTTGAGAAACTTGGGGTGCGGTTTTATGGAAAAGCCTACACCTGCAGGAGTGCCTGTTGCGATTATGTCACATGGTTTTAGTGTCATGACACGGCTAAGGTGATATACAATTGCAAACACATTTAACACCATATTCTCAGTGTTTGAGCCTTGTCGAAGCTCGTTGTTGACTCGCGTGCGTACATAAAGATTAGCTAGATCTGATATTTGATCAGCAGCTGTAATCCAAGGGCCAATAGGTGCAAAAGTATCAAAGCTTTTCCCCCGTGTCCATTGTAGGTCTTTGAATTGAATATCGCGAGCAGAAACATCGTTTAGTATTGTGTATCCGAAAATGCAAGATTTTGCATCATTAATTGAGGCATTCTCAACTTCTTTGCCAGTGATGATAGCAAGCTTTGCTTCATAATCCAGTTGCTTCACAAAATTTGGTTTAATTATATCGTCATTAGGACCAATGATGGCTGTATTTGGCTTCATGAAAATTACAGGTTTATCAGAGGTCTGATTCCTTGTTCTGCAGCGTGATCTTTATAGTTTAGACCTAGACAGACGATTCTTGGCGGGTTTATTATCGGCGGAAGCAGGTTTACTTCGCATAGGGGACGTTTTGCCATTTCAAGATTTGTTCTGTCTGCGCTTTGAATTAAATATTCCACGTCAGTTTCGTTTATGCCTTATGAGATCAAAGCTTCTAGATTGTAAGGAAAAGATTTCTTTAGTGTTTTTGCCAATGTAACCAAGCAAATTATCTCATCTTCATTTGAAACTCCAAAAGAGACTCCTTCAAAAGTTGAGAAACGGATAAACTTCATCGACATATCCCCGCTAATTTCGCTTAAACTTTCTTTATGGAGGAATAACTCCCAATCTAGTTATGGAGAGACCTCTATTTTCTAGTTCTTTAATAAATGGATTTATTCCTACCGAGTCACTTACGATGTGGCCTGTAACTATCATGTTGCCTGCCTTGTCAACCCTTAACTTTTCAAGATCTGCTGGACTTATATGGATATATATGAGTGTGCTTATGCCATGTTTGAAGTAAGTCCTCGCAATTTCATAACCTCCGTTCGTTCCAGCGCCATGCGATATCATAACCTTCCCAGCTAAATTCATTGCAGTACCTAAGCGGATCTTAATGCCTGTGGTTGCGTTCTGAAATTCTGAGATACTCTTCAAGGCTGAAACTACATCTCCTACGGTAGCGTCTTCGTCAAGTTTCTGACTTATTTTCTGCGTCATAATCCTCCTTCCTAGCTCATCCAAAGGGGTGTGAATGTTCATATAAGGCAATTTCAGGAGGCGAGCTACATCCACTGCATGACCGTAATTTCTAGTATGCCCTTCTACCTCCAAAGCGCTGATTTTTCTTTGTACTGCTTCTTCAGCTTCAAGTCGGGGAACTCCGGCACCTACCATTTGTTGAATATGTCTTTTGAAAACTTCGTGAAAATTAATCATCGGTAAACCTCCCTTCGGATGGTGAGAGATTACCGCGTCACAACCTAGTTGTTTGGCTAACAGAAGCTCTGGAACATCTGCATCAATTGCAAATAGTATATTTCTAATATTTCTTCCATGAATGTATATGCCGCTATCTTGTGGTACTGATGTGAACCCAGCTAAATCCAGAGCCAAACCCATGATTTCTTTTGTAGTTACCATCTTTTCCACTTCTCATATTATGTATTCTTTATCTTTGTATTTTAACAGATTTTTTGCATGGCTAATTGGAAAAGCTCAACATTAGCTCCACGACAAGCCTTCGCTGCTCTTGCATTGAAATTCAGGCACACAATTACCTTTCGTAAATGATCCAAAGAGGATTTATTTTGGGATGCATAACCTGCAGCTAACCTAGAAACCTGCGCTACTGCAGTTTCAGTTGCTTCTGTTTCAATCTCTACAATCACCATTCTTCCATTTTCATCTTCAAGAATCACATCAACCACGCCGAAATCTACATCTTTATCTGCAGCAATAAATTTCATTCCTTGCCCTAGGATCCATGGGTCGTCTGCTAGGATTTTTTGCACAGGTTCTTCAAGAATACCCTTTGCAATCATATGGGCTTTGAGGCCATCTTTTAGAATATTCTCTAATGTTGCTCCTATTTCAAAATATGCTGTCCCGAGCATGTGAGGATAAACATTGATCGGTGTTTGATTGTCGTAAATCAAGAGAATTGGTGTATTTTGTGTGTTCAGGTTCTTATTATTAGAAAGAGGCAGAATCTTTCCTTTGGAACTCACAATTTTTCCTCTTATCTGAGGTGAAATTTTGCGAATGTCATCCTTCACCCGCTCGACCTGTGTTTCTGACAGCGTTTCTACATGATTAAGGTCAAAATCTGCATTCCATTTCTTTCGAATTTTTTCCAAAAATCTGATGATTCTTTTCGTTTCCTTTTCATATGGAGACCCAGTTTCAAAATAGAGGATGAATTCGTACATTTTACGTTCACTCTTGAATACAAGAAAAGTGTATTCTGGATAGGCATCCATAAATATTTATTCTTGAAACTAAATCATGCCCCATCTTAGAGAGAAGGGAAAATTTAAGTAGATTATTTAATTCATATAGAGCGAATCGTACGTATGTTACCTGAGGAGCTAAGAAAAGCTTGTCCCGTAAGGCAAAAAAAGGCGCATCGTCGCTTTCCTATTACCTTCAAAAAACCTATTGGAAAATAATAACGCTTAAACCGTCAACGATTCTTTTAGCATCACTGGCTATTGCGACCTCTGTTTTCCTACTGGGGGGAGGGATCTACGATATTCTGGAACAACCGATAATCGCCTTTGTTAGTGGTGGCAGAGTAATACCCTATTACCCTCAAGCCTTAAACGAACAGCTATTAGGAGAAAGTATAGCTTCCATGATTCTATACTCACTGGGAATATTGGGATTAATACTAATGTATCAGAGCACTAAATATGCCTATAGCCCAAGAGAAGCATTCACCACACTTTTGATAGGATTGCTCCTTTTGCTAATCGGATGGATTATCGTCGAATTTTTCCTATTTCCCAGCACAATCAGTCCGTTTCAATGAAATTGTGAAAATTACCATGGCTTCTTCTTAACATTTGCCAAATATGCAATAAGATTTGTCAGAATGTGAATGGGAATTGTAATGATAAGAATGATGATCGAAATTACTGGGGTCGGTGGAGAAATGAGAAGAGAAAAAAGCAGGGCACCTAATACAAAGTCAATCTGATCAATTATAGGAAAAAACGCTCCAGGAGCAAAACCCAGTCTTCGCTTAAAAAAAGCACCTATCAAATCTCCTAATAACGCACCAAAAGAAAGCGCAAAGCCCAAGAGTATGTCATAGTTGAAAATAAAACTCTCTCCGACAGCTACTAGAGTGCCAACAATCAGCCCTGCAAAAAAACCCTTAAAAGTTTTATGAGATCCAAAAATAGGTTTACCATCCTTAAGGGTCTTACCAAAATCTAATGGGTGACCACCGCCAAAAACTACAGGAACTGCGTTAGCGCTGTATGCAGGAAATATAAATACGAGGGCTTCTGCGATTAATTCCAACATAGGTCTTTCAAACTCATCTCTTACTCGTGTAAGCCTTTTTCTCCCAGCTTTAGGAATATCTGTTTGGAAGGCTTTTGAGTTGCACGGGTTTTAATTGTAGCTTTGATCACGTGCGCTTCAGTCGTTGGATTCAGAATTATAACAGCATCTGCCCAATATTTCAAAACCCGCATAGCAACGGGTTGCACCAAATCATATTTATTCATTACGCTTCGTACCTGACCAACAACAAGACTAGCCACTTTTTGGGTCCTTGAAATCTGCGCTAAATATGCCATTTGTCGATTTAATTGACGGTTAAGGCTAAATACACTCTGTTTGTCATCTCCTAGAGCTTCACTATAAAGACTCGTTATAGTATCAAAAATAATTAGCCCGACTTTCTTGCTAATATACTCGTTCAACTTATCAATGATGACCGCTTGCTGTTCAAGAGTTTCTGGTTTCATTAGCATTATCTGGGATCCAATTTCCTTGGACTCATGGGCAGCTATTTGTACCATACGTCTTGGGAAGAATGCCCCGTCACAATCTATAAAAAATGTTTTGAAACCGGTTTTTGCACAGTTAACAGCGCATTGGATAGCAAAAGTAGTTTTTCCAGTCTCAGCTTCTCCATAAACAAGCAACAAGCGTCCTCCTAACAACCCACCTCCCAATTGTTTATCAATCGAACTGCAACCTGTTGGAATTACTCTCTGCAAAGAGATTTCACATGCCAAACGAATTAATAACACTAAAACTAATAACCTTGTTTGCAATGACTTTGCAAAGACGACAGGATGGCTATGAAACCAAAAATTGCATTAGCGACGATCTCCGGGAAAATATATTACTTGCTCGTGAATGAGCTTAAAAGACGAGATTTGCCTTTTATGAGCCTTATTCCGAGTGAC
This sequence comes from Candidatus Bathyarchaeota archaeon, assembly GCA_020354575.1. Taxonomy (GTDB): domain Archaea; phylum Thermoproteota; class Bathyarchaeia; order Bathyarchaeales; family SOJC01. Next base: position 1,762,509 of record CP070649.1, on the reverse strand, counting down.
AGAATTCCCTTGGATGTGGAAGTGGTCATTACATCGAATAAAGAGCGCTGCAAAATAATCCATCACAATGTGTTAGAATATGATGAAAACGCAAAGCCCGTGGAAATTATTGATGAAGCGATGAGAATAATTAGAGGAAATAAATCTTTTGATCGACTTATCATTGGCGTTGATCCTGGCGAGAATTTCGGAGTAGCAATTCTTGGAGACGGCGAATTACTCGAGACGGGAAACTGTTCGAGCGCTGCTGAAACAATGAAAAAGATAGAGGAGACCTTAAGACGTTATTCATCTACAAATGCTGCAATCAGAATTGGGAACGGGGCAGCTCCCTATTCAAGAGAGCTTTGGAACCGTTTAGGTATGCGTACAAGTATTTCTCAAAACGTAGTTTTTGAAAGCGTTGAAGAAGAAGGAACAAGCCAGTATCTCGGCCAAACCTCGCGTAGAAGAGCAAAAATTGATGTCAGCTCTGCCATAGAAATCGCACAAAGGCAAGGTCGCGTGATAAAGAGAGGAAAGAGAAAGAATTTGTGGGAATCAAAGCTGAGCACACCTTCAAGCTCTAATGAATAACTTGTGCGCACTGATATTTACTTATGCGGGTTTCGTCGATTTCGTCGGTTTTGTCGTTATAGTCGCTTTCGTTGAGTTCGTCGGGTAATGGGCTTCCACAGGGTGGAGACAGGATTTTGCTGGTGTGTTGGAAGATGGAGGCTTGAAAGACGAGCAGCTTGGCTCGAAATTAAGTATTGCATGTATACTCGCGTGAGTGCGAGTGCAAGTTAGAATTGATTAGTTGGATGGGGATAGATGACTAATTGGAAAAACTCTGCATTTTGGTTTTCTTGCTCTGCACTATCTTCTCCCTTGAGAGATCAATAAGGTGTGGACGGAGTAATAGTCTTGTGGAGTGAATAGTTGCTGAAGTTGTTTCCTCATGCTCTCGTAATCAGCTTCTGAATTGACTAGTCCCAGTCGTTTCGAAACTCGATCAACATGGGTATCTATCGGTATTGTTGATCTTCCTGCACCAAAAAGAAGCACCACATCAGCCGTTTAGGACCCACACCTAGGAGCTAAAGCAGTTTTCTCCGAGCTTGTTCGAGAGGTAACCTGAAAACGAAGTCAAGCGAACCCTTAAAATCTTTCAAAAATACATCAGCAAGGCCTTTGATAACCTGTGCTTTCTTGTGATATAGCCCTGCTACTTTAAGCGCTTCTTCAATTTCTGTTACGTCGGCTTTCGAAAGAACTGCGGGTTGTACATTGAATTTTTTCGAAAGCCTCTTGCTCCGGCTTTCCATCCTGGCAGTTTAAACTCCTTTCGAAGCAAATTCAGAATGTTGCTTGCCTTACTCTTGGGCGTGTTTGGTCTTTTCATATAAGGGTAATAAACGAAATTACATTTATAGAGGACACTTTTTCCTCCTTCGACAACAAAATGATGCATGCATGATCTTATAAAACGGTTCCCATATACTATTTTTCATGCCAAATAGAGTTCATTGTGCACACATCCTCGTTAAAACAGAGAAGGAAGCTAAAATAATTCTTGAAAGATTAAGAAAAGGAGAAAAATTCTCAAAAATCGCTAAAGAAGTCTCCATTTGCCCATCAGGAAAACGAAGAGGCGACCTTGGATCTTTTAGTAGAGGAAAGATGGTAAGGGAATTCGAGAAAGCTGCGTTTGTGCTTAAGAAAGGGCAGCTCTCACCTATCGTGAAAACAAAATTCGGATATCACATAATAAGAAGACTAGAATAATCATTGTGGTTTGGTGAACTCAGTTTGCCTCGAGCGACGATTGTAAAAGAAGAATTTGCAGAGAGGAATATGCGGTTCTTTGCCATTTATATCGAAACTAGAAATGCTGTCTTAGCTTTCTTTAGCGAAGCAGAAGATAAACTAGGCACCTTAGCTGCATCTGTCCCCCCTACCAACGGAGTGCAAGTTCACTCCCCTCCCTCTTCCGTGCTTTTAGGAGATAGGAATACCACAACTGCACGCATGCTGGCAGAACACCTGGCAACAAAGACTGGCAAGATAGGTCTTGTATCTATATATCTTAAGACTGTAAGCGAGACCGAGGCAAATCCCGTTCTTATGAAGCTTTTCGAAAAGGTCACAGCCAAACATAAATCTGAACGTTCTGGAGAACGTATTAGAACATAAATTTATGCAATTGAAATGCTGTCGAAAAGAATATTAGGAGCGAAATAATCTGACGTTCCTCTCTCTGAACCATTGGTGATTGATTTGATACGATTGAAAGACAGCATCTATTGGGTTGGAGCGATAGATTGGAATATTAGGAGCTTTCATGGGTATGTAACCAATCGAGGGTCAAGCTATAATGCTTATCTAGTTGTGGATGACAAGGTTGCATTGATTGATACTGTTAAGGACTTTTTTTTCCCCCAAATGTTGAAGAGAATAAAGAAAATCATAGAGCCAACTAAAATTAATTTTCTTATTTCTAACCATGCTGAACCTGACCACTCAGGCGGAATTCGTGCCTTCATGACCTTGGCCAAAAACGCTGAGTTGATAGCTACAGAATCCGGGATGAAAGAGTTGAAGCGATATTATGGGAAGGATCTGCAATGCACAACGATAAAGGAGAAGCCTGACATCAGATTGGGCAGTAGAAGTCTTCAATTTTTTCCAGTCCCCATGGTTCACTGGCCTGACTCTATGGTTACCTATGTCCCTGAAGAAAAGTTGCTCTTCTCAAATGACGCCTTTGGTCAGCACCTTGCGTCCTCTAAGAGATTTGATGACGAGGTGGATCAAGCGATTCTCATGCAAGAAGCCAAGACCTACTACGCCAATATAGTGATGCACCTTTGGAGACCCATAAAAAAGGCATTAGTAGCTCTTTCAGAAGTCAAGATCGATATGATTGCGCCATCTCACGGCGTGGTATGGCGAGGTCGACCTGAAAAGATTGTTGAGACTTATGGCAAGTGGGTTAGTGGCGTCGCGGAACCGAAAGTAATTATTGTTTATGACACGATGTGGAGAAGCACTGAAAGAATAGCAGTAGCGCTTTTTGAGGGTATAGCCAGTGAGGGAGTTGAGGTTAAATTGCATAGATTGAACAGCTCTAACAACACGGAAGTAATTACTGACATACTTGATGCACAAGCGGTATTGATTGGATCACCCACTTTGAATAATGGCCTCTTTCCAACGGTTGCCTCCTTCCTAACCTATATGAAGGGGTTGAGACCACAGAAAAAATTCGCTTCTGTCTTTGGGTCTTATGGTTGGGGAGGAGGAGCAAAAGGGGAAGCTGAATCGTTAATCAAAGCTACCGGATTAGAGCTCATTGAGAGCGACCTTGAGTTCAAGTTCAGGCCAAGTGAAAATGAACTAAATAAGGCGATAGAATTCGGAAGGATGATTGCTAAGAAGGTTAAAGCTAAGCAAATCGGGACTGCATGACCTCAAAACGAGAATCAACAATTAGAACTAATCTCCGAGAATTCTTTAGATGAATATGCATTCCAAAAGACTAGTTCAGTTTTTGTTGCTTATATAGGAAAGATCTGAAAAGACTATATGAGAATCTTTACAATCTGAAGGATAATTTAGAATATTAAAAGGTAGTTGTAAGCTTATGTCTCTGAAAGTTGAAGATATTATGGTGAAGGAAGTTATTACGATAGACGAGGAGGCGACCGTAAAAGATGCAGCTGATGTCATGAATAAATTCGAGATAGGCTGCCTTCTCGTCACAAAAGAAGGCAGAGCAGTTGGCATAATAACTGAACGAGATTTGTTGAAAAGAGTAGTGAGTCAAGTCAAGAATCCTAGGAGAGCAAAAGTAAAGGATGTGATGTCTAAACCTCTAATTGTTGTGGAACCAAATATGGAGCTGGAAGAAGCTGCTAAACTTATGTTCAGGCTGAAAATTAAGAAGCTTCCCGTAGTTAAAAGCGGACAATTGATCGGGCTAGTAACCCTCACAGATCTTGCCCGCTTTCAACCACAGATGATTCGCTTGCTTAAAAGGCTTAGTAAAAAGATTGCACCAAAACGCATGCAAAAAGTTGTTGACTACTATGTCGTATGAACTCCAAACCGCTTGTGCACTAGATAAAAAAGATTCAGGCTAAGTTTCCCATCTTGATTCGCGAATAGATAGTCCAAGAAGCTTTTAAGGTCTAATTTGAATTGTGTTAGTGGTGGATAAGATGGTTCTGCCAGCTAAGATTTTTGAAATAAAAGAGGAAATTGATACAGGACTAATCATCGGGAAGCTCAAAGATTTTCGTGAGGAAGAACCTCACAGAACAGAAAGTGGAGAAACCATCAATTTAATCACAGAGATTCTGGATCTGAAACTTGAGAGAAATGAAATTTCAGGGATTTTTAGCAAGGATTTCATATGCAAAAGATTCTATAGGCGCAAATTAATTGAAACTCCCATTACGGAAGAATCCACTTTTTGGATAAAATCCTTCAAGAGGAGAACTTTTATTATTGTTTCCGCACCTTCTGTAGCACGAGGAGTAAAGAAGCTCCTCACAAATTATGTGGCAAATAAGCTAAGCAAAGCGCTTTTCATCACCTCTCATGCTATCATTGAAGTGAGAATTCCCCATGAGACTCTCAAAGAGCTTCACGAATCGAACCCACAAGCAACTAGGCTCATATGGTTCGATCAAGTTGATCTCCCTGGAATAGAAAAGCTTTGTCTAGCGGGATCCGACTTGGTCGACAGCGAACTTTATCGCGACTATCTTGAACACGGTAAGATTTGGTATGTCGTCTTTGAAGCTCAGAAACGTGGAGTTGTGGTTGGCATCACTAGAAATTGTGTTGTCACTCTTTTCAGTAAAAGCACCAATGAAGGATTCAATAACTATATCTTCGAGGAGATTTTAGAGTTGATTGAATAGCTGACAACAGACGTAACTTACCACGACCCGAATCACGCATGTTGCAAAAATAGAAACCGCTTTTTAATGTAAAATAAATTCCCATTCGCACCATACATTATTTGAATGTGCTTCGGGAGGGCATGCTTTACATACAACCTCTATTCTTTGGTTAAACTCTTTTGCAAAGCTTTGAAGGTAGCTTAGCCGCACTTGTTTGCATGGAAATTCTCCTAAACCTTTGTTGACTCTCGTCTCTTGAGTCCTGCAACGGGTTACTCGAAAAACTCCCTTTTTCTCAGATGCTTCGTATTCTTTCCCAATTTGATAAAGAGCCCAACTTGAATTTTTCAAAGCCTGCAGAAGGGCGGTAATATCCTTTTTCTTTATTCTTAGAGCCCATCGCAGCTCTCTAGCCTCAAGTTTTCCAATGATATTCCAGCAATACGTATCAATCTGAGTAGCTGCTGTGGTGCCAAACTCCTCTTCTATTCCAAGGAAATAAAGACCATCAACTCGCCAAATGTTCTTGATATGTAGAAAGAAAAGTTGTAGGAGTTCTTCACGGGACATTGAATTAAGCATTTTCACGTCGTTCTTAGTTGGCCAATCCAATAGAATCACATCAAATGAATGTGGGCGTATGTTATTTTGCATGTACATAAGCTTTCAGCATTCATGGCTGCAACACCTTCACTTTCGAAATATTCTCTAATACAGCCAATAGCGATAATTGACTATTGACTTATTGGTATTGATATTCAGTTGGGGTTTGTATTTCCTGCGGTCGCGTGGTTCTATACATCAATAGCAAAATGATTGAAACGATAACCACAATGACTAATCCTCCACCAACTAATAACAAGAATTTTGGCACAACGAAAATAGAAGCAATCGCACTATCTGCTCCTGCATGTTCTTCGTTCCCCGACCAGCTTGCTTTTACGTAGTAAAGTCCCCAAGACATTGGATTCCATGAAAAAGTGTATTGACCAGTCGAATCCAAGCTAACAGTCTCAATGGCGAGCCAATTTTCGCTTGTTGATGCATATAACGTAACTGTGCCATTTAGGGTTGAGGCTGAAACAACCCCACTGATTATGATGGTACTTCCCTCAATCACTAGATCCTGTGAAAAAGCTAATGATATTAAAGAGGATTCCATTGTTCCATAACTTGACGAAACCTGCCCTGGGGAGACCTGCTCGTAACCCTCCAATGGCACAACGGTAACAATCGCTCCTTCGAGCTCAGAGGGACATTCGCCAACCCTCCAACCATTCTGCCAATCATTACCAGTACACTCTGCCATGTAATATCTAGTTCCAGCGTAATCAACATAAGAACTGGGCGTACGCGCATCTCTAGGAGGATTAGGGAGATGTACGCCTACATTCATATGACTCTCAGTTTCATAATAGAATAGAACAACATCTAGATCTTGAGCTTTTAGCAATGAAGCACATACATATGATAGCAAATCACAATCGCCCTGATTTTCAATTATTGTTTCAACTGGATATTTGGGCTCTTCAATAATCTGGTAAGGGATTTGATGAACCAACATAAGAGCAGCGTTCACATAGCCCTCTTCGCTTGGAAAGACGCTTCGAACATCAGCAGCTACTAATGCCATAGAATATGGCGTCACAAAAGTTGCGAAATTGTTCTGTGTCAAAAGATGGTTTTTTTGCTGATAATATTCGTAAAGCGAAGAAGTTATTGAAAGAGTCAATTGATAAGTATCCTGCTCATCTTGTAGAAAGAATTGCCGCTCGTAATTCTGAGCTAAACCGATTCTAAACAACATCAAAAATAGAAAAAGCTCAAACACAAACGTTATGATGAATTTTCTGAGAACCTGCTTACGCATTTATGATTTCCCAATGAAACATCTTGGTTCAGCATGAAAAGATCTATGAAAGCGAAATCTGAATTCCCATATAATATTGCTGGATGATATTGGTACGCCATCTCAGTAGAGATAAACAAAACCATTGTCAATGCGAAGTATTTTTCCATTAATCTTGCAGAACTCTAAGAGAATTTGTTCCATTTCTTTTAGCGTCCTTATCTTCTTGGCTCTTCTCCTCCAAATTGGGTCAGCTAATAATCGTGACACAACATCTAGGCTAGCAATAAATCTGATGTCCGCCAATAATCCAATCTCCTTTTCTCCTCGTTTAAATCTAAGTCATTCTTGATAAAGCAATTATTCCATTTCTTGACTTGTGTTCACACTAAAAATCATTACTTATCTGCAGCTTGCAAGAATCTTAGAGAATTTCTTCAGAATTCTATAAGTCAGACCCCAAATAACATAACCTTCAATGATATAAGCTGGAACTTCGCCAAAGGGCATCTCTGCAACTCCTTTACTTTCGTGTAATTTTTTCATACGGACCCATAAAAATCCTTCAAGCTCCTCATTTAATTTGATGATCGGCTCTTGCTCCAATAGAATGACGAAGGGCGCTACATGTAACTTTGGTTGCACAGTTGATCTTGTCTTTTCTAACACTCCTAGAAAGCGACAGCCTTGAGCGAGGTCAATGTTTGTCTCTTCAAAGGTTTCCCTAATAATGGTCTGCTTCAGATTCTGATCTTTCAAGTTACGTCTTCCGCCTGGAAACGCCATTTGTCCGGACCATGGGTCTAATATATTCTCGGTTCTCTGCACTATGAGGATTTCAATATCATCATTTGAGGGTCTAATCAAAAGTGCAACAGCGGCACCTGCGTCATACACAGCTGATGCTGAGTCCAGCTTGCTTGCAATGTTCTTTAGTTTTTGAGTGCATATTGACATTTGTACTTCTCACAATGAAATTAATTTGAAGAGTGGAGTGAACTCACTTTCACGAATACAGAAAACATTGTTACCATTTCTTATTTAAAAAATAATGTTTCTACTTTTACGGATTGCAGGCGGCTGCATTAAGAGAAGTTTTTATGGCACATCTACTCATTCTCTTTTAGTGAATAGAATGAAAGCGAAGATATTAGAAAGAGTTGAAGAAGCTATTGAAGAGATTAGACCCAATCTGCAGGCTGATGGAGGAGATGTTGAACTCGTTGATGTTAATAATGGGGTTGCTCGTGTTAAGCTTAAAGGAGCTTGTGCAGGCTGTCCGATGTCAACTATGACAGTGAAATGGGGAGTTGAAAACTTCCTGAAACGTAAAGTTCCTGAAATAATCAGAGTTGAAACTGTCTAGCATAAGAATATAGAAAACAATGTTGATACTCGTGTAGGAGCGGCTTACAAAGAAGAGAAAATGACTGAGTTCAATTGGTTGCTTCACCATTTTTCACATTTAGCGGTTGACAATTGGAGCAGATGAAACTGCTAGTTGAACCCGTCTTTATTTTTTGAATAGGAGTTTGACAAATAGGGCAGGGATTGTCAGGTTTGTAGGCAATTTTGAATTGCTTCTTACCGTAGCCACCTTTCTCACCGTAAAAATTTCTCTCATAAGCTAATCCTCCTAGCTCAATGCTTTCTTTCAACACCGACTTCATAGATGCATAAAGAGCTTCAATCTCTGTTGCACTCAACGAAGGGATCTTTCGCTTGGGATGAAGTTTTGCGTTGTAGAGAATGTCTTGAATGTAGACATTACCGATACCTGCTATATTCTTCTGGTCAAGTAAAAAAGATTTAATGTTGCTTCTTCTCTTGATAAGAAGGCTTTTAAAAAGATTCAATGTAAACCTTTTATCCAGTGGCGATATGCCTAATTTTCCCGTTAATTTGTGCTCAATGAGCTTATTTTTCCGCACTAGATGTAGATAACAGAACCACCAGACGCGCACTGAGAAGCCTGTTTGATCGTTAAGAGTGAATTTTATGTGGACTTTTTCTGGTAATTGGTTGCTAGTTTCAAAGTGAATGATATCCACTCCCATTCCAGGATTAAAAAGTAGAAAGTAGTCTAAATCGAGTTCGATGAAAAGCCATTTGCCTTTGTTCGCAACTGATTTGATGGTTCTTCCAATGATAGCTTTTACGAACTGTTTGAAAGGCATGTTTAAACATTTAGGATTAGCAATTTTAACTTCAGAAATTTGTTTTCCTACTAGCTCATCTTTCATCTGTCTTGCTAGAATTGTCAGCTCAGGGAGTTCCACGATAGCACATCCATCTGACTAGTATTATTAATATCTGCTTTGAATTTAATTAGTTGGGTCTGGATGTGATTTACCAATATTTTAGCTACCACTAAGAGAGCGCACTCTATTGATTTCAATAATCCATTTCTCATTAGCGAAATTTTCCTCTTTAGAGCAACTACTTCTAAAGGCCAGAGCCGGACTGGAGTGAACAGCTTTTACAAAATCGCACATAGATCGAAATTCGATTAGAATGCATCAGCGAATCAATAGGAGACTCTGCTGGAGGAGAGAGGAACACCCATTCTTGGTAGACCGAGCAGTTGGCAAATCTATTTAATATTTGTAATTTCGTTTAAGAATTCAGCCAACCTTTTTCCCTTGGCTGATAATTCAAATCTAATTGGTATTCTTCTCCTAAATACTAGTTTCTTGCCTCGTAGAGCACGCAAATATTTGTACATTCGACGAATGTTGATTTCCATGATTTTCGACAACTCACGGGTTGAGATTCCTGCTGGTGGGATTGTTGTGCAGATCTTTTTGTGTGTTGGTGAAAGTTTCTCTAAAGCCAATGCTCTCCTTGTACGAAAATAGAAAACATGGTCAGAAGGAGAATTATTTAATATCAAACCACGATCTAATAACCGCTTTAAGACCCTTGAAAGACTCTTAATTGGTACAATGACTTGCAACTCATTGTGGGTTTTCGCATTCTGTAAAAGGACTTCAAGGATTTTCTCCTCATAACTGTTCGAATGAATTGGCAGCTGTCCTGTATAACCATGTCTGTAGATAGCTTCATGAATCCTTTTACCATACAGTGTAAGTTCCAGGATTTGATCACTTTTAATAATCAAGCCAGCTTCTAGCAATGGATGCAAATATCCATTAATCGTTTTTTGACTGTGAAAAAACCCATATTTTTTAAGTTTCTTCTGCAAATCGTCAAGAGAGACCCTTTTTTCTTGGAGAATGTCAATAACCGCTAGTCTTCTCTTATTCTTGATGGCATTCATCAATCTTTCTCCATGGTCATCTCCTGAAAGCGCTTTATTGGTTTCACGAAGCTCTTTCTTGACTTTCCATGTCTCGCAATGCTCTACACAAAACATTGGCGAAATAACATTGCAGTCTTTGCATCGCTCCTCCATCACTTGCCGTGTTTGCTCCAAGGTGCACCCATTGTTAACCATTTTTCTTGACAGCCATAACGAATCTCCAGCAAACTCGCGATCTCTCAACTGCTCGTTGAATGAAACGTATGTCATAAGAGCTTCGTTTTTTTTATCAGCCTTCTGAGGGGAGAAAGGAGAATAGGTCTTTTTCAAAAACGTTTCCTCTATTGCTCTTATGACATGCGTCATAATATTATGACGAACGTCATACTTATATACCTTTTCCAACATCCTCTGTCAGGAAGAAAGGCAATGAAACTCCCTTGCGAAGTTGCGGTGAAATCCGTGGTTCCGGCAATTCGTGCTTGTCTTGCCAAAGAATTAATTGAATCCTATGGACTGAAGCAAAGAGAAGCAGCAAACCTGCTAGGCATAACGCAAACTGCAATAAGCAAATACTCTCATCACGTGAGAGGAAGTATTCTTCCTATAGCAAGAGAAAAAGCGATAAAAGTGCAGATTGAGAAAATGGCTGCTCTACTAGTTAGTCACGAGTCAAATGTAATGGCACTTGCTTTTCAGATTTGTCTTACTTGTAGACTTGTACGAGAAAAGCGCCTTATGTGCGAATTATGTAAACAATCAAATTCCAAGCTAGACATGGAACAATGCAATTTTTGCTCACCACCTTGCACACCCACAAATGAACCGATTTTAAAAGAACATACTGAGCAAGAGTGAACTAAACACCAAACTTATCAGAATAGCTCCAAAGCCAATAAGAAGTGCTTTGCTCCAAGACATTTCCTGCATCTTTTTTACACCGATTGTGCAAAGAATCATGATCCATCCGTAAAAAAGCAGTGTTACAACGGAGATAGGTGTACCCCAGCTACCTTGATAGAGATCAAGGTACTCTAAGTATGTGATTCGATAAGGAATGAAAAGTGCTGGTAAAACTGAGAATAGGACAACAAGAGCTGCAAAATTCAGAATGAAAGCTGAATAAACATATCCTATAGTGAAGAAGATTTCTTTCCAAACCCCTTTCCAATCCGTGAAGCTTTTTAGAGCCAGTAAAACCAATCCAGATAATATCAGCCACTCGAATAAATGATCAGCACTACTTCGCAAGAGTAGATATAGTATTTGTATATCAAAGGTGGCAGAAGACGATATGGGAATGAATTTTCCAAAGAATAGATCATCTATTCTTATGGTGAGATTTGTGTTTCCGTCATAAAACAATTGGAACTCTACTCCAGTAATGTTATCCCAACTGGGCTGGTTAGAGGTCGGAATCCAGGTGTTAGTATTATTAGTCGCCAAGCTTACAGTTACATTTTCCCAAATACCTGAGCTATTGGCTATTATGTGTGTTATATTTGATTCGAATCTACGATTTTCATCGTGAGAAAACAACTGCAAAATTGCAGTTGGGATTGCATTTCCTTCGATTATCCATTTGATTTTAAATGACAAGCGATTGAATTCTTCTGTACCGCAGTTGATCCTTCCAATATCTGTCAAACGTAGCCATATGGTGGACGTGTTAATTAGAGAAGATGAAACGCTATAGTTGCCTGAAATGTAATCGCCATCATCGAAAGTGATATTATCATTGGAGGTCCAAAGGAATGATGCTGAGTTTAACGGTTTCTCCGTCCACAAATCTTCATCAGGTATTGGATTTTCTAAGAAAAACTTGGTTCCGCTAATGTATTGTCCAGCAAGAATTAAAGGTAACGTTATTATCAGAATAAGAATTGGACCCTTAATCATCGGTCTTTTGATTATTTCTTCGAATGCCCTAGTTGGATTATAAAGCACCTTCAATATTAATCGGGCAAATTGCCATGTTTGCTGTTCTTGAGATTCTTCTTCCATCGAGGATTCCCTCACATGTTTGGTTTAGGCTGATTGCATTCCATTCTTAAATCTTCTGTAAGTGTCATAATTAACATATTTTAAGAACTCATTTTCTGCTTGATGTCTGATCGTGAATTTTTGTCTAGCTCTTTTTCTAATTAGCTGTCTCGTCGTGATAAAGGAGTAAGTGTCACTTCCCGCTCCTGAGCCATAACTTGCTACTAGAATTCTTTCATCTGGATTTGCGATATCAAGAACTGCAGCTAAGCCTATTGGCGAACAGCCTGAATATGTATTTCCAAAGGTGGCCACTTGTAGTCCTGGGAGAAACTGTTCTTCATTGAAACCCAAGGCTTTTGCAACTCGGGCTGGGAATACTGCGTTGGGTTGATGTGCTACAAAGTAGTTAACATCAATCGGCTTTAGTCTTAACCTATCCATAAGTTTTTTGACAGCTTTTGTGACATGCTTAAAGTAAGCTGGTACTCCTGTAAATCTACCGCCATGACTTGGGTAAGGTTGGGTATCTCTCCTCCAGAAATCGGGAGTATCAGAGGTAATTGAGTTCCAGCCTTCAAATTGAGCGATTACATCATGCACACCAAAAATGAATGCAGCACTTCCATAACCCACAAAGAGGTCTAATTCACCACCTGGTTCCCCTCTTGGAGCAGATTGAGAGTTATCCGTGGCAATTACCATAGCATGAGTATCTTCTTGGTCTGAGAAGTAGACGAGAGAAGCAGCGTCCTTAAACATACTAGTTGCAGCCTTGCAGGCGAATTCAGTATCTATAGCATCAACGCATTGAACTCCTTCAGCCTGACATTCCTCCCCAAGCTTCAGAACTTGTGCCACTTTGGAAGCGATAGGTTTGACAGCATACGGGTTAGACTCCGAGCCTACATAGACCTTAATGATTGATTTGTGAGTAGCCCTGGAGTGGATAAGAGCCATTTTTCCCGCTTCTACAGCAGCTGTTATAGCATCTTCATCTAAAAATGGAACAGCACGCTCTATTGTCCTCTCCTTAATTCTAAACCTAGAAGAATAGGTCCCGTATGCAACAATCCCTGGTTTTTCATATTCCTTTGAAGGCTTCTCTATTTTATACTCTTGATATGGATAGTATTCATCTGAGAAAGTGAAAGCCAAAGATATGGTCGGTACAATTCCGCTCGGTTCAACAGCATGTCTTCTTCTAAACCTAGGAATAACCTTTCTGCCTTCGAAATCACTTAGAATAATCTCATCATCATCTTCAATTGCATAATCGGTTAGCCGACCCGGAAAACGTACTTTCCCGTCATGGAAGGACACTATTCCATAAATATAGGATCCCAATTTCTTGAATTTATTTGTAGGATTATTAATAACTGTGCAAAAATCAAGTGTCCCTTCCTCATAAAAAAAATCGATATTTTCCATCCTGCTAAAACTTGCTCTTCCACAATCTCCACAATAGTTTTTAAGTTTGAAGTATTCTTTGCCACAAATTTTACAGCGACTCCCTCGCAATCTATCCCCTAAATAAGCGACTCGTCTTTCAATAGGTTCGCTACTCATTCCAACTCCCTTCCTAATATGTATATGTACGCCTTAGTACCGAAGCCTTCCAGCTCATGAATGCAACCATGCTTAAGGTCCTCGCTTGCATTCACCTGTTTCTCACCCGCTTCGCGCCTTAGCTGCTTGAAAACTTCAAATATTTCCGCTCCTCCAGTAGCGCCTAACGGATTGCCATCTGCTTTAAGTCCGCCATTCATGTTAATAAAGAGCCTTCTACCGTTGAGTTGATAGTGGTCTTCACTTTCTCGCAAACATCTGTGAATGTCCATCCATGCTTTGCCTTTCTCACAAAATCCTAAATCTTCTAAAGAGACCATACCCATCATTGTAGACTGATCATAAAGCTCCAAAATTGAGATATCATTCAACCCGATATCTGCTTCTTTGAGAGATTTTTTCATTGCAAGTCTAGTTGCAGCAAACCCAGTCAAATCCTTGCGTGAGGGAAAAGTGATATAATCTGTTGCAAGAGAATAGCCTTGAATGTAGACTGGCTTTTTAGTGTAAGATTTAGCTAAATCAGAGTTTGCTAATACTAATGCTGAGGCCCCATCAGATATTGGTGCAAAATCAAACAGCCCCAAAGGCCTTCTTGCTCTGGTCCTTGCCTTTAAAACTTCATTTACCGAGATTTTCCTATGGTACTGAGCATACTTGTTATTCAACGCATTTTGGTGATTTTTCACTGAGAATTCAGCCAACGCGGTGTTTAAAATATCTAGTTCTTGTCCAGCGATTCCATATTTTTTAATATATGCTCTGAACATAAGCTCATGATTTGCTTCTGGTGTGCAGCCTGCGTAATAGCTCCATGGATCCTCTAGTAACATCAAATCGTCTCGAATTTTATCCCAACGATCTGTCATTTTTTCCATACCTCCAACAAGCACAAGGTCCTGTTTTCCGGCCAAAATAGCGTTGCTGGCGTTTGAGAGGGCTGAACTAAAGGATCTAGTTATTTCCATTGGAATGTTCAATTCTAAGAGCTCAGACAAAAACCCTTCTTCCAGTCCTATCTTGTTGGTTATTGGGAGAAAGTAATCTGCAAAGTAGCATGCGTTTAGATCCTTCCGCTCGATTTTCGCAGAATCTAAGGCTGTTAACCCTGCTTCTTCAACTAGCTTTTCAGGCTCTGTCTCATAGTGCTCTCCAAATCTTGTTCTGCCTACACTAATGATCGCTGGTCGCGTTGCCTTCATCATCTTTATCGCTCCTTTAATTGCGAGCTTTATCCCCTTTTATTCTGCGCTTTCTTAAGTGTTTGCCAACCTTAGAGTGAGAAATATTTCTATAACAATGCATGCCTATATTTTGCCTTGCAAGTCTAAGGCATTAACGCTTATATTTGTAACTGCCACAATCCATATCCATTAAGGTGAAGAAGTTGCCATATTGTCAGAAATGTGGGAGTGAAGTTACGGAGGAAATGGAGCATTGTCCTAAATGTGGAGCTTCTCTCAAATTAAGAGCAATTTCTCGTGAGACCTACGAAAAATATGAAAAGGAAGAGAAAACCGAAAGACACGAGAAAGAAGAGAAAACCGAGAAACATGAGAAGGAAGAGGTAAGTCGTTTCTGGATTTTGATTTTCGGTATTATCATCGTTATCATTGGAGCAACATCTCTGATAACAGCCCTTTTAGATCTTCCCAGTTCATGGCGTGGCGCCGTACTTCTAGTGTCAATCGGCATAGTTATCATCCTTTTCGCCATCTACGGAGCAATGAAATCTTCACGCAGAAACCCAAGACCTTAAAGAAGCCATCCATACAACAGCCGATACAATCTATGTTCCAAAATATGCAAAGCCTTAGCTCTGCCAAAAATTCGAAAATAATTCTTGCCCATAGATTCAACCATATCTCCGATGTCATATCGTGGAAAGAGGCAAGAAGAGACGATCAGTCTCCCCCATTCTCCTCTCTTAAGGTCATGGAGCATTTTGAGGCCTCTCCCCGTTTCGACTTCAAATAGATATTTATCGTAATTAAAACAAATGTACGGAAAATCATCTAGTTGCTGGCCATACACTCCTTCTGTCGCAGTATACATCTCTATGACTGGAACTTCATTAAAATAAGATTTCAATACAGGTGCATATCTGAAATGAATTTTCCTTACGCTTGTGCAGAAAAGAGCCTTGAACTTCCATAAATCCTTTGGTTTTTTTCTATGTTTTTTTGATATAAATCGAGCAAAGGATAAAATTACCGGTGTTACTCCCATTACTGCTTTTACATCTTGGTGCAACGCTGTTTGATATACGAGCTCAAACCTCTTTTCCCAATCAGCTCTTCCTATTCCTGGACCAAGTGCGTCAATTTCCTGTTGTTGAGGTAATAAAGCAACCTGATTGAGTACAGGATTGAGTCTGGCGTAAGTACCAGAGCTGTAACCATAAGGCACTATTTTTCCTTCAGTTTCCATGCTATCTACAATAGAGGGGAAGTTGAGATTGAGGATCTTCCCCGTCAAAATATTGAAATCATTTTTCATCAAAACATAATTGATTAGAGCTCTTGCTCCACAAGAAAATATTTGCTTGAGGTGAGTCGCTGT
>CP070649.1:1699173-1746292 GCA_020354575.1 Candidatus Bathyarchaeota archaeon | reverse complement strand
CTTTAAGCTTGCCATAGCCATGAACTCCCCGGCCCGTGTTTCTAGACGGAACATGCAACCCTAGTCCCCCATTCCCGTACTGCCGTATCACTACGGTTTCCTTCGAATGGGATCTATCCTTCCAGGCTGCATACGTCTTTAACCATCTGGTTTCAGACTCTTTTCAGCTCCCTTCCGGGATACTTTTCAACTTTCTGTCACCGTACTAGTGCGCTATCGGTCTTGAGACGTGTTTAGTCTTGGAAGTTGGTGACTCCCAATTTTCCACACCCAAACCTGGGTATGGTACTCTGGGATTCCAGCCTTTTTCTTTCCAGTTTACACTTACGGGGCTTTCACCCTCTATAGCAGGTCGTTCCAGACCACTTCAGTTTAGCTAGTGAAGATATAGCCGGACCCTTAACCCTACATCTCTTGAAAGTTTCCTTTCAAGATTCGGTTTGGACTTTTCCCGTTTCGCTCGCCGCTACTAGGGGAATCCTAGTTAGTTTCTTTTCCTCCCCCTACTATGATGCTTCAGTTCAGGGGGTTCCCTCTCCATTGCTGGAGTGTCACGATTCCCTAAGGAACCGTAACGAGAAGTCCCATTGGGGCATCCTCGGTTCTACAGCTGCGTGCGCTTACCCGAGGCATATCGCTGCTTGCCGCGCCCTTCTTCAGCGCTCAAGCCTGGTCATTCACCAGACGGCGTTGCATATCGGGCTTTTTTGGCGTGTAGGTGAATAGGTGTTTGTTTAGTGTAGGTTTGTTGGCCATTGGACATGTTCCTGTGCAGTGTTCATCGCGAGCTAGAAGTGTCCATATTTCTCTAGTCTCACTTGCAACCTTCGTCTTCAATCTCTTAAGATTAAAGACCGCATCTATCTCATGAGCGAGTGAATGATCGCCAAAATAACTTAGAGGCGAAGTTAGGAGATATAAGGGTTACTATATCATTCTAGATTTTCAATCTCAGTGAACACTTTCCCATATTTATCATGACACTGTACTATCCCATCCATATGAGATAAGCATTAGAGGAAAGATCAATTTCTTGCCAACTGAATTCGATGTATTTATGTTATTGGAAGGCATTGACCTAAGGGGATACATTTGGCAGGAAATGAAAATATCACCATGAGCCATGGCGGTGGAGGCTCTATGATGTCCAAGTTGATTGAAAGATTAATTATACCACATCTTGGAGGCTTTCACAAAGTTGAAGTTGGATTGGAAGCGTTGGATGATGCTGCGGTGGTGGAAGGAGTGGCATTTAAGAGCGATTCGCACGCAGTGCAACCAATTTTCTTTCCAGGGGGGGATATAGGCAGATTAGCAGTAGCTGGAACAGTAAATGATCTATCTGCTTTAGGTGCTGAGCCCAGGGCATTGGCTTGCGGGTTTGTATTAGAGGAGGGATTAGCCTTCACGGATCTAGAGCAGATTCTAATAAGTATGAAAGAAACCTGTGAGGAAGCAGGAGTCTTCGTAGTGACAGGGGATACAAAGGTCGTGGAGAAGGGCAAGTTAGGTGGACTTGTGGTGAATGTAAGTGGCATTGGAATCCGAAGTGAAGCTTTGGATCATAATCTAGCAATTGTGAGAAATTATCGGAAAGATTATGCCTCACGTTGGATACTTGACAAAAATTTGCGTGCAGGTGATAAGATAATTCTATCGGGTTCAATAGGGGACCATGGTGTAGCTGTATTATCAGCACAAAAAGGCATAGCTTTTGGCAGCAGGGTTAGGTCCGATGTCAAGCCTTTGAACCATATGATCAGAAGGATTTTGGAAGTGGGAGGCATAGTGGCGATGAAGGACCCAACACGTGGCGGATTGGCTAATACGCTCAATGAGTGGAGCGAGAAGGCAGAGGTTGGAATTCTGGTGCATGAAACAGAGATTCCTATTAAAAAAGATGTGCAGGTGGCTTGTGAAATGTTGGGAATAGATCCATTAGAAATTGGAAATGAAGGAAAAGTGGTTATTGGAGTTGTGAAGGAAATGAGCCAAGCGGTCTTGAGAGTTTTAAGAAAAACGAAAGAAGGAAAAGACGCCAGAATTATTGGCGAAGCAACTAATGCGTTTGATCTAGTCGCAATGAAGTCGATAGTGGGTGGCAGACGAATTCTACCTATGCCAATTGGAGATCCAGTCCCAAGAATATGCTAATTTCAACGAATTCACAAAATCAATTTGGTAGGTCGTCTGATAGAGGTAAAGCAGCTTCACTGGGCAGGTAAAGAAAGGTAAATTCTTAGGAGCTAGAATTCCATAAAACATATCTATTCAGGAAAAAATAATTGATCCATCATGACCGAGTTTGCATTTCAGCTTGCTGTTCTTGTGGCATCATTATCAGGTTTAGCAATCATTAGTCATTTTACCATAAAATGGGTAGAAAAAGTGATAGAACTCACGGGATTAAGCGAGGTCTCTGCAGGGTTTATTATCCTTTCAGTCATGACCTCGACGCCGGAAATAATGGTAGCTCTTTTTGCAGTGCTTCAGGGAGACCCAGGCATAAGTGTAGGAGACATACTTGGCTCAAACGTGTTTAATATGGGGACAGTTTTAGGAATTCTCGGACTATTGGGTTATCTCCAGATGTGCTGCACAGAAGTTCTAATTGAATTAACGGACATTCTTTTCCTCACATCGTTAATTCCTCTGCTTCTAATAATCTCCCATTTCCACATATTTGACATTTCAAGTCCGATTGTAGGCCTCATACTTCTAGCAACCTTCGTAGTTAACGTTTTTTTGGTGGCAAGAAAACGAACACCTCCCATTGAGCCTGATCCATCTGAAAAAGTCGGAAAGGGAAGAATGAAGATTGTGCTTGGAAAGCTGGTTCTGGGCTTCGCCATAATTGCAGTGACAGCACGCCTAGTTGTAGGCGCAAGCTCCGATATTGCTTCCGCTCTTGGAGCACCCCCAATCTTAATTGGCGCAGCAATTGTCTCTGTAGGAACTTCACTCCCAGAACTCACAACTAGTCTTGCTGCAGCTAGACGCGAACACGTTCAACTGGCAATTGGCGACATCATCGGCTCTAATCTCACCAATTTGACGCTTGTCTTGGGGATCGTTCTTTTAACCTCGCCAGCAGTTGATATGACGATTTTTTCAGAAATCCTTCCTTTCTTATTAATAACGACAGTCATTTTTTGGCGCTTTCTGATGAGGGGCGGTGTGTCAAAAATCGGCGGCTTAATTTTACTAATTATGTATATCTTATTCCAAGTGGTCACAATCCAAATATGATTGCAAGCAAGTTTTGCTAAGAAGCAAATCCAAATGGAATTTGGGTAAATGGTACCTGCAGTAATGAGTTCAGGGTTGATAACTCGCCTTTTTATCTCCATAGATCCGGAACCTTTGCTGCCTTTGCAAGCTTCCATTTCCCAAGCAAATCCTTCTTATAGAAATGGTACAGCCCACATCTTGTACATTGCAAAATTCGTTTGCTTTTCTTCAAATCCAACATGTATAACTCCAAAACCTCTCCACAATCGATACACTTTCCCGTGTGTTTTCGCCGTTCTTCTTCGCCAAAAACGCTGGTCATATCCATCAACACCGGTCAGAAGTAAAGATAACTCCAAAATCATATAAATAATTTCACAGGAGCCTGCGAATTTTGAACCAATCAACGCTTGCATTAAGACGAGATTTCTTCACGCATACAGCTAAAACGGTAAGATTGATATCTACCTCTACCATTAAAATCAACCACCATTAAGTGGTGCAGGCTTTGACTCAAACGAAAAAACGCTTGATCCTTCACTGGGCGACACCTGCAAATCTCCTGACGATTCTCTCATTCATGCTACTTGCAATAATTCTGGAATTTGTGCTCATCACTTTCAGCATTCCCGCAAGCCTGGAAGATTCAGCAATTGTTATAATACCATTCACGAACGTCTCCATCAGCTTAATGTATCACTTGCTTCCTATCACGATCATAATCATTCTAACTGCAAGCTTCACAAATTTAGCGACAAACATAGCGCAAGCGACCTCAAGAACGAAATCTCCAGTAAGAACACCACAAAAGAAAATCCATGGACCCACGCGTCTTAAAATTCTAAGGAAGTATCTTAGGAGGGGAAGATTGACTTTGCGGAAAACGAAGCAAAAAATCCTAAAAACTCTATTACCTGAAAGATTGCAGAAAAGAGCATTTCTGGTTAGAGCAAAAATTAAGAGCGCTCTTATTATTGCAGCATCCTTTAGCATGATGGTCTTGCTCATTACTATTGTCGCTTATCCAAAACTCGTTCCAACTATAACTATGGATTTCTATAATTTGAATACCTCTTTCCTTGATTTCGTGATCGGAACAATAAAAGCCTCTGAAAATATTGCAAATGCCATCCCGCCGATCGGGATTCTTGGAGCTTCAATTCACAATGCACTGATTGCAGCTGCACCAGCATTCCGCAATACCCTTGAAAGTGCAGCATCCGCTGTGACAAAGGGTTTGGTCTCTCTTAATCCAACTGAAAAATACTTGATAATCCAAAACACAGCTGCGTGGATCGTGGCAATTCTCACTCTTTCTTATAACCAGTTTGTCAAAATCCGACGCACTAAATAGATTGAGATCTTAACACTAAATGAAGTGCTTGTTTTGCATCATACTGTTTGTAACTCACTCATTTGACGATAAGTTTTTCTATGATATGCCCCTGCAATGAGTGGGGCATCTAATTGGTACGACTTAAGGGATTCAAAAAGCTCACTCTTATAGACACAGCCTTAGAACGCTTTTGGAAGAAATTAAGACCAACGAGATTAGAACCTCATCTAATTCCTTTGGATAGAGCTTTGGATCGAGTTACTGCTGCGCTTATAATTGCAGAGAGCGATCTACCTTCTTTTGATCGTTCAACAATGGATGGATATGCAATAAAAGCTAAAGACACATTTGGCGCATCAAAGTTCAAACCAAAATGTTTCCAGCTCGTGTATAATGAAAAAATTCAACATGGAGAGACAATTGAGATATGGACAGGAAATCCGCTTCCCAAGGGAGCTGATACAGTAGTAAGACTAGAAAATACAAAAAAAGAAGAAGATAAAGTTGATGTGCTTGTTGCTTTAGCTCCAGGGACTAATGTCTCAAAAAAAGGAGAAGATGCAAAGAAAGGTCATTGTGTAATAGAAGCGGGTATAAGACTAAATCCATATCACTTGGGTTTGCTGGCTGCATTGGGAGTGAGGAAAGTTACAGTGGTGAAAAAACCGAAAGTCGCATTATTAGCAACTGGCAATGAGCTTGTAGAATTTGGAAAGATGCTGAAACAAAATCAAGTTGTTGAAGTTAATAGCATAATCTTATCAGGCTTGTGTTCTCAATTGGGAGCAGAAGCCATTACCTTGGGAATTGCACAAGATGACGCAAATGAAATCGAAAAGAGAATTAAAAGAGGTTTGGCAGAAGCAGATATTGTGATCACTACGGGAGGAACGAGTGTAGGCGCTCACGACTTAGTTCCTAAGGTGATAGAGCGCATGGAATCTCATAGCATCGTAGCCCATGGAATAGCTTTACGTCCAGGCATGCCTACCGCACTAGCTGTTGTGCAAGGGAAACCAGTGATAATTTTGTCTGGAAATCCCGTCGCAGCTGCAATAGGCTTCGAGGTTTTCGTTCGACCTTTAATTCATAAACTGATGGGAACGCATTACGAAAGTCGAGTGAAGATCCAAGCTAAACTAACCAGAAAAATCGCAGGGGTCTTAGGAAGACGGGTCTTTCTAAGAGTGGAAGTCTTTGAAAAAGACGGGGAGTTTTTCGCTGAACCTATCCGAATTAAAGGATCGAGCATAATTTCAACAATGACGCGAGCAAATGGCTACATAATAATACCTGAAAACAGAGAAGGATTAAAAGAACATGAACTAGTCACTGTCATTCTTTTTGACACACTTGGCGGAATGAAAAGTGTTTAGACAATTAATTAGTTTAGACGAAGCAAAAAGACGAATCGAAAAGGCTTTTTCCCCAAAACCTCCCAAAACTGAAGAAATTCCTCTATTGAAAGCTGTTGGTCGGGTACTAGCTAGTGACATAGCTGCGCCTATGGATGTACCGCCATTTAGTCGCTCAACTGTAGATGGTTATGCAGTTAGAGCTGAAGACACCTTCGGTGCCGACGAGGACAAACCAGTCATGTTAAAGATATCAGGCTATGCGGATGTCGGCGAAATATCAAAATTGCGCTTAGAGAAAAATTATGCTATGAAGATTGTTACGGGTGCTCCATTGCCATCCAATTCAAATGCTGCTGTTATGATTGAACACACTAATGAAGAAAATGAGAAGGTATATGTTTACAAATCAGTAGTGAAAAATGAAAACATGATGGGCAAAGGATCAGATATTCGTAAAGACGCGATGGTTTTGAAAGGTGGCACTATTTTGTCTTCGCAGAACTTGGGAGTTTTGGCAGCGTTAGGGTTTGCACAAGTAAAAGTGTATAAGAAACCCAAAGTGGCAGTTATATCAACTGGACAGGAAATAATAGCCCCGGGGAATCCTTTACCGCTAGGAAAAATCTACGATATTAATGCATATACGCTGACTGCAGCTCTTTTGGAAATTGGTGTAGAACCAATCAATTTTGATATCATCCAGGACGACAATGTGGAAGTGCTAAAATCAACTTTGGAAAATGCTTTAGACATCAGTGAAGTCGTCATAACTTCTGGCGGAGTATCAGTAGGACCAAAAGATATTCTGCCAAACATAATAGATGGATTGGGGGAGCCAGGGTTGATAATCCACGGAATAGCTATCAAGCCTGGCAAACCCATTGCAGTAGCTGTTGTTGGTGAAAAGCTTATTTTCTCCCTTCCGGGGCACCCAACTTCAGCTCTGCTAACATATCAGCTTTTAATTCGTCCATTCCTCCCTTTATTGACTAAACAGAAAGCTTTGCCTTCCACTACTCTAAGGGCGGTAATTACAGACAAGGTTTTTTCAGCTCGAGGACGTCGAACATTTATCACTGTTACTCTTTCCCAGAATGATGCAGGTCACTGGTTGGCTTCCCCTGTTTTGGAGGGGCTATCAGGAGCCATAACCACGCTGGCCAAAGCAGATGGCTATATAGAGTTAGAAGAAACTCAGCAATTCGTAGAATCAGGGGAAGAAGTTGATGTGTTGCTGTTTAAGCCCGTGGAGGATATAGGAAGATTATCTTAGGTCTTTCCTATTTGATGCAATATAGATTGTGGCTATCCACGTGAAAATAAGGTAAAAAATTATTGCAAGAATGGCTATTGAGGTGCTGATCCCTGGAGGAGATGTATAATCAGTAAGAATAGCGTTTAGCATGAAGGCTCCATAGGTTGTTGTGATAAAAAACAAACCGATTACCAACCAGAGTGACCACCTTTGTAGTCCGTAAAGCCCAAAGGAAGTAATCAAGCTCAAGACCGCAATTAAAGCCACATGAAGCAGATCTAAACCATATATTCCTAAGACCGCAAGGTTGAGGATGCCTGCTACCAAATAGAAGAGTGTAAAAAAGAATAATCCTTTATGTCTTATTTCGAACATTGATGGCAATTTCATGCTAGGACCTTCTTGTAGCTAAGGCTTTATACATTTAGGAAATAAATCTGTTTCCGTTCATGAATGCATGAGCTCTATTAGCCTCACCTTCCCTTGCTCCATGATACTCATCATCCCTTCTCAGAAGGTTGGCATTGGTGTTTCCCCTCATGCACGCCTCGCGATAATGAATCGCTCACATCACACAATTCTCTATTCCCGCATTCAAGTACATGCAGAGAATCTCCATTTCTCTCGGTAAGCCTTACTAAAATTCTGGCCTTTCAAACTTTAGTCCTTTTTCGAGAAGTTTCTCTACTATCGGTTCAAATATATGGGATATCTCGGCTAAATCATGAAGAAGGATAATCTCGTTAGAGCCTGCACAATTCAAACCTTTTCCTTCGCCAGGAGCATCTTCATCTAATCGTTCTAAAATTCCTTCTAATCCACGGATTCCGTATTTCGGCTTATTCACCATAACTGCCCAATCCATCGTATCGAACGTGAAGTAAACATCGACATAATTCAGCAGTTTCGCTGCATTAAACCAATCGTAATTAATACCTTTGAATCTTGGTTGCCTATAACCAAATTTCCTTAAAAACGATTGAACGATTCTTATTTTCTCAGGATTTTCACTTTTAGGGAAAAACCCTTTTTCTGTCATGTCAAATCCACCGCCCTTATCACCCCAAGGAAATCTGAATACTTTGGCAGGTCGTTTAATTCCTGCTTTTTCATATAATTTTTCGATCAATTCATCGGTCAATACAATCTGTTTGAAGCATTCTTCCACTGGAATTCTTGAGAAGAGAGGATGTGTATATGAATGATTCCCTATCACAAACCCATTTTGTATCGCATAGATAACAGCTTCTTGTCTTTTCTCTAAGAACTCACCTCTACAAAACCACAACGCAGGAATATTCTTTTCCAGAAGAAAATCGACCTTCTGCTTCATATCCTTGGAAGGACAATCGTCAACAGTAAGGTAAGCAATTTTTCTCACCATAATCATAGCTTTCCTAAACCCATTATTATCATTACTGTACGTAGCATAGGAGAAGGGATAATGTATGCTTGCATTTCTCACCTCAACCTAAGGAAAAAGAGGATGGTTCAAAGTCGTCAATTTGTGTTAAACACACTCCCTTATCGTTTTCTAATATTTCTATATCGTCAAATTGCTAAGTGAATGAGAAATACGTAAATAGGCATAAAGGCAATTTGAGGAATTGGAGGGCAACTATGGAGATAGTGGTTGTATTTGTGGCATTTGTGTTGGGTGTATTCGTGGAGAGAGTATATCTCGCCAGATGGAAGGGAATTACCAGGCTTGGTGCCAGTTGGGGATGGAGTGGCAATGGATTTTTCCGATGGTTGCATAGAATCTATTGCGAATTATGTCCCAGAAGGATAGGCTGTGAAAGATACTGGAAAGAAGTTGCAAAGTGAATCCTAAGTGCTACTTAGCACATCTAGAGGCGTAAAGTGTGCTGATAAGTATAGGAAGCTGTTCGAAAATTAGAATGAAATGTTCTAAAACATGGTCTTAATAGTGAACATGGGACTTTGTTTTTGGTTAATATGAGGATGCCATTGAGAGGAAATAATGTCAAAGAAGGATGCATAGAGAAAGATTGCAGTGCAAGAACGAAGTTTAAAGCAAAAGGATATGATGGGATCCAAGTAATGGTCTGC
Organism: Candidatus Bathyarchaeota archaeon; assembly: GCA_020354575.1. Lineage (GTDB taxonomy): Archaea > Thermoproteota > Bathyarchaeia > Bathyarchaeales > SOJC01. Next base: position 1,737,039 of record CP070649.1, on the reverse strand, counting down.
GATAAGCACATCTTACTATGGGTGAAATCCACAGGCTATGGAAAATATAGAATTTAAGACAGGTCGCTGGTCATCAACTGGTCAAAAGCAATTTGATCTATACTTCCGTAACTTAGAGTTCATCCCAGCTTTCAATGACTCTAGTAGCGCCATTAGCGAAATATTGTTCTTTTGAAAATCTTTTCCCTCTAAGGAGACCTATTCTGTCGGGAACGGAGGGGTAGTTGTAGGCCTGAAAGAAGTCTGGATAGTCGTCCACAACTCTAAAGACATTGCAATCTGTCAATATTTCAGCAAACTTCACGGATCTTGTCTTCACAACTGATGATATGGAGGAGTAGTTCTTCCAGTCGTCAAGCTCAAACATCTTCAGTTCTACATCGATTGTTGGGAATCCGAATTTTCCTAGTTCATATAGTGTAAGTTGCCTCATATTTTCTGTTCGGGCAGTCAAGTAAATTAATTTGAACTTTTCGCTCCATTTTTTGAGAATTTCCTGAACGTGGAGGATTGGCTTATCTAGTTCTAACAATTTCACCCCGATTTCATTTACGCAAAGGATTACCATCCAAAATTTCTCCCAAATCCTCCTATTGGAGTCGCCATATTTCTCGAGAATTTCTTCTGAGCTTGATGACTCAACATCTCTAAAGGGAATTTCTCTTCCCAAAACCTTACACCATGTAATATATCGCCTGCGATTAGTATTGACGATTGTATCATCAATGTCTACTACGATAGCATCCATGACATATTCTCCAGAACTAAACTTAATCTGATCTCGTTATAAAAACATGCAAGTGAGACTTGATTATGATTGCAAGCAGCTAGACATATATTTTATTGTATTGATCACACATACTCTATCAATAATGATAACTTCTCTAAATGGCGTAGGAATTTTATCTGTCTTCGTTTGGCTCATAGTAGGTGTCTTTTTAGGTATAATTTTTGACTTTCTTTGGTGGAGGACTGGAATAAGCAAGTATGAAAGAAGAATCGAGTTGTTCGAGCACTACCACTGGGGAATGGTATTACTGATTTTAGTGAAAATCTTTCTTGCATCAAGTGAAATTTTCTTTGCTTTCGCAGGAACAGGTATCTCACTTATCCTTGCTGAAGTCACTCAAGAGCATCCTTTTGCCATTAGATCGTCCCATCCATTATCATCGACTCTAATTGGTGCAATTCTCTTCATACTGGCTGTTTTTGTCTAACCACATCTAAAAGATCTTGAATGCAGCCTAATCAGCCTAGTTTTCTAGTACACTTCGCTTCGAACATGAAGAGCACTGCCCGAAAGGTATTTGATATTCTTTTTCTAGAGGATTCCAACGGGCAGGTTTGAGAATGAGATTCAGTGGTAGTACAGTGACTGCAATCGTGGAATTCCCCAATAGCCAAATCTTGCTTATTAAACGACGCACAGTGGTTTTCAAAGGGTATTGGGCGCTTCCAGGGGGAAGAGTCGATGAAGGGGAAAGTTTGAAACATGCTATTGTACGTGAGGTAAGAGAAGAAACAGGGCTTCAAGTGAAAGTTATCAAGAAAATAGGCGAATATCATGAAAAAGGAGTGCAAGATAATATAGAATATGACTATCTAGCCACTTGTTTCCATGTAAAGCCTATTGGCGGAAAGATGAAAAGGCAAGAGATGGAAGTAGAGATGATAAAGTTAATCAAGCCAAGAAAGCTTCAGAGAAAATTAGCATTTAGACATTTTAACATGATAAAGGACTTCATAAATCTAGCGAAAATTAAATAATTAAATATCCATGCTTACCTGGGATGTCATCAGTCAAATAAAGATATGATATGGAACTCGAAACTTCAGATAATAGGCGTTAGTTAAATTTCTTTACACATGAGAAGTCATATCGTAACTGACTTGGAACGTAAAATAATCACGCAATATTTATGGAAAAAAGAAAAATTAGAAGGATTCAGGATGCTAAAGATGAGGACAAGGCAACACTATAAGCAAATACTTGATGATACTGAGCTAATTATTGAGTTCGTTGAGGCATTGCGTGCCCACGAAGGAATCGACAAGATATGATACCCTCATGCATAACATACATACTGGGCTAATCAGAGTATGCGATATCATCATCGAAAACTTACTCAGATGCTCGCCTTACTCTTCATCAAATTCAGTGAAGCAGAGAATTATTATTAAGTGTTTTTAATTTTCGTCCCGATTTATCTAATTCATAGGTTTAAAATTCCAACAACTGGCAGAGATACAGGACGAAAAGTATATCCAATACTAATTCTGGTTTCATATAACTTTTCAAAGTTATGATGCTAACAATGAATGATCGACATGGCCAAGTCAAGGAAAAGAGTGAAGATCAAGGGGCATTATATGCAAGTCCGTCAACGTTCGACGAATAAAGGAAAAAAAGGAACAATCTTACGTAAATGGAGGTCAGGCAAGAAGGGAAAAAACCGAAGATATAGATGCACTGCAAAAATCACCAGCAAGCTACGGCAGTCTTGTGGACACAAAAGAGCAGGAAACTATTGCTTTACAATGAAAAGACAAGGAAGAAGATGCTCTCAGCTTCTGATCTCATACAAATGATGTTTATGTAAAGTTCGGAGTTCTCGGACTGAATTTCCTAGAGTTTGTTTGGATATTTTGCCATACATCACAAAAGAATAGTTTCTCAGTAGTACCGTGCACGTGATCCTTATCCATCCAATTCATATTGCTCAAAAAAGAAACTTTCCAAGATACATAAGGATCGCAGCTACCGCTGGTACCGTGATATTATCGTCCAGCGTCTTTATTCGCTCAATAAGACTTGCAGCTGTCGCCAGTAAAATGCCATAATGACCTAATTTCCATATGCAAATGACTGAGCAAACGATAAACATAGCAAATGTACCATCCCAAGATTTGGTTTGTCTTCTTTGCGTGAAAGCACGAACAAGACCCGTAGCTGAGTCGCCAAATGACATTAGAAGAACAGGGATTAAACCAACCCATATATCTCCAAGGACTACACCAAGCATCAAGACTACACCATAAGCAAGAGCGAAATGAACTTCGTAAGAATTCTCTTTAACTTGAAACCAGTACATCGGCCTCCAGCTTCGTTTAAATCTGGTATAACCTGCAAGCAGAAATGCGGATATTATAATAATGTGGTAATTCCCTTCAAAAAACATAGGAGTCAGCAAGCCAGTAATGCCTCCTCCTAGAATATGTACGACCTTGCGACCAATATAAGCAGCGGGTATTCCCTCAAATCTTTTGAAAAAATCATAAAACCATTTTGAAATATATTGAATAACAGTCAGATTCCAGAGAACAAGCAAACTTGTAACAAAAAAACATGTTGGCTCATCATAGAAACACTCTTGGATTTAGATTCTCGCTCTGCAAAAATATATTTACCTAGCGGCATAATGGCAAAATCATCGTTAAGAAGAAATATCAATACACGATCATGGAGGATGACTAGAAAAACAATATAACCAAGCGAATATACAGTATATCTGTATTTCTGCAAAAGTGATTATAATGCCTAGAGATCCTGTTTGCGGCGCCATCTTGAATGAGAAGATGGCCAAATATAAAATGAGCTATGATGGAGAAACGTATTTTTTTTGTAGCGTTAAATGCAAGAAACGATTTAAGAGAAATCCCATTAAATTTTCACGGTAAATAGGGTTCGCATATATTCATAGATTTCATCGGAAAATGCATTAATTATGTTGAAGCACTAAGAAATTTATCTTAAATCTGGATGACAGGCGCTTCATTTGATAAGAATCAATATAGGTAGGGCAACACACAATTATTATGGTGAGTGTGTAGAAAGTTTCTACAGATTGGAAGTAATTCACTTCCTCTCTCTCCTCCCACTCACCTTCAAATAATTGCATGCGTGCATGGAACTATGCACTCAACATAACTATCGTATCTTCTTGCATCATTGTGTTTGCATATCTTATTTTAAGGAGGCGAAGAGGTCAGAATGAAGCAGGTTCATCTTCGCATTGAACATTAACAAAATGCATTCTTGCATAGAGACCCCTAAGGTTTTCCCAACTAGCCAGAGATTGTGAGGTTTCTGCTTCAATTAAATGCAATGATCCTTTGCCTGTAAAGCCCGAATCCATGCATTCATGCGCTCATCAAACTAGAAATATCATTAGGCTGACTTCTATCGTCGCTGCGATAAAGAACAAACCATAAATGAAAATCATATCTTTAATTGATATTGCCCTGCTTAATGTTTTTGTTATCGTAATGAATATACCATACCCTTCAATTATCAAAATTGGTGAACTAGCCAATAAAAAGAATGGCAAGAGCTCAACCATGATAACGCCAAGAAAGAAGTTAATCCCTCGAAGGACGCTTAGAAAGAGAATGATAATAGCGAAAAATAATGCAAAAATTCTTGGATGCTCAATTACGACATTTGCATACTTTTCCTTTTCAAAGAAATTTGATATCACTAGGTTAACATAAAATGTCATACCCAATAGAATTAAAGAGATTACAGCAACATTATTTATAAAAATCATTAGAAGCAGCAAAATGGGATTTTGCGACAAGTTGTCTAATATTTCAAGAAAGATTCTATTCATGTAATAGGACAAAACCAAACAAACAAGAAAAGCCAGACCCATTAAGATTGTGTATTTTCTTTTCATCTATTTCCTAATCCTCAAACGCTAACGAAACAATGCGGCATGAAGGAAGGTTCAGGTTCACAATTGCCTTTTATTTTATGAATCTAAAATTGATATTAAGGAAATATCTTTACATCGAATATATGCAGGACGAGAATAGTGAGTCGTTTCACGTGGACCTCTATCTGAATCACTCCACGTTTTGAAATTCGGTTGAAGAAGCCCCACAAATCGGGCAATTGCTAGGTATGTTACCATCAGAAACAAAACCACATATTGTGCAGATATAATAATGCGTGGAACGGAGTGCAATTAAATGATCAAGGGCTTTCTTATACAACTTAGCATGAGTCTCGTCAACATCTCGGGCCTGAGAGAACACCAAAGCAGCTGCTTCTTCCCGGTCCTCCTCTGCTTCCTTCAGCATCTTGGCATATCCAACTCTTGCAACGCCAGTTTCAGATTGAAATGCCCTTTCCAAATTACTTTGTGTATCTTTAATACTGCCTTCAAGTAAAGCAAAATGCCTTCTGGCGTGAACACTCTCAGCAGCTGCAACAGCTCTGAATAAAAGGGCAATCTGGGATAAATCTTCTTTTTCAGCTTGTGCTGCAAACATAAGCAACCGATTATGAGCTTTCGCTTCTTCAATGAAAGCTTTATGCACATTATTACTAGTTCTCTTGTTCAATTTTCTTCCTCAACAAAATAATTTAATATAATTCAATGACTCAACCAACTTCTATTAAAGGTCTCTGTTTGTCTTTGAATTTTAAGGTTCCCAGTGTGTTGACCAATTAAGTTTAAGTAGATTGAGTCAGTTAAAACGCCCAAATAGGATTATATAGCTAGACATAATGGAGAGAGCCTTGTGTTTAGGAAAACGAAGATTATATGCACAATTGGTCCAGCTAGTTCATCGAAGAAAATAATTAGGAAAATGTATGAAGCTGGAATGAATGGAGCCAGAATAAATACAGCTTATGGATCTCCGGATTATCATGAATTAATTATGAATAAAGTTCGTGAAACTGCAAATATTCCAATAATTGTTGACATCAAAGGTCCTGAGATCAGACTTCAGGTAGCAGAAAAACAAAAGGTTAAGAAAGGAGATATTCTGAAAGTTGGCTTCATCCACAGCAAACTCAGCTTCAATCATGACTTCTACGATAACATCAGAGTTAATGATATGATATACATCGATAACGGTAGACTCAGAACTGTCGTTGTTAAAAAAGCTAATCGGGAAGTTCATCTTTCTGCAATGAACCATGGTGAAATAGAAAATGGCAAAGGAGTTAACATTCCAAGTAGACAACTCTCAGTTCCTACTCTTTCAAAAAGAGATTTAGAGATCATAAAGTTTGCTGAAAAAATTGATGCTGAATATATTGCTCTCTCCTTTACTCGAAATGCAGAAGATGTGACTAATTTGCGAGCTAGTGCTCATGGGTATAAAGGCGCAGTTATAGCCAAGATTGAAAATACTGAAGGCGTAAACAATTTTGATGCGATCATGGATGCAGCGGAATATATTATGATAGCCAGAGGCGACCTTGGAGTAGAAATTGAACCTGCAAAAGTACCGTTGGTACAAAAATCGCTTACGAAAAAATGCAATCAAAAGGGACTGCCTGTTGCAATAGCTACAGAAATGCTTGAATCCATGATTCAGCAGCCAAGCCCGACAAGAGCAGAAGTTAGTGATGTAGCTAATGCAATATTAGATGGAGCAGATGCAATTATGCTTTCAGGGGAAACCTCAATAGGAAAACATCCTGTCAGATCAGTTTCAATGATAGCTCAAATAGCGGAAGAAACCGAGCCAGCAACGAAAAGCCACATTGAGGATAGCACCTTTGTCAACATTTCCGATGCAATCAGTAAATCAATACAAAGGCTATGCCAGACCATGCCCATTGACAAGGTTGTAACCTTGACTAGATCTGGTTACACTGCAAAGATGATCTCAAGGTTCAAGATTGCACCACTGATAATTGCTGTTACACCAAATGAAATGGTGAAATCCCAACTCGAACTTGTCTTCGGTGTCTGTCCGACTCAAATGAATTATCTAATCGAGGATGATCGGATACTTTCAGTAGCTAAGAAGCTTTCTTCTGACAAGTTAATTTCCAGCAAAGATACAATTCTTTTTACTGCAGCCTTTAGAACCAGTAGGAGACATTCAAGTAATTTGATTGAAATCCACGACATTGCGGAGCTTCTACACTTAGCTTCCTGAATATATTCAATCATTATAAGTACATACAAAATAGAAATTCATCTTCTGTGCGTACAAACGCACAGGCTACCGACCAAATAAGAAATTGATTGATTCGAACTCTCGAATAAATGTCAGACCTTTGGGAGTTGTTTTATATACTCCATTATCATTTACGATCATCTCGTTTTGATCAAGAAGCGCCAAGTAAAGTTTCAATTGAGCGTGACTTAATCTTGCTTTATACATAATGAATGTTTTTCTTTTTCCGCCCGTCGCTGTTTTCAGAATCTCTGCAATAATATCATGGCGATCTCTTCTGTGTAAAGGTTCAGGGGTACTCTTCTCTCCGAAAATCTCAGAAGGCATCCTGTCTTTTCGTTCTTCTAGTTTTTCGATGATGAGAGTTTCCTCCACCGTTTTTGCCATAAAAGCTACGTTAAAAATTGTTGAGTCCATAATAAGGCTTCTCGTCAATTGATAGATACTCTGTGTTTTACCAGCAATAATTGGCAAAATTCTTGGGTATTATTAATTCATGCTGAATGGCCATTTAGAGCTTGTATGAATGGTAAATCTCGGTTGAATTCTGTAATTACCTACTTGCTTCCTATTCTTTTCTTTCTTTCCCAAAAGGGCTTAGTCCGCAAATACTGTATCTTTCCTTTCAACAAGTCTGCATAGAAGTCGTCTTCATTGGGATGCATCCTTCCAAGGATTCTAAACGCAGTCTCAGGTCCTATACCTCTGGTCTGCAAAGCTATAATTGCTTTCTTACCATAACTCAGAATTAGGTCAGCAGTTCGACGTGAATAGATTAACTCGTCTAACTCCTCCGAACCGAGCGTCTCTCCTTTTTGTCTTCGTTGCAGCAGATCCCACAACCTATCAGGGCTCTGTCTTCTCATCATCTTTGCGAGCAATCTTGAACTACACTTTGAACAAACTGGCTCTTCTCTCAAATCACGAACTTGCTTTTCCTGAAGCAGGGTCCCACAATTGAAACATAATAGTTTGACTGACCCCATGAGTATTGCCCTTTTCATTCGTGCTACGTTGCTAATGAATACATGGTTGGGGGCTTGAAGCTCTGAAATTTCAGAATACTTGGCAAGAATATGATACGCTAAAGGTGTAGGTTGTTCCAGCCTGACCAACATGCTAATTTTGATATTTCCCGCTTTGATGTCTTCCATTATTCGCTTCGCTGTTATGAGATCTACCTTTTCAAGCATCGCTTCACGAATAGTCTCTTCATAAACCGGTGTATTCCTAAATCGTGATGGAAGCTCCGCCATTCTTTCCGGACTCATGGTTCTCCCTCGAGGTAAAGCACCAAAACGCTCTGCAACAAATTTCATTTTGTAGGAAAAAGGAAACCGTGACTCAAGATACTCATCAAATGCTTTGTCAATTTCATCTGACGTTCTATTAAAAATCAAGCGAGAAACTCTCGCTAGTGTTCTCTCCCCCACTTTTTGTGGGATTTCAAGTAATAGCCGGTAGCCATCGTTCCACCAACCAACTATAAGCTCGTGATTAGACAATATGGCATCAAAAATACTACCGAGAGTTCGATTTACGATTTCTCCAAAGCACGCGTGAATCACAATGTATTTGCCAAAAGCTTCAAGGAGAATATGATGATGTGTTGGGAGTGGCAGATTTTCTTTTAAATAGGCATTTACCTCTTTAACAGGTTTAAGGAGAGCTGCCTCTTTTATTTCAAATTTCTTAGCAAGCTGTTCAGTAACTTTTTTGATGTTCCTGATTTGCTTAATTTTCTTCGCAATTGCCTCTCTCAGTATTCCCACTTCTTTGGCTAGATCATATGGAATTGGAAGCATTTCACCGTCCCATCCAGGAATTGCCGCAAATTTGTCTTCTGAAGGGACAACATAAACAGTTCCTGTCTCATCTTCAATTTGCACAATACGCCACACCTTTCCCTTACATATGAAGCTCAAACCTATGCGCGCTCTGAGTGCCATGAACTCGTCGCCAAGGGTCCCAATTCTTCGGTCAGAAAGGATATTGACTATTGGATAGCGTCTTTCGTCAGGTATCATGGATAGATTGCGATAGTAGTAATTTCGTGAGTGTTTCGTTTTCTTCAATGACATGCCTTCTAATTTTATTACTCTTAAAAGATGTAGATAATTCATGACTTCTAGAAGCTTTGTTTGGGAAAGTTTTCGAAAAGGGTATGCACGAGTTATAATTTTTAGCACAGTATCTATGTCAGTTATCCCTTTATCGATCAGAATGCCAACAATCTGATGGGCAACTACATCTAACGCATTTTCATGAATTATTGTGGGTTCAACTTTTCCGCTACGAGCGCCGTTGACTGCTGCTAGAGATTCCAAAGTGTCTTCAGAGAATGCTGTGATGATAACCCCCTTTGAAACTAAATCGAGACGGTGCCCACTTCGACCGACTCGCTGAATCAAGCTGCTAACCTGTCGAGGAGATAAATATTGAATAGTTAAGTCTACCTGCCCGATGTCAATTCCTAGCTCTAAGGTGCTAGTGCACACTATGGCTCCTATAGCATTCGCTTTAAACGCATTTTCAATTTTCATCCTCTCCTCTTTGGACAAAGACCCATGATGCACTGCAATTTCTCCAGCAAGCAATCCCAATCTATGTCCTAGAATTTCAGCATTGGTTCGACTATTAACGAAAATAAGTGTCGATGTGTGTTGTTTTACCAACTCAAGCATACGACGGATTCTGGCAGCTGCCTCAGGTGCAGTATTCAACTTCTGAGCCAAAACAAAATCGCTGTCTGACGCCACTGGAAATTCAATTGTATATGTGTAGTTTTTCTCCAATGAAATCTTAAGAATCCGAATTTTTCTTCTTTCTCCAGCGATAAACTTGGCAACTTTCGCTGGATTCTCTACAGTTGCTGATAAACCGATTCTCTGAAAGTCGCTGCCTACAAGCTCAAAGAGTCTTTCCAAGGCTACTGAAAACTGTACTCCTCTCTTACTCATCACATATTCATGCACTTCGTCTATTACCACACAAGATAGGTGACGTAAATGCCTTTGCATAAGTGACCCAGGCAGAATTGCTTGCAGAGTTTCAGGCGTTGTTACTAATATCTCCGGCGGATGAATTGCTTGTTTTCTGCGAATCTTCACTTCAGTATCACCATGGCGAACTTCTATTGAGATATTCAGCTTTGAACTCCAATAAGACATGCGTCTTAACATATCACGATTTAGAGCTCGAAGAGGAGTAATAAAAAGCACTGAAATGCCTTGTCGCGTAGGGTTCTGAAGAATTCTTGAAAAGATGGGAAGAAGAACTGCCTCAGTCTTGCCACTTCCTGTCGGTGCAACCAAAAGAAGGTTTTCCCTGCTTAAGACTAAGGGAATAGCCTTAATCTGGGGTTCAGTGGGATAGGAGAATCCCTGCTCGCTCAGTCCTTTTTGGACAGAGTTAGCTAGCATTTGGAAGACATGAGCTTCTTCGCCCAACTCAAGAAACCTATTACTAAAATTAACAGACTTGTTGATAATCTTTCGCAGCCAAATGAAACAAGGGAATTTTTAAACGCTTTGCAGCATGATAAGCTTCGTAGACTAGAGGAGAGGGAGCAAGGCTGAAAGAAGAAAGGAGTGTGAGAAGCCTCCCTCCTAACCCAAAGGGTTCATTGGGTTCGCCCTCCTCTCCCCATTAAAGATAGCACGTTGAATAGTTAAATTTTTTCCGCATAATTATTTGTAACATGCAAGCATTGAAATCGATGATCTAATAAGTGAATCTTTTATTTGTGATTAAATGACTTCTAATTCTCGCAATAAAGATGTGCATATAAGAGCCAGAGGTGAAAAACGGTGACGAATGAAGTTGAGAATAAAATCAGACCGCCAATAATAGCTGTCATAGGAGTCTCAAAATCGGGAAAAACAACGATTATTGAGCATCTTATTAGGAATTTAGCAAAAAAGAATCTCAGAATTGGAACAATAAAACATGTGCATAATCCGCGACATTCACTGGACTTGAAGGGAAAAGACAGCTGGCGACATTCACAAGCTGGCGCGAAAATTGTCGTTTGCACCTCACCTAAGGAAATTGCCCTATTCAAAAAAAGGGAAAACTCTAGGGAAAACATTGATGAAATTCTTCAGTTGTTTGAAAATGAGCCTGTTGATCTGTTGCTCATTGAAGGATTTCAATCCCAGGTTATACAAAGGTCTGATATTCAAAAGATCGTAATCGTAGGGGATAAAGGGGAGTTTGATGCTTTGGACAAACGGCTTTTTCCAGTATTGGCTTTTGTTGGTCCTACTCTGCTCAAAAAGGAGACGCCCATTAATCTTGACGCGCCATATCTTAGTTTTCTTGAAGATAGGAATAAGCTTGTCGAATTAATCAAAAATCTTCTTTGATAATTGCTTCAACAGTGAGTTTATCATTTGAGCGCAAACCCCTTGAACAGATTCCGAGCAACTTCCAAATCGTTCCGGTCATTGATGTTAAAAAAGGTCAGAAGTTTTTTATCAAATCTTCTGAGATAATCCGTGTTTAAATAAGTCACGTTTCTAAGTTTTTTCACAATCTTTAGCATTTGGAATTCACCATTAATTATAGCATTTTTTGCTGCAGGGATTACTGCGGAGATTCTATAAATTGCGTGAAGTGGTTCTAGATTCCCATTTGGCCAGAGAGGAATCACCGCATTTGCACTACTCGCTTTCGAAATTAGGTACTCAAGTAAGCTTTTTTTTATAAAAGGTGAGTCAACAGGAGTAACCAGTGCATATTCTGACTGCATTCTTTTAAATCCCGTGAAAATCCCACCCAATGGTCCTTGCCCATAAACTTTGTCTTGCACCAGAATCACTTTTGATGGAAGGAGAAGTTTGAATTCTAGGGGATTATCTCTTTTCCCTATGACAACGACAATTTCGTGGGTCACATCAAAAATCTTCTCAAGCACATGAAATAATAGAGGCTTTTCACCTAGCTGCAATAATGCCTTATTTTCCTTGATTCGCTTTGCCTGTCCCCCCGCCAGTATTAAGGCTCCTAGCATATCGTGCATACGCAAAGAAAATCAGAACTAGGGTAATAAACATCATGTTAGTTCTGGATTATCTATCCCATTTGTCAGAATATTTCGATGGATTCTCTGAATAGACGAAATTTAGCCCTACAGATATAGGAAAAAAAGGATTCACGAGTTGCTGGGGAATAAATTCAGCCTTCTGAAGGGGAAGTTACGTGAGCCCAAACCGTAACCAGCAGGATTGTCAGGAAAGCTCCTGCAAATCCTGATAAAGCCCATTCGATGCCAACTGCTGGAAAAACAAGAGTTGTCATCCATGGGATTACATATTTCGCCGTAAAGTTAGCAATAATTCCTGCAGCAAATCCTAATACTCCGAACATAGCGAATATTCTTATTCTATCACCCATACTGATCACCTTGATTTAACATACTACAAGAGGGGCCCTTTTTAGGCTAACTGACATAAAATTGTTTAAAACAGCAAACAAACCACGTTCCTCTTTTATTATGGGATTTAAAGCTCAAAACATTTTTGAAATAGCATAATACTGCCACATATATACGTGGGTATTTAGCACATGATAACAATGTAATAATATCCTTTTAACCCCCTCCTCTTTCTTAAGGAGGTAACTAAATTATGTCAGAAAGATTTGCTAAACGATGGGAAGAAACACAAAGTCAGCAACCATTTAAAACAAGGGTCAAAGATGCTTTAAGGCCACCAGGTCCACTAAAACCGCGACTTGACATGGCTATAAGGCGGATCGAGCTTCAAGTCCAAAGATTGGACCAAGCAGGCGAACGCTTCTCAGATCGCGATCAGAAAATCTTCGCTCGAATAGTGGATGCATACACAAAACACGACATGGCTCGTGCAAATGTTTTTGCCAATGAACTTGCCGAAATACGAAAGATGGAAAAGATGATAATGCACGGTCGACTAGCTTTAGAGCAAATAGTACTTAGATTAAGAACAGTTTCTGAATTAGGTGACATCGTAACAACACTCGCTCCTGCAGTTGGAGTGCTTCGTTCAGTGAAGAGTGGCATGTCAGCAATATTCCCGGAAGCAGAAAAGGAATTGGGGCAAATAGGCAACTTATTGAATGGTATAATCATTGATGCAGGTCAGAGTACAGGTTTGACAATAAACTTTGATTCAGCGAATGAAGATGCTCAAAAGATCCTTTCCGAAGCGTCATCCGTAGCAGAGCAGAAAATTAAGGAAAGATTCCCTGAGCTACCAACAAGCATTCCTAAGTTGGGAGAAGAGTCATCTACCAACACATCCTAAGCACGTAGAGAACTGGTGATTTACTATGTTTGAATCAACATCCAATCTTTTTAGTCATCTAGGTAAACCGATCAAAGACGAATATGGTCATGTAGTTGGTACTATAGCTTCGTTTCTAGTGACTCCAGGAGGGCGAGTAGACGGAGTATTCATAGAACATGGAGACGGCCACATCAAACAATACTCAAGCGATCAGATCAAGACCGAGAATGAAGAAATAATGCTATTCTCTACATTAAAGATGCAAGCCGACAATTTCTGCAACCAGATACCACTCCTTTGGCGGAAAACTCAGGCTATAAAAGATTTAAATGATAAAAAGAAAATCCCTGAAGAGATGTATGGAGACTTGTATTCCAGCTTTGAAGGTGCACTGAGTCAGCTGAAAGCAGAAGCAGAAAGCACAATAGCTGAAGTTGAGAGTGAAGTTGATGAATGCACCAAACGAGTGAAGGCGCTCAATTCAGCTTTGATCAATTTGGAAATCGAAAAGGAGATAGGGCAAATCGACGAGGAATCTTATCAAACTGCAGTAGAGATAGTGAAGGAAGGACTGAAACGAATCAACTCAGAGAAGAACACCTTTGAAGCACTGAGAAAAAAATTATCGAATCTGATTCTAGGCGAAAGCCAAAGCGAAACAGCTGACGAAATGATTGAGCAAAAAGTAGAGGAAGAAGTGGAGGAAACAGTGCTTCCACCAAGCAATGAGTCGCTAGACACCACCCTGCCAGAGCCCCCAGAATCACCTCAGCCTTCAGGCGAAAGCCCTGTCGTTGTATACGTAAAAAACGCAGAAGAACAAAGTTCCTAAAAACCGAAAAGACGGGCGGAGGGTCAAAAATTCGGAATTTCCTTCGATCACAACCTCCACCCCTCGAAGATATTATCGTGAAGTCAATCCGAAAATTAAAAATTCAACATTCTAAGCTAGAACAGGTTCATATAAGACTCCGTGAAAGAGACAAGACCCTCTTCCGAGCTTGTACTTTCGCGCTGCAAAAAAATAATAATGCACGTGCTACAATGTGTGCAAACGAGCTGGCAGAGGTAAGAAAGCTCATAAAGCTTCTATTGCAGACTCAAATTGCCATAGAACGCATTGTCCTTCGATTGGAGACTATCAAGGAACTTAGCACAATAATGGTCGACCTCAAGCCAGCGCTTAATGCTCTTAAAAATGTCACAACCAACTTAGTCAATATAATGCCTGACGTCGCTTCTGAACTAGACAGAGTAAACAGTAGTATACAAGAAACACTTACGGTCACAAAGTTATCTTCTGAACCTCCAAAAATCATACAAACAAACCTGAAAACTCCAGGTGCACAAGATATTATCAATGAAGTTAACGCTATTCTAGAGCAAAAATTAAATGATCAATTGCCTGAACCGCCCGTCTCGGAAATATTGCAGGAAACCCAACAACCAGAGCATATCAAAGAAATGGTTGCATTGGTTGCAGGGTGTCCTGAATCCACTGGAGAGGAGAAAGAAACCTCCAATGCTTTTCTTTCGATAAAGGACTTGAAAATGCAAAGCATCTCTCTAAGAATACAACATGCTCAATCTCTTGAAGACAAGCTATTGGAATATATAAAACAGTGCAAAGGGCCGATAGACATCTCTGAATGTGCCCTAAGCTTGGAGATTCCTCCTGAGGAAGTGAAAACAACATTAGAAAACCTTGATGCCAAAGGAAAAATAATACTTGAAATGTGATAGAAATGAGTGCTTCTCAAGAATTGGAAAAAGCTGCTACAAACTACGCGTCCGAAGCAATAAGACTTGATAATCAAGGGTCAAAGGGAATGGCTATTACAATGTATCAAAAGTCTATAGAAACTCTTCTAAGAATCGTTCACTTGTACCCTGATTATGGACTAAACAAAGTCTATATACAACGCGCTATGGCGTATCAAGAAAGGGTCAAAATATTACAAGGCGGAATGCCACTGAAACCCGATATAAGTGGAAGACCCGCGGAAGCTACAGCACCTACAGAAGGTGGAAAAGCAAGCTATGACGAGCTGATCATGCAAGAAAAGCCCAATGTGAAATGGCCTGAAGTAGTTGGCTTGGAACCAGCAAAAAAAGCGATCAAAGAAGCAATTGTCTACCCAGTTCAAAGACCAGACCTTTTCCCTCTGGGATGGCCTAGAGGGATTCTACTCTTTGGACCACCAGGGTGTGGAAAAACTCTAATAGCTGCAGCCGTGGCCACAGAAATTGATGCGAATTTTATATCTGTGGATGCTGCTTCAATAATGTCTAAGTGGTTAGGTGAAGCTGAGAAAAACGTAGCCCGGCTTTTTACATCAGCTCGAAAGTCTGCAAATAATGGAAAACCTGCGATAGTGTTCATTGACGAATTAGACTCGTTAATGGGACGACATTCAAGCGAAGTCGGTGGCGAAGTTCGTGTTAGGAACCAATTTCTCAAAGAAATGGATGGAATTATAGATAAAGGTAAGAGGCTTCACGCCTATGTTATTGGCGCTACTAACAGACCCTGGGATTTAGACTGGCCATTTATTCGAAGGTTTCAAAAGAGAATCATTGTACCATTGCCCGATCATCACTCAAGATTGCAGATGTTCAAGCTCTACACAACCGATTTGAACCTGGATCCACACATGAGCCTTCATGAATTGGGAAGACTCTCAGAAGGGTTTTCCGGAAGTGACATAAAAGATTGTTGTCAATCAGCCTATTTACGAGTCATTGGTGAATTTTTCGAGTCTGGGAAAGCACATGATCAACAAGCTAAACCTAGACCTGTAAAAATGAGTGATTTTCGGCAGATACTTGAAGATCGAAAACCAAGCGTATCCCTTGATATGGTTGCATCGTATGCAAAATGGTTTGATGCATTTAAGGCACTATAGTCTGAAAAATGGCTTTTAGGAGGCGTCGGAATGATTTTGAAGAAATTTGCACCTTACTTATTTAATAGTAAGATGGAACCTCCTTTCTCCCTTCAGCAAATGTCTTCAAGTCCCGAAAAGCCTCTTTAAGCCAGATTTTTTATCTTTCCATAGTTCTTTTATCAATATTCTTCCTTAGATACATGCATATTTAATGAGATATGAATGCATTATGGACGATAACCATCCAAGATAGTGAGGGCTATAATAGCAGCAATAATATCAGCTGTTGTTCCCGGGTTATACCGGTTGTTTTGACTACGGAGATCATTATCGAATTTAGAGAGCTCTTCTCTACCTATACTAGTTGTCAAACCTCCTAAATTCAATATTTTCTTTGCTTCATCAGAGACTTCCTGAGCTTTCTTTAAATTAGCTTTCCTGGCAATTAGAGTGTCAGGGACAAGAGACAGGACTTTGAGAAAAGTGTGGGTGATTGCGATATTTAGGTTTCCTGTTTCACTAAGCTGCTTGTTAAAGTAAGGCAGTCCTAATTCGAAGGTGATTGGATAATTCTCCACCCATTCTCTAGAGATAGCATCATAAGATGCTGAAATTTTGAAAATCTCAAAGAGGGACACGTTATCTTTCAAGATCTTATTTTTGGATTCTGGATCGGTCACATCTAGAATTGGCGCCTTGCCTGCTAAGCCACTAGGTTTGAAAATTTCGATTGTTTCATAGACCGCAACAGCATCCACAGAGGTTGTTGATCTAACGATTGACCGGAGGTTTTTTCTTAGCTGCTGAATCGAGAATTTCTCTTTCTCAGAGAGTGTCATTCCTGCGGCTGCTGCAAGGGGGAATAACAAAAGCACGGAACCTAGGAGCGTGTTGCCCCCATGCTGCCAAGACATGATATTCATGACCGAATCTCTCATCACTTCTCCAAGGAAAAGTTCGTTTAATCCTATTACTTTTTCATAGACCATAATACCTCGCTTGGCAGCAATAGCCAAACCAGGCTCAACAGCAACAGCTGAAGCTAAGAAATGCTCATAACGCGTGTTCCTAAAATTAGCTGTTCTAGTGATATTTCCAGGTTTTGGAGCGCTAACTTCTAGGAGAATAGCCAGTTGAAAACTATTTGAAATATGCTTAATAACTTGCTCTTTATGGAGCAATCAAACAGACCCTTAGGAAAAATAATTCCTGTGTTTTATTAGCATTGTGTGCTTTCAAATGAATTCATTTAGTTTAAGCAGAAAGATCGAGATGCCTTAATAAAGATTGTTGAGGGTCCCTGCTCGGATAAGAGCTTTGTATATCTCTACTCGTTTCTAGATTCTTTTGCTAAACCCAGTCCAGCAGCATTTAGATTTCTCATAAGAGGTACAGCAATTAGCGTCGTGATTATAGCTTGAACTATTCTTATCGCAGGATAGAAAAAGGGGGCAATGAGAAAAAATCCACGAACAACATCTGTTGAGAAACCAAAAATTCCATTATAAACAAGAGGTACTGCAAATATATCAGCACCCAATGCGTTATCGGCCTCATTTCCAATAAAAGCCAATAAGAAAAACAGAAGAATCTGCACACTAGCGATTCTCGAAATTGTAAATCTCCTTTTCAAGGTTCCGATTATCCCGCTGAACACTCCAAGGAATAAACCGACTATGAACCCTCCACCAACAATGACGCTAGAGCAAGAAAACAGGAAAATCAAGATATTCCATAGCATCAGCTTCTCGGGTTTCAGGTGGAGTAGTGCAGCACAAACTAGAATACCTATCCCGATAACCAACCAGAGGTAGCTAAAAGAAGTCGTCGCTAGCAGTATATCTTCAATACCAAATTGGAAATTCAATACTGTGTTGAAAATGGAAATCTGATACTTCAGCACGTTTCCTTCTAATATTATCAGCATTGTATTGATAATGATTAAAAGAGAGGCGATAACTGGGAAAATGGTTATGTAATTCAGCGTCCTTTTCTTCATCACGTCAGCTCTTTCAGGGACTTTTTCTATTCTTTTCCTAGTTTTGCTGATGAGAAAAACTACAGGGATTATCAGTATTAAGGCTAGAATTTTATCCCACATGACCCAGAAGCCAACATGTGAATACTGATCCCAAGGTAACGCTGGAGGGAGAAACCAGAACACTACTATGGTTGCAAGAAGAGAAATAAATGCTACTCTCCACCGTTTTGTAAAAATTAGTCCAACTATGAAGGCATTTATGACTGGAGCTGGAATAAAGACTGCACTAGACGCTGTCGGTGACCCAGGTGGAAGCCCCCAAGCCATCATTGCCCCTGCGAAGGCGGTTATTGCTCCAAGAAAAGGTCCCAATACTATACCAAATATTGAGGCCATGAACGCTTCAATATTGATTGTAACGCTTGTTACGCCTACAGCTCTTATCCCCGGCAGATACGATAAGACGTAATACAGCCCTGAAAAGACAGCGATCAAAGCTACTTCTCTTGAAGATAAGTGTTCCAATTTGAAATCGAGTGTAAATATTTACATAACATTATTAAGCTTTTTCATGATAGAGTATTAACATCGATGATCCATGACAGAAACTCTGTATCCATATATAATTTTCTTGCCTAGAAGCCGAAAGCAAAAAGTCTTACGAGCCATTTTTGGTTCCAGAGTACCAATCGATATCTTGACCTTCTCGATCGACAAAGGCATCACCGAAAAGATCTACCAAAGGGATTTAATCAGCAAGTTACCTTATTCTAACAAAACAATTATAGAACGATTACAGGCTCTAACAGAACTTGGAATATTGGAAGAGCATATGGAAAAATCAACCATTAAAACGCGCGCAGTATGGCTGAAGTATTACTTGTTATCTGACTTTGGAAGGTGGTTTGCAATTCTTCTTCTAGAAGAAAAAAGCCTAACTAAAAATGAGAAAGTTGGAATCGTTAACACCGCATTCACATCGTATCTAAGATGGATAAGAAAGCTTGCTGATGATCTTGGTATCAGAAAAGAGGAGCTGGCAAGGATTTTTAACGAGGAAATTGGAGTTTGAATCTGTTATACACATAAAGAAAAGCTTGAGCTGATGGAAGGAAGTTAATGAAATGCATGCATTCATTAAAATGTGGGGAAGGCGACTACATTAAAGACAACAACAAGATAATTTTTGATGTTAAGGGATTTATCCATCCTCCAAATAGAATAGTCGCATTCCCTCGCTTCATTCCAGACTCTCATGGAGACCGCGAATTAGATGGAACAAGCTACAAGAAAATCTACCCGCTTTTAGAACGCTACAAATTCCTGGAAGAAAGATTGCCCCGTTATCTAATCTTCGACCCTGTTTTTGGAATGAATCTTTGTGAGGTTCCAAAGAAAGACATACAAGCTATTTATAGGCCATCAAACCGTTTACGAGAACTCCGCACTAGCAGTCAATTAGATGAAATGGAGAAAAAGGCATTAAGCCTAATCGAGTATATACAAAATATTTCGAATATCCCTTGGGATAAACTGGGAATTTCAGGCTCTCTTTTAGTTCGTTTGCATACTCCTAAATCGGATATTGATCCAGTGGTCTATGGAGAAAAAAATTGCTTCAAACTTCATGCAACACTTAGATCTGCAATGAATAACGAGAAAAGCGAAGTAAAGAGGCATACAGAAGAAGAGCTAAGAGCCCTTTGCTATTATCGATCTCAAGACACAACAATGCCTTCGGATCTATTCATCAAAACCGAAAGTAGAAAGGTTTTACAAGGTAGGTTCGGACAACGCGAGTTCTATATTCGCTGTATAAAGAGTTTGAATGAAACCGTCCAAGAATATGGTGACTATAATTATCAGAGAGTCGGTTATGCTAAAATCTCAGCAACTGTTCTGGACGACTCTGAAGCGATATTCACACCTTGTCGATATCCTATTGATAATGTAAAATTGCTTGAAGGAGCACATGGAACAGCAGTGAAGGAAATTGTATCCTTTAGAGGTAGATTCTGTGAACAGGCAAGAGAAGGAGAGTCTGTCATTGCACAAGGCAAGGTTGAAAAAGTGCAAGGAAAGATCAAGACACCAATTTTCAGGCTTATTCTAGGAGGGCAAGCTTCAGATTTCATGGTCTTAGAAAGGTGAACAATGTGAGTCATCGGGATTTCAGAGATCGTGATTTTTTACGAACTAAAGAAGGACTTTTCTTCTGCGTCGTGGGTCCATATCATCCAGATGATCGAGTCATTAGCTATCTAAGATACCTGCCAGATACTAAAGGGAAATGGAGAAACGAAACAACGCGATTCAAACGGGCAATGCCAACGTACACTATTCCTAGTCTCCTGAAGACATTTGAGCTATTGAAGAATGATTATCCTCAATACATCTTCTTCTCGCATGTCTATAATATCTTGATGACTGCAGTACCAAAAGATTATCTGGTTGAACACCTCAAGCCTGAAAAAAAGTTGGATAAACTATTCGAAAACCAGGCCCTTGACCCTCTGCAAAAAAAAGTGGTTCAATTTGTGTCCTGCCTATCAGAATTAAGTGCCATTCCAGTTTCAAAATTTGGTGTTACAGGATCTATTCTACTTAACATTCACAATCCAATGTTTTCTGATATTGACATCACAGTATATGGAGCTAAAAATGGTTTTAGAATTAAAGAGACTCTTACCGAAGCGGTCTCATCAAATGACTTTAGCATCAGACGCTTTCAAGAAGAAAAACAGGAGATATGGATTCGAGAAAAAACGAAAAAACACCCAATTAGCCTTACTGAAGCTGCGCAAATTTATGAGCGAAAATGGAATATTGGTCTCTTTGAAAATACAGCCTTCTCGATCCATCCAATTAAGAAGGAAGACGAACTTACAGAGAAATATGGTGACAAAATTTCCAACCCAATCAAATTTGTAACCATAAAAGCAGAAGTTGTTGATAATGTTGATAGCATTTTTCTTCCAGCAATCTACAGAGTTCAGGATGTTGTAGTCGATGAGGAGATTGAAGCAAACATTGAAGAAGTGGTTTCTTACGAAGGACTTTATGACAGTTTGGCAAAAAAAGGTGAAAATATTAAAGCAAAAGGCAAACTTGAGCGGATAATAGACAGCAGAAAAGGCAGAATATATGATAGACTTTTAGTAGGATCACCTGATGGAAAAGGCAGAGAATATATCGTGTTAGATACCTAGACCATTGGAAATAGATTGAGGAGATGTTGATTTATTCAAATCCTAGAACATCTCTAAGATAAGCATGGTAGGGTCCAAGCTTTCCACCATAATTTCCGGCAGAAATCAAGGTCACTCCAGCAACTTTTGATGCTTCTTCTATGCCCTCAGCTATTGCCTTCTTTACGACCTCCAAATTGAGACCATTAATTACAATCTCGTAGACAGATTGTACTCCATTTGGAACTTCTGAATCGCTAACCAATCCTCTGAGCTTTGGACAGAAAGGATGGTTGGTAGATGCTTTGAGCTTGTATTTGAGAGAGCCGGCTTTAGATCCTGATCTACAAACACCGCCGGGAAATGGCATAACAACTCCTCTAACTTTTCTATGGATAGCTTCTACTGCCAATTTAGAGGCTTCAAGCCCTACTGAGGGACTCCCGGTCATTATGATTAAATTTCCTCCAGCAATTGCCCTTTTAGCTCCAAAATTATCCTCAACAATGAAGTCTCCTTCCATCACTGGGATCCGCCAAACTCTCCTATTCCCTATTATGTCTTCTTTCTGAAATCCATCCCCAAAAAGTCGAAGGCTTCGCCCCACCTTCAATCTTCTCTTAACTCGAGGCAATCCATCGTAAGCAGAAGTAGTGGGGCAAGTCATCACACATTGTCCAATTCTAAGGATCATTTGATTTTTCAAGTCTAGTCTAGTTCTGTGATAAATCTGGATTATTGCTCCTGACCTTCCATCGGGGGAGTTATTCAGAGAAACTAATCCTTCTACCCCAGCTTCAGCAGGAGACATTATAATTGATGAAGCAAAGCCAGTAGCTGTGTTTGCTGCTGTTAATGCCCATTGTTCATCTTTCGCGGTAATCAGGATCCGCCCAGCCCACATGCCAAACATTTCAGCGAATGTATCTACTATGCTGCAAATGTTACTGCTATCTTGATGTTTGACCTTGAAAATCTTCTTCTCTTCATTGTAATCAAGCACTTTAAGCTTGTTTTCTCTTGAAAAGGACTTTGGCGCTGCCTCTTTCTGTGACATATTCGAACCCCGATTGTAGAAGTTCTTCATCTCGTTCTAAGCTTTTAGATGTTGCGGTATGGCTATGTAGAATCATTGCTGTACAGTCGAGGTGATCTTGAGTTTCCTTGAAAAGATCAGACAGAGAAAAATCACGCTTGGAATAGTAAATGATTTTTGGATTGATTCTTTATATGTACACATACATTTTTATGCCCTAGTTACAGCCTATGCTCATTCAATCGATATTTGTGAGGGATATCAAGTTGATTGACCTAGAGCTGGTCCTTTTCCTGCTTTTTCTATTGACCATTTTTGATGTTATATTTGGGCTAATAATCTATTTCATTTCAAATAGAATTGCTCATCATATTAAAAGCAGAAAAGCACTGATGAAACTGATATCATGGACTCTGTTATTCCCGATCAGCGTTATTTTATCTATAGTATTATTATTTATTAGCACAAATGCGCTACAGGTAATGGATCTACTACAAATAATACACGCTGCAATCTTGCTTTGTTTTTTGTTCCCTCCATATAACATTCCTTTCCTTGGAATCTGGATCATTGGAGCTCTGCTATCGATATATAAACATACAAAAGCAATAACGAAGGCAAGGAGAATAATCAAACCTTAGCGGAACCCCGCAAGACTCTATTTTGCTACAGGTTTTTAGCTGATAGATAGAGGAATACATGGATAAACTCAGTTGATGTACTCCTACAGGGTATTCATTGTCAAAAGCATCACAGTTGAGGGGCTCTTGATTTTCTTTGAAACTGATTGTTGTAGATTTCTCGAACCTTATGGATTGTGTCAACTTCATTTACACTTTTATCATAGCGAATTCGCGTAATTCTGGCGAAACGAAGAGCCATGCCACACGAGTATTTTGGGCTTTTTTGAACCTCATTATAAGAGACTTCCACGACTATTTGAGGAACGACAATTACTTTATTGCCTTCCCTCCTTACAGTCAGCCCCTTCAATCGCTTCGTCATTTCAATAATCTCAGCATCGGTTAAGCCTTTGAAAGTTTTTCCCACTGTTAGTAGTTCATTAGTATCTGGATCTTGAGCTGCAAGATGATAATCCGAGAGCCACCCATGTCTTCGTCCATAACCGTACTCTGCAGCTATAACAACTAAGTCCAAAGGTTCTAGAACCTTTTTCATTTTGAGCCATTTTTTGCCTCGGACGCCTGGCGTATAGAGGCTATCAAGGTTCTTTAGCATTAATCCTTCATGCCCTTCCTTTATGGCTTGTTTGTAAAATTCTTCAGCTACATCCGGATCTGAGGCAATAATATTCTTTGTAAGGGGAATTGATCCTGCAAGTTTACCTAGCCTTTCTCTACGTTTTGTGTACTTTTGATTAATGAGGCTTTTTCCATTAATATATAGTAAATCGAAAAGATAGAGTCTAATTGGTATTTCTTCTGCAATCCGATTGATTTTGTGAATCCTTCGAAAACGACGCATAAGATTCTGAAAAGGCATCGGTTTGCCCTTTTTGTTAACTGCAACTAACTCGCCTTCAAGGACAACTTCAGCTTCTTCAATTTCGTTCTGGCAGAGTTCTACAATCTCCGGCAGACTTGATGTGACATCAGTTAGTCGTCGACTAAATATTTTCACTATGCTTCTTGACTTATGGATCTGAACACGGGCACCATCTATCTTATGCTCTAAGGCAGTCTTTCCGCCATGTTCCTTCAGGGCTTCAGTTATGGATTCAATCTTCTGGGCCAACATCGGTTTTAAGGGTCTAAAGACCTTTAATTTCAGCCTCTGGAGACCTTCCTCTCCTTTATTCTTTGCGAGTGTTGCAACTTCTCCTATATCTCCTGCTAGCATACTTGCTCTCTGAACAACCTTCAATGGAATTCTGTAGGCATGGGAAACTGTGAGTTCCATCAGCCCTTCATGGAACCCTGTTCGCATTTCGCCAATTAAAATCTTCACAATATACTTAACTTCAAGGGGAGTTGCTGAGCTGAATAATGTCTCAAGCAGTCTCTCTTTCCTTTCTCTTGATCCTGTTCCGGTTATTCCTGCAATTGCGTTAAATGAACGATGAACTTCAAGAATCGTAAGCTCATTTTGAAAAAGTGTGGATTGCCTTCTGATTTTGCCTTCCCTGAAAAGGGATTCAATCGCTTCACCCGCATCACCGGTTTTGTCAAAAGCCTGAAAATAAGCTTCATCGCTCAAATTCAGGATTTTTCGAATGATTGTACCTAGTGCTGCCCAACTAACTTCGAGAACTCGCTGATCCCATTTTGGAAAAGCTCTCCCAATCAACATTAATACTGCGGCGGATGTCTCTCTGACCTCAAGTTGGAGAATGAAAGAGGCAACGAGATTAATCATAGCGTTTCGTTTTGTTGTAGATTTTAAATTTTCACAGAGCTCTGCAAGGGTCTTAAAGAGGGTTGGCACAGTTATCGCTTTCAAAAAAATCAATCGGAGAAAAATAAGCTTTCCTTTCGTATGTTATATGGATTCTAAAGAAACTGGGACGCCAACTTTTCTTTGATTTTCTTTATCTCCTTCTGGATCGCAATTGCCTCTTTGCTCTTCTCTTTTTTCAACTTTTTATAACAATCTAATACATACTCTAATCCACTGACCCCGAAACGGTCAAATCCTTTTTTGAA
This sequence comes from Candidatus Bathyarchaeota archaeon, assembly GCA_020354575.1. Lineage (GTDB taxonomy): Archaea > Thermoproteota > Bathyarchaeia > Bathyarchaeales > SOJC01. Next base: position 1,712,090 of record CP070649.1, on the reverse strand, counting down.
AGCCAGCTCCGCAGATTTGGTGAAGCGTTCAAGGGCAACCTTGTAATCTTCCAGCATAAAGCTGCATTCGCCAGCCTTGTATAGCATATTTGAAGCATCAAAGAAGTTGCTCTTCTTTTCATAGAGCTCCGAAGATCGGAGAAAATTTTCTGCTGCCTCAGGATATTTTCCAGTTTCATATAGGATGTTACCTTGTTTATGAAGCTTGATTGGATCTTCCTTTTCTATGCTCATAAGTCTCCCACGTAAATTCCTATCAAGTAGCAACTTAGCTGCTTTTAATGTTTCCCTAATTTCTTTAGTGCTTCCGCTGGGTCACTTTCGCTTTCGCAAATAGGTAAGCACTGGTATTACAATAATCTTATTATGGGCTGAATGAATTTATCAGCACTTGAGGATTTCCAATGAGAGTTGCGATCGTAGGCGTGGGGCAAACCCCCTTTGCCAGAAATAGTAGGATGAGCATTCAAGAATTATGTTTCGAGGCTTTCAGGGATACGTTAGAAGACATCAATCTCTCACCTAAGGAAATTGAGGCTTCCATAATTTGCTCGGCTCCAGAGTACGATAAGCAAAGAAGTCCCGCGGGATTAATATCTGAATATCTTGGTTTAACGCCTAGACCAACGCTTTGTGCTGAATCTCTTTGCTCTTCAAGCAGCACTGGTGTGAGAGTCGGGTATGGTTTCTTAAAATCCAGACTCCACGAAATTGTTGTAGTGATCGGATTTCAAAAAATGTCAGAAATATCCTCATCTGAGGCTCAGGAAAGGATGGGTAGAGGTGCGGATATACAATGGGAATCACCTTTCGGTACTATGATGCCCGCGGGTTATGCAATGTTTGCCCGTGCTCATATGCATAAGTATGGAACTACGGATGAGCAGTTGGCGAAGGTTAAGGTCAAGAGCAGTAAATACGCTCTTTCTAACCCCTTGGCGATGTTTCGGAGAGAAGTAACCTTGGAAGATTGTCTGAAGGCTAGAGACATAGCAAGCCCCTTGAAAATGTATGACTGTTGTGCAAATGCTGATGGTGCTTCATGTGTAATCATGGCAAGTGAAGAAAAAGCGCGGAAAATAACCACTGTTCCGATTTGGATCGCAGGAATAGGCGCAGCAAGTGATACATTAGCCACTCCTAATAGGACAAATATCACGGGTCTTGACTGCGCGATTCAAGCAGGCAAACAGGCCTATAATATGGCAGGTGTAGAGCCAAAGGATATAGATGTAGCGGAGGTTCATGACTGCTTCACTATTGCTGAAATAATGGCTTACGAAAACCTAGGATTCTGTAAATCTGGAGAGGGTGGAAAATTGATAGACGAATCGCAGACATATATTGGCGGGAAGATACCTGTGAATGTGGACGGAGGTCTTTTGTCTAAAGGGCATCCAATAGGTGCCACTGGAGGTTCCCAAATCAGGACAATTGTGCACCAACTCCAAGGGAGAGCGGGTAAGACTCAAATCGATGGTGCTGAAATTGGTCTGATTCACAACATTGGAGGAGTCGGATTGTACGGAAATGTTACAATACTGAAGAGGGAATAGTCTTGAGTTTCAGAAAATTTGGGAAAAAGGGTTTCATTTCTGAGACTAAGGTTGCAGATTTTGTGAAACACTTGAATGATGGGAAAATAATGGCAACGAAATGCAATAGATGTGGAAAATTATACTTTCCTCCCAGGGCTGACTGTCCATATGATATGTCAACAGATGTAACATGGCACCAATTAAGTGGAAGATGCAGCCTTCTCACATATACTACGGCGTATTTTGCCCCAACAGGCTTCCAAGATGAAGTTCCGTATACCATCGCTCTTGCTGAGTGTGAAGAAGGCGTGAAAGTGTATGCACTCCTGAGCAAAGATATAGGTGAAAAGGAGATTAAAATCGGGATGAAGCTCCTGGTCACACCCTTACCCTTACCCAATGACAGAATTACCTACGAGCTCAAGAAAGCCTAGGCAAAGAATACTCAGGGATGTTTTATGATTAAGGAAAGGTTACTTAAATTTGGGATTGAGTGCCCCAATTATCCTTGGGAGATTATCCGTGACACAGCTTTATTGGCAGAGAAACTCGGGTTCGATTCCTTTTGGATGCCAGATCATTTGGTAGCTACAGGGGTTCGCCGCTGGGATGCTTTGCATGCTTGGAACACACTGTGTGCTCTAGCAGTACTTACGAAGAAGATCAAATTAGCTACGGGTGTGAGTGATACTTACCGACATCATCCTGCTTCTCTTGCTCAAATGGCTACATCTTGTGATGTATTATCAAATGGTCGGGCAGTGCTCGGAATTGGCGTAGGCGAAGCGATGAATTTGGTTCCCTTTGGCATTCCTTTTGACAAACCTGTAGGTAGAACGATCGAGGCTATTCAAATTATACGTAGATTATTCAATGAAGACTTCGTAAATTTCAATGGGAAATACTACCAACTTACGAAGGCGTTCTTACGCCCTAGACCTGCTATACCTATTTCAGAGACTAAGTATCAAGCTACTGTCCCAATATATATCGCAGCGAGTTCGCCAAGGACCATGAAGGTAGCAGCACAATATGGTGATGGATGGTTACCTGCCAACCTAGTACCGAAAGAGTATAGAAATAATCTAAAGATCATTCAAGAAACTGCGAAGAAGTATGGAAGAGACCCCTGTAGTATCGATCCAGCCCATTTTATGTATGTTGTAGTCTCTAATGACTTGGAAGTGGCCAAAAAAGCTATGATGTTAACGGGCAAAATGATGCTGCTGTCTAGACCCAGAATATTGGAAAAAATTGGCTTCGAACCCACAACCTATGATTTTGAGATGACATTCAAACTGGTCTTTCCTAGGGATGGAAAAGCTTGGTTGATAAAAGCTAAGGAACTGCCCGATGAAGCAGTTGAAAAAGCGCCCTTCCTTTTTGGCACCCCTGAGGACATCATAGGGAAGCTGGAAAAATTTGTTAATGCTGGTTGCCAACACTTTGTAATGAACTTCCAAGTCTCACCCAGAACTCTCAAAGACACTTGCCAACTATTCGCGAAAAAAGTCATGCCCTATTTCAAACAGAATTAGGTTTCCTAAGAATTCTGCTCGTGTGATCTACCCAAATGGTAATTCCTACTTCTTGTAGTCCTTATACAAAAGAATAAATCGTACAGACACGTAAAAGCAAGAATGAGTAGAGTGAACCTTATGAAAACTTATCTAACAATTTGGTTTAATAGCGAAGGTGCAAATCCGGTGATCGTAGCAGAAAAATTACGTGCCATGGGTTTCAAACCAATTAAGGGTCGCTATGATCACGTATACGATTGGGGACGACCGATAAATTTGGATGAAATTCTACAAATAGGGACTGCAATTCATGAAACTTTGAAGGGCCTGAAGGTAATATACAAACTTGAAACAGTGTAATAGAGAAAGACTTGAGGTTTTAAAGAAATCGCATGCATGCTTGCATTAGATAAGAACCTTTCTTGTTTCTTTCTGTTGCATAGAAAAAAGGGAACTTTGGAGTGATGCGCGCGCGCTTATATTTTTGTGCATGCATGCACTCTTTAAGTTTAGGTTGGCCAGCCGAAGTTTTGTGCACAGATTACAATGTCGTCAATGCCTACGTAGTTGTCGCCATTAACATCGGCTTCAGGGTTCCATCTGATGTGCCCAGGACTTGAGCCAAAGGCTTCACCACAGATGATCAAGTCGTCAATGCCGACATAGCCATCTAGGTTGAGGTCGCACAAGTGTCTTGGATAGATCTCGTAAGCAGCTGCTGGGTCGCAATAGTCTACAGGTTGTCTGTTCTGTGCTGGGTCGCTTATTGCTCCAGCGAAAATCGAGAACTCGCCTGTAAGCGGAGGAGGCGCGATATCAACCATGGTCTCTTGGTAGATTACTTCGAAAGTTATTGTTACCAGCACTCCGTCTCCATACGGGAAGTCAGTCCACGGTGGAAGCAATAATTGGCCTATTACAACGCTAGACGGTACATAGGTTCCATTCGGGAACCAAGCTTCGGGATCGACATTGTAGAAAGTCAACGGGCTGTCGAGGAAAGGCCCTGCAGTAACATCTACTACTTCTAATAGCGTATCATTGAAGGCTACTCTAAACTCGATGCCAACGAAGTGATAAGCTACGCTTAGATCACTTATGGTTACGTTGACATCAAATGTGTCACCTACAAAAAAGGCTTGTGTCAATGGCGGTTCTATACAAAGCGTTGCCAGGGGAACTTCGACATAGCCATGCTCCAAGTTCGGAGATGGCAAGGTATCGGAGTTAGTGTCCACCAGTCTTACCTGCAAAGGTGTCCAATCATCGCCCATGAGTTCAAGTTCGGAGGCGCCATACTGTTTCCATCTGAAGGTGATGGTCGCTAAAGTTCCTTCACCCTCCGGGATGGTTGTCCATGGCGGAAGTAGCACTATTCCCACATGAACATGCGGTGGGAAGCCTTCTGTTTGACTTACAACGCTTGGTATGAAGTAGGTTGTGCCAAACGCTTGCATGAAGGGACCTTCAGTAATATCCACGACTTCTAGGTACATGTCAGCATAGGCTAGTCTGAACTCTATTCCCACTACGTCGTGTTCGATGTACAGATCGCTTATTGTTATGTTTATTTCAAATTCGTCAGTATCGATTGGTCCTACGAACATAGAGGGGTCAACGCTTAGAGTTGGGCGGGGCATTTTGACATATGCATCTTCTGTATGTGTTGGCATTCTAACTGATTCGGGATTACTGAGTGCTGTGGCATAAGGTATAATGTAGCTGTCTCTGAACTGTATCCATCGGAAGGTTATAGTTGCTAGTGTTCCAGCACCATAGGGGAAGAACTCCCAATCTCCAGTGGCGTTCGGGACAATCAACATTCCAACCAAAATGTGAGCTGGGTTTGGGGGATCTGGTGGTTCCTGTGGAGGCTCGATAATGTAAAAGAATATTGTGCCAAATGGAGCCCATGTGGGGTCATCTAAGAATGGCCCTTCAACAACATCGACAACCTCTAGTTTCGTGTCGTCATATTCGACTCTGAACTCTAAACCAACACATCTATGGTCCAAGCTCAAGTCGCTTATATCAATATCAACAGTGAATTCATCAGTTCCAGTTGGCAGCATTATTAGTGATGGACTTGCGCTGATTGTTGCTACATGAATCTTGGCTATGCCATCCTCTGTGTGGGCGGGTAATCTTTCTTTTTCGGGATTGGTTATCGCAACGCCCCACAGATCAAGGTCGCAAATACCGATGACGTCTGGGGATATAGCAGTGAAAGTTATGGTTGCCAGAACTCCATCACCATATGCAAAATCAGTATAGTCACCAGTGGCATTAGGAAGCAGGATGTTACCCACCAAAGCATGAGTTTCAATTTCAGTTCCATTTGGGAGTATAATGCTGTCTTCTACCAAATCGAAGAATAGTGTCCCATAATGATTCCATTCAGGATTTTGCAGGAATGGCCCTTCAACAACAGTCGTAACATTAATAAGGTCAATATCGAATCCAAGTCTAAACTCTAATCCAACAGCTCTATAATCGATGCTCAGATCACGGATAGTGATATTCACATCGAAAGTTTCAGTTCCCATTGTGAGCACCACTAACGATGGCTCCACACTAAGTGTAGGCATATCAGGATCAGCACCTGCGGTTAATATGATATTAAACATTGAAAGCATTAGTAAGCTAGTCACAAGATATCCGAAGAACTTCTTCGTAATTGATTTCATCTTCTCTTCTCCATTCTCCTTCTTATTATAAGAGGAATATCTTTAGATTTAAAGATTCTGGAATTATTCTCTACTATTGTTACCTAGGAAATTTCTCTTTCAGAGCATCATTTATTCATATTTCCACGCATAAAATCTCTCACTCATTGGCTTGCCACTCTAAGTTCGAAGGGTCAAAAATGAACTCGATGTAGCGTAAAAACGGTTAAATCGGATGGAAAAGAATATGCAGCACTTATTCGTACAGAATTGTATCAATTATAACATATTTTTTTTAGAAATTGCGACTTAATAGTGATTCAGTTTCTCATTTGATAATAAGAAATATAGGTAGACCTTTTTATTATTCTAAAATAACGAGTGGAAGAGTACACGTAATTACGTGTAGGAGTTATATCACCTCCCTCCATTAATTTCCTCTCTCCCCTTCCACTCGTCACCCCCCTATGGGTCGGAAAGAAAAACTTTTCAGTTAAACGCTTGACGCTTTTCTTCTCTCAACTCAACAAGATAAGCAGGCAGATCAGCTAGGGATTGGATAACGGTCGTGGCTCCAGCTGATTTCAACTTGCGAACTCCATCATTACCTCTTGCTATGCCCACAGATGCAACGTTCAGTGCCTTAGCGCTTTGGATATCAACAACACTATCACCCACAACAATCGCTTCTCCTGCATCTACGTTCAAAGCTCTTAATGTGGTAGCAAGGTGTGATGGATCAGGTTTGACATTGGTTACACGTTCTCTCGCTATTATCGCAGAGAAGAATTGTTTCAGACGAAATTCGCGTAAAATATAATCCGTTGAATTCTGACTATTTATCGTGAAAATTCCAAGTTTCAGATTCATTTTCTTCAAGGTTTTTAAGGCTTCAAATACTCCAGGAAGCAGAGAGGTTTCGTGGGCTGCCTTGAGTTCATGTCTACTTGCTAACGAAAGTACTTCTTTATTGATTTCTAAGAAATCGTGTTCCTTTTTGCCATTATTTAGCATGTAAACTTTAGCTTTCTTCATCATTTCAAAAATACTCTCATTGATTGAGAAGATTGAGGATGGGAAGCTGTGGTTTACGAGGAGATTTTTTACCTCAGCTCTTACGGTCTTGTAATCTAAATTAAATTCAGCAAGAGTCCCATCAAGGTCGAATATGATGGCTTTGATCACTCAGAGTCACCCAAGGGTTCAAGTTGGATGGGCGATAGTGAAGTTCTTTTCTGATATATGTTTCGGTTCGAAATCTCTTGGGGAATTTTTAAACACAAGCTAGCCTTCTACTACATACCTATAGGCAATATACTTTCCTGAGGTTTCACTTTCTCGAATGATCCTCAAAACATCACCCGCTTTTGCTCCTATGGCTTTGACAGCGGGATCAGTAGTTCTTATTTTTGGCAGCTGATAGGGCTGGACTCGATATTTGGCTAGCAACCCTTCTCTTTCATCAGGAGGTAAAATTTCGTGTTTTGGCACAAGCTCGTGGGCAAATATATCGAAAGCTGGAAAGATTCGAGGGATCAGCTCAATTTTATTTTTTCGCGCTTTCTTCTTGGCTGCTTGTGTGTACCGACCACTTGTTACAACAATCCCGCTCTCCAGCTTTTCTTCTTCCATTATCTTTACCAATTGATTAATGTAGGCAACTCCTACGGTACCTTGAGAGGGAATGCAAAACATCAATGATTTACCAATGGAGGTCTTCACAAAGAAGCCAATGGCATTTTTGTACTCTTCCTGTTTTAGAAGTTTGTAGCCTCTCAATTTAATCAGAACGGCAACCTTTTCTTCTTCCATGGATTTTTCGGTTTTTTTACTCAAAGTGACACCTCCAGGTGAATACTAGAAGACATCATCTAAATTGCCCTTAAACTTTGTGCTTAGGGTTCTTTATACATGTTTGAAGAATTCATACGAAACTCTTATTTATCATACTGTTTATGGATTGAAAAAAGATGGTGAATTGAGTTTGAAGCCCTTACATGTTGCTTCTGCAGCAATGAACGCTGCATTATACGCAGTATTTGGATACATATTCTACTTCATCATTCCGATTACAACACCTGGGTTGGGCCTCGTCAGGTTCTGGCCAGTTGTCATAATCCCAGCAGTGTTTGCTGTACTCTTTGGTCCTTGGGTGGGAGGACTAGGTGCAGCTATAGGTATTTTTATCAGTGATATGTTTATTCATGGGAACCCTATCCTAAGTCTAATGGCTGGAGTGACTTCCAACTTTGCAATGTTTTTCCTGATAGGATATATTACAAGAAGAAAATTCAACTGGAAGATTCTTACAGCCCTGTTTGGTTTGGGATCTTTGATATTTATTTGGATTTCATATGTTTGGTTGGATTTCGAAGTAACAATGTGGTTTGCTGGCGTAATAATAATGAGCTATATTGCGCTGGTTATTGTTGTTCTTCTTCTGCCAAAGTGGAGAAGTTTTGAAATCGCTTCTACGGTTGGCTTGATTGTCGGTAGCGCTATCATTGGCGTTACTGTTTGGCTATTTAGCCAATATTTTATTATGCCGGGAGCTGCAGATGTAGTTCCTTTGCCTGCCTATGCAAGTTTAACATGGCTTGTATGGACTTTTGCCACTGAAATTCCGTTTTTATTGGTTCTTGGACCACCAATACTTGAAGCATGTTATAGGGCTTTTCCATCCTTAGTCCCTCAAAGCGAAGAGTAAGAAGCGAGATATTTTCTCATGGCTCAAACCATTTGGTCTATATCAAGAGAAAAAGCAGCGAAGTATAAATGCGATGAAAAGTTTAATCTAAACTCAGATTACCCCAAAGATCTATTACATTACCCTTAAGAGCGGTTCCAAGTACAGATCTTTCTTAAGAATAGGAGAAATAATCGTTGTCTAAAGGAGCCAGAGCCTTTTGTCCAGGTGGGATAACTAGCTTTTTTGAGATTTGCGATCGAACGGTTGATGGCAAACCATTTTCAAATGAGGAGCAGATGGGTGCTCGCGGAGGCGGTTTTGTATTAGAGGAAGGTGTTTTAACTGAGGTGAGTGCAACAGAATCAGATAAACCATCCATAGCAGTTTTTATAAATGGAAGGTATGCACCACATGCAGAAACGACAAGAACGGTTGCAGCGATTTTGCTTGAAAGAGTCGATGAACCTTACAGAATCTCCTTCCATCATGAAGTAGCGATTCCTATCGGAGCAGGGTTTGGATCCAGCGGAGCTGGAGCGCTGAGTGCTGCGCTTGCCCTTAGTGAAGCACTGGACGTCGATCTTACATTACTCCAGGCTGGAAAGATAGCTCATATTGCAGAGATTAGATGTCACACAGGATTAGGCACAGTTGGACCGATTGCTCTGGGGGGCTGTGTCATCACTGTGGAACCTGGAGCTCCAGATCACGCTGTAATCGATCGCATTCCAACAACATCAAATCACAGAATTGTGACAGGCTACCATAGACCAATCTCCACGAAGGAAGTATTGACCTCTGATGACCTACGAACTGTAATAAACGAATTGGGGAGGAAGACAGTTTTGGATATACTAGCCCGCCCATCATTGGAAAATTTCATGCGGGCAAGTAAGGAATTTGCAGCCAAAGCGGGATTTTCTACACCAATGACTGAAAAACTGATCAGCTTGGCTGAAAAAGCAGGGGCGATTGGTGCTTCGCAAAACATGGTTGGCGAAGCGGTTCATGCATTAACAACAATTGATAGGGCTGAAGTAATAGCTGAAGCTTTTAAGGGAGTTTTGCCCTCCAAGAACATACTTGTATCGAGAATTGATGTCAAAGGCGCACGTCTACTGGGATGAAAAAGATTGAGTAAACGCTTCAAGGTTGTGGCTGTTGGTGGAACATTTGATGAATTTCACAAAGGCCATCGAGTCTTGCTCAAAACAGCTTTCGAAATTGGTCAGAGAGTCATGATAGGCGTATGCACAGACGTGTTTGTTGAAAAGATGAAGAAACCTCATGAAGTTGCGCCATTTGCGGTAAGACTTGAAGAATTAAAGAGTTTTCTCCTCAAACATGACTGGCTTGAACGTAGCGAAATTGTGCCTTTGCATGATTCATATGGACCCGCGTCAACCAGCAAAAAAATAGAGGCGATAGTAGTAAGTCAAGAAACCAAGCAAGGCGCTATCAGCATAAATGAAAGACGAAAAGCCAAATGCCTTCCAACCTTAAGCGTAATTATCATTGAAATGGTTCTAGCCGAGAATTGTAATCCAATTTCTACTACCAGAATTCGCTGCTTGGAGATTGATCACGAAGGGAGACTAATAAAAAGTCGGATTATCTCTAAAAACTCCTAGATTAAGGCTTAATTAACCTCTTTCACTAAACTTGTATATTGGAAGAGTCCACTTTACAGGGGTTTCTCGATTAAAATTGATCCCAATAAATAAACCTCTACTTAACGAAGAGGAAGTTAAGGCAGTCACCAAAGTCTTGAGAAGTGGCATTTTGACAAGCCGCACTAGAAGTGGTTCAGAAGTAGGAATGTTCGAGGAAGCTTTTGAAGAATTTTCAAAGGCAAAATATGCATTTGCGGTAAATAGCGGAACAACTGCACTTTATTTATCTCTCTTGGTGTCGAAAGTGAACCGAGGAGATGAAGTAATTGTGCCCAGCTTTACCTTTGTTGCTACAGCTGAGGCCGTTGTGTTGGTAGGCGCGAAACCTGTATTCGTGGACATAAACCCAGACACTTACAACATTAATCCTGAGGAAATCAAAAAGGCTATCACAAAAAAGACCAAAGCAATTATACCTGTTGACCTTTTTGGTTTGCCTGCTGATGTAAGATCCATTGCAGAGATTGCGAAGCTTCGTGATCTAATTGTTATCGAAGATGCAGCTCAAGGTCATGGCGCGTTATACAAAGGAAAGCCACCAGGATGCTTTGCAGACCTAGCCTGTTGGAGTTTCTATGCTAGCAAGAACATGACAACTGGCGAAGGAGGCATGATAACCACGAGCATCACAGAATTTTCTGAAAAATTACCTGCAATGAGAACCCATGGTGAAAAGAATGAATATGTTTCAAGCATGTTAGGAGGAAATTTCCGCATGCCCGAGATGGAAGCAGCAGTAGGACGGGTTCAACTCAAAAAGCTTCCAGAGTTTCTAAAAATGAGAGAGCGAAATGCCCAAAGACTTGCCACAAAACTGCAGAACATTAATGATATCCAGTTACCTGTCACACCGATGGGCTATAAGCACAGCTGGTATCTGTTCACCATCCGATTAAGAAATGACAATGTGAAGAAACGAGATGAAGTCATATATGGGTTGAGGAGAGCAGGCATCGGAGCAACTGCTTATTATCGCGTGCCTATTCATCTGATGCCCTTTTATCGGAAATTCAGCAAAACTCATCTGCCAAATACAGAGTTAGCTAGTAACCAAGTCCTTTCGTTGCCTGTGCATCCCGGGGTAACAATCGAGCAGATTGATTACATATCTAATTCTCTTCGAAGATTATTATAGCTATAAAAGTTCTCAGCCCCATTAATCAGCACCGTCGATCTCCAGCAATCCTCTTGCATGAAAGTCTAGTATGACAGAACTTTCTGGCTTGTTTTAATCCATTTGGCAAGGTTTCCAACGGTTGTGCCAATCTGGACTCCTTCGATAAGTTCGTCATGGGTCAAACCTCTGGCACCAACACATGTGCGGCAAGCAATGACCTCAATGCCTTGCCCAACTAGCTCTTTTAGCATATCTTCTAGGTTGTAGTAGCCTTCCGGAGGCTTCTGGCCTTTTTTTGCGGTTGTGACAGCATCGCCGGTAAGGAAAATATTTACTTGCATGTTTATGGCAGCTGTGGTAAGCGCTCTTGCTAGCCTGAAAGCATTCCAGATTCTTTCATCTCCATAAGGAGCAGTTTGTAGAATCATTGTTACTGTTTCCAATCTATCAACTCCCAAGTTTAGTCTAGTGCTATTGCACATTGTAGGAAAAAGGTTACGTTCGTGCATGTTAATGTTGTGATTCCATTAGGTGCTTGCATATTTCTTGTTAAGTGCAAGAACCGTGCTCAATAATCACTTTCCTCCGTAGTGACTGCATAACATTAAATAGTTAGAGATGTGGCAAATTTGTGGGGGGATGATGTGGCCGTCCCAGACTTCCTGCTTAGTAATTTTCTTGTATTCCTGTAATTATTCTCTTGTTCGTTTAGATTCTCCGTAGTTTTTTGTTTCTGTCTTTTTTGCTGGGCATCCAAACTTTTTTCCTCTTGTAATAATAGGGAGTCATCAGATTTAAATACTACGGAGTTTTATCATGGTTATTGAGGGGATGTTGTGAAGTATCGTCGTAAAGGTCGTTTAACTGGTGAGCCGTTGGTGTTTAAGATTGTTAAGAAGAAAAGTGGAGCCTATGTGTTGCGTAATTTTTCTTTGTTGAAGATAAGAGCTTTACATGAGTATCATAAAAAGTCAAATTTGCCGAGAAAGTGGTCTTTGTCAGAAGATGAGAGCCGTTTGATTCTGACTTAGTTATTCATTTTTTTCTAACGAATTGTTCGATTTTTTTGAGCCGTTTAGGTTCTTAAATCTGCCCTGTTTGTAAATGGGTGTTTCTTTGGTTGGTCGTTAGTTTGCTTTCTTTAGGGTTGCATGAAAAGAAGAGCAATTGGATAATTTTTTTATCCGTTTTATTACTTGTAAGCGTCTTTGTGTAAGCATGAGGTTATTCGTTTTTATTATTCGTTAGTTTGGCTCTAGCGGTTGGCGTAGAGGTGTTGTTTCAATGCAGAGCCGTCGAGGTCGTCATCATTTGGCTTATGACGACCTGTGATGTAGGAATACGAGACAATAATAAACCTGTGCTCATCTAAGGTATCAATGGCTTATTTGCTACTGAGCATATGGTTTATGTTGTCGAGGGAACGTGCTTGTTCAAGCATCCTGAGAGGGGAGAGCGTGGCTAATCCCGTAATTCCATGCGCACATGGAATTCCAAGCCAACGAGCTAAGGTTGTTCGTTTTCGTTGTGGTTAGCGTGAGGGTTCCCGTTTTCTTCCTCTTCAGTTGGTGTTGTTTTGATCGTCTATTCTAGAGGACAGATTTGAGTTGCGTGTGTTACAGGAACGTCATACATGCGCGAAAAATAAATTCATCGTGGAAAGTATGGAGAATCCTGCCAAATATTTTGTATGCATGCAATAGTGTTTAATCAT
>CP070649.1:1666873-1699073 GCA_020354575.1 Candidatus Bathyarchaeota archaeon | reverse complement strand
GTTTCAAGGTGAATACTTCACAAACCCGCAGAAATCTAGAACAGATTGGCAAAAGGACCTCGAGAACCCGGTCGCTCTGGATAATCACGAGTTCCTAATAGAGAAGAAAGATGGAACCAAAATTGGACACATCGGATATGGAACCTGCCCATTACATGGATGGTTGGAAATAGGGTTTGCCATAATTCCTAAGGAAAGAAGCAAAGGATATGGCACTGAAGCAATTCAACTGATGGTTGACTATCTCTTTCTCCTTAAGGGAACTCCTAAAATTATGATTAATACAGATGCTCGAAACGCAGCCAGTATAAAAGTTGCTATGAAAGCAGGTTTTAAGAAAGAGGGAATAATTCGAAAGGGTGGATTCACCTGGGGTCAGTATGCAGACGCTTGCATTCTCGGAATACTTCGAGAAGAATGGAAAGAACCCAAGATACTGACGAAATAAGATGAGAACTCTGAAAAAAATGGGAGGTGTGCGGGAGATCTCTCCACTACTCCTGATAATACATGCATATTTATCTTGAAAATATCTTAGCGAAGAATTTGCAAATTCTTTTTGACGCTAAATCAATGATAGTTGGATAGTCTTCCATATAGAAATGGTCAGTGTCTAAAACAAGTTTCTCTTTTCTTTCGTTTGCTTCCTTATAGAGCTGTTTAAAATCTGAGTATGGTGCTATGTTGTCACGTTTTCCATGAATAAAGAGTTTGGGACATGCGAAGTCTGAAATGGCATCGATGCTATTTATCCTCTTAAGAATAGACATGGCAACAAAACCGTCAATCTCGGTTTGTCTCGCTACATTGGATGCAACTATAGCCCCAAAGGAATATCCTAACAATCCCAAACAATCAACTTTTTTGCCCATGAAAGAAACCGCATCCAATACATTCTGAATTTCCTCAATCCCCTTGCCATAATTTCCATAATCTATACACAAGGCAGAAATACCACTTGAGGCAAGCTCTCTTGCAACCCTAACGATTCTGGTATCATTTCTGGTTCCTCCATACAAAGGATGAGGTGGACACAGAATTACTCCCTGGGATGAGTTTGCATAAAGTGTTGCCGTCAATGTCTCACCCCTGCTTGTAAAAGTTATCTGCATGTGCCCCTTTCCCCTCGTATCTTTCACATTTTTCCTCTTTTAAATTATCATTTATCTGCTCAGTTTCATTAAAATTAGACGCATGCGCATAATGTTTATAATGATTGAAATTTAGCAAAGTAGATATGAATATTGGAGAAATAACTCCAAAAAGGCACAATTTCAGTCTTTACCTGCAACCTACTTTTGTTATTGATTCTGATTCAGCCACAATAAAAGAAAGAGCTGCTTTACTTACAGAAAAATGCAACTTGCCACAAGATAGGGCTAAAAAGCTATTCTACTTTGTGAGGGATGAGATAAAATACAATCCTTATCGCGCTTTTGATTCGTTGGACATATCGGATTATTGCGCAAGTAAAACATTGAAAAGAGGGGATGGTTACTGCATTCAAAAAGCTGTGGCTTTAACTGCGCTAGCAAGAGCAGTTAACATACCTGCTAGATTAGGGTTTGCTGATGTAATAAACCACCCTGCTCCTGAGAAACTCAGAGAAATGATGGGAACAAACATATTTGTTTATCATGGGTATTCTGAGTTTTGGCTAGGCGATAAGTGGATAAAGGCAACACCCGCTTTCAATATTGAAATGTGCGAGAAATTGGGTCTTAAACCTGTTGAATTTGATGGTGTTTCCGACTCGATTCTTCATAATAGAGATGAGAAGGGAGAACTCCATATAGAATATATAAGATCTCGTGGGACATTCCCAGATCTCCCGTTTAGCGAGATTATGCAAGCCTTCAGCGAACATTATATGCATACAAAAACGAAAGTCTAGTTTACATGTATGCATGCTATGTTGCATTCATTCTGAAAATAACTTTCACTCGAATCGCAGCAAATCCTTCCTCACATCATTAACAAAGTCTTTGATTTCCGAATCGCTTATGACATCAACACCAACACGAGTCTCAAAAAAGGTTACCCCAAATCTTAAGATTGCGAGAGCTTCAGCAGAAGATTTTGCCTCTCTCTGAAGAATCTTAAGGATTTTTTTAAATATTCGTGCAACACGGATTTTATCCAAAGGAATTTCGTCAGGTTGACTCATCGGATTTGTCCATTCCTTCCTCATTCTCTGTTCTATGTTAATAATTGACTTTCTTAAAAGTTATGGAATGAGCATGCCATCGATGCATGCATGCATATATTTTGATAATTTGCGTGTGATTCTATTTGTTCGCTTTTTTGTTGAGCGAGAGTTATTCCGAGCATGCATACACTGTGGTCAACTAGGTGGCCACTTTTTAACATAACATTGAACTAGTGTGATCAGGCATAAGTCGCTAGAAGGTGAAGGACACGACAGTCTTAGACACTATCAGGCGAGAATTTGCTTTCATAAAGGGGAACTACGCGATTTTAGTCTTAAGTTGGATACTTGTAGACTTCGCCGTTGAATTACCAGCAACCTATTATGGACTCTATGTATTGAAACTTGGTGCAACGGAAACCCTTCTGGGCGTTATAGGTCTTTCGCAATTCCTTGCGCTAGCATCAATGCAGTTTCCTGGGGGATACTTAGCTGATAAATATGGGAGAAAATGGCTAATTTCAACAATGACCTTTGGTGTAGGGATTAGTTTTGTGTTATTTGCAATTGCACCTTCATGGCACTTTATCCTCGTGGGCGCGGTCTTAATGGGCATTTTCAACTCGGTCTACCAACCAGCACTCAGCGCAATGATCTCTGATTCATTACCTCCTGAAAGAAGAGGAATGGGATTCAGCATCGTTATGCTTATTTCAGCGGCTTCTACAACTCCAGCTCCAGCCGTCGCTGGTCTATTGCGCGCAAACCTCGGCTTAATCGAAGGTATGCGGGTATCTTATGGCATAGTGATTGCCCTTTTCTTAATGGCAGCATTCTTCAGGTTATTTTTCTTGAAAGAAACCGTGATAACCTCTTCTAAACCGCGCTTGAATGAAATAATTAATAGTTACCCGACAGCTCTAAAAGAAAGCTTCAGCGTCTGGAAAAAGGTTCCAAGATCAATGCTCTATCTGTTCTTATCCTTCGCCGTCGCCATATTCGGGTTCTCAACCATCAACCTCTTCATGGTTATCTACGCTACAAAAGTGATACTAATAGATGAGGTCGTTTGGGCTTTCATAGGTGCATTTGTTCCTGTAACTACCATAATATTAGCTATGCCCGTGGGCAAACTTGTGGACAAGGTTAGAAGGAAAATTCCCATCCTTGCTTCAATGCTGATTTTCGGATTAGCCCTGTGGATTTTCGTAAACGGAGACCTTGCAAGGGTTATCTTGTCTCTAATTCTTTTAGGCGCAGGTAATGTAATGCTAAATGCGGCTTTTGGAGCACTTCAGACAGATCTAACTCCTAAAGATCAGAGAGGAAAAGTAAGTGGGTTCACCAATTTTGCAAATTACATAATCCTGGCTTCGGGTAGCTTACTGGGTGGATATCTTTACGAGTACATATCTCCCCAATCGCCGTTTATGCTTGCTATAGCGACAGTAGTGCCTTCATTTTTGCTGACGCTAATATTGGTGAAAGAACCAGAGAGAAGGGAAGAGTAATCCATTACACATGTTTGTAAGCGCGCGCGAAGCTTGCATGCACTACTGCACACAATCAACTCACCTCCAATTAGGCTTATGATACGCCAAGAGTGCAAACTTCAAAGGGAGAATATCCAATATTGCCCGCACTATTCTTCGGTTAGGTGCAAAATGTTTATTTATCGTTGCCTCCCCGTTTCATGGGGGAGTAAGTGAGAAGACGGGGTTCAGCGTTTATGTTGACGCTGCTTCTTTCCAGTCTTTTTGCTTTTTCTATGAATACTCAACCTGTTAGAACACAGCCTATTACGATTATCGTTCCAGATGAGTATCTAACGATCCAAGAAGCTATTGACGCAGCAAGTAGTGGAGACACGGTTTTCGTGAGAAATGGAACCTACATTGAAAACGTGTTCATAAACAAATCCCTGTCGCTTGTTGGAGAGAGTAAGGAAGCAACGATTATTGATGGGAATGGAACAGGGAATGTTGTAACTGGGGATTATGAAGTCGATAATGTTACTATTTGTGGGTTCACCCTTCAGAACAGTAACAGAACTCGTGGGCGTGGCATAAGTATAGAAAGCAGCAATTACTACTGGGCTATCTCAGGAAACATTATAAAAGACTGTGGAGGGGGAATTCGGCTACATAGGCCATCAATCAATAATGTGATATCTGGTAACTTGATAGCAGACAACATATTTGGCATCAGTGCAGGAAGAATAGCCATTAATCTTTCCATCATAGACAACGTTTTCATCTATAACTCAGTTGGCATCGCAATAAGTGAAGGGAGTGAGAATCTAGTTTCCAACAACACCATGCTTCACGGTGAATATGCCATCGTCACCATCCACTCGTGGGGAGATGAAGTCTTCACGAACAACAACATAATTAATTGCACCTACGGATTTTCTCTGCATGATTCCATGTACGATCCCACTGAATGTGAAATCTACCATAACAACCTGATTGACGTTGAGACAAGTGTTTTGGAGGGGTGGGAGATCAACTTGTGGGATAATGGTTATCCTAGTGGTGGGAATTATTGGAGCAACCACAATGCATCGGACATGTTCAGTGGGCCCTATCAGAACGAGTCTGGCAGTGATGGCATAGCTGACACCCCATACTACCAAGACCAGTATCCCCTCATGGCTCCAATAAACTACTCTCCTTGGGATGTAACCTTGGATGGATACGTGGGGATTGAGGATATTGTCCTTGTAGCAGAACACTTTGCTAGCTACCCAGGGCATCCAAGATGGAATCCATTATGTGACATAAATATTGATGGTTACATAGGCATCGATGACATTGTTTCAGTAGCTGAGCACTTCGGAGAATCCATCTAAACCATGCGACCTTTCTATTCGCACGCATGCAAAACAAAGAAGCCTTATGAAACGGGGAAGAATTAAGATTAGAATAGGTAGAAATTAGTTGAGGTGAGTTTGTGGGGGAAGATCTGATTTTAGCGACGATGCCTTCGATTCCGAAATATGAAGTTGAAGAGGTTCTCGGGGTCATTTATGGGTCTAGTACGAGGACTAGAGGAGTGGGAGGTCGGTTCATCTCAGGGCTGCAATCGCTGACAGGAGGAAAAGGCACAGCATACGCAGAGGAGATTGAGAAAGCACGAAAAGAGGCTCTCGAAGATTTGAAAAAGGAAGCTAAGAAGCTGGGAGCAAACGGAGTACTCGCGATTGATTTTGAAACTGCTGAGATCCTTGAAGGCTTCATTCTCGTCACGGCCTATGGAACCGCAGTTAAACTGAAAAAATGAGCGTAACAGACTTCTGTATACATGCGAAAAGTTTAGCTGAATCAAGGCTGTAGTTTTAATGTGAGGATGATGCAAGAAGGGGGGCCGTCAGCATATGGTCGTGTGGCTATCATAGTTTTCTTATTTTTTCTTAGCATCTTAATCGTGTGGACTTTCCTTACAACAGACTATCCGACTCATGCAGATGTCTTTTGGATTGGAGCCCAATTTGGTTCATTGCTGATTGTGCTTATCATCTGTTTCTTCTTGATCTGCATCTCTCTCTATCGCTTTTTCCACAAATCACAAAGCTACTTTTCCTACGCGCGCACGTATGCATGCTCGGAATAACTCTCGCTCAACAAAAAAGCGAACAAATAGAATCACACGCAAATTATCAAAATATATAAAAGTCTATTATTCAAGACCACTCTAACCATTGAGGCATGACAATGAAAACTTTGGTAGTTTACTACACCCGAACTGGAAACACGAAATTCGCGGCTGAAACAATTGCAGCAGAACTTGAAGCAGAAATAGACGAGGTTATTGACTTAAAGAAACGTCAAGGCAGACTCGCCTATCTACCCGCTGGCAGGGATGCTTTGCGAGGAAAAGAAACCGAGATTGCCCAAACGAGTAGAAATGCCATTGACTATGATCTCATAATTATCGGACAACCCGTCTGGGCTGGGAGTCCAACGCCAGCAATCAGAACATATGTGAACAAGAATGACTTGTCGGGGAAGAAAGTGGCGTTGTTCTTCTCGGATTCGAATTTGGGGAAAGCCATAGAGAAGACCAAAGCGTTGATGCCAAACTCCACCTTTGTCGGCGAGTTAGCCTTGCCTGCGAAAGCGTTTGAGAACAAGGAAGAGGCGAAAAGGAAAATCGCTGAGTGGTGCGACATACTCAAAACAGTGTGAAATGCATGCATGCATCCTGTATGCGTTTATGATGATTTGCTTTTTCGACGGCTAATTATTAAGGTTGAGGTGGCAAGTACCACTGCAATTCCCGCAGATATCACGATCGCCCAAACCCATAGATCCAATCCTAAAAATCCACTAGTCCCAAAAGGCAGTTGAATCTCTATTTTGGTAAGGCTATTGGTGTGTACAAACTCAAGAATGCATGAGTCTTCTAGAAGTTTTGAGCTGTAGGGGGTCTTGACTCCATCTATAAAGATTTCAACCCTATTAATATCTGAAACCAGAACCTTTGGAATGGAAACTCTAGTATAGCTATCTGTGTAGTTTTGCCCAATGGTTGTGAAGATTAGCGTTCGATTTTGAGCATCAAAGGACAAATCAGATATTGTACTATTCGATTCTACAGCTATGAAATATTCTTCATGAGTTGTTAAGGCGTAAGACGCTGTATTGTTCGCACTAAAGTGCGTGATGTTTCCATTCCACGAAATTTTGATTGTGAAGTACCCAGTTGCTGATGGGATCCATTCAAAGGCATAGTTTCCAGTCGTATCGGTATAATCTGAAGTAATTGGTATCCATGTGTCAATTCCTGCAAAAGTATAGTAGGCTACGATCTCTTGGTTCTTCAAGCCATTTCCATAATAATCCTGCAAAGTGCCATTGATGTTAACTGTGAATCCAAGTGGTGATGATGGGGTATTCGTTTGAATTGAGACGGTTGTCGGCATCACAATAGAAACTTGACGGAAGTTTGATCCACTGAAACCCTGACGATCTGTTACTGTTAAGGATACTGTATAGATTCCTGATGATGGATAGATGTGGGCTGTGCTGATTGACGTGGTTGATGTGGTGTTGTCGTCTCCAAATTGCCAATTATATTCCATGAGATAAGCTAAATGTGTGCCATTCCACCCCGGTATTGATGCTGAAGCATCGAATATGGCTGCTGGACGTGAAGTCTCAACAGTGACAGTGAATTGGGCTTGGGGATTGAGTCGTTGAGTCTGCCAGAAAGTTAGGTTGTGTCTTTCAACTAGTGGATATTGATCGTTAGCGTTTGTTAGATAAGGTGTGTCTCCTATTCCATCGCTTCCAGTTTCATTCTGATGAACTCCGCTGTAAAGATCTGTTCCTATGTAGTCACTCCAATAGTTGCCACCAGAAGGGTAGTCATTATCCCAGGACGTAGAAACACCACCACCAGAAACCTGGTTTGTATTATTGATGAAATTATTATGATAGATTGTGGTATATCTGGCTGAATCTAAGGAGACTCCTGTCGTGCAGTGAACTATCTGATTTTCCACAATCAGATTATTTTGGGGATACTGGTAGGGCCTTGTATAAGTGATTGCTTGCAATATAATGCCCGCATCACAGCAAGCAAAGAATAGATTTCTCTGAATAATATTGTTGGAAGAAGCTTTGCAGGTGATGCCTAGGCCTGTAATTCTATTTTCATAAACTTTGTTTCCACTCCCCCCGAAGTAAACACCGTCTTTGATATCATTGTTGACTATCGTGTTTGCGGATCCGTAGTAACACCATATTGAACTAGATATACCCTTGCCGTCCAATACATTATTGGAGATGGTGTTGTAAGCTGAATTGATAATAATGCCGCATGTAATGTTGTTTCCGCTAATTGTGCTTCTTGGAGAATCAATGGAAACACCATAGTCAAAGTCGCTGATGAACGTGTCTTTAATTGTGATATTATGTTCTCCTGATAAGAGGATTCCAATGCCTGTGCCGCGTCCCTTAATGCTGTGTCCATTGCCGTCAAGTGTGATGTTGCTTCGTTCAATCACTATACAATCATTAATGCTGTCAGTTAAAAAATACGTCTTATTATCAAACGTCAGAATATCTGCTGTTACAGGCTCAATGCTGCCATCAGATCGGATATAAATGGTGCCAGATGCTCTAGCTACTTGCATATTCGATAGAAAGCTGATGGCGCTAAGAAAAAGCATCAGTGAAGCAAGTGATGACGCTATTCTTCTCATTGTCCTCGAAATAATCTAATTCTTATGCTCTATCTATATCTTCGGTTTTTGATAGGCTGCAAGCACGCATGTGATGGTGTTTTTACTACCGTATTGGTATGTAATAGTATTGTAAAGAGTCCGGAATTCTAGCTAACAAGATAAGTAGAAGGCTGTTATGCATGGTTTTTGAGTGATTACTTAGGTAATAACTCATCGAATTTTTCATGGTAAAAGGTTTGAATGCATGCTTGCTCTATGCTAAATTATCCATCATGAGAATTGTCGTCATCAAGCATTAGGGGGCTTCCTTCTGTGGATTCATCTACTCTTAACAGATGGGCAAGCAAAGGAGTTTTCGCTTCAATTCGCCAATGACTCAATGATTTAGGGACCCCTATCATTGACTCTTTAAGATAAATTTCCATATCTTCCCTTCTCATATACTCCGCATAGAAAACATCGGTTTGCCTAACCACATAAATTTGATTTCGCCAATGCAGAATATTTAGAATAAAAAGTCCAGCAAGGGCTTTAATTGTATGTTCAAGTGTTGCTTCTTTGATGCTTTCAAACTCCTCATGCTTCACATGGTTATATGAGGTCTACCAACCAGGATTTTCACCATTTTTAAATTCTTCAAAAGGATACGATTGTTCATCATATACTACATGTTCATAGGCGATTTTTACATCAACACCAGAAAGCTCATAGATCGGTTCAAAGAAATCCCGGAAGAAATTTATGTTTCGACTTCTTCGGGTTGCTTTAAGATCTTTAACATGTGGATACGAATCAAATGACTCATCTTTAATCATTAGACGGAATAAACTATCAACAGAATTGCCAATTCTAACAAGTAAATCACCGAAAAACTTTGACCATATTTGGCTAAAACTCTTTTCAAGCGGAAAATAATGAATTGCGCTTATAAATTCACTTTCCAATTGTGTGAACTTTTGCCATACTGCACCTTTGAGGAATACATCAGCCATAAAGCTCAAACCCTATCATCATCGAAGTCGCATTCGGACTAATGGGGGGTTCATCTCCAGAACCATAAAAATCACGGAGTTTCTCATACTGATACCTATCGGTCCAACCGAACATCATGCCAACCGCGAAAAACATTACTAGAAAGCCAATAGAAGCGGAAACTAAAGCGCTTTCTAAATCAAATCGATACCTCAAGGATCGCCTCTACCACCAAGTTCTAAGTATAGCTACAACCACTGCAGCCATGAATCCCACTACTGTTGCTCCAGGCATATATTCTTCTAAATTTAAAGGAGGGATTTCATGTTCTTCGTCTTCCGCAAACTTGCGAAGACTGGCTTCGTGGAAACCTTGCACTATGCTAAGGTAAGAAATAAAGAATATCACAAAGCTAATGGCTACTGCACCTATGACCATACGGAACCGTGTCATGCGGGATTTCTTCTTCCTCTTTCTTCGCGCATGGCGCATTTGCTCATACGTTGTCGCGACTTCCCCCTTTATTAATGCGGATCTATCGCTATTCAACATTTCCTTGTGTGCATGGAAAAAAAGGGGATAGTGCCAGGGATATCTCCACTGATGTATGACACGTATTAATTCTGCATTTCTGGCGTGTGTTATAGAATTTTCAGAGGTGTTTGCGGAAGCAAAGCAAACCTTCTTTCTGCACGCATGCCTTTTCGCAACACAAATTCAAAGCCGGCTTCTAGCAGCTGCTGCCGAGGTGTTCAGCGACCTCCACGATATCATCAATACCGACATAATCCTCACCTGTCACATCGCATTTAGGATCCCACGTTGGACTTCCTGGAAAGGAGCCAAAATGTTCAGCAACACCTGCAATGTCGTCAACGTCGACACAATCGTCACCGGTGACATCCCATGGAAGCATGCATGCCTTGCTAGCATATTTCAGATCTAAATTGCTATAATCACGATAGCTAATGTGGGGATTATCACCACTATCCAGTGCTATCGATGTAAAATACCCCACAATTCCAGCGCTATCGACGGTTTCGATAGTCCAGCTTCCGTTGTAGTATGCATACTTCAGGTCAAGGTTACCAATGTCATAGTAGCTGATGTGGGGGTTATCACTGCTATCTAGCACTAAGGACGTATCGCTTCCCACATTTCCAGCGCTATCGACGGTTTCGATAGTCCAGCTTCCGTTGTAGTATGCATACTTCAGGTCAAGGTTACCAATGTCACAGTAGCTGATATGCGGATTATCTCCGCTATCCAACGCCAAAGACGCGAATTGACCCGTCGGTGCTGCACTATCGACAGTTTCTATTTTCCAACTTCCGTTGTAGCGAGCATACATCAGCATACCATTGCTGAAATTACAATAGCTGATATGGGGGTGATCTGCGCTATCCAACGCCAAGAAGGACCAGCCTACAGCGCTGTCGACAGTTTCGATAGACCAACTCCCGTTGTAGTATGCATACTTCAGCGTACCATTGGTGATATCATCATAGCTGATGTGCGGGTTATCATTGCTATCCAACGCCAGGGATGGATGGCGTCTCACATTTCCAGCGCCGCCGATGGTTTCGATGGACCAACTCCCGTTGTAGTGGGCATACTTCAGATCACCGTTGCTGAAACTACAGTGGCTGATGTGGGGGTGATCTGCGCTATCCAACGCCAAAGAGGTCCAGCCTCCCACATTTCCAGCGCTGTCGACAGTTTCGATGGACCAACTCCCGTTGTAGTATGCATATTTCAGATCACCATTGCTATAATCACGATAGCTGATGTGGGGGTGATCATTGCTATCCAACTCCCAATGACGTATCGGTTCCCACATCTCCCGTGTTGTCGACGGTTTCGATGGACCAACCGACGTTAGCTTGCGTGAATCTTGTGGCAGATGTGAATGTCAGCCCCAATAATCCGATCAAAAGCACCGTCAACAACTCAAAAGACCTTTTCTTCATTGATATCCCTGTAAAGCAGCAATAGCCTGCCAGATAAAACTTGTGAAGTCATCTCTTTACCCAGTGTGCATGGCTGCAATTGGTGATAAATATAAGGATGTATGACTAGGAGATTAGGAGATTAGGGATGAGCGTTGAAAAGAGTTATCTCGAGGATTTTACGGTAGGCGAAATGGCGACCTCACCAGGTAGGACGGTTACAGAGGCTGATATAGTCATGTTTGCTGCCTTATCAGGAGACTGGAGTGAGCTTCACACGAACGCTGAGTACATGAAGAATAGTTTATTTGGAGAGAGAATAGCTCATGGATTGCTGATCCTAAGCATATCCTATGGACTCGCATTGCGAACAAGAGGAACACCCCCTATTGACGTCTTGGCATTTCTGGGAATCGATAATGTGAGGTTCAAAGCTCCCGTTTTAATCGGCGACACAATCAAGGTCGAGTCAGAAGTGATAGAGGCAAGACCGAGTGAGAGTAGGCCTCGCGCGGGAATATTGAAGTTTAAGAACGCTGTTAAAAACCAAAGGGAAGAGGATGTTGCAAGTTGGGAAACTGCAGTAATGGTCAGCAGGAGACTTGAAGAGAAGTAACATCGCATGCATTCATGTTTCGAAAAATCAATTTAACGGCAATCCACACGCATACGATGCATATATGCAAGTCTCTAGAGCTTGCATAAAGATATAAGGATTAACACAATACGAAAGTTTATGGCACTACCAATTGGAGGCCATCAGCTTTCATTTATTCCAAATAAAGCTGAAAACCTAAACAAAATGCTTAGCATCATGGAAGATTCTGATGCTCACCTCGATGTCTTTCCTGAATATGCAATGGGAGTACCCCCAGAGGGGCTTAACAAAGAATACATCCAAAAAAATGCTGAACCATTGGATGGGGAGTTTGTTACAAAGATTTTAGAGAAAACATCGCAAAAACAATCCTCAGCAGTCTTCACGATGTTCCTGAGAGAAGGAAGTGTAGTCTACAATGCAGCAATACTTGCCGAAACTGGACGGATAAAAGCAGTATATAAAAAAATCCACCTTTTCGACGCATTTGGGTATAGAGAGTCAGAATTATTTGCCCCTGGAAAAGAGATGGCAACAACAGAATTTAAAGGATTCCAAGTGGGTTTAGCAGTCTGTTTTGACCTAAGATTTCCAGAACTCTTCCGACAAATGGCTTATAGAGGGGTTTCACTCTTCATCGTCCCATCAGCATGGTACCTGGGCAAACACAAGCTTGAACAATGGCGGATCTTAGTTAAAGCCAGGGCTCATGAAAACACATCGTTTCTAGTTGCCATTAACCAAACAAAACCCTTTTTCATAGGACATAGTATGGGTGCATCACCTTTTGGATATGCAATCCAAGAACTTGGAGAAGGACAAACAAGTTTTTTTATAGAGCTTGACAGAAAGGAGATAGAAAACGCCCAAAAACTGGTTCCAACAATCGAATTATCAAAGCCCGAACTGTATAAGGCTTTTAATATGCAGTGCTAAAACCAACATGTGAACGCAAAACCCTTCATGACTGCTTCTCCTATCTTGATTAAAAGGTGGACAGCCTATGATGGTTTTTAAGCAAGAGACTTGGCAGTTAAAGTAGAATTGAAAGGAAGCTCGAGAATGACCATAACTGAAGATCTTAAGAAAAAGGCGAAAGAAGCGGGGTTCGTTTCTGTTGGCATTTCCAGCCCAAACATGCTTCAGGGCTTGCCCCATGGATGGGTGAGCACTGTCTGCAACTTGCGTTCACCGGAAGAGGAATTGTCGACTGCAAAATCAGTGATGTTAATGGGTTACTATGCCTGGGACAAATCCTTCAACTTAGCTGTAGATTCGACTTATCTTTGGAGTCGTGACACGTACGTGCCAGAGGTGCCAATGGAAAGCTACCAACTATACTATGAAGTCCTGAAAAACAAAGCATGGAGGATTGTTAACTACCTTATACAGAAAGGTTATGAATCTCGGTTTTCGCTCGCTATCCCTCTAAAGACAGCAGCGGTGAGAAGCGGCCTTGGATGCCAAGGAAAAAATACACTTCTGATTACTCCCGAATATGGTCCTCGAATACGATTAATTTCGGTGCTGACAGCAGCGGAACTTGACACAGATAAACCATGCAAGGACGATTTATGTGGAGAGTGTGAGAAATGCATCATTGCTTGCCCTACAAAAGCATTAGAACCATATAAGATTGTGATCAACCGTTGTCTGACATACGCAGCAGAAAAACCTCGGGCACAAGATGTTCCAGACGATATACGGAAAATAGAGAAGAGACTAGTTCAAAGACCGACTCCAAACAGCTATATTGAATGCTCAATATGCATTGAGGCTTGTCCAATTGGGAAACCCTCATTCAGTGAAAATGGGAAGTAACGAGCAAGCTTATTGGCCTACAAGCAACTTTGTAGCCAAAGAACACTTGAAACCTCTGCACCTACAATTCTAGCGGAAACATTGTAACACAGACCAGTATTTTGTTATATTGTATGCAAGCAGCGTTCATTCAGAATCTTCGGGGTTTTTTAACCTGTTCCTTGTGAGATCAAACCCTCGCTTAGTGAGTTGCTCAAGCAAATTGTTTGGATCTGGATCCCATTGGCCTAGTTTTCTACTGATATGTTCCGTCCAACTATAGTCATCATACGTAAATGTCTCTTTGCGAGTTCCATCAAGAGGGATCTTTGCCTTTAGTTTCCGATAATAATTTTGGGCTAGATACCCTGAATCCATCTGATGCATAGCTCTCGAGATTGTCTCTTTCTCGAATTTTGGATATTCCTCTTCAAAAAGAGTAAACTCCAAAGGATAGCGTGGTCTTGTCGGAGGGTTTTCTGCAGGGTAGCCCATTACTAGTTGTACTAGTGGAAATACTCTTTTAGGCAATTTGTACTCTTCTGCAATCTTCTCAGCTCTCCATATGGCACTGCCAAGAAAGCAACTCCCCAGTCCTAGGCTTCTCCCAGCAACAACCATGTTCTCCGCCATCAAGGATGCATCTTGGATTCCTAGAAGTAGCAAGGCAAGATCATTGATGATTAATTTCCATTGTCGCTTTGCCATAATGCGTTCGAATTTATGAAGATCTATGCAAATCGTGAACAGAAGTGGGGCATTCCAAGGATTACGCTTCCTATTACGTGACAGCAAGAGGCTATAACATTGATAGGCAAAGGGTGCTTGTTGCCCCGCTTTCACAATACTCTCGACAATCTCGTCTGAAGGATTTTCCTCAGTATATTTCCGGATTGACTTGTGATCAAGTATAGTCTTTATAGTTGGATTAATCTTCATTGACCATCACTCCACTAGACAAACTTGTAGAATACATGGGAAATAAGGTAAAGCACATTACTTTTCCTGAGCGTTTCTTCTCTTCCTCTTCGAAAGCTTGACTAACAGAGACTGTGCAAAAGGCTCCTCTTCAGCTGATCTTACTTGTAACACTCCTGCTTTACTTGCATCATCGAAAATTTCTTCTCCTCTTCTAGTTCGAAGAATCACGAAGGTCCAGCCGCTGAGACCCAGCCCTCCTGCTGAAATATCTGCTAGCTCTGCGCTGAAGTCCCCGCAAAGATGGCAGCTTGCCCTTGCATATTGCTTTGCTTCAGATAATGGAATACTCTCTACTTTGCCCGATTTCAAATAGACCTGGATTTTTCCTTTTATATTCATCTTCACAACATTTTTCAAGGGAATTTCCATGTTTTTCTGAAGGTGTTGCTCGAAAAGCCCGTCATATGTGAAGCTTTCAGTGCACATCAATCCAATTGTGAACTGCAGCGGGTTTGAATATTTCTTCAATGGAAACATCTGAATTTTCCTAATTGCATGAATCTGACAGGGTGTGCCTACAAATGCTAAGCTTTTCTTTTTCTGTCTGACTCCTTCCTGAAGGGCTAGGATGTTAGGTGAGTAGGCATAGCGAGTTCCGGCATGCTTAAGAACTTCCTCAGGTATCGTTGCCATAATAGGCATCGGATGCAGCGGTTCGTCTGTGCTAAGTCCTGATATGGCTGCACCTTCAATTAGATCATTTTGCAGGGCATGAATCAGAAGAGAAGTGACGACACCTCCGTCTTGACATCTCTGAAGTATTTTTTTGTCAGTGGCTTGTGCCACAATAGTCCGACGGTATATGCCATAATCCTCTTTCGCGTCTCTTTTCTTTCCAAACACAAACTCTTCTACGCTTGACTGTGACCAATCATATCTTGGGCAGACTTTCGGGCATATACCACACTTTTCACAAGCCTTCACAAGTTCTGGCTGTTCCTTTTGGTACTCTAAACAGTTGAAGGGACAAACAACGACACACGTAGCGCAACCTATACAGCGCCCAGAGTTAACAACTTCTCTCCCCAACGATTCTTCAAAACCCAATTTTTGGTTCTGCATATTCGCTCATTAAGGATTATGTGTTGAAGAAAGATCTACATAAATTTCTCGGAGAAATGTGCTTTAGATGAAGATGCTCATTGTCTGCTTTCCAGAGTTTACTTGAATGGAGTTGAACCAAGTTTTTCCAACTCTGTCTTGAAATTCGTAAGAATCTTAGTCAGATGCTGGCTATTTCCTACATAGGATCGTTTTAATGAAAGACGTTTAGGATCAACTCCTATAGCTTGAAGCCAGTCCTTCACATGTTTGAAGCGTTTCTCAGTTATACTGCTGCCAAAAACGTAATGGCAATCGCTAGGTTCACAGCCTATAATTAGTACTCCATCAGCTCCGAGCATGAAAGCATGGAGAACATGGATTGGATCAATCCGACCGCTACATCTTACAGGAATGATGTGAAAATTTTTTGGTCCCAGAAGCGCATTTTCCTTATGGGACCACTTGCAAATAAAAGTCAGCATTTTGGGTTCGCTTTTAGATACCCACGAAGCGAGAGCACCTTTCAGCTGGGTTGAAATTATCTTATCAGAGAGTTTCATCATGGCAATTGCGTCTGCTGGGCATTCCACAATGCAGGTCCCACATCCTTTGCACAAGATTGGATCCACTTTTGCTACGGATTTCTGAACCTTTATTGCCCCAAACTCGCAGACTTTTTCACAGTTGGCGCAAGCAATACATCTATCTTCATCCACTATAGCTTCGTCCTCTTCACAAACACCTTTTGACTCTAAGCATTCTGCACATGGACCACAAAAGACGCATCGATGAGATTCAATCAATCCTGCTTTTTCTGTTAGCCCCAATTCCACTTCTTCAAAACAGGTCGCTCGTACTTCCGGTTCAAGACTAGGCATTCTCTCTTTCGCCTTTTTCACCAAATCGTTTTTCTTACAAACCCATGTCGTTTCCGAAATTTCTTCACTTCGTCCAGCTCTGAGATCAACTCTTTTAACATAGCGATCAATGGAAATTGCTGCTCGTTTGCCCGCAGCAATAGCATCAATTACCGAGGCAGGTCCAGTAACAGCGTCGCCTCCAGCAAAAATACCTGGAATGTTCGTTTCGAGAGTAACTCCATCTGCTACAACTCTATTTCCTCGTGCAATTTCGATTTCTTTTGGCATGAAAGAAATATCTGGCATTTCGCCAATGCCCAATAAAACAGAATCTACGGCGATGGTAAACTCTGAGCCATCAACTGGCATAGGGCGCCTTCGACCACTAGCGTCTGGTGAACCTAAAATATTCTTTATGCACTCTATACCAATAATCTTGCCATCTTTTCCCAGAAATCTCTTAGGCGATGTAAGAAAAATAAATCTGACGCCTTCTTGCTTGGCTTCATCTATTTCACGTTTGTTGGCAGGCATCTCTTTCTCAGATCGTCTGTAAATTACTTTCACCTCTTCAGCCCCAAGACGTATAGCGGTTCGTGCAGCATCCATAGCAACATTTCCTCCTCCAATGACGCTGACTTTTTTCCCGAGATTTACAGAGGATTTTTCATGAACTTCTTTTAAGAATTCAAGGGCATGAAGAATGCCATCTAACTCCTCGCCTTCTATATTGAGATCAATACAATGATGAGCACCCGTTGCTATGAAGATTACTTCATACCCATGCTTCTTTAGGTCTTCAATGGTCGTATCTCTGCCAATCTTTGTGAGGGTACGAATTTCAACTCCAATTCCTCTGATATAGGCGATTTCTTCTTCCAAAACCCTTTCAGGCAACCGGTATTTGGGGATACAATCTCGCAGGCTTCCGCCAGGCTTTGCTGAAGCTTCAAAGACAGTTACTGGATATCCATTTTTAGCTAGTTCGAAGGCTGCAGTCAGTCCTGCAGGACCAGAGCCAATTATGGCTATCTTTTCATCATGGCTCTTTGGTATTAATTTTGGTTTTTCTTTCATTCCAGCTAAAGTCTCATAATCAGCCACGAACCGCTTAAGAGCACGAATGGCTACTGGTTCGTCGATATCGTTTCTTGTACAGGCGTCTTCACAGGGACTAAAACATACTCTGCCACAAACAGAAGGAAAAGGAATTGATTCTCTGATAATCTCCAGTGCTTCTTTGAATTTTCCTTGAGCAATAAGGGCGATGTACGCTTGAACATTAATTCCTGCTGGGCAAGCTTTACGGCAGGGAGGATATCTAGTCGGGCTCAGTTCAGAAATAGTGGTCGTATTCCAGTCCTCCTGTACTTATAGCGGATTTTATTCATTGTGAGAATCCTAAAAGGAAAGGAAACAATAATATTAAACTTATGCATGTGCGATAAAAGAGAGCCCAGGTATCCTTCATAGGAATTTTTATATTATTGATCAGCCTTTCACTGACCCTCCTTAAGGAGTACGTTGGATTGATTATAGTCAAACGAAAGCCTTTGGAAGAAATTCTTGAAATGACCAAAGACTTTAAAAAGCTTCTAATCTTGGGTTGTGATGGATGCGCATCAATTATTCAAGTGGGTGGCGAAAGACAAGCAAGAATCTTGAAACTGCTTCTAGAGATGGGACAGAAGATAAAAGGAAATGGAAAGCTCAAAGCACAGGCGATATCGATCCTTCGTCAATGTGATCGACAAATTGCGACATCGTCGCTTGATCCCATAATAGCAGAGTATGACGCGGTCGTTTCTCTTAGCTGCGGTGTTGGAGTTCAGACTATTGCAGATTTATATAAAGGCAAATTGATTATTCCTGCTATTAATACCCATTTCCTTGGAATGCATGACACTAAAGCAGAGAAGTTCTACGAGATGTGTTTGGCTTGTGGAGACTGTCTACTTTTTGAAACTGGCGGTGTCTGTCCACTGACAAGGTGCGCGAAGAGTCTACTTAATGGACCCTGTGGAGGGCAGGCAAGTGGCAAATGTGAAGTAGGTGGCTGGCAGAACGACTGCGCTTGGGTGCTTATTTATAATCGGCTCAAAGCTCGAAACCAGTTAGACTTGTTCGGAAAGTTTCGAATGCCGAGAGATTATCGAGTTTCAGGACATCCGCGTGAATTAGGTGGTGAGAAGGAAAACGAGGAGGGAAAAACTTGAGACGGGAAGCTCATAGCAAATTAATGAAACAAATAAACGAAGGAAATTTTGTGTTCACTGGTGAACTTGAACCAGTGAAAACGACAAAATTGGACGAGGTTATAGAAGGTGCAAGAATTTTAAAAGATCACGTTGTTGCCATTAACATCACTGATAATCCCACCGCTTTTGGCTATATGAACGCTCTTGTTCCTTCTTATATGATTCAGAGAGAAGCAGGAGTCGAAGCTGTCTATCAAATGACAACTCGAGATCGTAACCGTTTGGGTTTGATTTCGGATGTACTAGCTGCTGGAGCTTTGGGAATTAAAAACATTCTGGCTTTGACTGGGGATCATACCACTGTTGGGGATACGCCCCAGGCAAAACCAGTTTTTGATCTAGATTCAGCTACTTTTGTATATATGCTGCGGAAAATGATGGATGAAGGTGTAGATCTTAATAATAATCAGATCGAGGATCCACCAAAATTCAGCATTGGCATTGCTGCTGCCCCAAATGCTGACCCATTAGAACCAGAACTCTTAAAAATTAAAAGGAAAGTCGATTTGGGAATAGACTTCATACAAACTCAATGCGTCTATAGTGCTGAACAAGCTCAAAATTTCTTAGAAGCAGCCTCATTCTTGAAAACGCCAATACTCATTGGTATTGCCCCCTTTAAATCCATCTCCATGATGGATTGGATGATCAAATTTGTCCCAGGCATAAAGGTTCCAAAGGAAATTGAAGAGATCCTGCGCAAAGCCAAGAAGATTGGGGGAAAACAAGCAGTGTATGAGGCGAATGTTGAGATTTTCGGAGAAATGCTGAAGGAAATTAGAAAAACGACAACTGCTGCAGGCATACACACGATGGCAATTGGCTTCGAATGGATTGTTCCCAAAATAATAGAGCGGGCTGGGCTTTGAATTTGCAGACCTTCCTGTATTTGAGGGCAACTAACTCAACGTTTTAATACCTCACGTTTAAATCAAGAATGAGGATATTCGATGCTCGGCAAGATTTCAGAGAAGGAGGCCAGGCTTCAAGTATCTAAGAGTTTTCCATGGTGTCCCTTTTGCTGTTTTGAAAATATAAAAATCGATGTACAACCAGAGCGAGATCATGATTTCATTCTCTGTGAGAACTGTGGGGCTAAATGGGAAATGGCTATTCAAGAGAAAGTCAAATCTATAAAGTTAACAGCTACAAGTATCGATTGGAAAGGGAAGGAGCTATTGGAAAAAAATTTAACATCGAAATTTTGGAGAGACAAAGCATGGCTTTGCATTCTAACCCGCAAAGTTCCAGAAAATCATTCGTAATGTTCTCGCAGGTTCCGTATGAATATTAAAAAATACTTAAGTTTTCCAAAGATTATTTTTCCGGCAAAACTCTGCGAAAGAGGGATGATGTTGAAAGAAGTGACGTTTGCAATATCCGATGATCTACACCGCTACCTAAGCTTCTTGGAAAAATCTCGTTTTGTCAAGAATAGAGAAGATACTTTGAACACAGCTTTAGAGTTTTATAGAATGTTGGCAATGCATGATTGGCTTCCTTTCGCCTACCGCATGGGTGGTGGGCGAATTATGTTGATGGATACCACTACGATATTGGATTTCCTGCACTTGTTAACCAACGAAGAAATTCTTAATGCCGCTCGAACATCGGCCCTGAAAAGAAAAGTGACCAACCCGTTTTTCAAAGATATTGACTTTTCACGACCCGATAATTGGTCTTTAGTCTTAAGAGAAATGGAAATAATGGGTTGGGGCAAGTTCTCAAGATCTCGTAATGAAATTCAAGTAGAGGCCTGTATACTCCCTGCATTTTACTTAAAAGGATATTTCGAAGGGATGTTTGGATATCAGTTCAGTTACCAAGTTTTTCCAGCTCAAAATACTATGATCTTTGTCGGTATGAAAGAGAAGAAAGAGTGAAATTGGAAAATATAGCTATAACCCTGTCCATGGGCATCTTTTGTAAGGACCGATCACAATAGTCACGATGGTTCCCAAAATACCTTCAAGTTTCAACTCTTCCTCGAGGAAGGCATTCAAGTCTTCCATTTTCTCTAGGATGACTTCCGTAACTATGTCGGTGTCACCACTTGTTCTATAAACTACTTGTGTATCTGGATGTTTCGCAAGATGTTCGGCGATTGTCTTTAGCTTTGCAGGTTCCACTCGCAAGCCTATGAAAGCCTTTATGACTCTGCCTAGCTTGTGATAATCTAAAACTACGGTGAAACGCTCAATAATTCCATCCTTTAAAAGCTTGTCGATTCTTCTTCTGACAGTGGCTTCATTTGCATTTACTTCCTTTGCTATCCCCACTATTGGTTTTCGCGCGTCAGTCTGCAACGCCCTAATAATCTTCATATCTAATGCGTCGATAATGGACATTTTTTATCACCCATCATGCGAAAAATCGCCATTTCGTTAATCCAAATATACGTTTTCCGCAGTGGTTTCCCATATTTATATGCAAGAATCTTTTACTTAAAAGTATCTAAAAATGTTGACATAATCGCTTGAATTTTTTATACATATCCTCTTTTGTGGATGAATTATTGCAGATTTTCTTAGTGAAATGACGAATTTGATTAGCAAAAAGCTTATTTTCCATCAATTACATATATGTTTTTGCGCATAGAATTAATGGAGTATTTGATATGGCCTTAGAGAAAATCGTCAGGAAAATTCCATCATCTTCGTGGGAGATTACTTCGGAAAAACTCATCGATATAGTGCTTAACTCACCAGATGCCAAAAAAATGCCTAGTGGCTTAGCGAAAACTATTCTATATTACTGGCAGAGAGATCAGCTTGCCACTGAAATTGGCTTGCAGCGACTCCTTGAAGCTTCTGTTATGATCGATCCCGATAAAACAATTGCAGTCTTGAAAGAGCTCGGGTTTGAAGAACTAGTAACAGTTCTTGAAAGCTCCTAAACTCGATAAGATTAAAGCGCTCCTCTTCAGAAAGAATAAGAGGAGACTTCTTAAATGGTTGAGTTCGGCATCGAGTTCGTACCTCGTGATCTATATTGGAAAACGACCTTCTACGCAATTCAAGCGGAGAAGAATGGATTTAATACTCTATGGATCACGGATCATTTTAACAACAGAAATGTCTACGTATCTTTGGCAATAGTTTCAGCCTATACTGAAAAAATAAAGTTTGGCCCAGGAGTAACAAATCCCTATATGGCACATCCAATAGTGACTGCCCAAGCTGTCTCAACACTGAACGAGATCGCTCCTGGTAGGGTGGTATGTGGGCTAGGAGTTGGAGATAGAACAACACTAGAGATGGTCAACCTGAAACCCTCAAAACCACTAGCGACAATAAGAGAATCAGTTAGGATAATTCGGGCAATTACTTCTGGAGAGAATCTCAAAATGGAGGGCAAGATTTTTTCCATCTCAGGTGCCAAGTTAAACTTCAAAACAACAAGCGGAATCCCCATATTTGTTGGAGCACAAGGACCCAAAATGCTAGCATTAGCGGCGGAAGTTGGCGATGGTATATTGATCAATGCTTCCCACCCTAATGATATAGAAAAAGCCATTGAGTTCATCAACATCGGCGTTGACAAAGCTAGTAAAAGATTGACCGATGTTGAAATAGCAGCTTACACATCATTCTGTGTTGCAAAAGACCAAAAAAAGGCAGAAAAAGCAGTTGTGCCAGTTGTAGCTTATATCGTTGCCGGATGTCCTGAGAGCATTCTCCAGAAACACAATATCTCTATGGACACTGCCACCAAAATCCGCCAAGCCATAATTCAGAGCAAATGGAAAGAAGCCTTTTCGCAAATAACTGATGAAATGATAGAAGCTTTCTCGATTTGTGGTTCTCCTGAAATAGTTACAGAGAAAATTAGCAAACTGATTAGAGTGGGAACTACCCAGCTAGTAGCGGGTTCTCCTATTGGACCCAATATTCGAAAATCAATCAATATGATCGCTGCTGAAGTATTCCCCCATTTCAGAGAGAAAGAGGATAAACAATATGCTTGAAGCCTATATTCTCTTAAGAATTAAACCAGGCACGGATAGGTCCGTTTTGCGATCAGTTCAGAAATTGCAGCAAGTAAGTGAAATGGACACTGTATATGGAGAATATGATCTGTTGATGAAGATTCAAGTGGAAACCATGGAGGCCTTAGACGCATTAATTTTTGATACTGTCCGCACAATCAAGGGCGTAGAGAGGACAACAACCTTGATCGTCATTGAACCCCCTAATAATGCTAGGTGAACAAATTGGAAAGCAAACGCCCTCCCTCCACAGTCCGAGGTGTAATGAGCAAACCAGTAGTAAAAATCAATATAGAAAGCTCAGTGCGAGAAGCAGCCAAGCTGATGAGCAGAAAAAATGTGGGATCAATCGTAGTTACACACGAAGGGAGACCTGTAGGCATTGTGACCGAGCGAGACATGGTAAAACGGGTTGTAGCTAAGGGACTCGAAGCTTCAAAGGCAAGAATTGGCGAGATTATGAGTCAACCATTAAATATAATTCCTGTGGACCTGCCGATAATTGATGCAATTCGAAAGATGCAAAAAGAAAAAATTCGCCGGCTTTTAATTATGGAAGAAAAAAAACTTCTAGGGATAGTCACCCAGAGAGACCTCCTCCGTGCTCTTGCTTTCCATGTGATTATCTCTTTTAGACCTTTGCTAAAAACCAGTTAGGAAGAGCCCAAGATGATTTCTGCCTTTACATTGGTTAAAATTTCTCCTCCAAAAAATGTGGTGGTTTACAAGAGAATGAAAAGGCTAGCTATGGTTAGAGACGTAACCCTAGTTTATGGTGAATATGACCTAGTTGTGAAAACTCGAACAGATAGTCTAGAAGAACTGAATGCATTCATCTATGATGTTCTCCGGAGAATTCCTCATATAACAATGACGACCACAATGATTGTAGCCAAAGAGCCTCCAAAGAGAAAAAAGTATCAAAACGCTACTTAATATGTGTTCATGCTTTTACCTTATCAACTTAAATTTAATATATTCTAGTCGTTACTGTTGAGTTGGTGAATATATGGACAAAGTCTGCGTAGGAGTTTTTAAATGTGGCAATATCGGAACAGCCCCCATATTGGAGTTACTTTTGGATGAATTGGCTGATCGCAAAGATATAATTGTCCGAACTGTGACAACTGGATCAAAAATGGATGTTGAAGCTATAGAGAATTCTATAGGGAAAATTCTTGAATTTAACTCTGATATTTTGCTTCTTATTTCACCTAACACATCTGCTCCTGGACCTGCCAAAGCACGAGAGATCCTGTCAAAAAAAGAATTGCCAACAATCATTTTGACAGATGGACCTGGAAGACGTGTAAAAGCTGAGATTGATGAGCAAGGGTTAGGCTACATGATAATTATGGGGGATCCTCTCATTGGAGCACGAAAGGAATTTCTTGACCCGATTGAGATGGCCATTTTCAACGCCAATGTCATCAAAGTTCTAGCATGCACTGGAGTTTTTCGACTGATTTTTCAAGAAATTGATAAGCTAATTTATGCTTTGAAAGCAGAATCGAAGCTCTCTCTGCCAAAGTTAGTCATTGATACAGATTATATCCGGAAGTCCCAGAATTTTCGAAATCCATATGCAATGGCCAAAGCTATGGCAGCTTATGAGCTGTTGAAGAAGGCTGCAGAAATCAATGCAAAGGCATGTTTCGTTGAAAAAGATAAAGGGAAATATATTCCTCTTGTGGCGTGTGCCCATGAAATAGCTCAAACAAGCGCTGAGCTTGCTGATGCTGCAAGAGAGATAGAAAAATCTAGTGATAAATTATTAAGAACACCACATGCTAAGGATGGTAGGCTTAAAATCAAAGAGAAATTGTTGTCATCCCCTGAAACACCAGGGAAATGACACAGGTTTTGATTCAGCTTTTTCTCGCAAATATAACGAAGGGAGCTTACAGTTGACTAGCTTTATTAAAATGGAATTTATTAAGCGGGTTTACATTTTTAGATACGACGAAGCGTTTTATGAAGTGGGGCAGTATTAATTGGGTGTTGAAAACCTCGATAAGATTTTTCATCCCCGAAGAATAGCCGTTATAGGAGCAAGTGATAAAGAGGAAACATTAGGCGCCAAGCTGATACGAAACTTAATTGGTGTTGGTTACAAAGGGGCAGTCTACCCTGTTAATCCATTCAGACCCACCGTGCAGGGGATTACAGCTTATCCGACAATTGAAAGGGTCCCTCGACAAGTAGATCTTGCAATTATAGCCACACCAGCTCACACAATACCTCAAATCATTGAGGAGTGTGGAAGGGCAGGAGTATCCGCGATCATTATTATTTCAGCTGGCTTTAGGGAAGCTGGAGAAGAAGGAGAAAAGCTTGAGAAGCGAATTCTTGAAATTAGAAATCAGTATGATATGCGCATAATAGGACCCAACAGCTTAGGTGCTATGCGTCCTAGTGAAAAATTGAATGCTACTTTTGCGAATAAAGCAGCCAAAGAAGGGAAAATAGCCTTTATTTCACAAAGCGCAGCTCTTTGCGCTTCTGTTTTGGATTGGGCTTCTGAAGCTCAAGTTGGATTTAGTGCGTTGGTTTCCATTGGTTCAATGCTGGATGTGGACTTTGGAGACTTGATTGACTATTTTGGGACAGATCCTAAGACAAAGAGCATTATTCTCTATATTGAATCAATTAAAAATGCAAGAAAATTCCTAAGCGCTGCGAGAGGTTTTGCTCGTGCAAAACCGATCATTGTAGTGAAAGCTGGCAAATTTAGTGAGAGCGCTGAAGCCGCTATCTGTCATACGGGAGCATTATGCGGGGAAGATGCAATTTATGATGCTGCCTTCCGACGTGCTGGAATTGTACGTGTTGAGGCCATAAGTGACCTCTTCAACTGCGCTGAAGCGCTGGCTATGCAGCCAAATCCAAAGGGCTCCAGCCTTACTATCATCACAAACGCTGGAGGACCTGGAATAATGGCAACAGATTCCTTGATAGCTCAAGGCGGAAAACTTTCATCACTAAGCAATGAAGTCCTTCAAGCCTTAGGTGAGATTCTACCTCCTTATTGTAGTAATTTAAACCCTATTGATATATTGGAAGAAGCAACTACAGATAGATTCCGGAAAGTTATGGAAATTTGCTTTAAAGATCCCAACAGTGATGGTTTTTTAGTAATTTATACTCCGCAAGGTGCATCTGACCCTGCCAAAACCGCAGAAGCAATTGTAAAGCTGTCTGAAAATACCGCAAAACCCATTCTCACTTCATTCATGGGTGAAGAAGGTTGCAGAGAGGCTAGAAAGATATTACGCAAGAAAGGTATCCCCTCTTTTATGACTCCAGAGCAAGCTGTTTCTACTTTTATGTACATGTGGAGTTATGCACAGAACCTAGAACTTCTCTATGAGACACCCGAAGAGCTCTCTTTAGAGTTGTCAATTCCAGCATCTCTGAGAAAGACATTGAAGAAAGTCTATGCTGAGGGACGCACTGTTTTAACAGAACCAGAATCAATGCAATTTTTGCAAGCATACAAAATCCCTATAACAGAATCTGTTATAGCAAAAACTCCTGAAAAGGCAGTGGAGTTTGCTTCAAAGATTGGATACCCAATTGTAATGAAGGCGCTTTCGCCACAAATAACTCACAAATCAAAAGCTAGAGGTGTTATTCTGGATGTTCGCTCAGCAACGGAAGTTAAGCAACGTTTCCAAGATTTGGCTCAAAGGATTAAAAAATACAGAAAAGCAAAATTCAATGGTACAATTCTTCAGCCCTTGGTCAAGAAAAGGGGGTATGAGCTGCTTCTTGGCTCCAAGAAGGATCCACAATTTGGCTCCGTCATCGTATTTGGTATGGGCGGAGTGGCTGCTGAATTATTAAAAGATGTTAGCATCGGATTCCCCCCATTAAATCAGGTGCTTGCCAGAAGGCTGATGGAAAAAACATCAATATACTCCCTCTTTTCAGATACAGATGATTGCCAGATCAATCTCAAACTTCTCGAAGAGATCCTGGTGAAATTTTCTCAGCTAGTAATGGATTTTCCAGAAATAAAAGAAATGGATGTGAACCCTCTTATTATTGATAAAAAAGATGCGGTAGCAGTGGACGCTCGTATAGTGATAGATCCAGATAAGATTCTAACGCAAGCCAAGCCCTATGAACAGCTTGTAATTGCACCTTACCCCAAGAAGCATTCCACTGAGTGGAAACTGAAAAATAATGTTAAAACGCTTCTTCGCCCCATAAAGCCCGAAGATGAAATCCTCCTTGGTGAGTTATTTCACTCTCTTTCCGAAGAAACCATGCGCTTTCGATTTTTTCAGGTTATTAAAGAAATGACCCACCAGACATTAACTAGATATTGTAATATCGACTATAACCGAGAAATCGCTATAATAGCCGAAATTGAAGATGACAATGCACGAAAAATCATTGGTGTTGTCAGACTCATCATCCTACCTGGGCAGAAAGCCGGAGAGTTTGCCGTTGTCGTAAGTGATCAATGGCAAGGGCTTGGTCTTGGGTCCAAATTAGTAGACTGTATAGTTAAAATAGGCAAAGATATGAAACTAAAAACGATACATGGAGATATTCTTTCCCAAAATCTTAGAATGCTGGGATTATGCACAAAGAAGGGTTTTAGTATTAAGCCGTTAGATGAGGACATGATAAGAGCGGGACTAGATCTTAGTTAGCATAAGTTTTACTCGCTTCTTTGCCTTTGCATTCTTGCGAGTCTTCTTTTTTTCCTCTTTTCCTTTCTTTCTTTCTTAGTTAGAGGCTTAGGTTTCTTTTCTCGAGTTTCGCCTCTCATGCTTCCACTCATGGATTTTCAGTTATAGAACTAGTTTGAGACTATTTAAATTTAGTATTCTTGACAAAATTCACTTCAATTGTATATTGACCAAAAAACACACGCACTTTGGTTCTTAGTTTCGTTCAAGTTTTGAACTAATAGCACCAAAGATTGAACCAGCAGCACTTATCCACGGGCCAATTAAGAGATCAAGCGTACTGCCTTCGAAATTGTCTGCACTGGCAACAGTGATCACAATTACCATTACTGAAATAAAAAACGCTATGGCTGATGTGACCGTAGCGAGTTGGATGCCCACAGTATATCCCAAAATGTGTATTGCCCCACCAAAGATATTCAAGACTGTGATGAGAATTAAGGTCATAGGAATGACCAAGGCTGCTTGGTCTTTAGGATGGATCAATCCTGAAATTCCTGGATATTCTGTGGATAACCAAGGTAGAAATAATGCAGTAAATATTATAACGCCAGCTGCGATGGCTACACTACCTTGCACAAGAGCATCTCTAGCTTTTTCTTTCTTTAGTCCAATCAATAGGAACACTCTTCGTTTGCATTCTTCTAGACCATTATCCAATTGATTTTATATTTTTTACATATGTATGCATGAGCAAGAAGACTGCTATATCAACTATTAGAATTCATCTTATTCAAAGTGTCAGAGAGGAGCGCTATTCTTCTTCGTCTTCCCAGTCTTCATCATCATCGTCTTCCCAATCATCTTCCCATTCTTCTTCTTCCAACTCGCCTTTCACCTCCATATGACACCTAAAATGCCTTAACTAGCCTTTGTGCGTATAAGCTTTTTGAAGCACATAGAAATGCACGCATTGATCTATCTTTATTGAAAATAATATCTGATTAAGATTTGAATTTAGAAACTAGCTCTTCCTAATATCAGAATTTGGGCGTAGGTCCCTTTCCATTAAAAAGATCTTTTGTCTGCTTTTTCTGAAGCTTGTAACGAATCCTTGCCGCTCTAATTGGTTCAAGTAATCGCTCTCCACTGCCCGTGCGCGTCCAGTGAGTTTGCTGACTTCCCCTGCTGTTCCTTGTCCAATCTTCAGAAGTCCGATTGCGGTCTTACGTAAATGGTCTGGCAATTGGATAAAGGACTTTGCATTCGCTGTATTAACTTCCAGCATGTGATGCCTGATTTCTCTAATATCAGCTTCGATCTTTTCTAGCTTTTTCTCAATTCTCTTCAATGTTTCTTTTAATGACATTGGTTCTCAGCTTGATCAATGGGTCGATTTGCATGAACACAAAGAAGTAGACCCATTATTAAAATAAGTGTTTTGTCACGAGCCAATTTCCATTTGGGCACTCGCATAACTCCGAAGGAAGATATATCCATTTATGCAGATGATGATAGCATATATGTTGAAATAGAGTTACCAGCAAAGCAAGCTGTTATGACATTGGGATATGACATTAGTTTGCTTGCTTGAAAGTGAGATGAAAAGATCATGTGGGAGTTAACATTTCCTCGAACAATTGTATTGGGTGATGGGGCTCTCGAATATTTGGAAAACATTGAGGGTCAAAAAGCGTTGATAATTACAGATAAGATCATTCAAAAACTTGGCTTCGTGGAAAGGGTTGCCGGGCACTTGGCAAAAGCTGGGTTAGCAATTAGTGTATTTGATGACGTAGAACCTGAACCCTGTATCGAGACGATAATGCAAGGAGCTAAAGTTGCTCGCCGTTTTGAACCGGATTGGATTATCGGGCTAGGTGGAGGGAGTTGTATGGATGCAGCAAAAGCCATATGGGTGGTGTATGCGAACCCTGACATTGAGGTAGAGGAGATCAACCCATTTGCCAGCCTTGGCTTAAGAGAAAGAGCGAGATTAATCTGCATTTCAACAACCAGTGGATCCGGATCTGAAGCTACTTGGGCAGCAATAATTACAGATACAAAGAACGAGATGAAATTAGAGTTGCCTTCAAGAGAATTGGTTGCTGATGTCGCAATCATTGATCCAGAGCTACCGAGATCGATGTCTCAAGAGCTGAGGGCCCACACCGGATTGGATGTTTTGGCTCATGCTGTGGAAGCGTATGTTTCACAATGGAGTAACGATTTCACTGATGCCTTGGCGTTGAGGGCAATTCAGTTTGTTTTCACTTATCTTCTTAGAGCGTACAAGAATCCAAATGATAAAGAGGCGAGGGAGAAGATGCATAATGCTGCTACGATGGCGGGTATGGCCTTTAGTAATTCACAGGTGGGTGTCGCCCATGCGATGGGGCATTCTCTTGGAATCATTTTTAATATTTATCATGGAAAAGCGGTAGGTATATTGTTACCATATTCGATGGAATTTAGTGCCATTGAAGCTAGACACAGATATGCCGAAATTGCCAGAGCAGTAGGCATTGAAGCGAGGGTAGACGAAGATGCCACAGAAAAGTTGATCAAAGAACTACGGCAGCTTAATCATCAATTGGGAGAACCTTCATCTATCAAAGAATTAGGAATAAACAAGGAGGATTTTGAAAAGAGGCTTGATGATTTAATAAAAAGAGCAGCAAGTTCCACTGGCGTTTTCGTAAACCCTCGCGTTCCCAGCACAGAGGACCTTAGAAGACTCTTCCTTTCAGCTTATAATGGAGATCGAGTAGAATTCTAATTTCACAAATGCAAAGGCCTACCCCTTAGCC
The DNA here is from genome assembly GCA_020354575.1 of Candidatus Bathyarchaeota archaeon. Classification (GTDB taxonomy): domain Archaea; phylum Thermoproteota; class Bathyarchaeia; order Bathyarchaeales; family SOJC01. The sequence goes on along the minus strand of CP070649.1, from coordinate 1,668,831 downwards.
ATTTACGTCGCTGCTTTAATTTTTTCCAACTCTTCTTCCTTGAGTTTTCTCTTGAAAATTTTCATTGCCAGAGTCAAAGGTAATTTATCCCGAAATTCCACAAATTTTGGCACAGCATATGGTGGAAGCTTTTTTCTACAATACTCAATTATGTCCTTAGGCGTCACTTTTCCATCAAATTCCCCTTTCAACGCAATGAAAACTTTTATTCTTTCACTTCCAGGACGCTCAGGGTCAGGAAGGCCTATAGCCCCTGCTGCATTAACTGCAGGATGTTCATACAAAATATCGTCAATGAGTCTAGAGTAAACCTTCATTCCTGATACATTGATCATGTCCTTGATTCGATCAACAATGAAGAAATACCCATCCTCATCCATTCTTGCAATATCTCCTGTGGCAAGCCAGCCATCTTTTAAACCTTTGCCAGGTGTAGGCCAATAGCCCTTCATCACCTGCGGACCGCGTATATGCAACTCTCCAGTTTTACCAGCTGGAACCTCGTCACCAGTCTCAGGATCGATGATTGTAACATCCGTATCTGGAATTGGAACGCCAATCGATCTTTTCACGTTAGTCATGAAACCTGTTACCTTTGAAAAGGCAGAAAGATTGAGATGAGTAGCTGCTGTTGCCTCTGTCAAACCATAGCCCTCCCCCATTGGAACGCCAATCTTTTTCTCAATCTTCTCGGCCACTTCTTGAGGAAGAGCAGCAGCACCGGAATAGCAGAATATCTGCATTCTGCGAAGGTTTTTAGTTAACAAGAGCATGTAATGCGTGGGGACACCCATAACCATGAAAGGCCGACGTTCATTTATTATGTTCACAATAGAGTCAATGTCTCTTGGATCTACCAAAAACATTCGTAACCCCCAAGAAATTGAGGCGTGCACGCCATAGTGTCCAAATTGATGAAAAGCAGGAACGCAAATCACAACAGAGGATTTTCCTTTGATCCCCCCCGCTAAAGGCTTCATCATCCACTGAAGTCCCTGTATCACATTTGTAGTAATGTTGAAGTGAGTTAGCATTGTCCCTTTTGGGACTCCAGTAGTGCCACCAGTAAATGGTAACAACGCCAGATCTGTGGTTGGATTTATCTCAACCTCGGGAGGATCAGGTGGATACTTCTCTAATAGTTCTTCTAGCCGAAGTGCTCCAGAAGTTTCTCCGATTTCTGGTAAAGAATAATCCGGAAAAATTGGAACTAACGTAAAGATTATGTTTCTAAGGCTAGTCTTATCTTTGATAGAAATCACTCGATCAAGGCGTCGATAGGAACAAATTATAGTTTTAGCTGCTGATTCGCCTAGTTCATAGAGCAGATCAGGAGCCTTATGCAATATACTAATTGGAACGTGTATTGCTCCTACCTTCATGATCGCGTAATCACTAATGATAAACTGAGGGCAATTTGGCAATATTGTAGCGACTCTGTCACCTTTTCTAACACCTAGATCTGTAAGGGCTGCTGCCAATTTATCTACTTTAAGTTTCAACTCGCGATAGGTGACTTCCTCGCCTAGATATACACAAGCAATTTGATTGGGGTAATTAGCAGCGGCAGTATCTAGAAAATCTGAAACTGGAATTTTAGGGTATGGTTCATTTGTCTTTGCTAGTTTGAAAGGACCGATGAAATAGCTTTTCTGCCAAGGTTTATCCGAATAATCAACTTCTTTAGTCAAGGATTTTCAACTACTTGACTTGATCTTTATAGAGCCTAACTCTCTCAAGGTCCAGTCTAATCCCAATTCATCTAATTTTTCAGGCGTTGGGATGCCCATCTTATTCCATCCGCGAAACTCGTAATAAGCATCTAAGAGAGGTTTCAGATTAACAACTTGTCCTTTAGCTGGGCCTTCAGGCAATGGTTCCTCTAATAAGCGTTTTGGGAGATTGTCATTGGCTCTTGTTAGTCCTTCTCGCACATTAAAAAGTCTTTCAAGATTGTA
>CP070649.1:1646779-1666773 GCA_020354575.1 Candidatus Bathyarchaeota archaeon | reverse complement strand
GTATTGCAGATTTTATCTGAAAAATATCAGAGCCAAAAAGCAAGCTGAGAAATTTGCTCTAGATTGTGCTCGGAAGATCCTTGATCCACTGGAAGCGGTCAGGATAATGTCCAAACGAGGATTTTGCGCCTATGAAGCTATAAAGAAAGTTCTTCATAGGATTGATGTTTTCCTTGGAACTTACCATTATATCTTTGATCCCAAAATTCGGCATACATTGCTTAAAGGTCTTGGAGTTGATCTTTCAAGAATCTACATCATCGTAGATGAAGCACATAATCTTCCATCCTTTGCTAGAGAATTGCTTTCGGATAGATTGACAAGATTTGTTGTCGAAGGCGCGTTAAAGGAGACGGAGAGGTTTAATCATGAAATGCAAGAATCAGTTTGGGCACAATTGAGTATTCTGATGGAGGAGATTTTTGATCGTGCCCGTCAGACCCTTAAAAGTGATGAACTTAAGCAGATCAGTCCGCAAGAAATTAGCGACCTCATTCTTGAAAAGAGTGGGATCCCAAGTCTAAAGGCAGCGTGTATTCTCAAAGAATATGGCGAATATGTGAAAGAGAAACGACTTGAAACAGGCTCAGAGAGAGTTTTTAGCTATAATTTTCGAGTAGGTTCATTCATGGAACACTTCTTTGAGAACGATGGAAAAAACTATATTCACCTGTTAAGCAAAGGATCGGGAAATCGAATAGCATTGGAAGTAAAAGGTTTTGACGGAAGAGGAATGACAGCCCCCATTTTACAGCAAGCGCGAGGAAGTATTCTTATGAGCGGGTTTCTTTCGCCTTTAACAGCATACAAGGATCTGACACTCTCTGAACCTGCTAATGTTTGTCTGAAAGAATTTAACTCTCCCTTTTCCCCTGAAAACAGGCTCATGCTAATTGCGAAGGATGTGTCCTCCGAGTTTAAAAGAAGAACAGATGAAATGCTGGAAAAGCTAAGAGGTCACATTGAAGCGATATCTGACAATAACCAGGGGAATGTGGCTGCTTTCTTCACAAGCTACGGACTAATGCATAGAATCTTACCAGCTTTAGATATTAACAGGAATAAAATTATCGAACAACAGAAGACAACTGAAAATGAGGTGATTAGGCAGCTATCAAAATCGACCGACAACTTATTGTGTGGAGTCATGGGTGGCAAGCTGAGTGAAGGAGTTGATTATCCAAACAATATTTTGACTTGTGTAGTGGCAGTAGGTCTACCATATGCTACATGGGACATTTACCAGAAAGCGTTAATATATTATCTTGAACGAAATTTTCCAAAGAATGGGCGAATTTATGGATATCTGGTTCCTGCCATACTTAGATTAGTCCAGACATGTGGTCGTGTTCATCGATCCCCTAATGATAAAGGATGTATAATTATCCTAGACAGACGAGTCGCACATCCAAACATAACGCAGCTGCTCCCAAAATATTTTCAGAATGAAATAAAGGTGACAAACAATCAAGCTGATTCCGCTAGGCAAGTGAGAGATTTTTGGTATGCTCACTCGCTCAAACTGCGCACTAGTGTTTGAGAATCTGGGCAAGCCCAAGGTTCATGATCACTGTACGTCGAGTTGATACGTCGAAGTTGTTAAGCTGTGCATCTATTGAATCAATTAAAGCGGTAATTATGTATTTTTCAAGTGTATCTTCTTCACATTCAAATGATTTGATTTGTTGCTTCAAAAACTCCGCTATTGGCTTGGGAATAGTGATAGTCAATTCAATATCGTTAGCAGTAGCCATTCCTCTCTCCCCTCTCCACCACCACTACAGAGTTATGCTGATCAAGTTATAAAAGTTGTGGAAAAAAGTTCTATTTTAGCATCGAAAATCTGAAAAGACTCAAAAAATGAATCAATTGTGCAAATATGGCGCCAAAGCATTAGTAGAGCTTCTCTCAAACGAGCAGAATGAACCCAAAAGCGCACATGCATTGCATATCATATGCATCATTTGCATTGCTGAGTTTAACTAATCCAAATTATTTATCTAGTGGTTCGGAATCTACCTAATCGACACGATCATGGATAACTCAATTACAACGCTTGGACGTCGGCTCTTAGTCGATGGAAAACAGGTGAAATTCAGAAATGAAAGAAGGAAATTTGTCGAATTTGTGGATGCAGTTGCCAATGAGTTCCCCGAAGCTGTGTCAAATGATGGAACTCTAAATGAGCCATTTAGATCTCTTGCATTTCTTGTGACAATTGGCCAAAGACCAATAACCTCTCTATTAATACTTCAAACTCTATTGGAGGCTGATAAAAAACTTCTCAATGGCAAGTCAATTGGGAAGAAACTGGCAGAAAAACTCGAAATTTCCCAGGCGCTCACTACCAAAGGCGGCAATTATGAAGATAGAGTGGGCGACCTCATCTCGATTTTTGTTAAGATGGGCATTCTGGAGACGGCTTTTTCTAGAAAAGCTGGCTACCCAAAAGAAGAAGGATTTAGAATTCGCAAGTCTGTCAGGTCTGAAATGAAAGCTTTTTTGGATTGTTTTCTGTTTGAGTGGGATATTCTTCAGCGTTTCAAATCATTAAGCTTCAAAGAGTCATTCGTAGAAAGATTCGACAAGCGGCTAGGATATGTGATTAAATCTGGAACTAAAAAAAGGAAAGCATTCAAAATCGGTAAGATAATGAAGTCTTTGTTAGATCCAAAAATAGGCATTTCATTTGAAGAATCAGTTGATTTGATTGAAGAAATCGAACCAAACCTTACGAGAGGAATGAAGACTTTTGAGATTCAAGAAATGCTGTATAGTACTTTGAGAAAACGTGATAAAAAAGCTGCAGAGAACTATAGACAATCATATCCTAAAGTATCGTCTATTGAAATGAGCGATGGTAAGATAGAAACTGTGAACTACAAACTAGTCAAAGCTCTAATTGATAAAGAAGTTAAATTGAAGTTAACGAGAAACACTCTTGACAGCTTTGCATCTACAGTGTACAATGTCATCTCCAAAAATCCAAAGAACTACAAACATGAGACTGCTGTTAGAGAATACGTATATGCTCTAGTTCGTTCAGAATGTGTCTACGTTAGATCAGTAAGCAATTTCATCAAAGATCAGCTGGCAAGCGCTACCTCTTCACTGGAGGGATGCCGTAATTCTCTAGAATCTGACGAGATTGCCCCTGCGCGTGGTCTTCTTAGACAATTTCTTGAACAAATATCGTTAGCTGCAATCGTAGGATTTGGATATTTGCCATTCAAAGATTTCAGGCAGAACGTTGATTTGATCTCAAATTTACTTAGGCAAGAGGGAATAAAGAAGGAATTGCAGGAAGAATTCCAGTTAAACGAAGAGGCCCTCACTCAATTCCAACGAATTAGATTTCTTATGCATGAAAGAGAAAATGCAAGTAAAAGATCATTAGAAAAAATGATAGAGGAAGCCAACTGGTTAATTGATCTATGCTGGAGAATCTTAAAATCATTTCATTTGCGAAGGAAACCTAAGCCTGTTGCTGCTGAAATCCTAGATACTATTACTCCAAACCAAGTGACAACTGGATATAAGGACCTCGATGACTTACTCAATGGTGGAATCCCTGATACATATGCTATAATACTAACTTCACCTTCGTGCGATGAAAGAGACGTGTTAATTGAAAGGTTTTTAAATTCAGGAATGAAAGGCCGGGAAATTACTTTGTATGTCACAATAGATGCGAAGACAGCAGTGACCCTTGCGGAAAAGTACCCTTCGAACTTCTATCTTATCTTGTGCAACCCTGAAGCGGATGCAATCGTTAAGAATTTGCCAAACGTTCGAAAATTAAAGGGTGTTGAAAACTTGAATGATATTGACATTGCTCTCACAGATGTCTTGCGAAATTTTGACAGCCCTTCGAAAAAAGTAAGGAGGGCTTGTGTTGAAGTTGTTTCCGACGCGTTGTTACAGCATCATGCCGTCGCTACTAGAATTTGGTTGACAGCGCTCATTCCAAAATTCAAGTCAAGAGGGTTCACGACATTGGCAGTGATGAATCCGCATATGCACTCGTCTCAAGAAGTCCAGGCTATCGTGGATCTATTTCAGGGAGAGATTCACGTCTATAAAAAGAAAACAGAAAAAGGTTTAAGACGGTTTCTAAGAATCGAGAAACTGTATAATCAAGAGTATAGTCAAAGCGAATTACAGCTAAAGAAAGAGAAAATCATGAAACTTGCTCCAGAGGATTAAATTTTTTCATTTTGCACGCGTGTAAAAGAAATCATCGCGGTTCTAAATCCACAACCAGGAGACGAAACTAAGAGGTTTTTCTTTGAGAATGGTAGAACCGCGAATCATTTAGACAGTATTTTCATAATTTTCAATGGAAATTAGTAGTGCTTCAAAGCTTACGCTCAAAGGAAACTTCTGCGAAGGATCTCCACTATTTCAGCCTTTTGAGTTTCAAATTTTGCCATAGCAGCTTCAAATCTTCTACATTCATCAAAGGATAATGGAGAACTTTGTGACCTAGCAAAGAATAGGAGCTTCAATACTGTGCTGGGCTGTCCACCTACTGCGTCAACTGCCCCTTTAATAGAAGCAGCACCTATTGAATTCGGTTTATTCTTCATTTCTATCACTAGTTTACCTTAATTGCATGAAAGAGATGTCAGTTATGCCGTCATATGACGTGTAAGCCATACCGTCATATGACGGTACAATCTATAAATATGTCCAATCGAATTTTTATAATCATGACACTCCATGAAGTTGTCCTGAAGGTAACGAAGGACGATTTTTTTGTTAACCTATCACGAAGATTTCCATCCGCAAAAATATTTGTCTGGTGTAACAAACAAACAGATGTTATTGAAGTGACCGTAAAAGACCCTGAAGAGTATGCACTAATTGTAGATGAAATTCGTGCAAATGGCTTTAGTGACATTTTTGAAGAATCATCGGACAATCAAAGCCTTTACTTGATGGTTCATGGATGTCACTGCATGATGCAAGATACCATAATCAGGAAAATTGGGACTCTAGATCTTCTGAATGTATTCCCCAATATGGTTGAAAAAGGGTGGATATATCATCGGCTTATAGTCTTCAAACATGAAGACCTAGAGGAGCTCCTTAATCGATTTGAAAAGTGGGGTTGGGCCTATCAAATCCTTCGAAAAGTAGCATTTGATGGTTTCATCGCCAGCTCATTAACACTCACCGCAGATGCTCTATTTTCAGGCTTAACTGAGAAGCAGATTGATGCTATGGTAACAGCATTTCGACATGGGTATTATAACTTACCAAGAAATGCGGATATTCAAACAATAGCTGAGAAAGAGAAGATTCCAAGAACGACATTCCAAGAACATCTTAAAAAGGCAGAAAACAAAGTTGTGAAAGGCCTGGTACCTTATATTCAATTATTCAGCCGTGCATCTCCAGTCAAACGTAGAAGTCTTAAGGTGAAATAGACAGCACTTTCCGGCAAACCTACCCATTGGGGATGCCCACGTATACAATTTTATCCACTAATAGCCGACAAAAACATAGGCATACGAATGCATCACTATGATTTGAAGAGTTAAATAGATTGATTGAAAATTATTTTCTGAAGAATGTGAAGTACATGAAGCTTAAAGTAGAGTATTTAGGTTTCATCAAGAATTTACTAGGTAAACGCATTGAAGAATTCGAATTGAGTGATGAAGCTTCGCTCAAAGAACTACTTGCGAAACTCGCAAGCTGCTATGGAAAGCCTTTCAAAAAGGAAGTCTACGAGGTAGGGCAGAAAGATGTGAAGCATGGTTTTGTAATCACAATAAATGGAGTATTGATCAGACAGCTTGAAGGTGTAGAAACGAAGTTGAAAAATGGAGACCACATCATTCTTATGTCATTAATGAGTGGTGGGTAGAAGTCTACACACAAAATCCACAAATATCTAGACTTCTTATTATTCTGAATTGTTTTCAAGAGGGTTTGAGTTGATTAATAGAATTAGAGCCTTAAAGAAGTCATTCAATAAAGAACTCGATGGGTATGTAATCATAAATCAACCGAACACATTGACTAACCAAGCGCATATGCTTTATCTTGCTGATTTTTCGGGTGGCACTGCTCTGCTGGTCCCAAAAGAGGGCGAAAGTACTCTCTATGTATATGGAGTAAATTATGAAGCAGCAAAAGCAGAAGCAAGAAATTGCACTCCAGAATTAATTAAACGTGGCAAAGACGTAGTCAAAATGCTTGCAGATCAAGTTAAGCATCTCAAGCTGAAGAAGCTGGGCTATGACCTCATGGCTATTCAATCATATGAAAAAATTGCCAAATCGATTGGCAATGCTACTAAACTTGTAGCTAAAAGTGACCTTATTTGGAACCTTCGAAGAGTGAAAGACGAGTATGAGTTGAAACTAATCAGAACAGCTGGACAATTGACAACGGAAGGTATGCGTGCTGCTTGCAACAATATAAAAACGGGATATCTAGAGTTCGAAGTCGCTGCTGAGATCGAATACGAAATGCGCAAACGCGGTTCCGACGGCCTTGCTTTCGAAACCCAAGTTGCCTCCGGTCCTCGCTCAGCATACCCACATGGAGGATGTGGAGAACGAAAACTAAAGAATGGGGACCTTGTTGTCGTTGATATTGGCGCAATTTTCAAGAACTATCGTGCAGATATGAGTCGAACTTTCGTGGTGGGCAAACCTTCTGCAAAACAACAGAAAATCTTCGCAATTGTAAATAAAGCTGAAGAAGAAGCTTTTCAGAAAATTACAGATGGATCGAAAGCTTCAGAAGTCGATGCAACTGCTAGAAACATTATCAAGAGGGCAGGATATGGAGAACATTTCGTTCATGGGTTGGGCCACGGTGTTGGATTGGAAACACATGAACAGCCAGTGTTGAATCCGACCAGCAAAGATTCACTAAGAGTGGGAAATGTTGTCACAGATGAACCCGGCATATACCTCATTGGCTTCGGGGGCTTTCGAGTTGAAGACACAGTGCTTGTCTGCAGGAATCGTTCTGAGAGATTGACGAGTGGATTTGATTCTTTGAATGTGCAGTAAGCAACTCACGCACAAAGATTTTATGATATTGCTCTAATATCAATCTACTAATGTGAGGTCTTGTGACTATTGCCATTTTCATTTCGCGTCAAAGTGGATCAAAATGAAATCGAAATTTCAGGCAAAAAAGAAGATGTGTTAGAAGTAGTTAAAGATCTTCCAAAGCTTCTGGAAGGCATTTCGAAGGCATTTAATCCTCCGGACTCTAGCGTAACCAATGATCAGAAAAAACCGTTGACCGTGAGATTAACCTCTTCAAAACCGGCTCCCCCAAAGATGTACCCCTCGATTAAAAAGGCGAAAAACTGCAGCCAGGCAGTATTGAAGCTGCTTAAGACAGAGTGGGGAGCTTGGAGGCCACGAACAATGTCTGAAATAATTGAAGCTTTGAAGGCCAATGCAATTCATTATCCCTCTACAACTCTATCAGGCGTATTATCATGGCTAGTTAAAAAGGGCAAAGTAAGACGATGGAAGACTGATGCTGGCTATGTATATATACTAACTGACAAAGAGGAACATTAGCATTGCCGGGACATCTGCGAATCAAAGTGAAGGCGCCCTTTGGGGAAGTGATCATTGAAGGAGACTCTGCTCAAGAGATTCTCAACATTCTAGAAGCCATGCCTTCTGAATTCATTGGAGCAATAAGTAACATGGTTTCTTCCAAACTAACGATGCCTACGAGAGCACAATTAGAAGGCATCGTAGAATATACAACAGAAGGACCGGTGATAACAACCAGAGAAAAATTCACTCATTATGAAGCCATTGGTCTGGTCTTATATGCCTCTGACGAAAAATCTAGCGCAGCAACTCATATTGACCGTCTGCTGCAATCAAGTGGTGTGAAAGCCATGGTTCCTGCACGATTAAACGAGATGACAAAACGCGGATTAGTATTTAAACCCAACCCTGCTCAGCCACTGTATAAATTGACAACGCAAGGTGACAAGTGGATTGAGGAGGAAGTGCTTTCGAAACTAAAGGGGAGGACTTGATTTTTCTAGCATCACTGTTCATGTCAAATATGAAGATATCGAGAAGACCTTTTCAGGCAATATCGATGATGTCTGGGTGAGTATTAACAGATTTTTCAGTCAAATGATTCCACTTCTTAACTCTACTCGAAACGTAATCCTAACCGTAGATTTTGAGAAAGTAGTAAGAAGTGCGAAGGATTTGGTGGCTGTAACAGAAGAAGGTCCAGTTGTTTTAATTTCGAAGCGAAAATTAACGGACAGTGAAAGCTTGCTTTTGAAGTTGTTAGCTACTTACATTGGAGCTCGATTGGGAGTTTGGGATAAAGGGTGGCTATCGAAAGAAGAGTTGCAAGAGTGGCTCGGAAAAAGTCGAAAGATCACAGGTACTAGACTGGGCGAGTTATGCCGGGAAGAAGTTGTGATTAAGTTAAAAGAAAGTGGAGGCTATCAGCTTTCAATTCTGGGAGTGAAGCGACTAGCAGAAGAAATTCTACCTCAGATCAAAGAAAGAACAAGTTAATTCTAAACCAGTATTGTACAAATCATCCAACCAATAATCATCGAAGAAAAAAGGGTAATGATATATAAAAGAGTTGATAAATCCGCCATTTGGACTCAAGGAAACTAATCAAACCATATATCCATATTATCTATAAGAAAAACGATGTGTGTGGTTTTCATCAGAACACGTGTGCTTCGTCATCACACAACTGGAATGTTCTACTCCCTGCTCGTCTCATCATATGAAAAAACAAGCTCTCTATGCATTGCTGACTGGGAAGTGAATCAAACATATCGCAGTCTAAATTAACACGAATTAAATATCAGAGAATGGACATAAAAATGTTTTCGCTTGAGCTTGGCAATTGCAGATACATGAATTATCTCAACTAAGAACGCATGCATGTCAAGGCTTTTATCTCTGAGAAATTAATGAGGTGCCAGTGGTCAGAATGGTTCTCTATCCCAGCAGAGAATGGTTGGAGGAATACAGAAGAAGATTGAACCAAAGCAGGGAATACAAGGAAGCAGGAAAAGGTTGGGGAGTTGGCTGGAACGGTGATTTCATCTTTCAAATCGACAATATTCCCATCAACAGCATTTCAGTTGAGGATCTTCCCGCGGATCTAGCTAAGGAGCTTGGAGAATATGTTATCGATGGAACTTCATACTCCTACATCCAGCTGGAAGATGGAGTATGCAGAGGAGCTTGTCCCATCAAGAATCCAAAAGATGTTGAAGCTGGCTTTATCATGAAGGGATCTTATGAAAACTGGAAAAAATTATCCACAGGAGAAATGGAAGTAATGCGCGGGCTGTTGACACGCAAATTTGAGCTCGAGGGAAATATGGCGAGAGTGATGCAATACACCAGAGCAGCTATGCTAATGACCAACATAAGTTCCAGCATCAAGACAGAATTTATTGACGAAGTATATGCAAAAAAATGAAACATCGCAGAAAGCTCATCAGAAATAGTGTCATCTAAAGAAAGAAACCTTGGATCAAATATCAAAGGAAGAATGCATGCATGCATCCCTGCCTCCTCTAACAGTTTATTTGGAAAATTATATGGAAGAATTTTTATCGTATCCCTTTGAGAAAAAAAGCGGTTTATTGCATAGGTGCAACACCACTCAGGATGTGGGTGCAGGTTTTTGGAAATCGAAAAATATTTGGAAAATCGAACCAAATTAGAAAGCTCCACGTTTTACAGTACGACTCCCAACTGATTTGGAAATTGAACTTGAACGACGTGCGTTAGCAGCAGGCGTTGACCTGAACGAGTATATTCGGGTTAACATGGCGGCAATACAGTCACAGTTTCCCGGTAGTTGGGTTTGACGTAGGTCTCTGGCTTAAGTCCGGCTGATTTAAGTTCGTATAGCCAATATGTTCTGGGGACGGGGTTTGTTTAGCCACGAGTGCTGTAGATTATGATCCTTTGTTGGATGTGATGGGTGATGGCTATGGAGGTATCGATGATATTGTCATTGTGGCTGAGCATTTTGGGGCTTCAGGTGCTATTTATCAGCAGATGATTAGGGAGAGAGGCACTCAACTACTCGAAGTTTTGGATGCCTATCAACTTGGAGAAATAGCGAAGGAAGCTAAAGAGTGGGATCCAAAGCTTGCTTACTATTCTCAGTTCGAAGATGTTTTACAATCTCTGATGAAAATGTTTGCAAATGTCCTAGCTGCTTAGAGTGTGGTGGACCACCAGTCTGTGTAATCAGAGACTGTTGCAAGGAAAATGGGTTTTCAACATGTGCCGAGTGTGACAAGATGCCTTGTGATAAACTACAACCACAACTTCAAGGTTACAGAGGACATCTAGCTATGCTTCACCGAATCAAAGAGCTAGGAAAAGACAAGTGGGCTAAGGAAATGGAAAGAAAAGTCAAAGAGGGATTCTCTTACATCGAAGTCATGACAAAGAATGAAGACTAGAACCGATAGTTTCTCCACAAGTCATAAAAGCTTGAATTCCAAGCCATAGGAGAGCAATGAATGGTGAAGGGGATGCTCTTTGACGATTAAGGCAGTTCTGTTTGATATGTGGGGGACACTAATCCATGCTGATATTGAGCATCCAGGAGAGATATTGCAAAGAATTCTAGCTTCTCGGGGCATCTCTAGATCATTAGATGAGATCAAGACTGAATGGTTAAATGCTGAAAAGAAAGCTAAAGATACTAGCCTACTGTCTCTATTTGGCAAACTGCCACCTGAAGAATACTGGTACAAGTGGAACTCTCTTATCCTGAAACACCTGGGAATAGCAGCGAATGCAGAGTTTGTTAAAACTGTTAATTCCAAGTGGAATAATACTGTGGGCTTCGCACTTTATCCAGAAACAAAAGAGGTTCTACTGGAACTCCGGCGAAGAGGATTGAAGTTAGGACTCATAAGCACAGCCTATACAGAGGAGATCCACTTCTTTCTTGAGAGGACAGGTCTAAAGAAAACAGGCTTTGACATCATTGTTGGGGTAGACGCAGCACAGTGTATGAAGCCTCATCCAGCCATTTTCAAATATGCTCTGAGGAAACTGAAGGTTCGACCAGAAGAAGCAATGTTTGTTGGAGATAATGTAGAAGCTGACTACAAGGGAGCCAAGAATGTTGGCATGTATGCGTTGTTAATTAATAGAACAGAGAGGCACAGGCAGAGTGGCTTGAGGACAATTAAAAACTTGAAGGAGATTCTCTCTCAAATTGACTGAGAAGAAAGAAATTGTCAAAAGGGGATATGACAAGATAGCGAAAGAATACCAAGCTGATCGTCATATTTTTGACAACAAGAGGGAGCTAGAGGAATTTGTGAGTTTATTGCCCTGGAATGCAAAGGTCTTGGATATTGGCTGTGGTGCTGCAGTTCCTTTCATAAAATTCCTAGTTGAATATGGATGCAGTGTTACAGGAATTGATTTTTCAAAAAGTATGCTCAAACTAGCAAAAAGGAATGTTCCAGAAGCTAAATTCATCAAACAAGATGTTACTAGATTAGGACTCAAAGCTAACTCGTTTGACGGTTTAACAAGCTCCTATTGCATCATTCACATTCCCAGAGAGAAGCATTCTTCACTATTTCAGAGCTTTCACAGAATACTGAAGCCCGAAGGAGTGATGTTGATTAGTATGGGTTATAGTGAATGGGAAGGAACTGACAAGTATTATGGTGTCAATATGTTTTGGAGTCATTACAGCCCTGAGAAATCTCTGCAAACAATCGAAAATGCTGGTTTTCAAACTGTATGGGATGAAATTACCGAGTGTGGTGGAGAAAGACCCTATTGGATTCTTGCTAGAAACAAGAAATGATAAAGATTGAGGTTCCACAAGTCATAAAACTGTTTTCAGTTTACTGAAGCAAGAGAGTGAGAGAGTTTTGAGAAGCAATGATCTTCTGGAAAGTTTCAGAGAGGATGTTTCAAGGGCTCTTCAAAACAATCTGGTTTGTTTATTGCATCATGGGAGTAGAGCAAAGGGAGAAGCTAGACCAGATAGTGACTATGATTTAGTGATTATCACAAACCAAATGGATAAAGAGCTCATTAAGACTCTTCAAATTGTTTTCACCAAGTATCCTCGATTTTCCTTCTATTTGCTCACTCTTGACGAGTTGAAGACAATGCCAAAGGGGCATTATCTGGAGTTTCTCTATGCTAAGCCCCTTCATGGAACCTTGAAGATGGAATTACCAACTAAGAAAGAAGTGATTAGCTATGTCAACTATATGAGGAGAGAGACATTATCCATACTTCGACACACACTCATCCTTCCTCACTCAAAGGAAAGAAAGGTTAGACTGGTCTACTACTTCCTAAAACAGGTATACATTTGCTTATCTTACCTGGCTTTTTCTGAAAGTGGTACATTGCCTTCTACTAGGAAACAAACCATAGCTAATTTCAGGAAACAGAAGAAGGAAAGATTAGGAATTCGACTACTTGGTATTTTAGAAGATTGGGAATCATATAAAGAAGATGTAGCAAGCAATCCACAACCTTACCTCTTCATGCTTGAAGAATTCTTTAGAAAGTTGCACATTAAACAGTTGTAAATTCCACAATCACCATTCCACGACATTCTAAACAACAATCAATTCTAAGAGAGATAGAATACTCACATTCACACACTCATTCATGCATTGGCACAATGACATACTCCAAGACTAGTTAGGTAAACAAGGATGCAATGTAGATTTGAAAACAGTTGAAAAGCATAATTTCACCATCCTCTCCCTGAGATCTCTATAAGTTGTTGTGGCTTCCTATCCTCTTTATATTCAAAATGCCAGTTTTCTCTCATGCTAGAGATTCAAGAGTCTGAGTTAAAACAGTTAACTCACTCATTGAATTGGATTCTGAAGACTTTAAGGAATCTCAGATATGAGAAAAAGCTGTCAGAGAGAAGTCAAAGGACTTTGATTATGACCCTTACTGATTTCTTTGATAAAGCTTGTGACATCATAAGAGAGCATTAGACTATGCATGCATGCATCACGATTGTCATTGGACCATACAAATGATGCCCTTGGACTGGACTCTAGCCTGCATCCAAGTTCATGCATGCATCACATTGCTGATTTAAACTTAGATCTCCAAGCGCATACATATAAGCTGAGAATCAAAAGCAGTACTATGAACGATGCTTGGATTTCAGGAATTATGGGGTAATTGTCCTTATTATTTTCGTCGATAACATAAGGTGTATCCCACACACCTGAACCGTTTAGTTCGTTGGCGTTTGGATATTTAGCAGAATAATCACTCCAGAAATTCCCACGCATATCAATATCCCAACTATTATTTGAATCAAACACGACGGCTTGTTGCAGTGAATTTCCGGTAAATTCGTTGCCATAGATTTGGTTGCCCGAGGAAGAGGTTCTCAGCAATATGCCATTCTTGTTTTCACTTAAGATGTTATAGGAAATTGTGTTGTTGCTGGAGTCGAGTAGCTCTAATCCTTCATGAGAGTTGATGCTGATTGAATTCCTATTTATCATATTTGAAGTAGAGTAAGCAAGAGAAATTCCATCTTTGTTGATGGCAATGTTATTATTTGTGATGTTGTTTCGATATGATCTTCCCATCCAAATTCCACGCCAAATATTTTCCTTTAGCTCATTTTGGGCTATAAAATTGCTCGAAGACCTGGTAATTATTATTCCATCATAATTATCTGTTATCATGTTACCTTGAATTGTGCTATTTTCTGTTCGCTCCAACCAGAGCCCATCAACATTTTTATGAATTTTACTATTACTTATTTGAAAGTGCTTGGATGAGTCCACATAAACACCATAAAAGAAATTTTCAATGTTAATGTTTGTCACTATTATTTTACTTGAATTTTCAAAGCTGAGTCCCCTTCCATTAAGACCTTCGCCTTGAATTGAATAACCTTTACCATCTAATGTAATTCCGTTCTTCTCCACTACAATTCCGTTTGCGTTGCTTGTTAGATTCCCAGTTAGAAAATAGGTTTCTTTGTTAAGAGTATTAATCGGAGCAGTTTCTGGGAAGATAGAACCATCAGCCAGAATAGTTGCTGCTGCAAGAACAGGTTGAGCTTTTAATATACAACAGAAATGAAAAGAAGCTAAAGCTGCAAATAGTGCAATTAAAAATATTTTTCGAAACAAAGAAACCAACCTGTTTATCCCTGAAAGCCACAAATCAAATATTTATTTCTTTCATTCAAGAATGATTTTACGCAGCATCCATGGCAATCTGATGAGAAAGAGGACTCTGACGAAGGATAGAGAATACTATTGGTATGTATTTCATAGAAACAATGGTAGACAGATATGGCATTACATCCAAAAGAACAAAGTGAATGCTCTTATAGCTGCTACACAATTTGCTGCACAAACTGCTACACAAACTCCAGCTCACAAAGCATCAGAAAGCATAAAAATGACCACTCAAATATCGAAATACACCAGCTATTCCACATCGTTTAAATGGGCCGGTCGTCTAGCTTGGTTAGGACATCTGCCTGACACGCAGAAGGTCACCGGTTCAAGTCCGGTCCGGCCCACCAAGCAACTGATCCTTAAAAGCAACAAATCGTCATATTAGAGATGAAAAAAATGCCCACTGAGATAGCAAATGCAGAAGCCTTCATTCAATTAAGTGAGCAAGCAGCCTATTGCGCTGTAAAGAGACTGCCAAAAATAGTGAAATTAAAGCTCCGTAATCCAAAGCAGCTCTATACATTAAAAATTGACCCCACAAAGGCAGAGGAAATCATTAAGAAACTGCACTGTGAAATTCGAGAAGTATAGTTGTGCGCGTTAGAGAATTATACTACAGATTGCCTATTCATAATTCTTATCCGATTTTTTCTTGAACATAGATAGCTCAGGTGAAATCAAATGGCTCAGCTTAAATATGAACATGCACAAGACATCGCAATTGATTTTGTGAAAGAAAGGAAGAGCGTAGCAGATGTTCATGTTACGATGACAGAAATGATAGATGGAGTTTGGGTAATCAAAGGTACATGTCCTATTGATCTGGCCGGGCATCCTTGGAGAGAAACTTTTGAGGTCAAGGTTGATCAAAAGGGCAAGATAAAAGCGTCAAGCTTTAGGCTCATGTAGGAACATTTAGCGTGAGCAGCTACTGTTTCAAATAGTGAATCTATCGCCTGCTTTTGGTGCTCTAGACTTGAATCCCGTCCCCTTCTTTGTCCATCTCGCAAAGCGTTCGCAATTTCCTTCAGCACCATGAACTGTAAAAACCGTGGGGTTTCCATGCAAATCTTTTACAAAGTCCCTGAGCTGACTAGCTCCGCTGTGGGAAGAAAAGTCAAAATGCTCCACCTGGGCTTTAACTCTCCGAACTCTGCCATCAATTACGCACATTCCTTTTTCCAGCAGTTCATGACCTGGTGTACCTGGAATCTGATAGCTGACAAGAAAAACGGCGTTACGGTTTTTCTGGCCTAATTTTGAGATGTAAAAAGCAGCGGGACCACCCTTCAACATCCCAGCTGGAGATATTATGACTCCTGATTTTTTAGCTGCTTTTCGGCGATCTCTCCATCCATCTACTGACATTGCCCCACGAATGGCATTCGTGAAAAGGCGGGGATCTCGAAGAAATTGGGAGTTATCCATCATTATTTTATTAACAGCGCGAGCCATGCCATCTAAAGTCACGGGGTATTCGAAATGATGTGCAGCCAAGATGCACGCGATTTCTTGGGATCGGCCAATACTAAAGGCTGGAACAAGAACTGTGCCATTCCTTTCCACAATATCAGTAACATGAGCAACAAAGGTTTTTTCCAATTCCAATCTGTCTGAGTGATCTGCATTTGCATAGGTGGTTTCGACTATTACAGCGTCAAGTTCTCCATAGCTAACGTCTGCAGGTGATAGAAGACGGGTTTTCGACGTATTAAAGTCGCCTGTAAAAAGAATACGCTTACCCTCTGCTTCTAGGAGAATTTGGCTGCTTCCAGGAACATGTCCTGCATCGAGAAGACGGAAACTTATGTCCCCAATAGTCTCCTTCACTGAATATTTTAGGTAGACAGAGTTTTGCATCATATACTTTAGTTCAAGATACTCAAAGGGAAGGAAATATCCTGAAAGGTGGATAAAATCTTTAATTAGTAATTGTGTCAGTTCCAGAGTCAGACGGGTTGTATAGATAGGTCTTTCATTCTGGATATAGAAGATAGGTAATGCCCCGGAATGATCCAGGTGACAGTGCGAGAGGATGAGGGCATCTACTTCCTTAGGGGGGATATGCATAGGAAATCCAGGTTCGCTACCCATCATAACTCCATAGTCCAAGATGATACAGGTCTTGGTGGTTTTCACGGATATTGATATTCTTCCTACTTCTCTGGTGCCGCCTAGAAATTTAATTTCCAAGGTGGATTTTCACGCTCCATGTTTGTCCGTTAACCTTGCGGAGAAGCAGCTACGGCTTTTACCCGCCCTTTTCGAATGTTATCAAGAATGCTGTGAATTGTAAGTTGTGCTTCAACCTCTGTATACACTGTCCACATTTCCTTTGGATCATGAGCATCTGTTCCGGCAATTCCAGGCAGGCTAATTGCCTTTGCTAAGTTTCTAGCAAGCATGTTCTCATTAGGTGTTGCCGTGGGATTTAAGACTTCGATTGCGTCAGCTTTTGTAGTCATTGCTGTTTTGCCAATGCCTAAAGAACGATATGGATGAGGGATCACAACTAGTCCTTTGTTTGCCTTTGCAAATTCAATAGCCGAGGAAAGTTCAATAGGAACTCGTGGCTTTTCATCAACTCCTAGGATAATTAGGTCTCCTTCTCGAGTGCTAATCTCTAGTCCAGGTAGAATCAGTAGGTCTTCATAGGCGCTGGCAAGTTTGCGCGTTTGGAAATAGCCTTCCAGCGTATTATGATCTGTGATTGCTACACCTTTGATGAAGGGATGTGCATGGAGTTGATTGACTAGGAATTTAGGTGTTAATGAAGAATCGCCTGAAAAAATTGTGTGCAGATGCAGATCCACTCGTATCATGCCATTCTCTCTCAAATGAGTGATGTTTGCAGGATTCCGATGATATCATTCTGAGCAGCCTTATCGAAAGTTTCTTTTATGGGAAAAACTGTTATGGGAAAATTAGGTTTTTTGATGGATTTACAAGCTATTGAGATTGTGTCTTTCCAAACTTTGGGATCTTCAATTAAGATGACCCTTTTATAAGAGAAAGTTTCAATGTATCCCTTTACTTGCGAAGCTACGTACTTCTTGCTTTCAAGGTCGAGTGGCAATGCAATTTCATGCTGGGATAAAGGGTAAATCTCATCCAATTCTAATGGAGTAACACCAAATGGTGCAGCATAAATGCAAATATGGAAAAGCTCTTGTTTTTTGCCAAATTTCTTTTGTATACGTTCCATTAATCCTATTACCTCTTTTGCTTGGTGAAAGGGTCTTTTTGAAGGTGAAGGCAGTAATATCAGAATCTCAGCATTTCTTGGGGGGGAATATCTCTCGCTCAACCTTTTCCTATGACGAGTGATTTCTGGACGTACAAGTCCCAAATGGCTGAAAAAAAAGAGGCCACTATTTTTAGTCGTGGGACTGAAATTCTCGAGATAGGCTTCATATTCCTTCAGACGTTTTGTTGCTTGAAGCAGAGCCGGATGCGAATGTGCTCGTAACTCCAAAAATTCCCACAAGCGACCTTCAATAATGGCTTGTTTAATCCGTTTCAATTCGGCAAAGCTTGCACTTAGGTTATGTTTTGCTAAAATTTCTTGCCGCTCTTGAGATGGCAATAGCCTCACTTCTTTTGGGGTATTTTTCCTGCACACAGAACAGGAGCAAGGAAAGTATTCAAGCTCATCAAGCCTACGGGAGCCATATTCTGTCATGTAACGATTTTGTCTTGCGAAGATTGCATAGGCAGCTGAATCGAACATGTCACACCCTAAAGCTACTGCTAACGCAAACATGAAGGGGTGCCCTGCACCAAAAAGATGCAATGGTCTATGTTGAGGCATATTCATCTTCGCACTCATGATCATATCGACCAATTTATCAAAAAGGTAATTTTCCATTATGGGAGTGGGACTCCCCAAAGCGTGAATAGCGAAGGGAAGCTTGCCCACTTCTTTAGCTGCGTAGGCAACAAGATCCAAGTGTTGCCCGCCTTGAATTGGGCCTACCCATAAAATGTCCTTTCTAGTTATGATCTGCATTGCTTGTTTCGCGCGTTTTATAGTTTCATCAACAGTGATTTTTGCCTGTTTCTTTGAAGACCGCCACCCAGTTGGTATGTCCAGAATAGTTGCTATATCTGAGGCCATCTGTTCTTGGAATTGTACGATTTCTTCAGGGCTAACATCGACTTTTCCATAGATAAGTATTTGATAAGCCCCTGAATCAGTCATTATTACTCTATCGAAATCAAGAAAACGGTGAACCCCTCCTTCTCTGAGTTCGGTGGCCTTTCGTTTCATTAAAATATAGGCGTTCGTTATCAATGCATCACATGAATATTCTTGTCGCATAGTTTCTATTGAGATCGGTTGTATAACTGGGTTTATTACAGGAAGCAAAGCAGGGGTTTCGATTGTACCACTCTTCGTACTTATTTTGCCTAGCCTTGCAAGCATGTCTCTATGGCGCACTTCAAAGGTCATTTGTGCATCTGCCAAAACATGCTTTAATATCTCTATTATATTTCTTTATAGTCATTTGTGGGGTTCAGAAACATGGTTTGCTTGGTCTCGATGAAAGAAAAGCCGAAGTTAAAAGACCCAGTCTTAATAGAAGGCTTGCCGGGAATTGGCTTCGTGGCCAACATAGCTGCCCTGCATCTTATACGTGAATTAAAGGCGAATCTTTTTGCTGAAATTCGATGCTCATCATTTCAGGATTTCGCGGTAACTGTGGACGAAGGACAAGTACGCTACCCGATTAACGATTTGTATTATTATAAGGGGATAAACGATGAACGTGACCTAATTATTCTCTATGGCAATACGCAAGCATTGACATCTTCTGGGCAATATGAACTTTGTGGACAAATCCTCGATATAGCGAAGAAGTTTGATTGCCGTACCCTAATAACGCTAGGCGGATTTAAAGTAGAACGAGAAGTGGACAAGCCAAAGCTCTACTATGCAGCTACAGACAAGGAAACCGTGAGCGAATTATCAAAAATGGGTGTCGAAATGATCAAAGGTCAGATTTTTGGGGTCGCAGGCCTCCTTTTAGGACTTGGAAAATTGAGAGGTTTTCAAGGCTTTTGTCTGTTAGCTGAAACCATGGGGCTTTACCCAGATCATATAGCGACTCAAGAGGTTATGAAACTGATATCCACCAAGCTAAACTTGAAACTAGATCTTAAAAGCTTAAAGCGGACTGTGGAAGTAACAAGAACCCTTCTAGAGAATTTCGGATTGATTGAACAACCATCAAGAGAAAGAAGAAAAGAGGAATCGCAATTTCGGTGGTTCATCTAAGTTTGAGCTTCACTTAGAAATAGCCCATATACTTTGGCTACACGTTCAGCTGCTGGGCCTGTTCCTTCTACAACGCCTTTTTCTGTAACTTTGATCTTCTCCATTACCCAAATGAACCCTTTGTCTTCATATAGTCTAACCATTGTGGGAAAGACCTTTTCCAAACGTTCTGCTAGGGCTTTGAGATCAAAGGGTTTCTCGACTGCGAAAATCTTGGCTACAGCTGTGCCATTTAACACGATCTTATGGAATCCTTGGCCTTCTTCATCTTTGGCTTCAGACATGCAAAGTCCCATATTTTCAGGATTCACCCCGACGAGTGTACCAGTATATGATTTACCATCAACAGTTGCAACTGTCACTCTTTTATCAAGCAAAATCGCAACTTCGCTAAAAAATCTCCTTTGTGCTGCTGACAATCCATTCACCACTTTGTTTTCGACGTGATATTAGACGCTAAGCCTTTTTAGGATTGTGATTACTTGGTTTTCT
>CP070649.1:1640835-1646679 GCA_020354575.1 Candidatus Bathyarchaeota archaeon | reverse complement strand
GCTTCGCAAAGCTCTACTGAAACTTGCTTCGCTGCACATAAGGAGGCATAGTTTTCAGGCCAAACAGGAAAAATATCCATAGCGAGTAAAATCTCAACTGGGAATGTTGATGCAACCCAAGCAACTGATTTTCCCTTGGCTTTGGCGTTGTGAGCATTTTCATAGAACGTCTTTATGTGGTTTCTGTAAAAGCGTCTGGTTGCCTGTAACTTTCTCTCTATCACTTCACTTCTCCCACCATTTCCATGAACGCCTCTATTCTAGTTTTTAGCTGAGCCCTACCGCTTAACGAGTGCTCCCATTCCAAGTAAAGAACAGGGAGGCCCTCCTCTTTCAGCTCATTAGCAAGTTGAGGAGCATCAAACATGTGAGCATCACAGAATTTCAGAACTAAAATTATCGCTGCCTCAACATTGAATTGCTTCGCCATTTTAATGGTATGCCTAAATCTTTCTTTCTGCTCCAACATGAAAGCGGATGGGATTTTGTTCAGATATCTTCGGGTAATGGCGCGTATCGGATTGGTATCAGAACCCACCATGTCCCAAAAATATGCTGACCCTGTACACAAATCATCAGCCACAATATTACCGCCCACAGACTCGACAATCTTGAATGGATCTATGTTATCCATAATACTGCCAGAGATAAGGACTCTCACCGCATCCTTAGGCGGATCAATTCGATGGGGGGCCTCAACTAATAACTTCTTTAGCATTTTGTTGTGCGCCTTCTTTTCCATAATCATGCTAGAAAGAACAATTTCAAGTGCTTCAGCTCCAGAAATAAGTGGCGGGTCGTTCCTCCGAAGATTGTAGACTCTCTTCAAAAGAGATCTATTCTCATTGTAAACCTGAATAGCGTTCTTCAGTGCGGAAGCTGAGATCCTTTTTCCAAGAGTCTCTTCTAAAGAGGTCTTGAACCTTAGAATTTCTTCATAAAAAAACTTGTGTGCTTTTCTTGTTTTTGAATGAGGAGTATTTATGAAGTGAAAGTAAGGGAGTTTAAGATAATATCGCCACATGTCGAAGATTTTGTCACGATTGTCGCAACTGCTTGATGCTACAAAGCCGTCTAGATAATTATAATTGCCCTTTAGAGCAGAATTGAAATTACTCCGAAGAAAAGAGCATGTGTTGGTTGGAATATAGGCATCAGCGAGTTTTGCGCTTTCAGGGTTCCCAAAAACCATAACTGGCAAAGCATCTGCTGCGTAAATGATTTCTTCTGGAGTGTAAGTGCAACTCCAGCCAACCACAGGTTTACCTCCGGAACTCCACTTTTCAGCCATATTATGCCTTGTTAATAGCGAATCCTTGAAAGCAGTCAGAATATTCATCAATAAAGCCCCTCGATATTAATCTCCAGCCATATCGGAAGAAGGAGAGAAGCTACTCCTTTATTTTAAGCGTTTGGAAAAATAGGGTGTTCCTTATTATGAGGGCTTGGAATATCGCGTTTCAATGGTCTTCAACAATTTGGTGAAAGTGGAATTGACTGGCGTTGCTATTCCGTACTTTTCACCATAGAAGCTTATTGCTCCGCTCATGAAATCAACCTCTGTTGGCCTTTTGTTCTCAACATCTATGAGCATAGAGGGCTTGTGGTTACCGCCTTTTTCAAGGTATGATGTAAACTGTTTGAGAGCGCCTAAACCAAAGTCGTATCCATCTGCTTTCGCAACTGCTAACCCTTCTCCAAGAATATCCATTGCAAGAGTGCGACTGTGCTTAAGCTCCATTGCTTCTTTCATGGTTTCCCCAGTTATAGCGCATATTGAGCAAAGTGCTGAGTTTAAAATAGTCTTTTTCCACACGTGTCTTTTTATATCTGGCGTCTCTTCTGTCATCAGCCCTGAAGCTGTCATCGTAGCTGCAATGTATTTAGTTGTCCCATCAACCGTGTACTTCCCCTTACTAAAAGAGCCAACAAAATTGGGTGGTTGGAACCAGTTCATCTGAGCTTTACCAAGACCGATGTTATTTCCCGCATAATTAATGACTACCCTATATGAAGTGTCTATTCCCAACATCTCATTAATGAATTGCTCATTGCCAAGTCCATTTTGAAAACTGACTAACTTCATCTCAGGACTATATATTTTCTTGATTTCAGGAAGAATGACCTTCAAAATGCAAGCTTTTGTTGCTATAAAGATAATATCTGGATTAAAATTGGAGAGTTCAGAGATCGATTTGCAGGTTCTATCGATTTTCGTGGTTAGCTTTCTGATTCCGGATATATCCAAGCCTTTCTCTTTTATTATGATGAGAAGCTCTTCTACGATATCTTCAACAACAACATCTTCTCCATGTTTGGCTAGGTGAGCGGCTAAAATAGAGCCCATGGGTCCTAAACCGATAATTCCAATTGTTGATTTTTTCCGTGCCAATCTAAAACCTGCAATTAGAGTATTTCAGGTAAGATTTATTTCTAACTCCTTGAGAAGGACTCCAGATTCAACCTATATGTGTATGTATTAGAATAGAAAGAAAAACTAAGATCACACTTAATAGAGACGCGTGATTCTCTTTCTCCAAATATTTGAGGTGTTCCAATGAGAAAAGTCGCTATTGTTGGCGGAGGCGGAACAAAATGCGGTAAGCGTGATGCCAATTGGAGAGAACTCGTCCAAGAAGCGGGAAAGACAATGTTCGACAATATTGACAATCTATCCCCCAAAGATGTCGAAGCTCTTCTTGTGGGAGCTGCTCAACCTGAGCGATTCACGTTTCAAGTGCATGTCGCTCCTATGGTTGCGGAGCATTTAGGCATAACTCCAAGAAAGGTCATTGCCACAACTGAGCTTATGTGTGCATCGGGGCAGGCTGCTATCCGATATGCATGGGCTTGCGTAGCAAGTGGCATGGCTGATGTGGCAGTAGCCTTTGGCGTAGAGAAGATGTTTATGCCAGACATGTCGGAGGCTCAGACTAACATGACATGTGTGCTAGATCGAGAATGGGACGGTGTCAATGCTATGTCAGCTCCACCGTTCTTCGCGATGACTGCTCAAAGACACATGCACGAGTTTGGAACCACAAAAGAGCAAATGGCGTTAGTTTCGGTGAAGAATCATCATTATTCAACAATGAATCCCTTAGCCCAATTTCAAAAAGAGGTGACGGTCGAAAAGGTTCTTCAATCACCAATGGTGGCTCCGCCTTTAAATTTATTTGATTGCAGTGGAATAACCGATGGAGCTGCTGGAGTCGTATTAGTACCTGCGGAGCATGCAAAAAGATACACGGATACTCCTATGCATATTATTGGATCAGGACAGGTTAGCATTGGAAATGCAATAAATAACTTGGCAAGTATCGCCGAGTGGGTACCATTAAGAATGGCCGTTAAAGAAGCTTGCACAACAGCAAAGATCACATTAAAAGATATTGATATCGCTGAGCTTCATGACTGCTTCACAATATCTGAGATTCTTGAATACGAAGCATTCGGTTGGTGCGAAAAAGGCGAAGGTGGAAAATTCATCGAAGAAGGTGAACCATATGTAGGAGGAAAAATAGCAGTCAATCCGAGAGGAGGTCTACTCGGCTCCGGACATCCTCTAGGTGCCACCGCAATTCTCCAAACCTTGGACATCTTCCAGCAATTCCGCGGTGAAGTTCCAAAAGGAAGATATGTTTCGGGCGCGAAAACAGCAGTGGCTCACAACTTGAGTGGAGCTGCAAATGTCCATAGCCTTATAATATACTCGAGGGATTAGATATGGGAAACAAGCAATTTGAAAAGATAAGAAGACCAGAAAACATCAAATTGCCATATATGCTGGATTTCTATCCTTTGGAAGACGAGAAGAACACGAGAATTAGCAAGTTTTTTGAGAATCTCAAGGAAGACCGCTTTACATCAACGAAATGCAAGGCATGTGGCAAATTACTGTGGCCTCCTAGAATAGTTTGTTCAAGTTGTCTATCAGATAATCTCGAGTGGGTTGATTTGGGTGTTGAAGGTGAGCTTTATGCTTTTTCTGAGATGCGTGGCGGAGCTCCGTTGGGTTTTGCCCAAGATTTGCCTTTTTGTATTGGTTTAGTGAAAATCGGTGGCTTGTTGATATCAGCACGTATTGACAATGCGAGATATGAGGATTTGAAGATTGGAGAAAAAGTCAAGCTGAAAATTGTGGAACTCGAAGACGGTCGAATTTTCTATAGATTTCAAAGGATTGACTAAATGCCCACTTGAAATTCTCTTTTATTCTGCGCCTCAAAATGAAATCGCTTCAGAAACAAGTCAGTATAGATCATCTTCAATCTCCATGTTTTGTTTTGGCATCTTTCCATACCGTTTCATGTGTTGTTGAAGTGATTCACTTTCTCTCATGGTATACATTTTTGCTTCTTCGAAAATGAAATATTTCGCCTCTGTGTTGGTTGTGAGTTGTTGTTCCAACTCTTTTTTGAGGTTCATTGTTCCTTTTATATAAATGGGTTCCTTATCCTCATTTAAAAGTTGGAAGACGCCTTCTGTTTCAGTAACAACTTTAAGACCTTCTTCTGTTAAAGGCAACCATTTATCAGGAGGCTGGTAAGCTTGATGGATGTCCAATCTCAAGTTGCATTCTAGGCACCGACTGGCTTCCTCTCGAGCCATTTTTTTGTTGTATCCAAGTTCGACCTCAAGGAAGTTTCCCTTTCGTTCTTCAATAGGCAAATAAGCCATTTTGATAAATTTCTTGTAGCCGAATTTTTCCACTTTTCCTAGCCAGGGATTTGGCTTCTTAACCTCTACGAATCGGTCCTCAAGATATCCTATTCCTCCGAAGTATTTGTCGATAGCGAACGCAGCTTGCCTCCCTGAAGCTAAAGCTTTAACTATTGAAGTTGGGCCTTCTGCAATGTCTCCACAGGCAAACACGCTTGGAATATTTGTTTCCATTGTGGAAGGATTTACGTTAACTAATCCCAACCTTGACAGCTTCAATTGGCCAGCTGTCCGCCTTGAAAGGTCTGGGGTTTGTCCTATTGCAAGTAAAAGCGTGTCAGTTTCTATTTGCATTGTTTCTTTCTCAATAAAGGACGGATTAAATCTCCCCTCTTTATCAAAAACTGAGCTACAATGTATAAGCTCGATTGCAGCTACTTTTCCATTTTCACCCAAAATCTTGTTGACTCCATAGGAGTTGTGAATTTTCACTCCTTCCTCGAGAGCTTGTTGAACCTCCCATGGAAAGGCTGGCATTTCTTCAATTTTCTCCAAACAAGCGAGATGCACATCGCTGGCTCCCAGTCTCAGAGCTGTCAGAGCAGTGTCCATTGCAACGTTGCCTCCACCGATTACCAAGGCTTTTCCCTCTAAGCTTGAGACTTTGCCAAGTCTAACATTCTTTAAGAAGTCGAGTCCGCCAATGATGCTTGCTAAGTCGGCACCTTCGACTTTCAGCTTTCTGCTAGTCTGCAAGCCAACAGCAAGAAGAATTGCATCATAACCTTCATTCTTGAGAGAATCAAGTGTAAAATCCTTACCAAAAATAACATCTGTCTTGATCTCTACACCTAAATTAGTAATTTCTCGGATATCCTTGTTAACAATTTCCTTTGGTAGACGATATTCTTGAATTCCATAACGCATCATTCCACCCGGTTCAGACATGGCCTCGAACACGGTTACCGAATATCCGAGTCTAACCAAGTAAAAAGCTGCGCTCAGTCCAGCTGAACCAGAGCCTATTATAGCAACTTTCTTCCCTTTCGACTCTGCAAAATCCATTTTGTCTTTCCATGTTTCAAGATCATTTTCCATTGCAAAACGCTTCAAGCCACAAATTGAAATCGCTTCGTCGACATCTCCCCGTCTACATACGCTTTCACACGGGCGAGAACAAGC
>CP070649.1:1637596-1640735 GCA_020354575.1 Candidatus Bathyarchaeota archaeon | reverse complement strand
ACAGAAACTCGGACACAGGAAAATCGAGACAACCCTGATCTACACACAACTGTTAGACCTGAATGATGATGAATGGACATGCAAAACAGCTACCAACATCAATATAATTAGGCTCCCCGCGCGCCCACGAAAAGAAGAACCTAAAAGTTCTCCGTTGCGATGCTCAAGCTAAAGCTTTTCGCCCTCTCACTCCGCACACGAAAAAATAGCCCAGATGAATAAGTTCCAGAGTTCCAAGGTCTTCAAAGGCACGCAACAATCTGAAGAGCGTAATGGTTATAGGGTGTTAGGTCAGAAACGGTGAACAAATGAAGAAAATCGAAACGAATCATAAGAGTTCTGATGGCATGCAAGACGCGTTGCCTGATAATTATCTTGAGTTCGCATTAGACATTTTTGATGATAGACTAGAAGGGACGAGCCAAGACCTTGGAGGATTTGTCGTATCTATGAACCTTCCAATCGAGTTTCCAAAAAAAGAATTCAATGCAACCGAATTGATAGCTTTAATACGCAATCAAGAAATCAAAGGGACTTTGCGATACCCCAAGAGCTTTGGCGGAAAGAAAACAGAGATAAGATATGAGACTGTCATGCATAGAGGTGTCGAAGAAATATACATGAAGAGCACGTTGGGGTACTTCTTATGGGAACGCATACGCATTCAAAAAGACAAAATACTTTTCGTCATTAATTGGTGGTATACCCCTCCAGTCAATAAGGTTGATCTGGAGATTTTAGAACTAGCTCAAAGATTACTAGCTGATCCCTGCAATTGGCATAAAAAGGACAAAAGAAAATGTGAGAATGATATTAAGACCAATCGATGGAGCCTTTTCTGTGCCCTGAAATATGCCTCAATTACTAAAATGGGAGAATACAACCATCATAATACTGCGATGCAAACGGTGAGATTTGTTATTGACGATTTAATTCCAAATCATGGATTCATGCATACTTTGATGGATTACAACAACGCAGAAACAACAACACACAGAGATATATTGAATATCCTAACTCTAGCGGAAGGTCGAATTAATGAGGAAATGAGAAGCAGAGTCGGTAAAATGCGCGCGCCTGATGGAATCATGGCAAATCATAATATGAAAGCCACGAAATAGCAGTATTATAAAAAGGTGAGATCAATGAGCTTGATAGTGGATGTAAGAAGTCGAGAGGAGTACCATAAGAACCACATCAAAGGATCACTGAACATTCCAGTCTCTGATGTAGAGTATTACATCAACTTTCTGAAAGATAAGGACATACTTCTTTATTGCGATACAGGCATAAGGGCAAAAATAGCTTTGGAATATTTGGCTAAGAGAGAAGTCGAGGTTGCGACAATTCCACAAGAAGAGCTTGACAAATACGAGAAAGAAGGAAAGCCAATACTATGTGCCATAAACTACCTATCAGTGAAGCCTGGCATTGAGAAGGAGTTCGAAGAAAAGACAAAAGAACTATGCCGTATGACTTATGGAAAGAAGGGATTTCTTGGCTCAAAAATATTCAGAGTTTCAACGATTTCCTATGGAGGAAGTGGACTCCAAGGTCAATATGAGAATATCGATGTTAAACCAACCAAATATATAATGTTGACTTTCTGGGCAAGTAAGAAGGCGCATGAAGAATTCCACAAGAAACCAGATATTCTCGAGGGTTTCATGAGTTTGATGAAATATCTCTCAATAATGCCTTATGAGGAATATGGTGAAATCATAAGATAGGATTAGGCTACACGCTTGAGGCTAGAATATGACTGAGCCGACGGAACAAGAGATTCTAGCCAAAATGCGTACCTTGTTAGCTCTAGAGAGAAACTATCTAGCGGAAGAAAGAACAGCACTAGCTGAATTCAGAACAGGCTTAGCACTCACCGTCATAGCTCCAGCAGCGAGCACAATCATCGCATACATTTTCTCCTTTCTGCGGCTAGAGTATGCTCTTCTCTTCGACGCGTTCAATTTCACATTTTTCGCAGCTCTTACTATTTTGGGGCTCTGGACAAGCTTTCGCTCACGTTCCAAACTAAACAGAATAAGAAACAAGAAGATGATTTTGAAGAATCGTGAGTGTGAGGTCATGGAGAAATCTAAGGGAGTTCACGATCTCCTTCGTGATTGTATGGCTGAAGAGGGCGAACACAAAACGAAGAGTTGAGCGCGCGCATCAGTCTGCTAAACGACACCTAAAGTGTCCACGCGCAGCATGCCCGTAAACGCCGTTGTTCATTGTCGTCTCAGCTTAGCGAGGAGGATTGTAGCAGCCAAGACTATCAAGACGATAACTGCACTTGCCTGTGCCAAGGTAACAATGTTTTGGTTTCCACTTTGCCCTGCTGCAATGCCAAACAAAGCCCAGACAATCACCAATCCATAAGCTATGTCTCTTCTTGTGGCTAAGACCAGTACAGTAATCAACAAAGCAACTATTACAATCAGAGTTGCCCATGTTTCTGAGATTATTCCGAAACCATCCCAGTTCACTGACACCAACGTGACAGCAACATTAGCAATTGAAGCTATGGTAATCCAACCTAAATAAGTGCTGAAGGGCACATGAACCGCTAGTTTCTCACGAAGCCCAGCTTTGGATTTCCCAATATCAAGGCGCAGATATATCGCTATCAAACTCGCCAGAAGCAGGAACATAAGAACAACTGAGAAACCAAGATACTCAAACTGCCAAAGAAAAAGCCAAGCAATATTGAGTATGCTGTTAAGGACAAACAGCCAGCCAATGCTGCTCTTATAGTCTTTACCTTTTTCGCTTGGCAATGCCTGAAAGACCACGAAGATCCCTAGTAAAACGTAGAGGATTCCCCAAATAGAGAATACGTAACCTGCAGGTGTAATAAGCGTCGGGTTTGCATCAGAAATCTCATTTGTGAACTTGCCTCCGAGAATCGTAGTGCTGCCAGCTAGGCCATTTACCAATACCATTAATCCAAAGGCTAAGATATTCGCCCATTCTAGAGAGGTAGAATCTTTGTCTGTCATGAAATATCTCCTTATTCTTCTTCCGTATTATGTTCATATAAGAGTGTCTCATGCGCGCCCAAGCGTATGTTTAATAGCAACACACTATGGGTAATCATTGCAGGATGTTTAGGACTGAATGAGTGCACTAGTAGTCT
>CP070649.1:1633451-1637496 GCA_020354575.1 Candidatus Bathyarchaeota archaeon | reverse complement strand
CTCCAATATAACAATGTACACAATTGTTCTGGCATTCAAAAGTTAGTGCCAAATCCATTCGAAGAGGGGCTGAAAGTGGTTGCGCGAACGGTTCAATCTGTTTTATATTCAAATAAGAAACAGGACAAATTTTTTCTGTCTGAGCTAAGGTGCTTATGGTAAAAATAAGATTTTCATGCTCAGCCCTTGCTGTTTTTTCATCTACTCTATAGATTTTCCTAATATTGAGAACCGCCTCTTCTATCGATATTCCCTTCATGAGGAAGTAAGCATGAGCTGTAGCAGTTTCATTCAGATACAACACTGTATTCGCGTTTATCACGAGTAAGCCTTGACCAGTAGGCTCAATTCTAAGCTGCAAGGCCATCTTGGCAAGATCGCCAACTCCTCGATAAGTGAACCTTCCTTTAGGGACCATGGATCGATGCAGCGCTTTCCAAAGGAACTTCATCTCTGATCCTCCTATCCGGCTCCTCCACCTGCACAGGCACAAGCACAGGAAACGCAGGCGCAAGCACAGGCGCAGGCTGCACAAGCACATACACATTTAACCGTATGTTGAGCAGGTTCGTGAGAAGCCTGTGAAGCCTGAGGTGGTGGAAGGATAGCATTCGCGAATTTCTCGATATTGACAACTATGTTGTTTGACGTGTTTTCTATGGCAGTTGCAATGTTATCTGCAAGGTCCGCGCCTAAAATCTTGGGTGGCGGTCCGGCTTTGTCTGGAGATTTTATATTTGGCTCGTATCGAGGGCGAGGATGATAATGTTGATACCCGTACCAATACCAGAACCATAAAGACGTAGGTTCGAAGACACGTTCCTCAAAAGCTTTTTCAGTTTTAGAGCGATGCTCTGGATCGAGAAGTAACCAAAGAAGTTGCTCATTATAGGCTTCAGAAGCGAGCTCAGAAGTACCAGCCTGTTTAACTTGCTCCCACGCTTTTTCCACAATTTTTGTGTAATAATTTATGGTATCGCGTCTGCAATATCCTCGAAGCTTCTCTTCGACTGTTCCGCGAAGAAACAAGATCGTCTCCGCCAGTAGCTCTTCATCTAATGAGCCATCTTTCTTCATCGCATTTAAGAAGTCAATCTCATAGTAGCGGAGTGGTTTTCCAGCAAATTCAGCGAAACTTTTGTCTTTGTAAGGTTTTAAAATTTCCAGCTTTACAGAAGGCTTTGTGGCAGTCACCCATACAACTCTCTTTTTCAAAAGGCTGTATAATATCTCAGTCACTATCATGTTTGGATTCAAATCCAAAAGGTAAGAAGCTTCAACTGCTGTTAGTCCACGCCGTATGCCTAATGCTTCTACACTTATGATAGGTTTTGAGTAAGCCGATTTTCGAAGGCCAAAAACCACAAGGGTAACAATTAAGCCAAGAATTGCTAGAATTCCAAGCCATAAACCATATTTCTGCAAGAAGTTCTCTTGAATTTCGTAATGATCGACGAACTCCTTAGGGAATGAGACTCCAAAGGCGTATTGAGCATTGGGAGCTAAGTAATCTCTCTCCCAGTAAACCCAGAAATTGTCATTTTCATAGTCAGCATTGTCCCATTCCACCCCGGTTAACGTCTTAAGGTTCTGCTCCGTTACGCCAGATGGTAAAATGATTTTGACGCGGAGATTTTCGATTGTTACAGGAAACCAAGACGGCGTGAAATTCATGCCCACATTGCCTGGGTTAAACGTGTCTTCCCAAATCATGTGTCCAACATTCGTTGTAAGATTAAACCTTACGCTATTCGGTGCATGGAGATCTATTACGTCGATTCTTACTTTATAGTTCCCTTGGCTGCTACTGTCTTCAATAGTTAACTCATTGTTATTTTCGTCGAAGGCCTTACCTAATGTGAAGTCATAGCTTGGCTGACCAATTTCGACCCAATGCAATGTACCCTGATCACACGTTATTATCATGTCATAAACCAAGTCTATCGTACCATCTTGATTTATCCAGATCAACACCCATTCGTGTTCTAAATGGTAAACAAGATCCTGAGCTTCAACATAGTGAATGCAGAGCAATGAGTTAATAAATAAAATACAGAGCAGAAAAAATCGAAATCTCACCATTTCGGTTCCTCGGCTACTTCTACCGTCTTACCACAATAACCGCATGTTGCAAAAGGTACGCCATTCATGATTTTTATCTTATTGGGCTGAATAGAAGCCCCACAATTTGGACATTCAATGGAAACCGCTTTCATGTCTCCTGAAAATTCAACCCTTTGAACAAAGTCGATTGGCTTACGCGTGAACATATACAAAACGCCTATTATTCCAAACCCCGCTACAAACAAGATCGCTGCAATAATGAGCCTAGTAGGAGCATACACAGAGGCTAGAGCAAAAATTATGCCAAAAAAGAAGAGAATTGCCACGATAACTGAACCAATTAATATTCGAACGTCCATACAATTAAGTCTATCATTCTAGTAAATCAACTTTGCTAGGCTCCAACAGGTTTGCGTGTCAATGCATTCAAATGTCTGTGGGATTAGCTATATTGCTTCTATCTGTCCGGTTTTTCTAGCCATACGTTCAAAGAACCTAAAGAAAGTGTATCCTATCATAATCGAAAAGAATCCCACAATTAGCATTTGACATAACAACGACGAGATTTCAAAAAGTGTTGCTCCAGCTATTGCTTTTCTCCCAGCGTCTACTCCATAGGTTAGTGGAAAAATGTAGGAGATTATCTGAAGCGGTTGTGGCAATTCTTGAATTGGGAAGTTCACACCACAGAAGATGAGAAGTACAAAGGTGAATATGTTCGCAAATACAAGGGGATTTCGGTAATAGAAGGAGAGCCCGCCTATCATTAATCCAAATCCAGCCATAGTCAAAGCTGTAATGAAAACCACAACCATGAGAGCCAGTATATTGGCATTCCCAAAATTTACTCCAAAGAGAAAAATGGCATAGATAAAGGATATTATGACGCTTAGCATTCCATCAAAAACATGCATCATGGCTCTTCCAACAAAGAGAGGAAGTCGGTGTGCTGGAGTTGCTAGAACCAGAGGAAGAGTGCCATCCCATTTGTCGTGGCTTGTTATATTAACTACTGAAAAGATTGTGTTCCAGGATAACACGGACATGGAGTTTCCAATCGCTATGTAAGCGATCAGATTGGTCTGCGCGGCATTTCCAGTTGTGATTAAGAATTGTCCAACAAACACAAAGAAAGCCATTTGAGAAAGAGACATGACCAGTTTCATCGTTAGCCACATTGGAGGGTATAACCAGCCAAACTGAGCCCTGAAGGAAAACAGCGCACTGCTGAAGAATACTCTTAGTAGACTCATGCTGCGACCAACGTCCCATCCTGTCTAGATTTGATTTCAACTTTTTTAAAGAGAAAGCTGGCTAGTAACACATAGGCCATGGTTATTAAGAGCATCATTCCAATGTTGATCCAAAAATCCGAAAAAACTCCTTCATGTGAAGTGGCAATTCTAATTGCCTCAATCCCCCAGGAAGGACCAAGTACATAGGAAGCTGGATGAACCCAAAAGGGAAGTAGCGCTATAGGAAACATGGATCCTGAAATTACGTAAATCGGAAATTCAAGGCCATTGGTGAAAACTTGAGCATATCTTGAGAGAACGAATGCGGAGGCAAAGATCAAACCTAGAGCTGAAACAGAAAGGAGTGTTAAGATGATTGCTAGCACAAAAAGAACGGGATTAGCGATGCCTAATGGTATTCTAAACACTAGAGAAGCAACTAAAAGGATTGCAGCCATGTTTGTTAAACCAAAGAGTGCATTGGAGATTGATCTTCCAGCAATCACTGTAAGCAGATTTGAAGGCGTTGCCATAACCTCTTCTAGAGTTCCTTGCCATTTTTCAAATTCTATGGCAAAGCCTGACGCATAGAGAGTGTTACCCCACATTCCCATCATCCCTCCACCTAATACCGCATATAATCCAAATGGTCCACTTGCTTCTTTGAAAAGCGTAAGGGCAACAAACGTAAAGACAAAAGGTGCAATTACATTTGGGACCACCCAATGAGGATCAGCGATCCAATG
>CP070649.1:1608338-1633351 GCA_020354575.1 Candidatus Bathyarchaeota archaeon | reverse complement strand
TATGAATATTCACTTGATGCAATGCAGCATCAAATGCAGATTTGGCCGTAGAACCGATTCCAGTTGCTTTAACAACTGTTATTACTCGGGGATATGTTTCCACTCGCAAACACCTCCTGCTTCTATTGATGTATGCTTATGATTGCCCTTTTTTAACTTTACTGAGCAAATTGAATTCCGATCTCTATCTAGTGAGAGAAAAATGGAAGCAGTAGAGAATCTTATTTTTTATGGAAAGATCCTCAGAAAAGAATTGGTTCATCCAGCTGCAATTGGGGGAGAAAAGAACACATTCAGTATTAGGCATTCCAAACCAGCCAATCATAGCCATTCTGAAGAAAAAGAATAATGAAACGTCCGAATATGCTTTGGAACGAACTTTTCAGCCTTGTGGCATATCAGTCATTATTTCAGTTTCCGATCTGCTTCTCGTGAGGAAGGAATGGAAGCAGTAGAGAATCTCATTTTTAATTGAAAGATCCTCAGAAAAGAATTGATTTCTCTAGTCATAATTGCCGGAAAAAAGGACAGATTCAGTATTAACCGTTCTGAACCGTCCAATCATAGCCATTTTGAAGAAAAAGAATAACGAAACGTCTGAATATGCTTTGGAACTAACCGTCCATCCTTATGGAATATCAGCCAATAAGTGAGTGTCCGATCCGCTGGTCGTGAGGAAGGATTAGAGAGTATCAAAGGATTTCTTATTACTGCAAAAATTTTCTGAAAAGAATAGACCTCTCTAGTCATAATTGCTGGAGAAAAAGGAAAAGCTGGTTTTAAGGATTCTAAACCGTCTTATGCAGACTATTTTGGAGAAAAAGAATATTCAAGCTCCTTTAAATTCCCTTTACCTGAAATTTCGTGATGTGACAACGAGGAAATTTCGCAACATTCTTCAATTTTTTTGCCTGCAATATGGAAATTGTCTCACATTATTGTGGTGAAGCTTTTTAGTTTCATAAAAAGGTTTTTCCAGTCTGGTATCTTTTGCAATCATGATTTCAACGGTTTTAAGAAGATTTTTCAGAGCCAATCACCTTTTTCCATCCAGCTTATTAAAAAGCTAAACTCAATGCAGCTGAAATCATGACTTTTGTGATTTTGTGCGACTTCGATGGTACAATTGTGGATATTGACACTGCTGAATATCTTTTGGAGAAATTTGGCCAAGGAAATTGGCAACAATATGATATGCAACTAGAACAGGGGGAAATCACACTAGAAGAATGCATGATAAAGCAATATGCGATGATTAAGACACCAAAAGCCGTGCTTTTAGAGGACCTGGCAAATGCGGCAACGATGAGACCTCACTTTGATAGCCTAGTAGCTTATTGTAAGGCCCGAAAAATCCCACTGATTATCGTTTCTGCTGGCTTAGATTTCTGTATCACGTATTTCTTAGAAAAAATTGGCGATAGCCTAATCGAGATTCATGCTGCCAAAACAAACTTCTCTGACAAGGGCATAGAATTAGTTTTCCCAGAACTCCGTGATAAAACTTCCACGGATTTCAAAGTCGACTTAATTCGGTTTTACCAAAATCAGGGGAAGCAAGTGGTCTACATAGGAGACAGTTTATCGGACTTTAATGCTGTAAAGGATGCTGATTTTTCATTCACAATCAAAGGTGCTAAACTATCGGAGTTTTGCAGACGACAAGGGATAAGACATCAAGAAATAGAGACATTTCAAGAAATCATCGATTTAATTGAGAAGGAAGGCTCTTTATTATTTTCATCTAAAACAAGGATGATGTAATTAGCTTTCAAGCATTGGAAAACTGAGGAGGCAGGCTTGACGTCTTTATCCAAAGGAGTGCAAACATCCAATTAGCATTTGAAAGTAATAGGGCTCTTGATCCTCTACTTGGTACTCCAAGCTGCTATCAACTTGTTCATGTTTTTTCTGCTGCTTATTTTATCGATCTCGCTTTTGGAACTCGAATCTCATTCTAGAACTGAATTAATTGCAATTTGGATAATTAGCCTGGCAATAGGGGCGATCCGCACTTCTATCAATTGCTAAATCGGCTGGAAATGGGAAAGCTTTGATAGGCCAACCCCTAGAGTCTTTCATTGGATGCTTGGCCTTATAATTTTCATTTTAATAGGCATTTTCTACGCAGCTTGGCTTTATCCGTTTGAATTCAGCATAGAAATGAGAGCGTTAGAGGTAGAAGATACCAGAATGGGAGAACGATCAGGGCCTTTAATAAATCAGGAGAGTAAGATCGGTCCATTATTAATTCTTGCGATAATATCAGTCCTTGATTATTTCGTTGTTTTGGGGGCATAGTAGTTATTTTTGGAGGACTTGCGGCAGTTCCTCTAACCAATTCAGAAAGCGATTCAGCAGTCGGCTTCTACTTTTTGCTAGCCGTGGTGTTTTATGCTGCCGGATGTGCAGCTTTTCCGTTTCTCCCATTGATTATCTTCTTGCTCGGAGGAAAAATTAGCAGGAGGGAAACGAAAACGATTATGCAACCGATGATACCAGTTACCCCTAATATAGGACTCACCCAATCGTTCAGCAGAAGATTCAAGCCGAAATGAAAGCTAAGATGGATGTTTTGAATATAATTCTTCCTGAAAGATATTTTTGCACATTTAGAGAAACTTATTTAGCCAGAATCCCCGCTTTTTCGCAAGATAAGAAAAAAATCTAGTTGTTTCCGTGCAGTGAGGTTTTCGCGGATGTCATCCAGCCTTATTGGATTAGATATCGAGAAACCGAAAGGGCAAAGAAGCACGCACGCATTCTTGCCAAAGCCCATTATTTGCACAAGCTTAATCGTCTGTGTCTCGATTTACTTAGGACTTTTGGTTGGGGCTGTTGCCGGGGCTTTTGTTGACCTTTCTCATGGGCAAATAAGCGATTTCATTTTGATTAGAGAGATTAATCGACCTGCTAGTGGCGAGAAAACGACAATCTTCACCAACATATACTTCTCAGTTGTTCTATGGAGTGCTGTTTTGCTATCTTTAACTTGCGGGATCATGGGTTTTGAATGGCAATCGAACCAATATGGAGGAACTTCAGGTAGTTTGATAAGAGCCCTTGTCGGAGGAGGATTGGGCTTTGTCGGAGCAATTCTTATAGGGGCTTTTATTGTTCCGCAATTAGTTTTTGGTGTCACTGAGAGAGTAACGGGGCTTGATTTATACCGAGCAAACATGATTCTCGCAACGCATTCGATGCCTCCCTTAATGATCCTAGGGATGCTACTCGGCTTTATTCTCCCTTATATGGCTTATTTTGTGATTAGAAATGCCTGATCTTTCAGTTCATTACAATAAACTGCCCCAACCTTACAACAGGCGCTTCTTTCGTACATTTGGCTATAAAAGATAAGAAAGGCCGGCTAACCCCTAAAGCATCTTCAAGAACGAACAGATTGATCTTTTATTGATAATCACCTGGGCTTTTTACAGTATCAGCAAGTTCTTTTCCGCGCACACTTCTCAGTTTGCTCTCGATCAGCTCTAAAGAAACATATTCTTGGGTTATCCCGAAAGTCATTGCGGGAGAGAGATAAGTGTTTTTGGCGCTCCCTATGCACTCAGGAAATCTCTGATCAAGCTCTTCTTGCCATTCAAGATGATCTTCGATTTTGTAGAAAGTACTCAGAAGGAATAAATTGAAATGACCGACCTTTGCCTTAACCATCATTGGAATATGGCTATCATCTTGTAGGGCTTTCAGTACAACATCTCTCCGCTTTCGAATTTCAAAAAATGACATTACCATAATGTATTCGGGCGGGACAAAAACCCGTGGAAAATAACACACTGGTTTAGAAATTATTCCCTCTTCCAAGAGTACCTGGAGCCTTTTTTGTGTGGTTCTCCTATGAATACCTAAATTTCTTGCTAAAAGATTTTCGTTTGTCCTGATTCCCTGCCCATTCAAAAGCAACCTTAGTATTCTGAACGACAAGGGATCAATCCTATATCCGTTAATCTCAGTTTGATATCCACGATCAATATTCTGCCCTATCACTTGTAGGGAAGCAGCGGGATCATATTTCACGATTCTCTTTGTGCTAAGATGTATACCATCCATAGGATAGCGAGTTTCCCGCAAAGTAATCTTTTCTTGTTCAACTATATTTTCTCTCCAAAGCTCATACGAGAAAAGGTCTTTATGAAACTCAATCATGAGCGTATTGTAACTATCTTCCTTAAAGAAAAATGCAGCGAAGATTTGCGGATCCTTTTCGATGAACTTATTGGTTTTTTCATCTCGTCGAAATTCAGATCTCGAAATCGTCAAGAGCGGGTATTCTTTCCTAAGCCAGGAAAGTGGATAAAGGGGTTTATCAATGATTTTATGAGCGAATATTTTGGTAATCCGATCTTTAATGGTATTTCTGTGCCTTTTAAGAATTTTCGAAAGCTCACTAATATTTATCTCAACACCAACCCCAGAACACACGAGTTTTAGCAATTTCAGATTAGCTATATCTTCTAAGAAAATGCTCATGGGTCCATTCGTTCCTGGATGATATCTTTTTTTTGCCGTCATTTTAGGTTAAGAAATCATCTATTCTTCTGTTCGCAAGATAAAAAATGCAATTTTGCCAATTTTCTCATTGGAATGAATTCCGCAAAATAATAAATCGTGTTTCTGTTTATTGGTCCTGCATGGGAAGCAGAAATCAGAATGCGAACTTAGGGTAAAAATTGGTAAGCAATGGTAAACAATGATTAACACATTTTAGCGGATTTAATCCTTTTTTATATATCTTTGTATCATTTCCTACAATGATTCCAGAACTTCTACTAAAAAATATCCGATACAAATGGGTCAAAAAACGACATAATTTTGTAATTGATTTGTAGCTTTCAAACCAGAAATCCTATTTTTTGTGCGAAATCTGTACACTTATTTTATAATCCTTATGGCATGCTTCATAATCGCTCAGAATTCGCCTCGAATCTTGTAAATCTCGGGCGAAAACCGTCTATCAGCCAAAATTTAGAGCAAAATGTGAATATATCAATAGAAGAAGGTTTGATAGAAGTGCTTAATAAAGCTACCAAGCCTGTTCTTAGCGTTGAAGATCTTTTCAAGGTCTTGACTGAAGTAAATATCTCATCGTTTATTGATAATTGGGGTCCAGAGCATATAATTCAGGTTTATGATCCTGAACTCCAGATTCATGGCTTTCTTGTTATCGATAACACTGCTTTAGGCCCTGGAAATGGGGGAATAAGAATTTCCCCTACTATTACCCCTCTTGAAGTGTTCAAGCTAGCTAGAACCATGACCTGGAAGTGTGCTTTGGCTGATGTCCCGTTTGGGGGTGCTAGGTCTGGCATCAAGGCCAATCCAAAGGATATTGACAAGCCTCAGGTTGTGCGATCTTTTGCTAAAAAAATCTCCCCATTCGTCCCTAACAAATACATTGCAGCTCCAGATGAAAATATTGGTGAAAAAGAGATTAATACGTTTGTAGATGCTGTTGGCGACTTGCAAGGTGCCATTGGAAAGCCTGAACAGCTTGGAGGAATCCCTTATAAGTCAGGTACAACTGGTTTCGGTGTTGGTGTTGCCTTAGAAACAGGATTGGAACTTATCTATGATTTATTGCATATTCCAAGCGAATTATCCGAAACTAGAATAGCAATTCATGGATTTGATAACGTAGGAGTGAGCACTGGGAGATACCTGAGTAACAAAGGAGCAAAGATTGTAGGATTGAGCGACCGTTGGGGCGCCATCTACAACCCTAAGGGTTTAAACTTCGCTAAAGCAGAGAAATACGCATATGCCGCTAGTTTGGGGCGTTCTGTGAGAAATTATGAGGATTCTAACTGTCAAATCCTTAAAAGAAATGATTTTCTGGGAGTTGACTGTGATGCGTTTGTCATTTGCTGTTATGACGAACGTATGACTGCAGGTGCTTCATATTCGCTAAAGGCAAAGTATGTGATTGAAGCCGCGAATAATACTGCAAGTACTAATGCTGACCGGCTTTTGCATGGCCATGGATCTTTTGTACTTCCAGATCTCCTGGCTAGCGCAGGGGGAGTAATTGCAGGTTATGCTGAGCACGCAAGGAAGGATTTAGGCGAAGCATTTTCTCTGATTGAGGCAAAGATGAGGAAAAATACGGAAATTATCGTGCAGCGATCAATCGAGACTGGGCTTCCCCTCCGACGCGTCGCGAATGAAATCGCTAAAGAGCGAATTCTAGATGCAATGGAGGGAAAAAATTGATGATAGCAAATATTGCCGAGTCACTGCGCCTTTTTTGCAGCTATCTGGGAATTAAAATTGGCTTAAACAGCTTGGAAACTCCTGATCCCCTAAAAATCTCTCTATGGGGGCATTTATGGCATTTCCTCATGGAAATCTAAGACGATCAATGAGTTGATGTCCAAATGGCCGCACAAAGAGCCAATGATGTAGCAAGGGTGGTGGGTGAAATTCCTAGATATCTAGACAAAGTCTTGGTCATAGGTGCAGGAATCGCGGGAATGCAGGCTGCATTGGATATAGCTAGCCAGAATATTCAGGTGTTCCTGGTAGATAGAGCCCCAGCAATTGGAGGGGCGATGGCAAAACTCGATAAAACACTCCCAACTAATGACTGTGCAATCTGCATAGAAGCCCCTAAAATGGTTGAAGTAGGACGAAATGAGTATATTGAGCTAATTACCTATGCAGATATCGTTAAAGTGGAAGGAAAAAGGGGAAACTTCACAGTTACGATTAAGGAGAATCCTCGCTATATCGATGAGATGAAATGCACTGGTTGTGGAGCTTGCTTTGAAGTCTGCCCCATTAAGATTCCAAATGAATTTGATTGCAATCTTGGGCTGCGTGGCGCGATTTATCGATATTTTGCACAAGCTGTACCAAATGTTGCTACAATTGACAAGAATCATTGTATTAACTGTGGTTTATGCGAATTAGTATGCGAACCAGGGGCTATTGATCGCAACCAGAAAGCCAAAGTCCGCGAGATTAATGTTGGATCAATTATTGTAGCCACAGGATTTGAAGAATATGATCCCATCACGAAAAGTGCTTTAGGGTATGCTATTTATCCTAATGTAATCACTGGAATGCAATTTGAGCGACTACTTTCCGCTTCAGGACCGACAGGAGGAAACGTCCTCCGCCCATCAGACGGAAAAATCCCCAAAACCATTGCCTGGATTCAATGTGTCGGATCTCGTGATATCACAGTAAATCAGCCATATTGCTCTCGTGTTTGTTGCATGTGGGCAACTAAACAAGCAATGATTGCAAGAGAACATCATCCGGACAGCAAGGTCCATATCTTCTATATGGATATGAGAGCCTATGGTAAAGGATTTGAAGAGTATTATCAACGAGGAAAAAGTGATACAGGAATAGACTACATAAGAAGCCGACCCGCACAGATCTTAGAAACGGATAACAATGAATTAGTGATATTTTATGAAAATACGATAAAAAGAAAGCCTGCTCAACTTAGTGCAGACCTAATTGTCCTATCTTCGGCTATAAGACCTTCGAAAGGGAACGCACAGCTTGCTGATATTCTTGGA
Organism: Candidatus Bathyarchaeota archaeon; assembly: GCA_020354575.1. GTDB lineage: Archaea > Thermoproteota > Bathyarchaeia > Bathyarchaeales > SOJC01. The sequence continues at coordinate 1,625,804 of CP070649.1, read as the reverse complement.
GTGGAACTTGATGAATATGGGTTCTTCAAAGAGAAGGATCCCATTTCTAGCCCATTGGAGAGTACGACTAAGGGTATCTATCTTTGTGGTTGTAGCGCAGGTCCAAGAGATATCCCAGATTCAGTCGCTCAAGCGAGTGGCGCTGCCAGTAAAGCTTTGGCTGCCATTAATGATACAAATTTGCTAAAGTCAGAACCAACATTTGAAGATGAACCACTGCTATCCCAGGGAATCAAGAATGAAGAACCCCGAGTTGGAGTGTTCGTCTGCCATTGTGGACGAAATATTGGGGGTTATCTTGATGTAGAGAGAGTTGTTGAACACGCAAAATCTCTTCCGAATGTTGATTTTGCTACTTCCAACCTATTCACCTGTTCAGATGGTGCTCAAGAAATCATAAAAAAGAGTATTAAAGAAAATAATCTAAATAGAGTCGTTGTAGCTTCATGTTCTCCAAGAACACATGAATCCCTCTTTCGAGCAACCTGCAAAGAGGCGGGATTGAACGAGTATCTCTTTGAGATGGCGAATATCCGAGACCAATGTTCTTGGGTACACTCACATGATTGGGATGAGGCGACTGAAAAGGCCAAAGTTCTGGCAAGCATGGCTGTTGCAAAGGCTTGCCAGCTTGAACCAGCAACAAAAAAATATCTCAGAGTTACTCCGGAAGCGTTAGTTATCGGAGGGGGCATCTCAGGATTAACCGCTGCAAGAGACATTGCTGAAAATGGTTTTATAGTCCATTTGGTTGAGAAAGAGCGAGAATTGGGAGGGATCCTTCGAAATTTAACCACCCTTTGGCCTACATATCGTCCTGCGCAGGAGATTATTAACGAAAAGATTGAGGCAGTGGCCAAGCATCCAGATATTCGCTTGTATCTTGGAATGGAAGTTAAAGATGTCTTAGGATATATTGGAAACTTCAAAATCACTTTAGCGGGGAGTGAAAACGAGCAAAAGATCAATGTAGGAACTGTAATAGTCGCGACAGGTGCTGAGGAATTCAAACCAGTCGGCTATTATGGCTACCGTTTCCACAAAAATATTATGACACTGCTAGAATATGAAGAAGCCTTGAAGGTGAAGAACCTTCCGACAAGGGTCGAAAAAATCTTTTTGATAAGCTGTGTAGGTTCAAAGGAAAACAGCAAAGAAGGCCGCGCATATTGCTGCCGAGTCGGTTGTGCAGCACTTCTAAAAACCGCAAAATCTCTCAGCCAAAATTATCCAACGGCGCATATCCACATTTTACATCAAGATATTCGCTTAGTGGAGAAACATGGTGAAGAGATTTATCGAGAAATACGGCAAATTCCCCATGTCCATTTCATTCGCTATGGAGAGGATAATAAGCCGAAAGTAACCGTTGTTGAAGACAAAATCAGCATTAAGTTTCATAACCTTCTTAGCGGAGAGGATCAAACCCACGAAGCTGATTTGATTCTGTTAGCCACACCTCTTGTGAGTCCACCTGATACTAAGAAATTAAGCCAGCTATTCAAGATTACGATAGGAGAAAACGGTTTCTTTCAGGAAGCGCACGTAAAACTGCGCCCACTAGATTTCGCTACTGAAGGGATCTTCGTTTGCGGAACAGCCCATTCGCCAAAAAATATCAGCGACTCGGTGGCTCAGGCTTCTGGAGCAGCCTGTCGCGCTTCAATTCCAATGCGCCAGGGTTACGTTATCGCGGACATGAATGTTGCTGTGGTTGATTCTCAGCTTTGTGTGGGATGCGGTACTTGCGGCAATGTGTGCCCCTACGGCGCAATTAGCTTCCAACCGATCGATCTGACTTCTTATGTAAATGATGCCATGTGTAAGGGTTGTGGGGTTTGTGCAGTAGCATGTCCGGCAAAAGCAATCACTATGAAAGGATTCACAGACACTCAAATTCTTAAGCAAATTTCTGAGGCGGCCAGAGGATTTTTTCCTAATGGTGGACCTAAAATTATCGGTTTTTGCTGTAATTGGTGTTCTTATGCAGGAGCGGACATCGCCGGGATCTCAAGGTTCCAGTACCCTAGCAATATTCGCATAATCAGGGTAATGTGTTCAGGACGTATTGATCCTTTCTTCTTGTTGTGGGCTTTCTTGGAAGGAGCTGATGGTGTCTTTGTTAGTGGATGCCATCCAGGAGATTGTCATTACATTTCAGGCAATCTCCATGCTCAAGAACAAATTTTGAAGATGAGGAAAGCTCTCTCATCCATTGGCATAGACTCTCGACGATTGATCCTTGAATGGATTTCTGCGAGCGAGGGAAAGCGTTTCGCTCAGCTAGTAACTGAGTTTACTGAACTCCTTAGGGCTCTTGGTCCTCGTGAACTAGTGCCTATCGAAGCTAAGACTATTGGAGGCAAGATCATTGTCACATAGGTATCTTGAACTGGAAAGTCAGGTTTGGAACGTCGATAAATGTTCTGGCTGCGGTATGTGTGTCGCAGCTTGTTCTCGTGGGCGATTAAGCTTTGATCCAGGCATGAATCACCCCACTTTCGTACCCAAGATAAAAACTGTCGGTCTTTCCATCAGTGATGTCGACACTTGTTCTTTCTGTGAGGGATTGTGTACAGAGAGTTGTCCACGGCTAAAGGAATGGGACAATCAGGAGATTGGCCGGCTATATGCTGCAAAAACAACACGCGCTTGTGCTGGGATTCCTTTAAACGAAGTAATCATCGATTTGCTTTCTGCTGGACTAGTAAATGGGTATTTTGATTCTGTTTTGATCATGGATATGAATAAACAGGATGGGAAGCCGTCTGCGCGAGTTGTTCACTCAGTTGAGGAATTATACCAAATATCTGGTCATCAGGCCGTATGGACTCCGATTCTGTCAAGTCTTTACAAAGAAATTCTAGACAAGCATATCAAGAAAATTGCTGTTGTTGGGCCTCCCTGTGTGGCTCAAGCTGTCAAGAAAGTTTCTGATTCTGCGAATGATGGCTTAGGGATACTGCGTGACACGCTTGGCATCTCAGTTGCCATATTCTGTCCGGGGTTCTATGAGGCTAGTATCCTAGATGATTTGTCTAGCCGGTTAAAGGTTTCCCCCGCGGATATCCTGAGCATTAGGCGATCCGCAGCAAATGATATCCTTCAAGTTAAGCTTGCTTCAGGAAGAACCGAGAAAATACCAGTCGAAGAAGAACAGAAATATCTGCGCAAGGGTTGTGCTCGGTGCACAGACTTCCTTGGCGAAATGGCCGACATTTCCGCTGGAGCGTTTGGTAGCTCTGAAGGCTATGCCACACTTATTGCATGGAATCCAATTGGAAATAATTTCATTCAAAATTGCTTGAATTTCGGCTTAATTGAGACCAACTCCGACGTCAATCTTGAAGCACTAGAAGCAGCTCGATCAGTGAAGGAGCGCAGGGCACGTACACAGGCTTTTGATTCACTCCTGATTTATTCGCTGGAATCGCTTACAGATAAGAGGCGACTTGAAGAAGCAAAGCGCCTTTTCATGGATCTCTTTGGCGACAAGAGCCAAGAATCCCAAAAATCTTCCAAAAGTTGCGGAAGTGGTTGTGTTGGCTGTTAAACAAGAAATGGAGAGAATTTCTGAACAAGAAATCAATGGCGAAGGTCTTGACCTTAGAACGGTCAATCAAATGATTAAGAATGCAATCAGAGAAAGTGGAGTGGCTGTTGTTTCTCATAGTGAATATCTCAGCGGACTTGCTGCTGGTCTAAGAACCGGAAACGTCTTCATAAAAGGAGGAGCTGGGGATTTTGTTGGATCCTTAAACTCAGGGGCCAAGCTAACTATTGAGGGCGACGTTCAAAACTTTCTTGCAGATAATATGACAAGCGGGGAAATTATAGTTTCAGGCAATGCTGGTTACTGTGCTGGTCCCTATTGCTACGGGGGTAATCTGGTAATTCTAGGACATAGTGGCAATTTTTCTGCCACAATGAACAAAGGAGCTACCCTCGTTGTGAATGAAGACGTTGGAGATGATGTTGGAACCTATATGCTTGCAGGCAATATCGTAGTATTAGGAAATGCAGGCGAGAAATTGGGTCATTTCCTGATTTCTGGCAATATCTTCATCAGAGGGAAGTGGCAAAGCTTAGGGCATAATACCAATATCGATGTCCTCACGTCTGACGATAAGAAGTTCCTTCAGCAACTCTTCTCCAAGTACCGACTTGATGCAAGGCCAGAAGAATTCACGAAGATTGTAGCTCAGACTGATCGTCCGTTCTACTCCAAAAAGGATTGATACTTAGTGAGGTTTGAATATCTTGCCCATCCTGGGAGCTTACTGTGTCAATATCGATTATGAAAGATGTACGCATTGTGGAACATGTGTAGAGGTCTGTCCGTACAACGTTTATGAAAAAGACGAAAATTACCATGTTCACATCGGCAATGACATGGCTTGCGTTGGCTGTCGAATATGTATGGAGTTTTGTCCAAATAACGCAACTCATATCAAATCAGCTGAGCCTGAAGCCAATTCACGATCTCTTTGGACATTCCCCATCGTTGAACAAATCCATCATCAGGCCCGTACTGGAGGATATCTACTTCGAGGATTTGGGACTGCTCGCCGCATTCCGCATTTTGATGATCTCGTTATAGTTCCGTCCCAGCTGTCTTCACCTCCGCCATTGGACAAGTATCGTGAAGATTGCGATGTTAGTGTGGTGATAGGTGAAGAAACTGCTGATAGCCCCCTGATCCTGAAAATACCGATCATTTTTGGTGCAATGTCTTTTGGAGCGCTATCAAGAGAAGCAAAGATGGCATTAGCGCGAGCAGCATGCAGGATGGGAACTCTCGCAAACACAGGGGAAGGGGGAACAGTTCCTGAGGAGTATCCTTTGGCACACGGGTTCAATACCATGGAAGAGCTTATGGCATGCACGAACCCTGGCAATGGCTTTGGTAATGGTGGTTATCTAGCCGTTCAATGGTCGACAGGGCGCTGGGGTGTAAGTCTTGATTTCTTACAGAATGCAGATGCTATTGAAGTGAAAATTGGACAGGGAGCTAAGCCAGGAATGGGGGGACACCTACTTGGCCAGAAAGTAGGGGAAGAAGTGGCTAAGGTGAGGGGAATACCCATTGGTACTGATGCCCTTTCACCTCCGAGGTATTATGATGTACTAACGTCAGACGACCTCAGAAAGCAGATAGCGATCCTTAGAGACGTCACTGATTACAAGATACCTATCATGATGAAATTGGGACCTAGCCGTCCCTACAAGGATGTAAAACTTGCTGCAGAGCTGGGAGCGGATGCGATTTCGATTGACGGAATGGCGGGCGGAACTGGTGCCTCTCCAGAAAGTGTAACTCAACATGCGGGAATCCCCACCATCGCTTGCATTCCCCCAGCTGCTAAGGCATTGAAAGACTTGGGACTATACCGAAAGGTGAAACTTATTGCATTGGGTGGAATTCGTGGAGGTGCAGATGCTTTTAAAGCACTTGCACTTGGTGCAGATGCTGTAGGGATCGGTGCTGCTGCAGAAATTGCCATGGGATGCAGAGCGTGCATGGCGTGTCATCTGGGAAACTGTCCGTACGGGATCACTACCAACAAGCCAGAATTGAGGGCGCGCTTGGACCCTGTGGAAACTGGGGAGCATCTTGCAAACTTCTTAAAAGCTATGACTGACGAAATCAAGATCTTCACAATGCTTTCAGGACATAAGAGTATCAAAGAATTGTCAAGGGAGGATTTGAGAGCATTAACCATCGATGCTTCTGCTATTACAGGCGTAAAGCTCGTGGGATCGGAAAAAAACACTTTCAGGAATTGAGGGGTGCCTCAATAATTCATGCAAGAACAGGATTGATAATAAATGTCATTTGCGCCGCTGATTGAAAGAAGTCCAGGCTTCGGTGAGCTTAGGAATTCAATCATTGATACTGGCCTCTGTTCCCTCTGTGGCTCGTGTAGTTTGCTTTGTGAAAGGATTGATTATGGAGAAATGCCTTTTTTAAAGGATGAGGTATCGTGTGTAACGCTTACTGGGGTCAAGAAATGTGGAACGCATGGTTGCTGCTTTGATAACTGTCCAATGACCTCATTTTCTAAGAAAGAGGTGGAATTTGCTTTCTTTGGAGAAGGATCTACCGACCTAGATATCGGATCATATAGGAAAATTCTCTCTGCTCGATCAACTAATGAAAGGATACTCAAAAAAGCTCAGAATGGAGGAACGGTAACATCACTGCTAAATTTTGCGATCCAAGATCAGTCAATTGATCCCAAATATACTGGAGCTATAGTCACGCGAAGCGGTGGAAGCTGGAATCCCCTTCCTACCTTTGCTTCAACTTCTGAGAATTTAATTGAGTCCGCAGGCTCTATTTACTCTCGACTCCCTCTTGCAGGCGAGATTCGAAGGTTACTCCGAGATAAGCGCAGCATAATATTTGTTGGGACGGGATGTCAAACAACAGGAGTTCGTCTGTATCAATACAATTTCCTTAAAAATCTTCCAGAAGGCGCATTTCATCTTCTTGAGATCGGTCTTTTCTGTTATGAGAATTTTCCATACGCTCAGTTCAGGAATGCAATCGAGGACAGATGCAAGATTTCGATTGACGCAATTACCAAAATGAATGTCGAGAAAGGAAAGCTTGTCCTTTATGCGCAGGATAAGGAGATAATAGAGTATCCCATCAGAGAGTTCGAGTCTCTCGTCTCTGAAGGCTGCAAATTATGCACGAACTTCACAGCAGAACTCGCAGATATTAGTATTGGCTCTTTAGGGTCAAAAATAGGCTATAATACGCTGATAATAAGGAGTGAGGAGGGATTGGAACTCGTTGAGAAAGCGGAAGATAATAACATCATTGAAACGTCGACAGGGGTCTCAATTGAGGAGATCCGGAAGATTATGGTTAGAAAAAGAAAAATGAGCGAGATTATTACGACAAAACGGCTTGCGAACGGGCAATATGTTCCTAAAATAGATTGAGGGTGTTCAATTTTGGCTATTCAAAGCATGGACAAAATTGTCTGCCAAATTAGACCTTGCTATCAATGCGGCACCTGTGCAGGCGGATGCCCAGTATTTCGCAATAACCCTGACTTAAATCCACGGATGCTAATTGAAAAGCTCTTGTTTGGCCAAATAGACAAGATTCTGCAAAATCAAGATGTTTGGAATTGCTGCTTCTGCCTTACTTGTTCTCAACACTGCCCTCAGAGCGTTGACCTTGCTCACATCTTGATTGAGTTGAAAAACTACTCTGCAAAAGAAGGTATTACTCCCAAGAGCATTCTTGACGAAATGAAAATATTAAAGAAGACCGGAATGACCTTTGAGCTTTCAAAAATGGTCTTAAAGCGAAGAAAAAAGATGAATCTGCCAGGAATTCTTCCCCCAGACCTTAATGGAATTCAGAAGATCTTGAAAACGACCGGATTTGATGATCGACTTAATTCAAGCTTGGCTGGAAAGCAAATCACTGAAACATCAGAGGAGGAGGCTTAATTATTGCCTAGGTACAGTGAAAACGCCTTTGCTCTCTTCCTAGGATGTACAATTCCTCTACGTTTTCCCTTCATTGAGAGCGCCTCAAGAAAAGCAATAAAGGCGTTTGACTTCGAAACGAAAGATCTACCATTTGGATGTTGCCCGGATCCTCTTGGAGTCCAATCGTTTGACAAGGAAACATGGGCAGCTCTTGCTGCACACAATCTTTGTTTAGCAGAGGAAGAAGATCTTGATATTTTGACATTGTGTAATGGCTGTTTTGAAACCTTGTCTGTTGCGAATGCAGAACTCCAGCATAACGACAAGATCCGAATACGAGTGAACAAGATCTTAGGGGAGGTCGGCAAAGAGTTCAAGGGAAAAATCAACGTACGTCACATTATCCAGGAGTTTCACGACCTCCGGACACTAATCCCAGACCTGATTGCACGACCGTTAGCTAATTGCAAGTTTGCTGTTCATTACGGCTGCCATTTCCTTCGTCCTGCTGAAATACTCCAAACCGATCACTCTGAACATCCCGTAATCCTTGATGAGCTTGTTCAAGTCTTGCAGGGAAATTCTATTCCTTATCTGAAGAAAGGGCTTTGCTGTGGGGCTGGTGTATATGGAACAGATTTCCCCACATCCACAAAGATTATTCAAGAAAAATTGGCCGAAGTAGGCAAGACAAGGGCTGATGCCATCATAGTAATTTGTCCTACGTGTTTTCGGCAATACGAAAGCGGGCAGATACTCATAAAGAGGAACCATGGAGAAACCTATGGCGATAATGGGAGGGAAATTCCAGTAATCCACTACGCAGAGCTTTTGGCTTTCGCGCTTGGCTTTAACATGTCAGAAGAGTTCAATCAACATCGTATCAAACTCTCATTCAATGAAAAGCTCCTAGAAGGTGGAATGGGGACAATATGACTCATATGGCATCGGTTTTGACGGTATCAAAAGCTATCATAAGCATCAAAAGGGAAATTGAATGGTTTTTGGATTTCACTCTTTTCTTTCATGAGCTTTTAGACAGCATTGCGCAAATAAGGGCATTTATGCAGCAGAAGGAGTTCTAAAAGTGGTTAATACATCAACAAACGAGCCTGTCATGAATAATTTAGAGGAAATTTCGCCTGATGATTTTTCTCTCGTCTGGAGCCATCTTAGAAACCTTGTGGATTTCGATACTGTGGAGATTCCAAATGATATCGCTCTTACTGGCACAGCTCTTGGTATGTTTCCTGTCAATTCCTTTCACCCAATTTATCTCGAAGTTCCAAGAAATCGAAAAAAGCAAGATATTTCAGGCAGAGCGAATTTTCGCGGCCCTAATAGCACTAATAGAATAGATTGGCGTTTTATAAGAGTTGTTTCGCTCCCTATTTACAAAGTGGCAAACAGCAGCATGAGCATTGACTGTTTTAAATCATTATTTCAGTCTTGGCGGAATTCTCTGATACCTGAGGACATCCCCTGCCTAGCCCTTGCCATTAATCTGACAGGACGATATTGTGATGAAAGAGAGGGCCAATATGCTGTAGTTCTGTTGGTTTGGCCTGACAATGCAACACGACTGCTCGAGCTGGATTGGTTCGAAGGACCACTAGAAGACTGTATTACGCCAGAATGGTACATCAGATCATCTGAATGGCTCTCATTTGAAACTGCCTTTATTAAATTAAAAAATATCTGTTCAAATTCCCCTTTTCTGAAAAATCCCATCTTTTCAATGTTTCTGAATCCTTCATGTTTAGGTTCTGGGTTCCAGGGCGAAAAAGCTGAAACTAATAGCAGTTGTTGGGAGTATGAATGGATTTATTACGACCAAGCAGACCTAATAAAAGATCTCGAATTGATTTTGGAAAAAATAGAGCAGATTCTGGTTGTTTAATTCGAGAGATTTAACTTAAGCAGAAAAGGAAGGATGAAAAATGGCTAAAAAGTCAAATAAACTAGTTGAAAAGGTCACTAAGCCGCCTGGCAGTAATCTAAAGGCTATTGAATCCAATCCCTGGGAGAACGTATTAACCCAGGTTCATAATGCTGCAAAAGTCCTTGACCTAGATCCTAACTGCTTGAAAATACTTGAAAAGCCAAGCGCGATATTGACAACGAATTTTCCAGTTAACATGGATGACGGCAGTTTAGAAGTCTATACAGGCTATCGTGTTCAACATAACACTGCTCGTGGCCCTTGTAAGGGGGGAATACGCTTCTCGCCTGAGGTTAATCTTGATGAGGTGAAGGCTTTAGCTGCGTGGATGACTTACAAGACCGCGGTTGTTAATCTCCCCTATGGAGGAGCGAAGGGAGGTGTCGTCGTTAATCCTTTTCAACTTAGCAAAAGTGAATTGAAACGCTTAACACGTCGATTTACTTACAGTATACTAAATATGATTGGTCCAGAGAGAGATATTCCCGCTCCTGATGTCAACACTAATCCGGAAATAATGAGCTGGATTATGGATACCTACAGCATGATCAAGGGTCATACGGAGCTAGGAGTAGTGACAGGTAAGCCCCTAGAAGTAGGCGGAAGCTTAGGCAGATTGGAAGCAACAGGCAGAGGAGTATTCGTAGCACTGGAGGAAACCCTCAGGCAACAAAATCAGCAAAGTTGCAAGGATGTAAGTATAGCAGTTCAGGGTTTCGGAAATGTTGGCTCAAACTTTGCCAAAATTGCCTACGAACACGGCGGAAGAATTGCAGCGGTCAGTAATTCTTTTGGAGCCCTCTACGACTCTGAAGGATTGGATATGCTTGAATTAGTAGACTATGCTACCAATCATCCTCGAGAAGAGTTAATTGAATTTCCTGGTGTTGAAGTAATCACCAATGATGAATTACTTAAGCTAGATGTTGATGTTCTTGCACCCTGTGCGCTAGAAAACCAGATTAGGGCCGATAATGCAGATGATATTCAAGCAAAAATAATAGTTGAGGGGGCAAATGGCCCTACTACTCCAACAGCTGATGAAATTCTTGCTGAGAAAAAAATCGTAGTTGTACCTGATATTCTTGCTAATGCTGGCGGAGTCATCGTCTCTTACTTTGAATGGGTTCAGGGGCAACAACATTACTTCTGGAACGAAAAGAAAGTTAATGCAACTCTAAAAGACATCCTTGTGAAATCCTATGCTGAAGTAAATGCGATGAAAAAGAAATATTGCCTCCAAGAGCTGCGAACAGCAGCAATGGCTTTAGCTGTTCAGAGAGTCACCCATGCTATCAAGCTTAGAGGAATTTTCCCGTGAAGGACTATAGTGGAAGGTTTACCAAAGCAACGAAGTAATGAGAGCAACAAAAATTACCATTGAGAAACTCTGCATGACCAGCTCACGAAGACTGTTTAGGCAATTTCGGGCAGGTTCACGTTCACCCTGGTATGAAAAGATTCGTGTTACGCTACTTAAGCTGGCTTTAGAATTAATATTGATTCTTAAGAGTTTAAGTCTTGTTATTTTAGAGGAAAAACGATAATTAATTGTTAATATATCTGTGCAAATAATTTTTGCGAATATTGCGGAAGAGTGAGTCGTTGTATCCTTTTAGAAAACAGAAATGTAAGAGGAATTGCTCATGGTAGAGTGGGAGCTTAATCAGCTTAGAATTGCAGTAATCACTGGTTTAATACTTCTTATTGGGGGAGTTGGTGGATATTTTTTGGTAGGCATTGGCTATGCTGCGCTCAGTCTGCTCGGTTTTGCTTTTCTCGCAAAAATTTGCTTCGTTTCCCGGTGGAAAGCAAAAAAAATCTGGACAGGTGGCTTTAGCTTCAAAAATTTTGGAGAGGGGTAATTTGGGCCCTTTCTATCCCAAAACACTCATTAGGATTTATGTTATCACTAGAAACAAGCAATTTTGTTTCAAGAAAAAGTATAAGGGGCCTTTGAGAAGCGAATACACATTCCTACGAGGTTTAGACTGGATTTATGTGTACAAAACGCGAGATAGTGCCCCTATTGGGGCGAGAGTCTCGAAATGGTCTAAATAAGAGAGTAACACCCAATCAAAAGCTGGTGGATATATGGAGATTATTTTCTCCATACTTGGTCATCCCATACGAAGAGAGATCCTCTTCTTACTTGAAAAAGAGGGAAGACTGTCCTACTCTGACCTCCTAAGTAGCCTCGGGATTAATACTGGTAATTTGAATTATCATTTGCGTGGAATGAGAGATTTAGTCGTAAAAGACCAAAAGGCTTATTTTCTTTCAGATCAGGGAGAAATGGCCCTCGAACTAATGAGAATTTCACAAAAAGTCATGTCAGGAGAGGAGATCCCCTGGATTTCTCCAAGAGAAGTTGAAATAGCTCGAGTCGGAATTGTGCTATGCAATTGTAATCACGAAATTTCAGGCACTATTGATATCAAAGCAGTCGAAAAATACCTTTCTGCCGTTAAAAATGTCGTTTCTATAATAGGTTTTGAAAATGTATGCCAGGAACGCAATATTAGAAAGATGAAAAAATGGATTCGCGACAATTTCATTACCAAAGTTGTCTTAGGCGCGTGTTCCCCTAGAACACATCAACAAGTCTTTTGTGATTTGATGAACCAAGTTGGCATTGATATTTTCGAGATTGCAAATATTAGAGAGCAGTGTGCATGGGTCCACGAGACATCTAAAGCCATAGCCACAGAAAAGGCTAAGGCTCTTATTGAAGCTGCTGTGAGTAAAGTCAAGCAGAAGCAAAATACGCCCATTAAGAGAATTAAAGCTGAAAAAAGTGTAGCGGTGATAGGAGGGGGAACTGCAGGAATCCTCCTTTCCTATTATTTGTCACTTTTGCATTTTCAAGTATATCTGATTGAACGATCCCCGACGCTTGGAGGCAAAGCTTCGAGATGGAGTAGAATAAGCGGATTTTCAGATTGCGCAACTTGCATACTGAATGAGGAAATTCTCAAGCTAACAGAAAATGCAAGTGTAACTGTTTTCACAATTTCAGAAGTAGCACAGGTAACAGGAACCATTGGTAGCTTTGAAATCAGCGTTCTACGTCATCCAAGATACGTTATTGAGAATAAATGCATCGGATGCCATCGTTGTGTGGAAGAATGCCCCCAAAATCGGAAAAACGAATACGAGATGGGACTCCAGGAACGTAAAGTAATCCACTTCCCCTTTCCATACAGCTATCCTTATGTACCGGTAATTAGCACCGATGATATAGAAAATTGCAGGGATTGTCGAATTTGTGCTGAAGTTTGTGATTCAAAAGCCATTGATCTCGAACAAGGAGAATCTAATCTAACAATCAATGTAGGCGCCATTGTTATCGCTACAGGTTGTGATCTTTATCATGAACTTCAGGAGTGGGGATATGATCCGTACAATGATGTAGTAACTAGTCCTGAATTTGAAAGAATATTGGCAACTGATGGACCTTCTAGCGGGAGACTTCTCAGACTCTCTGATTCCGTGGAACCTGAAAATATCGCCATAGTTCAATGTGTCAATTCAGACGCACTTTGCTCTCATTATTGCTGCGAACTTGCTCTAAAGTACATAGAGGAAGTCCGGGAGAAATGCCCAGCGGCAAAAACGGAAATATTCTTTGATTTAAATCAAGTGCCAAATCCTCCAAGGATGGGCAAGCTCAGCACTCTTATTCCCAATCGATACTTGCATATGACGTTTGATTTGTCATTGGACACCCGGAACGGCAAAACAATCATAAGAGGAGCGGATATCGAAAAATCTTTCGATATGATAGTTCTTAATATTGGAATGACTCCTAATAAAGATTTAGAAAAACTAAGACGCGTAACAGGTTTTGCGGTCGATGAATACGGTTTTATTAGGGAAGAAACCTTGATTTCAGGATGCTATGCGTGCGGAAGTGTAACTGGGCCAAAAGATTACCATGAAACAATAATTGATGCCAAGGATAAAGCTATTCAAATCGTTTCCAAACTTTCTGAAGAATATCTTATCACCAACGTGCAGAGTATAACGCTTGACCATGAAAAATGCGGTCTATGTTTATTATGTACCTTAGCATGTCCCTATATGGCTCTCTACGTGAAGGAAGATAGGATTGAGATAGATGAATTCAAATGTCGCGGATGTGGCATTTGCATTCCTATCTGCTCTTCTAAAGCTATTGATTTGGAGATCAATAGCACTCACCAAATGCTCAGCAAAATCGAAGTATTAGCAAGATCCCCAATATGGCCTAAGGTCATTGCCTTCTGTTGCTTGTCCTGTGGCTATGCTGCCGCTGACCAAGCAGGAACGAAAAGAATGAGCTATTTGCCTAACGTCTTCATTGTAAGAGTTCCCTGTACAGGATTCATAGACTCGGAGCATATACTGAAATCTCTTGAGCTTGGTTTTGACGGAGTTTTAATCTTTGGCTGCTTTGATGAGGCCTGCAAATACTTAGGGGGAAGCAGGAAGACTAAAAATAAAGTAGAAGCTATTAAAAACGTATTAGGAAAAGATGGGGAGAAGGTTTTGTACATACCAGTCAGTGCAGTTGACCAGATCAAGTTTGTAGATGCTGTCAACGATTTTATCGGGGTGATCGCTGATGCTAAGTAAGAACGTGCTTTTCACTCAGCTCACTGGTTGTAGCGGTTGTCTAATGGCGATTCTAGGACTTGAGATTTTCAAAGACTTGATGGAGGTAGCCAAAGTTGATTTTTTCCCATTTCTCTGCGATAGTCTGGAAAAAGAGTATAACTTCACCTTTGTGGAGGGCTGCTCTGTAAACGATGAAAGACAGTTGATGGAACTTAGATCTAACACAGAAATCCTAGTAGCTTTGGGTTCGTGCGCAGTTTTGGGCGGCATTACGAGCCTTTCAGAAGAATATCCAAACTATCCTCTCAAGGAATATGTTGATGTCGATTATGAAATCCCTGGCTGTCCACCCCCACCATTAATACTTGGTAGAGGAATTATGAATATCTTGGCTGGGAAATCTTTGGAACTTGATGACCGGGTTCTTTGTTATAGCTGCAAATACGCCAAACAGATCATAGATACGCCACATATAAGCAAGATAATACCTGTTAAACCTCCCAATAGTTGTTTCTTGAAAGAAGGGGTCCTTTGTATGGGCCCGATAGCACGAGGTGGTTGTGAAGCTCTTTGCATAGATGCAAATATACCATGTGAGGGTTGTACCGGCTCTCCCTCCAACTATATCGCCTCTACAATTAACATGCTTTCTACGCTATCAGTAACTAAAGAAATCCGAGAGTATAATGGACTATATTTCAGATTTTCCAATTTTAAGAGGAAGTGAGCTAGCTGAAGATAATTACAGCCTCGCCGATGACTCGCGTTGAAGGAAGAGGGAAGCTCGAAATTATCCTGAATAAAAATAGCTCAAACAGGGTAAATCTTGTGGCTGATAGTTATAGAAGGTTTGAGGAATTTCTGGAGGGAAAAATAGCGGTTGACATTCCGCGAATAGTGCCTAGAGTGTGTGGTATTTGTCCAATCTCTCATGCACTAGCCTCATGCAAAGCTAATGAAAATGCTCTTGGGATTAGAATTACCCAAGCTGCTCAGGGCCTCAGACGTCTCATGTTGCTATGTGAAATTATCAAATCTCACACTGTTCACACTTGCTTTATGATGATGCCCGATCTCGATTGCATTGAACTACAAACACAAAAAGAGCTAGCGCTTAATGCCTTGGAGCTTGTTAAGGTTTGCGATGACATTACTAGAACACTTGCTGGGAGGAGCATCCATCCTTTGAATTGCTTGGTTGGAGGCATGTCGAAGCACTTGGATCATCACGATCGTCAGATACTGGAGCAGAAAGTTCGAAAGGGCCTTCAGAGAGCCATTTGGATGCAAAAAGAGTTATCAATAATGGAAGATAAAGAAGAAAACGAATTAAGTGACTCTGACAAGGTATATATGGGTCTTCAGAAAGCAGGAGAAGCCAATTTCTACGATGGTGATCTAAGACTTGTCAATAATGATGAGAGTCTTAACGTTGTCTTTTCCGTTGAGGACTATAAGGAGTTCCTTGTAACCAACTCGAACGATAAATTAGTCTTTAGGGATAACAAGCAGCTATTAGTTGGACCGGTGGCTAGATCACGCATCGGAAGCCATTCTTCCGGAAATAAGGCTCAAATCGAGTCTAAGGATTTCACTGCTGTTGCTACTCGCCTGAGACTCAATGAAGTAATAAGTTGTCTTACAGAAGCACAAGAACTCCTTAGCATTGCAAAATTATCTAGTTCAGATATTAGAGTTCCGGTTGAAGCACCCACTGGAAGAGGAGTAGGCGTAGTAGAAGCTCCGCGCGGTACTCTAATTCATGATTATGAGTTTAAGAAGGGCTATGTGGAAAAAGCTCATCTCTTAGTGCCAACTTCATTTAACCTTAGCTCTATGGAAACTCACGCCAACACTGTCCTCAGAAAACTCCATGGTAAGCTTGTTCGAAAGCTTGCGGAGAGTTGCGCAAAAAAAGCCATACGAGCGTTTGATCCTTGCATTTCATGCTTAGATGCATAAATCTCTTCACATAAAGCTACCTGTATCAACCAATGGGCCTTCTAATGATCTCTCTGGGAAATTAAAGATAAATATTTTTTCGAATAGTTTATAGAATAGTCACAGGGGTTCTTTTGCCGCCACTACCTAGGCTACTGCGGCGTATCTTACAATAATATTTGGCTGGAGCCATTTACCTAATTCTTGAATTATATTAGAGCTTTTCTGAGGCAAAAACCTGCAATAAAAGGATACTAAGAAGTTAATTAAGGTTAGCTATCAGCTCATCACCTCTACCTTTATTGGCTTGCGCTTAGCCCTTTGTTGCGGCACTATCAGAGATTCCGCAATTTCAAAAGCGCTTATTTGATCCAGTTCACTCATGGGAGTTGTTCTAGCCAATTTTAGCATTTCTTGCTCTACTTTGTACTTCAAATCGCCAATAATAAGAGCACCTATACCATAAATTCCTTCCGTAATCTCCTCCTTATCGTGCTTGGGTTTCAACCCTTCAATACCAGCAGGGGGGACCGCATTCACATCGCCTAAGACTTTACCAGGAGGGAGTTGAGATAGAACCTCTTTGGAAACGACCTGTACTCCTGCTTTGACCGTGGAAAGGATGATATCCGATTTTTTTAATACATCAAGAAGATCCTCATCTCTGAAGGCATGGATGGGAGTGAAACTGACTTTGTATTCATTTGCGATGTCCTTGACGAGCCTAGAAGTTATTTCTTGAGTACTTGAGGGATCTGTCTCCACTATAGTAACTTTTGCACCTATTTTAGCCAGAAGAAAACCCGAGATGCTTCCAATTGGACCTGTGCCACCTAGGATTGCCACCTTTTTGCCCCTTAGTGTTCCCATATTCAGCGACCTGAAAGCTTCCTTCACTTTCGCAACAAGGGCTGCAGCAGTTGAGTAAGCTCCTCTTGGATCGATTGCCAATGAAACAACAAACGGAGGAAACATCGCTGATTTTATCGAATCAACAACGGAATTCACTTCCTTGAGATCCCTTCCTCCACCAACAAACACAGTGGTGTACTTCGTGCCGCCAATTCCCCTGGAAAAGATAATATCCTGTGTGAGGAGCCGTGCTTTCTCGGAATTGACATGAGAATAGGAAAGGACCGTATCAAACCCAGCATCTATAGCCATATTGATATCGAAGGGTGAAACAAAATCATCTGTTGTGAAGACATATAGGATCCTGTTTCGGGACTTTCTTTTCTTCTTTTTGACAATTATTGGCTTTATGAGCGTCATAGCAGACTTAAGAATCGCAGAAAGCTCTTCTCCATTGTCTTCTGGAAAGTCCACTTCTCTCGCAAATTGGATCTGCTCTGTCTTGATATCTAACTCCGCCATTAGCGCCTCAAGACCTTCAAGGTGCTCTTTGCTTTTTGCCGCGATGTGCAACAATGTAATGTTGGTTTGGGCAACGCAGGCTGCATGGTCAAGAATTCCCTTTACAATCCAAGCATTATTAACTTCCCCACCAATGTAATTTTCGTTTTCGTTGA
>CP070649.1:1584655-1608238 GCA_020354575.1 Candidatus Bathyarchaeota archaeon | reverse complement strand
GCAAGATCCGCTCTACTGCAAGCTTCGACCAAATACGCTCAGGCTCAGACAAAATATAACTATCCATCAAATAATCTTGTTCATCATCAGTTTTTGCTAGAAGAATCGCTTCACCTAACTTGTCAAACCTCGGTCTTCCTGCTCGCCCTGCCATTTGCTTATATTCTAATACGGTAATCGGATAATATCCATATCCGGCCTCATATCGTCTATAATCGCTGATTATTACAACTCTTGCTGGTAGATTAACTCCAAAAGCTAAGGTTGGCGTAGCGGTCAAAACCTTAATCTTTCCCTCTCTAAATGCATCTTCCAGTAATCTTCTATGTCGACCTCCCAAACCAGCATGGTGAAATGCTGCACCTTGCTTGACGATGTCCGCAAGTAGGTCACTGATTCGGGTGCGCTCCCCTATCCCAGTTATTTGTTCTCCCAGTAGATTCAAGGAACGTTTTGATGCTTTGGTAAGAAAGCTACTTAACTCATCAGCAGTCTTCTTGGCCAACGAGACTGCATTTCTTCGTGTCGAAGCAAAAATCAGTGCTTGTCCACCAGATTTGACCACGTGGAGAGCAAGATTCAGAGCCGGATTCTTAGAATATTTGCCTATTCTTGAAGCAGCCCCATCTTTGAATTGAATCTCTTGTTGAAGAAGAACTCCTTCGTTAAGCTTAACGGGTCTCCACTCAGTTGTAACATACTGAGCTTTCAACCAATCTGCCAACTCCTCAACATTCTTGATAGTAGCGCTCAAAGCTAAGATTTGGATCTCGGGATTGATCTGGATTAGCCTTGCCAAAACCACTTCAAGAGTGGGACCCCGCTCAGAATCGTTGAGTAAATGCACTTCATCAGCAACAACAAGGGAAATTTCATCCATCCATTTGGCTCTATGACGCAAGAGGGAGTCTGCCTTCTCATTTGTAGAGATAATTATATCGTATCTTTCTAACCATGGATCACTACTATCAAAATCACCTGTGCTAATACCGACTTGGATGCGCCGTCTATTGGATTTGACAATACTGGTGTATTTTCTAAACTCTTGATATTTCTCGTTAGCTAAAGCTCTCAGTGGAGTTAAATAGAAAACCTTTCCACCATGCTCAATCACTTGTTTAAGGGCGCAAAACTCTGCTGTTAATGTTTTGCCTGAAGCTGTGGGACTAGCTAAGACCAGATTTTTTCCTTGAAGGGCACCAGCATTTATAGCCATCTCTTGAGGAGGATAGAGCTCAGAAATCCCAGTTTTTATAATGACTCCCTTCACTTGATCGGGAATGGGGAGCTCTTCAACTTTCAATCCTAACCCTTCATCTTGTTAAAGCTACTTCTTGCGTTTTATTTCATTTGATTTACTAACTTTCACTGATGAACCAATAGATATCAATTGAATCATGGGTTTCTCAAGGTTACACTTTCTTCAGAAATCCTGACCTAGGTTCATATATTGTGCCATCCTTTATCATTCTGCCAATGAGCTTCTGAGCATCCAAAGCCTCGATTCGATGTTTACTTGATAGCTCCTCCAATAACATTCTCTTCTCGACCATGCCCGTATCTTTTGACATTTCGACAATTTCGGTGAGAATTACTCGCAGTTTGTCTTGCATGCTCTTGGGTTTTCCTACCATGATGATGTCGATGTCGCGCATGTGAGTTGAAACATCAATACCAACTTCTTCTAAAGATCTGTTCATAATAGCAATAGCCGCTTCGGCATCTTCCGCTGTTATTTCTTTACGCAAAGCGATTCTGGCTCTTGCTTCTGCTAGTCTTACTAGTGATTCTAACTGCCTAGCTGTGATTGCAATTGGTGATCCTTCAATTTTTTCAGTAACTGCTCTCATCTCCAGATAAAACTCCTTGAGCCGCTGCAATGCTTCATTGGACAAGGTCGGTTTTATGTTTCTAGAATAGCTTATGTGTTTTCGAAGCAGATCGGATGAAATAGGCGTTTCTAACGGCGCTGCGCCTCTTTTATGAATTTCAAGGATGTGCGTTGACATTTTTTCGTCCAAGTCTCTTTCAGGAACATCTTTCAATACGAAGATCAGGTCGAATCTTGAAAGAATTGTTACAGGCAAGTTGATATTTTCAGTTACTGTTTTGTATGGATCGTATCTCCCTAAGGAGGGGTTAGCTGCTGCAAGGATAGCTGTTCTCGCATTAAGAGTGGCAACAATACCTCCCTTCGCAACCGATACTGTGTGCTGTTCCATAGCCTCGTGAATCGCTACTCTATCTTCAGGGCGCATTTTGTCGATTTCATCAATACATGCGACCCCCTTGTCAGCCAAAACGAGCGCACCAGCTTCAAGGGTCATTCCACCCCCTCGCTCGCGTAATACAGCAGCAGTCAACCCAGCTGCGGTTGTTCCACGGCCTGAAGTGTATAACCCTCTCGGAGCAATTGCACTTATGTATTGGAGCAACTGTGATTTTGCAGTACCAGGATCGCCTACTAGAAGAATGTTTAACTCACCTCTGATCGAGATGTCTGCCAAATGTTTTGGGACGCCACCAAAAACTAGATACATTATGGCTTCTTTGATAATTTCATAACCATAAATCGACGGAGCAATCGACCGCATTACATTCCTATGAACCCATGGGTCTTCAGCAAGTTCGAGGATTTTCTTCTCGTCTTCAGGTGAAATAAAAGCAGTTTCTGGCTCTTTACTCTTAACATCCAAGAAATTTGCGTCAACATGGAGACGGAAAACACGGAGTTTTCCAGCTGTCGGAAGAGACGGTGCTTCTGCACGTACAATTCCTATTATTGCAACATGATCTCCAGGTCGAGCCTTATCGACTAGATCGCGGCTTATAAGCTTCACATTCAGTGTACGCGGCAACTGACCTGGAGGGAGATCTTCTGGACGCTCTTGAATGCGAATCTGCTGATAGTCAATAAAAGTCGATCCTTCCTGCATAAACTCAAAGGGGCCTTTGCTCTGGCAGTGAGGAACTTCGCACTTCAAAGGTGCTTTTAGAAAAGGACCACTCTGATCCAAGTAGGCAGTTTCTCCGCATCTCTTACATTTGAAAGCAGCTCGCATCACCTGAGGTTGAACTGGGGTAGCCCGCACAATGATGCCTTCCACCATCACAAGCTTAGCAATATTAGCAGCTCCTAGCATCCGCAAATGGGTGGGTTCAGGCAGCTTTCTAAAACGTACAATTACATTTTCTAATTGCGATGCGTATTCACTATCTTCGATCTCTAATTGGGAATAAGCTGCTCGGTTCACATGCTCAAGGTATTCATCAGGAGTTTCCCTCAAGTTCTCGGCTAATGTCATATCAAAGACGATTAGATCTTCAAAATCTACAACAAATGAATTGCTACCCGCAATTACCATATGAGATATTCTTTCTCGATACTTGTCCTGCTTCAGAAAATCTTCAAAGAGTTGCTGAGGATCAACTTCAACTTCTTCTGTCAGATTAGTCACCCCTTTAGAGTATCTTTTCTCTCCACTCTTTGATGATTCCGTGAAGGCATTGATAAAGGGCTCTTTCTTCTGGAGTTAGAACTTGGAGAGCCGAATTGGTAAGGGAAGGGGAAGAGGCAAGGGAGACGATTTTTTTCACTCTGTTGTTAACAATGTCTTGGGAGATTCCCATCGATTTTTCATATTCCTTTAGTTTTTCTGAATTGTTTTGGGAGGTTTTCTTGAGATTTTTAATATAGCGTCTCAATCTTGGATAGAAGTCTTCTGAGAGCGGGGAGACCTTATTTGTGGGTTGTACTCTCTCTTTCCAATGTATCTTGTGCAACTTGATGATATCCAATATATCTTCCTCTCGGAAGCGAACCACCCCTGTCTTTTCAAGTTCCTGGGCGATCCAAAACCTGATTTCATACTCTTTTCCTTCCTCAAAAGGTCCAACTTCTAAACCCGCTAACTTAATCATCGGTTCATTTCGGTTTGCAATGACCGGAACTGGTTTATTCTCAAACATAAGATCCGAATCCAGAATTGAAACATCTCGCTGGGAAGACAACCTCCTTTCCCCCATTCAGCGTGCCTTTATGAAAGGGGCATTGGAGGATATAAAATGTATAGTCAAAAAAAGAGAATAGGTAACCCTAAACCTTTGGAAATTCACACACTTTGAATTCCTTAGCCGTAATTCTTCGACCTTTCAGGAATCTTTAAATCTTGCAGATGCTATTCGCTCATATTCTGAGGTTTGCAAA
The DNA here is from genome assembly GCA_020354575.1 of Candidatus Bathyarchaeota archaeon. Lineage (GTDB taxonomy): Archaea > Thermoproteota > Bathyarchaeia > Bathyarchaeales > SOJC01. The sequence continues at coordinate 1,604,031 of CP070649.1, read as the reverse complement.
CGTAAAGGTGAGGAAAAGAAATGCCAGAACGTGTAGATAGAAATAGTGCTTATCTAAATGGAAAATCCACATGCGGAACACAAACACGAGTTAGAGATACTAGTCCCACCAGCGGTATGTGCCCAATTTGTATACGTGATTGTCCATTCCTTTGTGAAATTAGCCTTTCAACTTTCCGAGGAAGAGAAGCTTTGTATCCCGAGCCTCTTCAATTCGGTTATAGTACAGCAGGTGCTCTAAAAGACTTTGGCTTGGACTGGTCTCATTTTAATATTCAAGCTTCGCTATTTGAAGTCCATGGCATTGAAGCAGACTCAGACGTTGCTCTCTTTCATAACGCAAATGTTGAAACCAAAGTTGCAGGTATTCCGTTAAAAGTTCCAATTTTAACGGGAGCCTTTGGATCAACGGAAGTTGCACGGCTTAACTGGGATGGTTTAGCAATTGGCGCAGCAATATCCGGCGCTGTGGTTACAATTGGCGAAAACGTCTGTGGAATGGATCGAGAATCCAAGATTGAAAACGGGAAAATTGTGGAGTCCCAAGAACTGAAGAGAAGAGTTGACGCTTTCCGAAAATTCTGGGATGGCAAATACGGTGAAGTTGTGGTTCAGACAAATGTAGAGGACCAGAGACTTGGCATAGATGTCTACGCGCTTTCAAAACTAGAGGCAAACGTCATTGAAAGAAAATGGGGGCAAGGCGCTAAAGCCATTGGTGGAGAAGTGCGAATTAGAAACCTTGACAAAGCAATTATGTTGAAAAAAAGAGGGTACATAGTAATCCCGGACCCAGAAGATCCAACCATACAGCAAGCGTTCAAAGATGGTGTCTTCAAATCTTTTGAAAGACACAGCAGAGTAGGAATGCCGAAGCAGAAGGATTTCCTCGAGGATATTGACTGGTTGAGACAACAAGGAGCAAAACATGTGATCCTTAAAACAGGTGCATATAGACCTTCAGCAGTGGCTTTTACAATGAAACTAGCGTCTGAAGCTAAGATAGAAGCAGTAACTTTTGATGGCGCGGGTGGTGGAACGGGTATGAGCCCAGTTCCAATGATGGATGAAATGAGCGTTCCCACAGTTTATCTGGAATCGATGGTGTTGAAATGCGCTAGGATTCTCGAAAAGAAAGGGAAATTTGTACCCGATCTTGTTATGGCTGGAGGGTTCATTAGTGAAACGCAAATTTTCAAGGCAATGGCATTGAGCAACTTCGGCAATGGACCAATGGTTAAAGCTGTTTTAATGGGTCGTTCACCTTTAACTGCAGTAATGAAGGCAAACTATTTCAGACAATTATCTGAAGAAGGCAAATTGCCCCGTACATTTGCAAAGAGATACGGTGAGACACCAGACAAATTCTACATTGCTGCACCTGAACTGAAAGAGAAGTATGGTGAACAATTCAAGGACATACCTTGGGAAGCAATAGGATTACACACCTATCTTACAGACCGCGTCGGTGTAGGCCTTATGCAATTGCTTGCTGGTGCCAGAAAGTGGAAACTGGACTTGATCGATAGAAAAGATCTCATGGCTCTCTCTGAAAGAGCAGCAACAGTAACTGGGATTCCGCTTCCAGAAGAAATAGAGCAGGACGCTATGGAAAGAATCCTAGAATAACCTCATTCTCTCTTTTTCTTGTAAAAACCTAAATTTTAAGAATTCCTATTCCTCAAGAGATAGCAGAAAACTTAGAGGCCTCACTATGAATAAAGAAATTGGACCACTAGATGTTGCTTTGGAGCAATTAGATATTGCTGCGGAAATGCTCGAGTTAGATCCAGGGATCCACGTTTTTCTTAGTCGCCCAAAAAGAACCCTTTCTGTGTCAATACCAATAAGAAGAGATAATGGTAATATTTGCATTCTCTGGGGTTGCCGAGTTCAACACATAGATGCTCGAGGTCCTTTTAAAGGCGGAATCCGGTATCACCCAAATGTTGACTTAGCCGAGGTTACCGCCCTAGCAATGTGGATGACATGGAAATGTGCAATTGTCGACATTCCTTACGGAGGAGCCAAAGGCGGTGTCTGTTGTAATCCGAAGGAACTGTCTCAGGCTGAACTGGAACGCCTAACTCGGCGCTATATAAATATGCTCCTTGATTTCATCGGACCTCACAGGGACGTACCCGCTCCAGATATCTATACGAATGCTCAAACAATGGCTTGGATAATGGATACATATAGCCGATTTAAGGGGTACAGTGTTCCCGAATGCGTTACAGGGAAGCCTATCATCTTGGGAGGATCCGAGGGTAGGGTCGAGGCAACTTCGCGAGGTGTTATGATTTCCATAAAAGAAGCATCCAAACGTTTAGGCATGAAAATGAAAGGTACAAAAGTTGCAGTACAGGGGTTTGGCAATGTAGGCTGGAACGCTGCTAAAATAGCCTTTGACACAGGGATAAAAGTGATAGCTGTGAGTGATTCTAGAGGTGGAATCCACAATCCTCAGGGGCTGAATCCTTACAAGGTATTCGAACACAAAAAAAAGACTGGTTCTGTGCAAGGTTTCAAAACTGCAAGGAATGAGATTACTAATGCTGAGCTTCTGGAACTAGACTGCGACATCTTGATCCCTGCCGCGCTTGAAAATCAAATTACTAAACTTAATGCTGGAAAAATAAAAGCGAAGATAATTGGAGAGGCTGCGAACGGACCAACGACTCCACAGGCAGACAAGATACTTCGCGAAAAGGACATCTTCTTGATTCCAGACATTCTCGCTAATTCAGGTGGGGTAACAGTTAGTTATTTTGAGTGGGTGCAAAACCTAACGAGGGAGCATTGGACCCTAAAACAAGTGAATGAAAAGTTAGAGAAAATAATGATCAAAGCTTTTGACGATGTTTCTAAGACTATGGAAAAAGAGAAGACTGATATGAGAACAGCGGCTTTGCTCCTCGGGGTGGGGAGGGTTGCTGAAGCGATTGAGACATTGGGGCTTTGGCCTTAGATCCATATTTATGCGTATTCTTTTGAGCTGAGATGACATTTTGCACAATTCCTTTAATAGTGATTAATCAATTTAACTCAATACCCTGATGACTTCTGGAAAGGAGATAGCTAATTGAGTTCTGAAATGTGGGCGGAGAAATATCGTCCAAAATTCTTGAAGCAAATGGTGGATCAAAAAGAGATAGTGGAACGTCTCGAAAGTTTCGTGAAATCCCATAATGTTCCCCACTGTATTTTTGCGGGGCCTCCAGGAACTGGGAAAACAACTGCAGCTTTGTGTTTGGCTCATGACTTGTATGGCGAGACTTACAGGGAGAACCTTATGGAATTGAATGCAAGTGATGAACGTGGAATAAATGTTGTTCGGCAAACTGTGAAAACCTTTGCTCGTGTGCGAACCCTGGGCGAAATTCCCTTTAAGATTCTTATTCTAGACGAAGCTGACAACATGACTGGAGACGCGCAGCAAGCATTGAGACGAACCATGGAGCGATATACCGAAACCTGTCGGTTTATCTTGATTGCAAATTACAGTGGAAAAATCCTGGAACCAATACAAAGTCGTTGTGCTCCCTTCAGGTTTACTTATTTGCCTCGAGAAGAACAAGACGAATATCTTAAACGCATTGTTAAGAATGAGAATATTGTCTTGCAGCAAGATGGATTAGATGCGATTTATGAAGTCTGTGGTGGCGATCTACGTAAAGCTATAAACTCGTTGCAAGCGGCGGCTTCTTTAGGAAAGCCCATAGGCTCAGAAACGGTATACTCGGTCGTTGGACGTGCCAATCCTGCGGATGTGCACGCAATGATAAAGATAGCGATGGATGGAAACTTCTTAGAAGCAAGAAAAAGGCTTCGCGAAATGATTGTGAAGTATGGTGTTGCTGGTAGTGACATAATAAAGCAAATCCACATAGAGCTTTTCCGTCTTGAGATTCCTGAGAATTTGAAGGTCAAGCTAGCAGGAATAGTGGGTGAAGTGGATTTTCGCCTTGTTGAAGGGGCTAGTGAAGAAGTGCAGCTAAGCGCATTGTTGGCTAGGTTAGTCGAAGCTGGGTATGAGTTTAAAGGCGGCTAGCCTCCATGCATGATGCGTGGATAGTCAAGCACAGGCCCCGATCCGCAAAGGAAGTAGTGGGAAATCGAAGGGCAATTGAAATTTTTGAAAGGTGGTTAAGATCTTGGGAACACGCGATTCCGACTCAAAGAGCGGCTTTTCTTCACGGTCCACCAGGAATAGGTAAAACAGTAATTGTTGAAGCTCTGGCGCAGGATTTAGGAGCCGAGTTAATAGAACGAAACGCCAGCGACTACCGTACTGAGGAAAAAATCCGTCAGGTGGCAGGTTTTGCCTCTCAATACATGGGGTTCTTTGGAAAGAACCGTATCATTCTTCTCGATGAAATGGATGGGGTATACGGCACCGTGGATCGTGGAGCTATTCCTGCAATAACTGAGATTATAAAAAATACTCGCTACCCTATTGTCCTAATCGCTAATGATTTCTGGAATAAGAAATTTGTATCATTCCGTGATAAGAAGAAATTTCTGATTATTGAATTTAAGAAACCATCAGTCAATGATATATTCAAGCATTTGAAAAAAATCTGTGTCAAAGAAAGCCTTCCTGCAGATGATGACGCTTTAAGGTTCCTGGCACAGCGTAGCCAAGGCGATGTACGATCCGGGGTTAATGATCTGCAAGCTTTGGGGCAGGGCAAGAAACGGCTCTTATTTTCTGATGTCTCTTGGCTTGCTTACCGAGACCGGAAAGACGTGATTTTCTCGGTTTTACGTCAAGTTCTGTATAGTAAGAGCTGCAAGGCTGCAAAACAAATGGTTGATTTAGCTGATGTAGATATTGATATGCTTTTTGAATGGATTTATGAAAACCTACCTTATCACTTTAACATTCCGAGCGAATTGGCAGCTGCTATGGAAGCGTTAGCAACAGCGGATTTGTATAGGGGAAGAATCAGACAAACGCAGAATTGGAAACTAATGCGATATGTCATTGACTTTATGACTGCTGGTGTCGCCATGGCTAGACGAAAGTCCAAGCCTTCTGGGTGGGTTCCGTTTCGATTTCCTCAGAGAATAAGAACATTATCAACAAGTCGTGCTGAAAGGAAGAAGAAAAGCGAGATAGGGAAGAAGATAAAACAGCGTATGCATGTATCAGTGGGAGTAGCGAATAAAGACGTTCTTCCATTTTTGAAAATTATTTTCGAAAGTGACCCATCAATGGCAGCAGGATTGGCAGGATGGTTTAATTTTAACGAGGAAGAAATCATCTACGTTGCTGGTGGCAAAAGGCAAGCAAATGCAATTCTTTCTTCAGTTGCCAATTAACTAGGGCTTAACAATATTGATTCTACTGTTAGTCTATTCCAGCATTTGAGAGACTTTTAGCCTGTAATACGGTTTCCTTGATCGACAAGTTTTAATAAAAAGCTCTGCAATTTCCTTGTCAGCTGCTCCCTTCCTTAAAGGAGTTAAAACATCCACAAGGTTCGAGTTTACCATTAAACATGGTTTCAATTTTCCGTCGCTAGTGACTCGTAGTCTGGTACAGTGAGCACAAAACTCCGTATTCTCTATTGGACGAATAACCTCAACTCTTCCATTAGGCAAATGATATACTCGCCTATTTTGCATGTACGATCTCACCGTAACATGCAAAGCTTGACTCGCTAAGTTAGCTTCAATTTCCTTCAGCGAATAGTGATAGTGTTCATAGAATGCCTTGTCAAGGTTCACAGGCTCAAGTTCTATCAGTTGTAATAACGTTTTGCTTCTTCTAGCAAACTGAATCATTGCTGGGATTTCATCCGCATTCACTCCGCGGAGGATTAGCATGTTAATCTTGACTGGGTAAAGACCCGTGTTGACAGCAGCACTGACTCCGGTCAGTACATCCTTAAGATTACCATCCATGAACTGGTGATAAGTGTCAGCATTTAGCGATGGCAAGCTTACGTTAACCCTGGTCAATCCACTATAATGTAAATCCTTGGCTTTGGATGCCAAAAAGTGCCCGTTTGTAGTCAAAGACAAGTCCTGCAAGCCCTGCAACTCAGCGATGCCCTTTACAATATTTATGATATCCTTTCTCAGCAAAGGTTCACCACCAGTTATTTTGATCCGCTGAATGCCCAAGCTGATGGCTATCTCTGAAAGGCGAATGATTTCCGCAGGCGTCATCTCTACAATCGAGGCGTCAGGGGCTCTTTCCTGCCCCTCACGGTGACAATACGGGCATCGAAGATTACACCGTTGGGTAACTGAAATTCGAAGATTGAGAACAGGACGATTGAACTTATCCTTAATCATGACTTTTCCCGAGCGTGCTTTACGATGTGACCTGTTTCGGGCAATATAAGCTTGTCGAGACAAAGTCGTACCGCATTTAGACTTCCAGGAATGCAAAAAATCACTTTTCCTTCTGCAACTCCAGCGACTGCGCGGCTCATAATAGCTGCCGAACCTATAGCATCGTAGCTAAGTCTCCGAAATAATTCACCAAAGCCTGGCAAAATCTTCTTTAAAAGGGGATATACCGTTTCAATTGTTACATCTTGCGGGGCGATACCAGTACCACCGCATACAACAATAGCCTTAACGTTTTTGTCTTTTAAGCTCCTACTAACAGCGTTTCTAATCATTTTTTCATCGTCTGGCACTAGAACTCGAGAAGTAATCTTATGATTCTGCTTCTCAAGGGTCTGAACGATCAAATCGCCCGATGGATCGATTATTGTGGTGTCTTGCTTCAAACTGCTATAACGAGAGGTGCTGCACATGATTAGAGAGAAATTAATGCGCGTTGGCGATTCAGCCTTGTGTTTGCGTGAAGACTCGCTCACTCACTTTTCACCTTCTGCAGGACTCTGATGCCTGAAATGACAGTTGTGGGATACTGGCCTTGTCGGTCTTTCTCATATTGCTTCGTCATATCCCAGATCGTTAGAAGGGCGGTGGAAACAGCTACTAAAGCCTCCATTTCCACGCCTGTTTTTGCAGAAGCCTTGACGGTTGCTTCAACAGCAATGTTAGATTTGTCATGAATTTGAATACTGATATCGATGCTTGTTAATGGAAGAGGATGACACAGTGGAATAAGCTCACTGGTTTTCTTAGCAGCTAAAACACCGGAAACCTTTGCTAGACTAAAAACGTCTCCTTTCTCAATCTTCTTTTCACGAATTAATCTAATCGTCTCTGGCTTCAACCTGATTGAGCCCTGAGCTGTGGCTTCACGACGGATCTCTGGTTTATCACTCACATCTATCATCCCCATTCTCTACACCTCTCGTACCGTCTGCGAGACATTTTTATTCTCCTGCTCCCAAACTTCCATCAATTTTTTAATTATTTTTGCCTTTATATTATCCTCATTAAAGCGGTAAATTCGAATGCGTCCGAAGGACTTGTGTTTTATTACACCTGCTTTTTCCAGTATTTGGAGATGTTGGTTTGTCGTGGCATAATTTAATCCTGCTCGCCGTGCAATTTCAGATATGTTCAATTCTACAATTTCTGTGAGAATCCGGAGAATTCGAACCCTTCCTCGTGAAGAAAATACTTCCTCAATCATCATAATTGCTGCCCCGTCCGGCATTATCCAAAGCTCTGCTTAGCTCTTTCTCCAATTCTGCTGCGGAAACGCGAGGTAACCCAATTAAAGTAGTTTTCCCACGTTGACCACTGGCTGAAAGCTCTGCTTTAATAACACCGAGACTAGCCAGTTCCTGAACGTACTTCCAGATTTGCGTGTGGCCTCGTGGTTTCTCACTAAATTCTTCGCAGATGATAGAGTACGCTTCTTCTGCCTCGCCCATTGGAAGATGGATATCTCTATTCTGCTGGAAATGCCTTGCAATTCCGAGCAAAAACAATTTTTTGTGGAAATCTAAGGCGGCAACCTCATCCCTACGCACAACTGCATACACACTTCCTACAGCTTTTCTGATATGTTCCGGTGAGACTTCCGGAACTTTTTCTGTATCTGCATATTTTCCCGCTCTCCAAAGGAGCTCTATGGCGTAACGTGCGTTTCCCCCTTCTTCTCCACCTAACTCTGCAGCCAAAGTGATGGTTTCTGAAGAGACTGCTCCTTGTTTGAAAGCTAATACCACTCGATCATTTAGGACATCACTCAACTGCTCCTTTGTATAAGGTCCTAAGTTGATTATGTTGCTCTGAAGCGTGCTTCTTGTACTTGCGTCTAACTTGTCAAGCCAACTTTGGTCCCGAAGGATACATATTAACGACAACCGTCTTGACGTTTTGTCACGGGTCTCTTCTATGCGGCTTAACTTGTAAAGCGGCTCCGAGCCTTCGACCTGAATAAGTGATTCCAGCTCATCTAGCGTAGTTATGAGATAGATATTTTCATTGTCAAGGATCTGCATCAAAATCTGTAGGAGTTCTTCTGCGGAGTAACCGCGTTTCGGAAAGGTTGGATGAAACCGTTCTACTATTTGCTGTAGTACTAAGAAGAAGCTGCCTTTGTTTTGACGGCAATTTATGTGAATGTAGTGAAGATTGATGTTGCGATTTTGGGCTTCCTGAAGTACGCTTCGTCCAAAATGCTGCGCTAAGACGGTTTTCCCAGTTCCGACTTGTCCAGTTACGATTACTCGTTGCGTCATTCTTCCCGGTCTTTCAATTGTATGCCGAAAATATTGTTTAAGCAGTTCAAGTTGAGAGTAACGGTGGTGCAATTTTGCTGGAGTATAGTTGATGTCGAGTTTAGTTTCATCTTTGAAAACACTAGCGTAGAACAATGAATGCGCTTCCTTTCTGAAAAATCTAGTTTTCTTGGCTTTTAATGGTTTTTGTATGCTTGAACGCATATTTTACAACAGATAGAGTGAAAATACAAAGATGGAAATCATCTTTCCACTCTTTATGAAACCAGTGTCCGCCTAACGGAATCGGGCAATTGGAAGAATGTTCCATAGGATTTTTTAAGGAAGAGCTAGAAGTATTATCTGCTAAGAAGAGAAGGAGAAAAAATGCAGAATTTCAATAGAAAGAAAGCTATTCCTCTGTTTATCTTGACTTTGCTAATTGCGACTTCACTGTTGACTAGCGTCAATACCCCTGTAGGAGCGCAGCTTTCAGACATCCTACATTTGGATGGCCCCTCGCTCAACCCCATCCATATGCATGGTCCAGCTCTTACGCCAATCCACATGCACTCACCGTTGGGCATTATAGATTTATTTGATCCGATGGACACTCCATGGCATGAGCTTTACCCTGACTATTGTGAAAGTTGGACTTTTACTAGTTGGGAAGACAATGGTAACGGATACCTTGACTCCTCCGATCAAATCGATATGACGAATGATGTCAGCCATGAGGTTCGTTGGTATCATGTCGACAGAGTGACCATGACAATGGGCTTATGGTCGGATGACTATCAAGAATTCATCTACGTTGAGTTCAAAGGACCTTATGACCCCTTTATTTTTCCCATATCCACACTATGGCATGAAGTATGGCCTGTCTATCATGGCGTAACACAAGGTCCATATCACATCATTGACTGGATCGATAATGGCAGTGGATTCCTGGATTTCTGCGATTACATCATGTTTGAACCTTGGCCAGGCATCTGGTGGCACGTTGAAGAATACGCTACTGACCTAATTCTTAACGAAAAAATTATGGACCCTCTTGATATTGAATGGCATGAGCTCTATCCCAGCTTCTGCAACAACCATACTACTACTAGTTGGGAAGAACCTATTGACGACCCCTTCCCTGGCAGGCTCAGTCCAGGAGACCAAATCGACATGCTCAACCATACAACTCAGGAAACGAAATGGTACTATGTTGACCGCGTAACTTTCACTATGCTGGTAGTCAATGAAACTGACCCAACTGACTGGATGTACATCGAATATAAAGGCCCCTTTGAAACGATGTATGAGATTAAAACGACAGTTATCAATTCTACATGGCATGAGGTTTATCCGTTCTACAGTCCTTCTATGAACATCACTGGTTGGTTTGACAACTGCAATGGAGTACTTGATGCATGTGACTACATTGAATTGCACGATTTATATGCAGATCTGTACTATGGTTGGTGGCACGTTGAAGAATTATCGATAGACATAATTCTTAACGAAAAGATCGACGATCCTACAGGCATAATCTGGCATGAGCTTTACCCTGATTGCAGCATCAATAACTATGATACACTGGATTGGGAAGACAATGGAGATGGATTGCTTAACCCTTGCGATAATATTACATTAGCGCTTATACCTACGGGCTTGACCGAAGAGTATCACGTGGAGAATATGACACTCACACTCAACCTCACAGTGGAAGATGTGTGGGGTACTCCTCCCTTTGCACCACTGGAACGGATATACATAGAATACCTTTATGCCATATACTTCGGATGGGAGTGGATGTACTATCCAAAGACCCACCCGCTGTTCACTGATTGGGAAGTAGTTTGCCCAACGGATCAATTTGGGTATCCACTAACGATTGAAAATTGGTATGACAACTGCAACGGTGTCGTTAGCTACTGTGATTTCCTCGAATTCTCAACTCCTGAAGGCGGACTTATTGCTCACGTTGACGAGGTAGCGGTGGATATTATTGTTAAGAAGATAACCGTGGAGCCAATTCATGATGTGGCTGTCACTGACGTCTTTTCCATCTATCCTTGGGTGTACCAAGGAGACATCGACCCCATCAACGTAACCGTTACGAACGAAGGGGACTTCACGGAATCAGTCAACGTTGACGCCTACTATAACGGGATCCCCGCAGCACCGACCCAAGCTGTTAGTCTGAATCCTGGAGAGACCCAGACCTTGACTTTCAACTGGGACACGACGGGTGTACCCCCCGGTTTCTATCAAGTCAGCGCAACCGCTTCAATTACAATCGATGACGACCCTAACGACAATCAAAGAACCGGTAACACCGAAGAAATTAAATTGCGCCCACCATTTTTCAAGAAGCCACCCTATCCTGACTATGCACCTAGTGGTATGCCGGACTTTGACCAGAAGCAACCGGGATGGGGTCCAGGTCAAGGAATCTTCACGTGGTGTGGACCAGTTGCATCCGCAGACTCGTTATGGTGGCTTTCCGCTGAATATGATTACAAGACCGGGTTCGGCTTTGTGCCACCTCCACCAACAACTCTTGTTACCCAATTAGCCTTCCTTATGGACACCGATAGCCAAAGAACTGGTTTAGGGCACATTGGCACAAAGTTTGGCGATGTTGGAACAGGAATTTCGCAATGGCTGCAACAATTCGCCGTGACTCCAATAGGCGACTGTGACGGAGATGGAGATGTAGATGACGACGACATAGATATTATAACGGCGGCATGGGGAGCAACTCCAGTCGATCCGTGGTGGGACATGCGGGCTGATGTGGAAATAGATGGCATCATAAACGCGCTTGACTTAAACTGGGCTACTATAAATTATGGAGCAGTTGGCGATTACAACATTACAACCGTGGAATTTCCAGACTTCTTCTGGATAGAAGACGAAATCTACCGATGTGAAGACGTCGTGCTCTTTTTGGAGTTCTGGTGGTTTGATGGCGTTGCTGAGTGGATGCCCCTCTTCGACAATCCGAGCTTTGAATACGGGCACTTCGTAACCGCTGCCGGAGTCAACTCCACAACCATTGAGCTGCTTATCGCTGATCCTTACCAGGACGCTGCCGAAGCTGGATGGATAGGTGATGTACCAGTATTCCATCCTTATCCGCATGCATCGACTGTTCACAACGATGCGCAATATGTTTCCCACGATGCCTATGGCGCATCCCCTTGGATGGGACCTCCACCACCTCTGTATCCTCCAGTGCCAATGTGGGAGCTGATGGGATATCTCCAATGGCTAGGCTATCCTCCAGAATGGCACGCTTTCATAAGAGCTGCCATTGTAACCTCGCCCATTCACGATGTGGCTGTCACTGACGTCTTTTCGATCTATGACTGGGTGTATCAAGGAGACATCGATCCCATCAATGTAACAGTTCAGAACCAAGGACCCTTCGCTGAAACAGTCGACGTCACCGCTTACTATAATGGAACTCCTGCCGCACCAACCCAAGTGATCGTTCTAAATCCTGGAGAAAGCAAGGAATTAACGTTTAACTGGGACACCACAAGCGTACCTCTCGGCAACTACACCGTCAGTGCAACAGCAGTAATCCCATACGATAACGATCTCAGTGACAACTTCCGAGAAGGCAATATGGAAGAAGTCCGTCAACCTTCCAAGTACTTCCCGTGGGATGTCACAGGCGATGGGTATGTAGGCATCGATGACATCGTCGAAGTAGCTGAACACTTTGGACAGGATCCCGCGCATCCCGACTGGGATCCCAAATACGACATTACAGGCGATAACTACGTAGGCATCGATGACATTGTCGCAGTAGCCGAGCACTTTGGGGAACAAGACCCATAATTAGAAACCCCCACTCTCTCTTTTTTTATATCGCTTGCTGAAATGGACGCCTCAGTTTTTCGATTTCTGAAAAACTAGAGCAATCTGGATTGAAAATATCAGAAAAAATAAGGCGATCTGCGTGATCTTGAACTCTGGGATTATAACAATCTCCAATTCTGAATGTCTGTAGGAAAAGTAAATCCATCGGTGGGTCCCATTGTCATGAAGAGTATAATTCCAATAGATAGGAATTGCACCATTTATCGTTACATTGTAAGGCTCAGATATCACCATGTGAGGAATAGACATTCTGCAGAATCCATAGATCTGAGATTGAGACGAATTCGATACGTGCAACTTAATCGTGTTATTAATTTCAGAATACTGAAACCATTCCACAGTGGAGTTTGAGACAACACCGATATAATTTGCAGGCAAGGCTATGTATCTAGAAAACATGCCCATCAAGGGGTGCTCATCCTGCGCCTCATCGTTGATAATATAAGAAGAATCTCCGATTCCATTACGATTACCGTCTATTCCATCAAAGTCGCTCCAATAGTTGTTTTCGAGTGTGTTATTCCACTTAACTCCTTGAATGGAAAGCTGTTTGCTATTGTTAACAAAGTTGTTGTGGAAGAATCGGTTTTGTTCGGAGTATTGAGGGGCTGAGATACCCATTTTCTGGTTTTCTATTACGTTCGCTGAAACGACATTACTGATACAATAAGTAATCTCATCGTGGAAAACTCCTTTCGTGATTTGAATACCGGAGCCATACTCTTGAAATTCATCTTTTCCATTAGCAGAAATTACGTTGTCATGAATGAAACTGTGAGAAAAACTCATTTTAATGCCAGCGATGCTGTTCGCAACAATTGTGTTGCCAGAAATAGTAATGTTTTTGCAATCGTAATGTCCAGATACTCCGTAATAATTATTCATTATAACATTTTTAGCAATAATATGCCCGTGGGTCCAAGGACTCATTGTGACTCCATAATATCCGTTCCGCACCGTAAATCCTTCAATCGTAGTCCCATTTGCCTTCAGAGTAACCACATCTTTTCCATTACTCTGCCCATCAATTATGGTCGTTTGGTAATTTTCTCCAATCAATGCTAAATTTACTTTATTCAGCTCGATTGTTTCAAAATAAATCCCTGGCTTGACGTAGATTGTGTGGCCAGCCGAAGTTTGATTTGCATTAATTGCCTCCCGAATTGAAGCATAACCCATTCCGGTATTGAGATTGTGAACGGGGTGATCATTAATCGAATTCACTGCAGGCAGGATAGACTGTGAGAATGAAATCACGCCAAAAAATAGGAACCAGCTTAAAATGAAAAATTGCTTCTTTTTCACATACATCGTTTATTATGTCTTTTTTCTAGATTTTATGGATTATGGCATTAACGTTTCCTTGGTTCTCCATAAGCGCGTCTGCGTGCATATATTTCGTGTGCATATTGAGAATTGTTATGTCTCCTTCATAATAATTAATGCTCTCCTCCTACATTATTGGTAGTGGACGATGCTATTTGTCTCAAGCAGTAAAATGCAAAAAATGCAAGCGCAATAATGTTGCGAGTGAAGGCGAATTATGTGATAGTTGTCGCTACCTTCTTATCCTCACTGATATGTGGGTAGAAAGTAAACTAGAACAAAAACAGACATAGCATTTATGCATGCTACAGATAACAATTCTTCGACCTCAAAGTTACACACATTTTAAGAAACCCCTTAGGAGAGTTGCCACTCTGCATGCAGGCTAACTAATGCATCTAATGGTTATGAGTGTTGCAAGTACTCCTTCAAGTCATCTATTTGCCATACAAGAACGCGAAGTTCTGCAGGGAATGTTTTGCCACTAAACCGTCGTTTCAATTCTACAACTGCTTTCTGGTTGATGTCTGCAGGGATAGTCCATTGACCTGAATATGCTCTCTCACTCAAGTGGATCAAGAGAGAATCTGCATCGTTATCAAAAGTAGCTGCGAAAATGGATTTCAGCGGTTTGATAAGATCTTTCAGTTCCCATTCACCTTTTCCAAGTCTGTTTCTTTTATACCCGTAATCCCCAAGAATTTGGCTGTAGGCTCGTTGAACTGGATTTTGCGTGGTGTAAATAATTGAGAGCATAGTGTCTTTGGTTACTCTACAGATTTCATGCAGTGCTAGCTTCCAATCGCTGAGTAGATGGAGAAGGTGTATGCAAATGCAAGCATCAAAGGTTTTATCCTTGAATGGAAGGAAACAGGCATCCCCTCTTATTAGATTCTTAACTCCTTTTGCCATTGCTTTCTCGAGCATTTTCTTGGCAATGTCAATCCCTATAATTTCCAGCGCATGATTCTGAAGAGGCTTCGCAAATCTTCCAGTTCCAACTCCTATATCTATGATGTTTCCATAACTCTGCAATTCTGTAGCAAATGTTCTGACAAGTTGCTTCATAGCGTGTTTAGGGGGTCCCCTTGTTCTGTCGTAAAACTCAGCTGCACGATCAAAAGAAACTCTCATGGCAACCTAGCATTTTCCTGTAACCAAATTAGGTTTTCTATTGCAAGTAGAAGCAATCTCCCAGAGAAACCAGTTTTATACTTTACTTGGGGAAAAGTAGCTACTCTTAAATGGGAGATGGCTCCGCATAAGGATGAGCGACGAACGTTGGCAGCAATTGAGGCTAATGATCTAACGTATACATATCCAAACGCGACGAAACACGCTATTCAAAACGTTTCTTTGAAGATCAAGAAGGGAGAATTTGTGATCCTTACAGGGCCAAGTGGTTGTGGGAAAACTACTCTCTGCCGTTGTTTCAATGGTTTAATTCCTCATTTTTATCAAGGAAAACTTGAAGGTGAAATCCAGATAGTTGGATTGAATGTGGTCGATAAGCCAATTCACGAGCTTGCTATCCATGTTGGCTTGGTTTTTCAGAATCCAGAGAATCAGCTTTTTGCTCTTTCTGTTGAGAAAGATGTGGCTTTTGGTTTAGAGAATCTCGGGGTTCCAAGAGATGAAATGCTGAAGCAAGTGAACTGGGCTCTGGAAACGGCTGGAATATCTGATTTACGAGAGCGAACGCCTCATGAGCTTTCTGGAGGGCAACAACAACGAGTCGCCATCGCAAGCATCATAGCTATGCGACCTGAAATCATGGTTTTGGACGAACCAACTTCTTTCCTTGACCCCGTTGGTGCCCAAAAGATCTTTACCGTCATCAGAGAATTGAACGAAACGCTTGGTATAACAGTGATTTTAGTTGAGCATCGATTGGATTTAGCAGCGAGATATACAAATCATGTTATTGTGATGGACAAAGGCCAGGTTGTTTTGGATGGAGCACCGCGGGCAGTTTTGAGCTCTGAGAAAGCTCGTTTACTGGGCGTTGGGATTCCTAAGGCTACGAGGCTCTATCAGGTTCTCTCAGAAGAGACTGACCTCCAGGCAGCAGAGGTTCCAGTAACTACCGAGGGCATTGTGAATATCCTACGCAAGAGGTTGACGCCATGATAGCGGTCGAAAACGTCTACTTTACATATCCCATTGGAATCGAAGCGTTAAAAGGGGTCTCTCTCACGATTGAAGATGGTGAATTCATCGCTATAATGGGCCAAAATGGTGCTGGGAAGACAACCTTAATAAAACATTTCAATGGGTTGTTGAAACCGACTCGTGGCGATATTTTGGTTGATGGAGTAAACACGAAAAAAACCAGCGTGGCTAAACTTGCTCAAACCGTTGGCTTTGTGTTTCAGAACCCTGACACGCAGCTTTTCTGTGAAACTGTGGAAGACGAAGTAGCCTTTGCTCTGAAGAACTTTGGATTTAAGAAAGCCACGATTGAAAAAAGAATAGTGTGGGCTCTGAATCTTCTAGGGTTGACGGAATATCGTAAAACTTCGCCGTTCATGTTGAGTGGAGGCGAAAGAAAGCGTGTTGCCTTAGCATCTGTACTTGCTTGGAATCCAAAAGTTGTAGTCTTGGATGAGCCCACAATTGGTCAAGATTATCAACAGAAGGAAAAGCTTCGCCAATTTATAATTCAATTAAACACTCAAGGAAAAACTGTGGTTATCGTTACTCATGATGTAGAATTTGTTGCGGACTGCAATCCTCGGGTCATACTAATGTCTGAAGGAAAAATCGTGGGAGATGATGTGGGGAAGAAGATATTTGCCGATTTTAATCTCTTGACTCAAGCTTCGATAGTGCCGCCGCAAATTACCAAGGTATTCATGGAGCTAAGAGATTTTGGCTTTCCACCAGATGTTGTTGACCTTTATGAAGCAAGAGAAATACTGCAAAGGCGGTTAAACAAGACATGAGCGTTTTTGATGGTCTTAGGTTTAGACGGGTTGCGTCGCCTGTACATATACTGGATCCACGAATCAAGTTCTTCTATGTCTGTTCTATTTTCGTTGTTGCAATACTCTTTCCAGAAATACTGCCTTTAATCGTTTTGTTTCTTCTACAGATTCCTTTTGTTCTTATTGCACGGGTTCAGAAAGAATGGATACGCTCATTGAGAGGTGCAACATTTTTGGCAGCGATTATTTTTGGATCCAATATAGTTTTCAGATTTATCTATGCGGGTTATACGCTGATACTCCCAGATCTTGAATTTGCCTTAGCAATGACTTTGCGTTTTGTAGTGCTCGTAGAAGCCTTCTCTGTCTTCTTTCTAACTACTTCCCCAGACCATTTAGGTCTAGCATTGGAGCAGAGTCGTGTTCCCTACGAGTTTTGCTTCGCTTTCACGACGGCTGTGCGTTTTGTACCAGTCTTGGCTGATGAAGCGGAGACTATTATGGATGCTCAGAAAGCTAGAGGGCTAGAGCTAGAGAAGGGCAACTTCCTGAAAAGGATTCGAAATTACATTCCCATTCTGATTCCGTTAATAATTAGCGCTATTCGACGAAGCTTAGAACTTGCAGAAGCTATGGAATCACGGGCTTGGGGAGCTATCGAGAAACGTACAAATTTGTATGTTTTGAAGATGAAAGCAGGTGACTATCTACTCATCGCAATATCTGTTTCCATATTGATTTTAGGTATTTATCTGCGGCTTCATGCTTTCATTCCTTCGCTTTCTGATTTACTCCTATAACCTTTAATTTGCTTTGTTGAGCAAAGGCCTCAGTAGTAGATCAGAACCATAAGGTTTAAGGTGAAGACCTACGCAATAGACTGGCGGCGAAAAGCGATGCGGGCTAAATGGAAAAAGAAAAAGATGCGACGGGAGAAAAAGAAGCGTCAAAGACGAAGGAAAAGATACAAATAACTCCATTTTTCAAATTTTATTTAAAAGAGATGAATTTTGTTTTTTTAAGGTCATCTAGTATTCTTAGTGTGTGTTTAATGCTGGTTTCGCTGTATTCTGCTGAAACGGCTTTAGTAATTTCATAAACTGTCCATTTTCCGTTCATAAAGTTGAGAATCTCAAATAATTTCTTTCTGAAATCTTTATCTTTCTTTATAGCCTTTTCATACCATGCATACCCTGCTTCCCCCAGGGCTCTTTTCAAAGCATTCAGATCAAAAGCTCCCTTGAAGAGTCGAACGGGAATCAGGTTTTTTGCCTTCTTAATTTCTTTTGAATCTTTTGCCCTTGGTTTGATAGTAACTCCCGCTGTTTCTGTGAGACTAGTTAGAACTTCATCAAATCGCGTGATTTCGAGGTTACCCAAACTCTCTATATCAGCAACATAGTTCTTGAGAAGCTTTTCCAATTCAGCACTCGTCTCTAGCTCTTTTACGGACCCCATTGCCTTTTTTTCTCGCCAAACAATATGCTCAATTTTATTCCTGAAATCCATGATGATTCTGGTTAATTCTTTTGATAATCGTTTGGAGCTAAGATTCCGCCTGGCCTGCGATACATTTGAAATTGCCTCTTGGCTTGCATGCTGTAATCTAGCCATTCCGCCTTGCCTTGTTAGTTTAGCCAGTAATAGCGCGTCGTCAATTCTAGCGTCAGCGAGGGTGAGAGTGGCGACCGTTGCTATCCAACCGACCCGTTCCAAGCTGTCTTCGCTAACTTTGTCGATAGAATCCATACTTGAATGATAGTAGAGGTCAGGCCATTGAATAAGCATGACACATGGTACGCTAAATGTGGAAGCATTAAATTCTGCATGATCACTTCCTCCACTGAAGGGATTTGCTGAATAGCGAAATGTTGATGATGAACCAAAGGTCGTTGCAGGGTCAAAAGTCTCTCTTGACCGTTCAAAGAGGCTCAAGATAAAATCGTTGAGGTAGGACGGAACTGAATCCGGGGTCTTGTCTAGGTTGAGGGTTGATTTGCAGAGTTCTTGGTCTTGTCCGACCATGTCAAGGTTTATACCAGCGATAAATCTAGAGGCTAAATCTTCATGATGATAGAGGTAGGCAATTGTGCCGAAATGCTCTGGCACCCAGAGGAATCGTACGGTTCTCTGAGGTCTACTGATTCTTTTTGAGTTAATCAACGCCTTTATAGTCCGAGCTATCTCTAAGAGCAGACCACTGCCAGAAGCATTGTCGTTAGCGCTTGGTTTTGGATGGCAAAGGTGAGCGATCAGTACTATTTCCTCGTTTGATTTGCCTTTAATCGTACCCGTTACTATATCTAGAGTGCTTGAAAATAACTTCGTGCGAACCAACGCTTTCAACTTGACGGATTTTTTACCATCAAGCAAAGCTCGTAAGCGGTTACCCTGTCGTTTACTGAGAGAGAACCCAAACGTCACCTTGTCAAGTTCTTCTGCCGTTGGCCAAATCGATTGGTAAGCATGAGCATCAGGCAAATCAATGCTTTCACGCACATCTTTGATTTCGTAGGTTAGATTATCGGTAATCACGCCAATAGCGCCATACTTAGAAACTGCCTGCTCTTGAACACTCTTCGCTTTTCCTTTTGCTAAAACGAATTTACCACGCACATCCCTCCCTTTATAGTGTT
>CP070649.1:1578516-1584555 GCA_020354575.1 Candidatus Bathyarchaeota archaeon | reverse complement strand
GTCCCAAATCGCAGTATAACGATGACCCGAAACTTGGTGTGTGTTATTGATCAGATTGTTATGCCAGAAGGTGGTGTTTTCTGCCTCAACCAAGTTTACACCTGAAGTACAGTGTATGATTTCATTTTCCACAATAAGGTTGTTGTATGCATGCATGGAACTTAAAGTAATGCCAGCATACGGGCAGGCAAAGATTAGATTTCTCTGAATGATGTTACCGGAAGAAGCGTCACAGATGATGCCAGACCTTGTGATTCTGTTCCCAGAAATTTTATGCCTATTTCCTCTAAGGTAGATTCCGTTTTCGATGACGTTGTCGATTATTGTGGTTGCTGATCCCCAGTAACAGTGGATTGCCTTCCCGGTTTCGCTGCCAGATATGGCATTATTGGAGATGGTATTGTACGCTGAATTGATGATGATGCCATACATACTGCCGGCAATGTTATTTCCGCTAATATTGTTTCTCGGGGACTCAATGAAGATCCCCCACAGAAAGTCACTGATTGTCATATTCTTTATTGTAACACTAGATCCCCCCGACAAGAGGAGTCCTGCGCCTATCTCGCTTCCTTTAAGCATGTGTCCTTTGCCATCTAGTGTGATGTTGCTTCGTTGGATCACTATTCCTTCATAAATGTCGTTGGTGAGAACGTAAGTGGTGTTGTCGAAAGTCAGAATATTGGGGGTCGCGGGCTCAATGCTTCCATCAAATCTGATATAAATGGTGCCAGATGCCCCGACAGAATGGATATTGGATAGAATGCTGAGGGCACCAAGAAAAAGTAACAGTGATGCAAGTGATGAAGCTGTTCTTCTCACTCTCTTTCAGCTCTCTTGCATAACAATTTATTATATATTAGATTTAATTCTACGTTTTAGAACAACAACCTGGCCAAGCATGCATGCATACTCTAGAAAAAAGGGAGAGTTTGGGGGTGATATCTCCATCTGTCGCGGGTTCAAACCCGAACTGAGCACAAAACTGTCGCTATTTCGAATCCTTCTTGTGCCTTGCGAGAGTTTTCAGTGCGAGTAGTCACCTATGATTTATTAACGAATGATTCGTTCAATCCAAATGGGCCTTGTAAATGGATGCACACGAGAAGGTCAAGCCAAGTGTGAGGAAAGATGACATCAAAGCTGGTCTAGCAAAGCTTGGCTTGAAGAAAGGCCACATAATTGGCGTTCATAGCTCTCTGAGCAGTTTTGGTCATGTTGAGGGTGGGGCTGATACGGTGATTGATGCCTTGCTGGAGACTGTTGGAAAGCAAGGAAACATAGTGATGTCAACTCATTCAGCCAATTTATCTGAAGACCAGAGGACTCAGGAGATGATCGCTCTGGGCATTTCTTGGTTGTTCAAGATTCTGCCTTATGACCCTGACAAGACTCCTGTTACAACAGGCATTATTCCCGAGACTTTTAGGAAGAGAAAAGGAGTTGTTCGTGGACTGCATCCGAGCCTTTCAATAGCAGCTTCGGGGCCAAAGGCAGATGTGTTATCTGAAGGTTGGCATCGACTTCTTGAGCTAGATGGTTACATCCTTCTTATGGGTGTAGGTTTAGACCGCTGTACAGCTATGCATCTTGCAGAGAAACGTGTGCAGTTTCCTGATCGCATTCTGAAGAAAATTACACCACCGAAATGGTTCGCTGAGCAGTATCCTGAGGACGAGTGGGAGTGGGATGTTGGCCCGTATCCAGACTTTGCCAAATTGACGCAGCCATGTATTGAACGAGGAATTATGAAAACGATGGAGGTTGGCAACGCCATTCTAAGGCTGGTTCGGCTGAGTGAACTAATTGATCTATATATAGAGTATCTGAAGAGGAACCCAGATCTTTTCTACTTGACATCTAAATCATGAATGCATTTACGGAAAAAATGGGGAGTAGTGCGGGGGATATCTCCACTGGGTTAGCGGTCGAAACTAGACTAAATCCAGCAGTGCTTTTTTACTCTGTAATTAATTAAAAAATAAGATGCGAAAGATATCTCCAAAAAAATAGAAAGGAGGGGATATCACCATGTTAGATAGAATGATGCGTAAACAATGCAGGTTGTCGAACCTAATGCATCAGCTCCAAACCCGACTTGTTCGCCTGGGACAAACAATACTGTGTTGTATTCACTCATGGTGCTTGTTAGCGTAATGCTCCAAACATTTATCCCTGCCATCAGTGTGTGGTCATCATTATAAATGCGCGAACTCATCGTGATTTCTACTTCTTCTCCAGTGGTGAGTCCATCTGCCCTTATTAGCAGGACCATATATTTGAATCCATTAGTGGGACACCAAGCACTCCCGACAGAGCCTCCGTTTGTTATTTCGCGCGCGTAGAAAACAGGTACTTGTGTGCCCATTGGCCAGTTTGTGATATTACAAAGCTTAGCAGGGTCGCCAGATGCTCCGAAATGCTCAGCGGTCGCAACGATGTCATCAATGCCTCCATAGCCATCATCGGTATTGTCCAGCCACGGGTCGTACGAGGGCTGGCTCGCTGTGATGCCGATGAATAAAATGGAAATGAACAGAGCCACGTTCAGCGCGGTATACACAATTCTCAAGTGTGACATTTTCATCAGGTAAACTCACCTCCTTCGCTTCTCTTACCCAACAATGTACTGAAATTAGCAGGAAAGCTTTGTGGAACAAACTTCTATCTAGCCTTTAAAAAAGGGGATTTCGCGGGTGATATCTCCACTCATAATGGAAACAAATCTGTTTCTATGGGTTTTTTCCCTATTATTATTGTGCACGTGTGTTTCATTTTACATCTATTAAGTATTTGAGGTGGAATGGTTTTGATACGACTCCAGGGTTAATGTCAATAATGAATGTTGAAGCATCGCCTATGTATTCTGATTGATCAACTCTTAATCTTCTTTCAAAGTCAGCGAGTGTTGAATATTTTTTGTGAACGGATATAATTACTCCTTGTTGTCCCATTCCTGAACCTGCAGCAGCAAAGATAACATTCGGTTCTTTAGAAAACCATTTTACGGTTTTTTTAATAGCTTCTTTACGTTCGCCAGATGCTATGTCCCTACTTCTGCCTTTAATAAAAGTCAAAGCAACTATCTCAAACCCCAACTTTGCCCATTTAGGAATTGCTGTATAAGCATCGATAACTTCTCTTTCAAGTTTTGCCCTTCTTCTAGTGACAGTAGGTTGAGAAACACCTAGATTCTTAGCTATCTGTCTATCGCTAATTTTGCAATTTTTCATTAATGCATTTAAAATCGCATAGTCAATGCCTTTCAACTTCAATACACTCCCTCTCTACAATGCATTATTTGACTTATCTACTTATCATTTTAGGAAAATTGCATTGCGGATCTTATTCAAATTTTCATTGAATCTAGAACTTTTCTCTCATTCAAAATTTCATCATCTCTGCGCGTATGGCAATAATAAAAATGGGGAGTATGCGGGAATACTTCGGGTGATATCTCCACTGGTCATCGGTTCAAACCCAATCTGAGCACAAAACTGTCGCTGGCTCGGAAAAAACGCATGGATGCACGAGTATAAGTACTATCTTTAACAAATAAGCTCTCTAGCTCTTAAGAGCTTAAGTTCTTAAACCAATATGCTTATAAGTGTGTAAGTACACAATATATTATGCGGATAAGCAAATGAAAGATGAATGGAAAATGATGACAGAAACAAATGTTACATTTTACATCAGGCTATTTGCTTATTGGACGTACATCTGACACGTGCGAATCGTGTAAAAAACTAAAAAAATAAAAAATAAATGGCGGGTATTCTTAAAATGGGTCGAATCAGCGTTTGGCTCTCTGAAGAATTGGAAAAGAAGCTCAGGTTTAAGACTATTGAGAGGTTTGGCGGGAGAAAGGGCGACCTATCCAGAGCTGTCGAAGAAGCTGTGGAAAAATGGGTCACTAAAGAAAAATAGATTTTTAACAAAGGGAGCTCCTACGTTGGTCATGGGCACGTGCTCGCATTTTGGGATAGCACGTACGAGAGAGATGTTCTCCGCTACTTCCAATTTTTCTTTGAGATAGCAAAGAAGTGAGTGTTAGATGAAGCGTGCGTAAGTATGGTAGGAAAATCTATGTCTGAAAAAGTGATTTTAATAGATGGTGCTGGGTGGGGCGATCTCATATTAGGTGTGGTAGTTGGTGCCCTAAATCTTGATCTTCCAGACGCTAGGTATATGGAACGTAGGATCCCAATTGCATCTTTTCAGTCCCCTCACTTCGAGAACCGAAAATACTTGGACAATGCAGTGCAAATCGCCGATAGAATCATTGAGGTTATGCAGCCTGACGTGAAAACCACCTTCAAAGTATGCTCAGGATTTGTATTCTCCAGTATTTGTGAATACTTGAGAGGCCGGGGATTCAGAGTGGAAGAGGTAGAGAGTACAGGAGAACTGCAAGAAAAGGTTGAACAGGGCTACATCAGATGGTGCAAGGAGAGAGGGGTTCCAGTAGAAAGACTAGAAGATAAAGGACGGTTTTGGACATTTCTAGAGTGGGTTGCGGAAAGGCCTGAGTTAAGAGAAAAACTCGTGAAGACGGGATGGGCAAGTTGGAAAAAGAAATGGCGAGAAAAAGCACTCTCGATGCATGCATTGAAAGGCGGTATAGCTTGATAAGAACGAGAAACGGATCTGATGGAAACCGAAATAAATTCGAGATCCTAGCAGAGATTCTGAGGAATTTGCGGAACCCAATTTGCTGGACGAACATCATGTCCCATTGCAACATGAACTCGAAGCAGTCATGGCAATACTTGAATTTATTAAAATCCAGTGATCTCATTACGGTACAGGTGGCAACGGGAAAAGTAATGTATCAGAGAACCGAAGCTGGCCGAGAATTTCTAAAACATTATAACAAGATAGCTCTGCTACTTGACCCTAGCATTTCTCCACCTTCCCTAATGTAACAATGGAGAGAGCTCATTGAACACCAAAAAAAGGGAAACCTGTGTGAAACACTTTGCTTGTGGAGAAGCCCACGCGCACAACAACAGACTTATTTCTGAAAAAAATACTATTGACCTTTGAAAGGTAAGGCGATAGAAGATGAGTAGAGAACGTAATCCCCGTAGAAAAAAAGGGGATGTGAGTAAACAGCCTGGGCATCAAACGAGAAGAACTCGTGGAGGAAAGAAACAGAAGCGAAGGTAAGGATATGCATAGGCAAGCTAAAAAACGGAGTTTCCGAGACGTGCATAAAAGTTTTGATCTAGACTGGCTTAAACAATAAAGTGGATGATGGGCTTTTGTCGAAAAAGAAAGAAGAAGATTTGTTGAAGGAGCTCTGTGGGGATGATGCAGAATTACATGATGTTCTTGAAAGCACCCTCCATTTAGATCCAATAGCGGCCTTGCATGCGCGCCGTATATTCGAAAAGGATCTTGCGATTCTAATCGGTGAGGCAGAGAAAAGTATCAAAGAGAAGAATTATGAAGAAGCAACGGTGAAATATGAACTAGTAGTGGATAAAGCCCTTTTTGAGGCTACTCAAAATCCAGGGGAAAGGAGCAGATATATCAAAGTCCTCCAAGACTCTGTGTTAAAGGCTTTACACGCGACCGAGAAAGTAAAAGAAAAGGTAGAAGAAAAAGGACAAGCGGACTATCCTACTTCCTTTGAGAGAAGAATAAAACACTATGAAATTATGAGCAAAAGAATCGAGGATGTAGTAAATGTAGCTGCTCACTTTTACAATGAGAAATTAGCGATGCTCAAAGACGTAGAGCGACGAGCAGCGAGCAGAGATGAGATCCAAACCATAGAAACCGAAGAGGCAAGAGAAATTAGAGGAGAAGCGGAAAGACGAGAAGCAAGACAAAAAGCTAGAAAAGAGATGGGTAGAGAAGCGAGACGAGAGGCTGAGAAAGAAGAGAAGAGAATAAGGGAGCGAGAAAAGGAACGGCGAGTAGCGAGTAGAGAAAGGATAAAAGCCATAGAACAGGAAGAGAGACAAGCAGCTTGGGGAGACAAGGAAAAACGAGAAGCAAGACGAAAGAAAAGACGAGAAGCAAGACAAAAAG
>CP070649.1:1561715-1578416 GCA_020354575.1 Candidatus Bathyarchaeota archaeon | reverse complement strand
GGACCTCATTTTCCATATTGGACCACTTGACGCCAATCCGCCTGTAATTGGTACTCCCATTCAGACACCTGAAATCCCGGATGATAGCGAAACAGTAACAGTTTCAGTGAATGTGACCGATGGAGATAGCGGAGTCCCTCCTGATGGCGTAACTCTTTCCTACAGAACTAATGGTGGTGCTTGGATCAACATCACTATGAACAAGATGATTGGAGACTTATTTGAGGGAGAAATCCTAGGATTTCCCGGAGGAACATACGTTGAATACATGATCATTGCCTATGACTATGCTAATAATGTCGCTATAGATGACAAATCAGGAGCCTACTATGTATATACTGTCATAGCCGAATTTCCAGCCTTCCAAATGCTAGCGGTTGCCCTTGTATTGGCTGGTTTAATAATCCTTGTGATAAGGAGAAAATGGGACCTCCTTGGTGATTCATTATCGCAGTTAGGTCAGAAAGTACGGGTGCTTCTATCCATCTGACTCGGAAACCCTCTTTTTTCTTTAACAGTATTAGTTACGCTAAATTTTTTAGCGCCTAACAGAGTTCATACTTTGCTGATCAAAATGGACCAGATTAAAAACTTGAAGATTACAACCCTAGTTGAAAATCTTGCATTCCCGAAATACCTAGGTCAGTGGGGCCTGTCTTTCCTTTTGGAACTAGTGGATGCGCAAGATAAACTAAGAAAAATAATCCTTGACACTGGTGGCAACAAGAAAGCATTTAAACATAATGTGAGAGCGCTAAAAGTGGATATAAGCGATGTTGACTCTGTAGTTTTGAGCCATGGACATTGGGATCATACAGCAGCCACAGTCGAGGTGGCTAAAGCTGCAGGCGGGGGGTTGAAAATTTTTGCGCATCCCCATACATTTCTTCCTCGATTTTTCACGGATAAGAGGGGAAAAAAACGGAAGATGGGGGTTCCTAAAGGAGAAAGATTAGATGAAATTGAAATGGAAGGCGGAAAAATCTCCCTTACATCAGAACCCACTGAAGTGGCACCTGGCGTTTGGACTACCGGTCAAATTAAAAGGATAACTGCTTTTGAGCACGCCTTACCTCTTGCTGAGGGAGAGAAATTATCCATATTCATAGATGGAATGGAACTGGATGACCAAATCCTAGATGATCAAGCGCTTTGGATGAATGTTGAAAATGTAGGCCCGGTTGTAATCACTGGGTGTGCCCACGCGGGTTCGATCAACACACTTTTTCAGGTTCAGAAACTGGGGCGCTTCAAAGAGATCTTCGGTCTCGCAGGTGGGACGCATCTTGTGAAACGTTCAGATGAATACCTTTGGAAGACAGTGGGTGAGTTTAAGAAAATTGGGTTGAAACTAATATCACCCTGTCATTGTACAGGGTTTAAAGCGACTTCTATTCTTTGGCAGACATTCCCAGAGGCATTTGTATTAAACTATAGTGGCAGGGCAATTAAACCCGGAGAGAGACCAAAAACCGTGGTCTTTTAACATTACTTAGCATTGCTTCAAAGTAGCTTTCTACTGCTTGTGCAGTCGCATCGCTTATTAACCTCCAAGCCATCTTGGTCGAGGGGTTATCTCATGACCGAAGCAATTTATCTTAAAGATAGCTATCTCCGAGAATGTGAAGCCACAGTCGTTTCTGTGAAAGATGGAAAATATGTGGTCTTAGACCAAACAATTTTTTATCCCAAAGGTGGCGGCCAACCTTGGGATACTGGTAAAATCCTAAAAAATGGACAAGCTTACAACGTGATTTTTGTGGGCAAGTTCTCGGGGGAGATTTCCCATGAGGTTGATCATATAGGTTTGAAAGCGGGAGACGATGTAACGTGCGTTTTAGATTGGAACCGAAGATACAAGCTTATGCAAGCTCACAGTGCAGCTCATGTATTTGCGTCTCTTCTTTGCTATGGCACAGGAGCGCTTATCACAGGGAACCAACTGGAAGAGGACAAGATTCGCTTTGACTTTAGTTTAGAGGATTATAATCCAGAAGTTCTTGTCAAGTATGTCAATGAAGCAAATGCTGTGCTGGGAAAAGGCATTCCAGTGAAATGGTATGAACTACCGAAGGAAGAGGCCATGAAGATTCCAGGAGTTGTGAAGATGGCGAAGGCTTTTCCTCCGGACATTGCGAAACTACGTATTGTTGAGATAGAGGGTATAGACAAACAAGCTGATGGTGGCACTCATGTTCGAAACTTGAAAGAAGTAGGTCAGATAAAGGTGCTAAAAACTGTAAACAAAGGTCGAAACAACCGTAGAGTCTATTTCACACTAATTTAATATCCATTGTCAAAAGGAAGCCAAGAACTTAAAAGATTCGTTGTTATTCAATACAAATCTGTTGATAGGAGCCAGGTTGGATTGGTAAATGATGTATATCGAAAACTTGCCAAGAGACTCGATGCAATACCCAACGGTTTCCCTCAAACTGAAAGCGGAATAGAACTGAGATTACTGGAGAAGATTTTTACCAATAAAGAAGCCGCTCTGGCTTCTAAGATGAGACTAACTTCTGAAAGCGCCAGTCAAATCGCCGAAAGGATTAATCAGAACCCGGCTGAAATTCGCACGCTCCTAGATGAAATGGTGAAAAAAGGTTTAATTCGCGCCTCTGGAAACAGAGAACAACGAAAATTCGGGCTTATGCCCTTTGTAGTTGGAATTTATGAGGCCCAATTAGGCAGACTAGACAAAGAGACCGCTCTTCAATTTGAAAAACTCTATCAAGCGTTCGCTGAACAAGTTCTGAGTCACTCGCCTTCCCTCCATAAAGTAATTCCAGTGGAGAAGAGCATTCCCGTGGAAGTCCAAGTTTTCCCTTATGAACAAGCTTCCGCTCTACTAGAAAAAGCAAAATCCTTTGGAGTACTGAAATGCATTTGTAGAGTTCAAAAATCCTTGATAGGGGAACCCTGTAAATATCCAACAGACATCTGTCTAGCTTTTTCACCAGTTGAAGGATCCTTTGACAATAGCCCGACCATAAAGGCCATCAGTAAAGAAGAAGCTCTCCAACTATTGCAAAAGGCTGAGGATGCTGGATTGATCCATTCTTCGTCCAATGTTCGCGAAGGCCATCACTATATCTGTAACTGCTGCACCTGCTGTTGTGGAATTATGCGAGGGATAGCTCAACTAGGGATCGAAAATTCTGTAGCAAAATCAGATTTCTATGCCTTCGTTGATCCTGAGGTATGTATAGGTTGTGGAAAGTGCCTAGAGCGCTGCCAATTCAATGCCCCCTTCCTGACCAACGAGATTTCCCAAGTTGATCAGACGCGTTGTGTTGGTTGTGGACTCTGCGTAGTGACTTGCCCCTCTGAAGCTATGAGACTCGTAAGGAAATCCGAAGGTCAAATTTCTGTAACTCCCCAAAATAGAAAAGAGTGGATGAAGAAAAGAGCTGAGAATCGCGCCATTTCTCTGCAGGCAATTCTTTGAAAACATGGCTTCTAGCGAGTATCATCTAGTGTTATTACTGGAAATACTGTTTCAAGCAAGAGGGTAAGAAGGTTCTCTATCCACATTAGTGCAGATGGCTTTGTGATTACAGCTTGACTGGTTCGCAGAGGTTTTCTTCTTTGGCTGCCACTCTACCACAGCTTTTGCATAGAAATTTTGCGTTTTTTACTAGCGGCTTGTAGCTTTTGATGTCAACACCGACATACTCCACCAGATGACAAAGATGGGTCCCATGTCCCAAGTGAGGCATTTTTTCTTGAGGTGCAAGAGGAGGATAACGACCTTCTTCTACTGGTAATCTTTGAGTCATAATACTCCAACTTTTATAGAATTCCCCGCCACGACCTTAAAAACTCTTCCATCTGATACTTGTCAGGTCCACATTTGTGTTTACACCGATTCATAATTGTTCTTCTATCTCAATTGACTCACTTAATAGGGGTATTGGAATAATAAATCAAGTTAGAGAGATTGATTTTGCCATCTGCCACCGAATTCAAAGAATACATGGGATTCCCGAAAAAAGGAGACATTCTCAACGGGTTTAAGGTTGAATCCGTATTGGTAAAACAAATATCAGCTCGTTATCTAAAAACTAAGAGGTACGAGTATCTCATTGAGATTCTCGCTAAAGGAGAAGAAAACTCGAACCAAATCAAGAAAGCTTTACTTGGGTTCTTTGAAAGAGAAAGAAGAATCTTCTTAGAACAAGGCACTCCATATCTCTGCAATTCTGGAAAAATGAACATTCACAAAACAGGGCATGGTGAATATACGATTAGGACCAAGGGAGTTTGCGTGATGCAACCTCGCAAAACAGAAGTTGAAGACATCCAGCTTAACGCTAAGGTTGCTGATGTTCTCCGCGAAATTTCTGAACTTTATGCTATTAAACAAGAATATTTCAAAAGTAGAGCCTATCAAAAAGTATCGCAACGTATTGAGTCTCTGACAGATGATATAGAAGAAGTATATGAATCGGGGAAACTTCAAGAAATCCAAGGCATCGGTAAAGGCATTGCTGCTGTAATAGGAGAGTATCTAAGCACCGGCAAAAGTAGCCGCCTTAAGACTCTTCAAGCGGAACTTCCTACTGGAGCCCTTGAATTAATCCGCCTTGAGGGCATAGGACCAAAGACCGCCCTGCGACTTCACAAAGAATTGGGAATAACCTCAATTAAACAATTTGAAGAAGCATTGCATTCCGGCAAAATTGCAGATCTCAAAGGATTCGGTCGCAAATCTGAGGAAAGATTGCTCAAAGTGCTGAAGGATCAACCGCATGGAAAAAAACGCTACCTTCTCGGGGCAATTCTTCCTATCATTAGAGAAACCGAAGACTATCTCATGAAATTTGATAGTAAAATCAAGGTGAACATGGCCGGCTCCGCTCGAAGAATGAAGGAAACCGTAGGTGATATTGACATTTTGGTAGCCTGCAAGGATAGCAAAGGCATGGCTGAGCACTTTGTTTCAATGCCGCAAGTGCATAGAATTGTGTCCCAAGGTTCTTCGAGGAGTACAATTATCATAAAAGGAGGTCTACAGATAGATCTACGCATTGTTAAATTATCGAGTTTCGGTTCAGCCTGTCAATATTTCACCGGTTCAAAGGAGCACAATATCAAACTGCGATCATTAGCAGCTCAGCTTGGTTATAAGCTTAATGAATATGGCTTGTTCAAAAGGAAGACTGGGACTAGAATAGCTGGCAAAACTGAGACATCGATTTACCAAACTTTGGATTTAGAATATATTGAACCGGAATTAAGAGAGAATAGAGGCGAGATTGAAGGAGCTCGCAGTGGCTCTCTTCCAAAGCTCATTAAATATGGAGAAGTGAAGGGAGATCTACATGTTCATTCAAACTGGAGCGATGGCGCTGGATCATTAGAGGAGATTGCTGAATTTGCCCAAAAGAGAGGACTTGAATATATAGCCATCTGCGATCATTCTAAAGCTCTAGGGATTGCCAGAGGACTGAATGAAGAACGGTTGAGAAAGCAGATGTTTGAAATAGAGCATTTGAACCGGAGATTCGAAAATTTCAGGCTTCTTAGAGGAATCGAAGTGGATATAATGTCTGATGGCACCTTGGATCTCCCTAATAGAATTCTGAAAGATCTTGATATTGTCGTGGCAAGTATTCACCGAGGATTTAAAGGCTCCGAAGAAAAGTTGACGAAACGAATAGTCTCGACAGTTCACAATGAACATGTAAATATAATCGGTCACCCATCAGGTAGGATAATTCAAAGAAGACCTCCGTATCCGCTTCGATTTGAGGAGATATTTGAGATTGCAGCAGATCAGAAGGTTGCCATGGAGATAAACGCCTTTCCAGACCGTCTTGATTTGAACGATGTCAACTGCAAATCTGCTGAGGAACACGGTGCAAAACTTGCTATAGGGACAGATGCTCACGCACCAGCTCAAATAAATTACTTGGAGCTAGGAGTTGCTGTTGCTCGTCGAGGTTGGCTTGAGCCACATGATATCATTAATACGAAGTCCTTCAAGGATTTGCTGTGATCATCATATGGATATCAGTTTCTCTGGTTTTCTGCTGCATCCTCCCGTTTCCTCCTCAGGATTCTCGGTGTTTTCTGTGAAATCCGATCTACCTTCTCCTACTTCTCCATGCTTCTCTTTTCCTCCTGAAAATCTCCTCTCAATAGGTACTTCAGCACTCCCTGGAGTACGGGTGGATCCCTGTCTCCAGCAGGAGGAAAGAAGGAAAAGGAAGGAAGGAAATTAGGAGGATTATAGGAAATTCGCTTTATTCTTCACTATTCCAGACCTTCACGTCCTTAAAAAATAAATGCCAGGTAGTTTTAACCTTCTCAACCGAGATGATGAGTGTGGCAAAAATTGTTCGTGTCGGTGTGACTTTTCCACCCGAGCTGCTTAATGACTTTGATAAAGTTATCGAGGATATGGGTTACAAAAGCAGGTCCAAGGCTATTCATGACGCAGTACGCGCTTTTGTCAATGAGCAGAAATGGCTTTCTAATGTCGAAGGCGATAAAGTAGGCTCGATTACCATGATTTACAATCACCAAATCCGAAAACTAGAAGCAGATCTTACTGAGGTGCAGCATCATTTTGAATCTATTATTAGTGCTTCAATGCACATGCACATAAGTCAAGATAGATGCTTGGAAGCGATTGCTGTGAAGGGCACCGTCGAGAAGATTAAACATTTAGCTGCCAAGCTTAGGGCAAGAAGAGGGGTAGAGGAAGTCAGACTCAACATCTTTTTCATCTGATGAAGGACACTGATGCGTCAGGAAATGGTTCTTGCAATATTGGTGGAAAAATTAGATTTCACGAAAGGTTTTATATAAACGAAAATTGTGTTACATTTCTGAAAAAAGGTGTTACTAGAGAGGGTTCGCATTGTATTTCAGGACGCGTGACTTGGCTGGGATAACTATATTTGCTGCATTATGGGGTGTCTTAAATTTGATAATATCCCCATCCTTCTTTCAGATTTTTCATCTACCCTTCGCATGCGACCTTATAGGTTTCTCAGCCATGATTCTGGCTGTGTGGTGGACCAGAAAAATTGGCACAGCCACATTTGTTGGACTCATAGCATTGATAATAAACTTGATAGGAAGACCCACCGCGCTCCACTTTTTTGGATTCTTTGCCGCCTCCATCTTGTTTGATATGCTCACATTCTTAAGTGGCTATAAACGCCTGTTTGAGAAGAGACTTGGGGGCTCAATAATCCTTTTCTTAACCTCTGTGTTTTCCGCGGCCTTCGCAGGCTTAATCATAGGATCCTTCTTTATGGAACCCCCAGCATTAGCGCAATGGGGCGGAGTTTTGAGCTGGGCAGGGCTACACGCTATGGGGGGCGTCATTGGAGGAGCGATAGGGGTCACTATAATGAATGCTTTAACCACACGCGGATTCACCCCAGGAAGAATATCTGATTCTAAAATTAGGGATTCTAAATGACGGACTACACGACCTTAAAAGATACTGTTCCTCCTAAGCTAAAATCTCTCTTAGAAAAGGCAGCTGAGTTTCATAGTCATCTGGGACCATTTCTAACAATTGGTGTCAGGATGGGAATAATTGGATTGCAGAAGATCGGCAAACATGATAGTTCTCGATTGACAATCACTGCCTCATTGCCACTTCAAGTCCCTTTCTCTTGCATTATCGATGGGCTCCAAGTAAGCACAAATTGCACGATTGGTAATCAAAAGCTGTCTCTAGAGGATTCAGAAACTATTCAAGCGAAATTCAGGAGAAAAGATGCGGGGCGAGAAGTGATAGTTGCCTTAAAAACATCACAGTTCGAATTGATGAAATCAGAGTTATTGAAGAAAGGGTTATCGGACGAAAAAGTTCGTGAATTAGCATGGATAATTGCAGGCAAGTCAATCGATGAGCTTTTTGAGATAACTTTGAAAACAAGAAACCTGCATGCTGCAGAGTTATAGGCTTCGATTCGCACACCATATCGTTAGTTTTAAATAGTCAGAAACACAATTCGGCAGAAAAGGTGATGCATATATGACCATTCCAGATTTGCTATTGTTCCAGATTATAAACATTATAGTCGGCACGATCATTGTGGGACCAATTCTTTGGTTTGTCGGCAAAGCTCTTGTGGGACCAGAAAAAGCGAAGCTCACGGATGCCTTGTGGATAATGCTTCTGGGTCAAGTAATTGGCGGACTATTTAATTATGTATTTGGCTTGGTATTTGAGGGCTTCATTGCTAGTGTCATTGCCTTCATCATCCAACTGCTGATCTGGCTGGGATTGATAAGACATTTCTTCGACACTGGGTGGGGAAAAGCATTCATCATTGCTCTCATAGCTGTTATTGTTGCTGCGATAGTATTTGCGGTGCTGGCCATGATACTTATTGGTCTAGGAATACTGGTGTTAACACTCTTCTAGAAATATTGTAGGGTTGAAAGCCTGGATCCTATATTCCTTTATTTTTTTATTTTCAAAGCAAATAAAAAGAGGAAATTATGGAAGCTCAAGCTGTCCAATTTCATCGAGGCTGTCGAGACTGTTTGTCTTTACCATCTTGTCCGATATCGTGTATAGCACATCACCTATGTAGAGGGCTCTTTTTACGGAATATGGGGAATAAGAGTAGTAACTGCTCTGTAAGCTGGCGCCGTCTCCGATGTGGGTA
Source organism: Candidatus Bathyarchaeota archaeon (assembly GCA_020354575.1). GTDB lineage: Archaea > Thermoproteota > Bathyarchaeia > Bathyarchaeales > SOJC01. The sequence continues at coordinate 1,569,774 of CP070649.1, read as the reverse complement.
ACTCTGCCCTTTAGTACAAGACCTTCAAGCGTTATGTTGTATATGTAGGCGCCTTGCCAGACATAATCACCATGAGCATTTGAAGGTGGTTCACCTTCTGGATATTTTGATTCATCGATCTCTGCCACTAGAACGGGTATCACGAGCAATTGCTTTTCTTTGTCAAAGAGAAATGCCTTGTGATCCCTAAGAACTGGGGAGTCCGTTCCCCTATCTCCTATTTCGTCTTTGTCTATCTCTTGCGGATCTAAGGGGTTACTAACGTTGAAGAGAGATATTTTGACTCCTTGATACCAGGAGAAATCTCCCATTTCAGCAGCCACAGTCTCCTTTCCTACTCCTATGACGTGGTTTGCATCGTAGGGATGGAGGTAGTCTGAATATCCGGTCACCTTCAATTCACCAAGAACTATAGGATTTGTTGGATCAGTCAACTCTATTACAAACAAGGGATCGACTTTTCTGAAGGTTACAAGGTAGAATTTTTCGCCCATAAACCTGGCGGAATAGATCCGCTCTCCAGGAGCCAACCCTTCGAGCTTACCAACGAGTTCGAGATCCATATTCAGGATATATACATGGTTGCGAGATTTTCCATCCCACAGAGATCCCGTGGTAGTTGCAATTCTAAAGTGATTGTCATATTCATCCATGGAGAACTGATTCAATACTCTGCCTGGTACTTCACCACTTGCGGCAGTCTCGATAACGTTTGCTTCTACTCGAATTCGATAGATCAAGGTCGTCTCAACCCCAAACACATTTGGCTCTCCTGAGAGTGTGACAAAAATGTTGTTCTGAGAAACATACATTGAACGAGTTGCCCCAACCAAAATCGTCTCAAAGGTTGGTTCTTCTGCATCGTTTTGAATGTCGATGGCAATGATAGTCGTGAATGTATAGCCATAGTAGTCAATGACTTTGGCATACTGAATATCAGTAGCATTCACCTCAACAGCTACCCCTCCATGAGTGATTATTGGTAGTTTCACTTCAGTGTCATTAAGTAGCGCAGGTTCATTCACAACAACGTAAGCATAGTTGCCTATCATTCTTGAATTGAAGTAATAACCATCTACTGTGACATTTCTTGTTAAGGTTGGTGAAGTCTTCTCTGAAATATCATATATTTCGATAAAGGTCTTTGGTGTTGCATAAGGCCAATAATAAGATCTATAGAAATCCCCGACTAATTCATGCGAACTAGACCCGAAGATGACCAGTCTGTCCTCGTTGATGAAAATTCCATGCAAGGTTCCATTTAGCCTTATTTGGGAAACAATGGTCAGGGTTTCAGGAACTGATGCATTTATGATATACACTGTTTTATTTGAGACTACGTAAAGGTACTGTCCATCACTTTTCACGATATCAGCTTCATCTACGCCTTTTACTTGTATGTTTGTTGTCGAGTAGTCGGGCGTGCTCGTATCTTGTGTTCGTAAAGCAGTGCCAAAGGCGAAAACAACATCGCCTTCGAGGTAGTATGGTAGGTAGCTAGAGCTCGTGTTTACGAAATCTACTAATTCTTCATAAGAAGAGAACTTCCAGAGCGGTTGGGCTGAAACGCTAGAGAAGAACGACAGTTGTCCCAAATTAAGCAGCATGATACCTATTAATGCGCCTCCAATGAAAGCAATCAGCCCGCTTCCAACGATCTTCTTTTTGTTCAAGGTCAAATTGGCAATGGAGCTAAAGAATCTCAACGCGATCACATTAAAATAATGCTATAGTACCCCTCTTAATGCTACGCTTTAGAACAACTGTTCAAATTGTTTGAACGTTTACGTCAGAATGCTTGTACCCTCTGATAATCGATTCCCAATCTATGCGTCCAAAGATTATTATTCCCACTGCTGATTTTACATTAGTATGGAAATCCTCGAGTTCGTGATCACTGTCATTCTTATAACCGCTTCGGGTGCTTTAGCCCCAGGACCCCTTTTTTTTGCAAACATCTCCAAAGGTGTCAAGCTTGGAGCCAAAGGTGGATTCATGTTTTCTGTCGCGCATACTCTGGTTGAGTTTACGCTTGTTATGCTATTGGCTTTTCAGCTTCTGATAATCGCAAGCGAGGTAATCGAGATTGTTGTAGGAATTGTTGGGGGCATAGTTCTTGTAGGGTTTGGAGCAATCCAAATTTATGGTTCCATTAAACCTAGAACAACAACTCTTCATAACGATGATAAAACTGGCTCTTACCGCTTGCTTGGACTAGGTTTAGCCTTCACTGGCCTGAATCCCTTCTTCTTAATTTGGTGGCTTACTGCAGGAGCTCAGCTTATCATTATCTCATTAGAGTTTGCTTCATTAGCTGGCGTATTTTTGATGTATATTTGCCATGTTTGGATGGATTATGTTTGGCTCACAGCGACTGCCTATTTTGCCAAGTTAGGTATGAACGTGGCTGGGCTTAAATGGTATAGAATCCTAATGGCTGTATTTAGCGTCATCCTAATCTATTTCGGACTCGTTTTTCTAACAAGTGCAATCCATTCATGATGCATGCGTGTAGAGCCATTTCATTTGAGGACCATATCAGCCAACATTTTTTTTCCAACTTCTTCTGCAGCTTTCTTACCAGCTAATTTTTCTGCAATTGCTAAGGCAAAAGGCAGGGCCGTAGCTGGTCCCTTACTTGTTATTATGTTATCATCTACAACCACAATGTCCATACTTGGTTTTCCTCCACCTTTTACTAGTTCACTTTCCATCCCCGGGTAGATCGTGCATATTTTGTGCCTGAGAATTCCCGCGTCTGACAGAACTGCTGGAGCTGCACATATGGCTGCCACAAGCTTGTTCGATTCAAAAGCGGTTTTTACTATGTCCAAAACTTTCTGATTTTTTCGCAGGTTCTCAGTACCAAGACCTCCTCCTGGACAGATAACTGCGTCAATATCTTCCATCCGATTTTCCGCCACTGTTCTGTCTGTGTCGAACTTGATTCCATGTGATCCTTCTACGAAACCAGGGGCCAGTCCTGCGATGATCACCCTAATATTGCATCTTCGCAGGACGTCAATGATAGTGCATGCTTCAATTTCTTCGAATCCCGGAGCAAGAAAAACCAAAGCTCTAGTCAATTTATCACCGTCGATTCTCTTCTTTCACTAAGATAAAATAGTTACGATACATGAACAAATACTGCTTAGTGCCAAATGGACCTGCTATGAGTGCCAAGCGTGAATAATACAGCTTCACCAGCGATGCATGCAGCGTGTAAACACCCAAAAAGATTAAGGGTTACAACTTAAACCCATTTCAGTAAAATAATCTTGAGGGTGACGCTTTCTGATTCCTCTCCGTGATGAGAATCGTTCAAAAACAACGCCTCATATTACACGAATTCTGATCCTTATCAACGCCTTGATCTTCATTCCCCTACTATACTATACGCTTGCATATTATCGGCTTATACCAATAAACATCAACGCAATTCGGTTTGCTGAAAACCTTTACAATAATTTTACAATGATTCCTGCTGAGATACTTCAAGGGAGAAATCTGCACACGCTCGTTACTTCTATGTTTCTCCATGCTGACATTTTCCATATTGGCGGGAATATGCTCTTTCTATTTATTTTTGGAGACAATGTAGAGGATGCTTTTGGCCACTTCCGTTATCTTATTTTCTATCTGCTTTGTGGCTTAACAGCGGATTTCGCCCACATCCTTAGTTTGACAACACCTAGGGAGTTGGCTATTCCTACACTTGGGGCTTCAGGAGCAATCTCGGGTATAATGGGCGCCTACATTGTTCTGTATCCTAAAGCGAAAATATTGACTTTGTTGCCTTTCAGATTGGTCTATGTCGTCCCCATACCAGCAGCCATCTTTTTAGGTTTCTGGTTTGTGCTGCAATTGCTCTACACAGCGATTGGCATCGGCGGCGGAGTTGCTTATTGGGCCCACATTGGCGGCTTCCTAGTAGGTATGATGTCTGCGTTTGTATATAGCAAAACACGAAGATCTCCAAGATCCGAAAGCATTGAAGCCATTATGTAATGACGCAAACGATAATAATGTCATACTAATTTAAACTTCTAGGACAAGATGAGAAGGTTTTCCTCAGTTTTCATGGTTATTATACTTGTAATTGGCGCCTTTTTTACAGGAAGTAAGGTTGTGCCTACCAAGGGGACTCCAGCTAATTCTAGAGTTTTTAGATTACTTGCTATAGAACAGATGTTTGATAGTTATTATATGAAGTCTGCACAGTTTTTCATAAAGAAACTGCTTCAATACCCTAACTGGAATAATAGCACAGATGATTATGTGAGCTACATTCGGTTGTTCTCAATGTGGGAATATGAGGACATCGACGATGAAGTGAAGCCCTTTTGGGTCGATAGGCTGTATAGAGTTTATTTGAAAGAGGAAATCATCAACTTCTTGGGAAATGCGTCACCCGGAGAAATCGTTGTATTATATTATTGCGGGCATAGTCATGTAATTGGTCATCCTCTCCATTCTGAATTCTTAGGAATCTCCGAAGAAGAACTTAGAGATTGGCTGGGAGACACCCTGCTAAGGGCTCATCTGACTCTCGTTCTAGATACTTGTTATAGCGGTTACTGGATAGATTTCTCGAATAGGAGTTCCATTCTCGCTGCCTCTGGACAGCGTCAGTTTGCTTGGGGAGGGGATGTTGGGATTTTTACTTTAGGTCTTGCTGAAGCTTTTACAGCAGAAAACGACTCTAATAATGATGGCTGGCTTGCTTTGGGAGAGGTTTTTCCTCATGCACGAAATTACACCGAGGCAACAGTAGATTGGACCTCACAGAATCCCGAAAGTTTCTATAGTATCTCCGAGGGAGACCTTCCATTAGTGCAGATTAACGAAGCCAAAGAATTTCCACTTTGGGACATATCTATCACCAACATAACCATGACAAACGACCCTATGTCAAGAATAATCCCGGGAACTCCTATCTCAATAAAAGCAAGCATAGAGAACAAAGGAACGAAACCTATGACCTTCACTGCCTCTCTTTATGTGAATCACAGCCGCATCCAAACCTATCAAGTGACACTATTTCCGCATGGAGTCGAATCTCTGACTTGCACGTGGAATACTGCTGGACTTTATGGTCTATGCACAATGAATTTCACATTAATCTTGGATTTTTGCCCTGGAGAACTAACAATTGATGACAACATCAACCATCTCTATCACAAGGTGATAATCGCTATGAGAACCGATTTAAATTATGATAGCATCATAGATATTTCAGACATAATCGTTGCAGCAGAGGCTTTTGGCTCATACCCCGGTCATCCAAGATGGAATCCCGTATATGATATTGATAATGACAGAAGAATCCGCGTAATAGATTTGGCATGGATAGCGAGTGACTTCGGCTTGATCATAAACATATAGTAATATGGACATGCAAAGATGAAGAAATCATGGAGTTCAAAATAGGGCAAACCAAAATTAGTGTTATTAAAGGAGATATTACACAGCAGACGACTGATGCTATCGTGAATGCTGCCAATAACAGCTTGATGGGAGGCGGTGGAGTTGATGGAGCAATCCACAACGCTGGAGGACTAAAGGTGTTGGAGGAATGTAAAAGAATTCGAAGAACCCAATGGCCCGATGGCTTACCAACCGGAGAAGCTGTAATTACAGCTAGTGGCAACTTGAAGGCGAGATACGTCATCCACACGGTTGGACCAGTTTGGCGTGGAGGAACCAGCCGTGAACACGAGCTTCTTGCGAACGCTTATCAAAATTCGCTAAAACTGGCCGTTCGAAAGAAGTTAAAGACAATAGCATTTCCTTCAATTAGCACTGGTGCTTATGGCTTTCCCATAAAGAGTGGTTCCCAAATTGCATTGAAAACAGTACAACAATTCCTTAGAACAATGGATGATCTGAATGAAATTATTTTCGTTCTCTTTTCAGAATCGGACCTGCAAACCTACATGGATAGTGCACGAAGAATTTTTCACATCTAGTGCCTTTTCACAACGAAACTACTTCACTTGGCTCTGGTATAAGTACTTCAGTTAATCCTGATAGCTCCTTTGAAAGAGCTTCCGATTGCTCTAATTCTCCATGAATAAGGAATGTCTGCTCTGGTCTTAATGTTTCCACTAATCGAATCAATTCAACCTGATCAGCGTGTCCAGAGAGCTCTATTTGTTTAACTTCAGCTTTAACTGGAATCTTGGTTCCGTTATCGACAAGTTCTCCTTTTTCCTTGGCAACTCTCAACGGGCTTTCTGGAGGAAGGTAACCTGAATTTATGATCACGGAGTTTTTCTCGTCTCCTGCCCATTCGTTTAACAAATGAAAGCTGGCACCTGCATGACCAAAACCTGAAGTGCATATTACAATAGCTGGCTCTTTAATCTGCTCGGTGCGACGCAGCTGCTTCACATGTTTATAACTGAATGGTGCATTTTCCTTTTGGATTCTTTCAGTGAAGAAATGTTTGTTGGTGTTGAAGTATCCAGTGATTTTGTGGGCTAGTTGAGATATGGTATAAACATGATATTTTGGCAGAGAACCCTCTTCAATGGCTTGGTCAATTCTCTTGGCCATCTCTTGACTTCTATGGAATGCAAATGAAGGGATCAAGATGTTCCCTTTCCTTTCAATAGTTAAGAGAATTTGATCTAAAAGCTGGTCAACAAGCTCGCTTCTTCGAAGTCTAACTGTTCCTCCATAGGTTGACTCAACAATCAATGCGTCAAGGTCTTTTGGCAGAATATCCAAATTACTTCCCTCGAGAATTTCAGTGTCATGAAGACAGAAATCCCCCGTGTACAGAACCTTTTTATCCTCTGCGTAAATGCTAGTCATTTCTGCTCCAGCTACATGCCCTGCTGGATATAGTCGAATTAGCATGCCAGGCAATGCGATGGAATCTCGAATCCACCATGATTGTTTCACGTTCTCTGCGTCATGGCTATTATAAGGAAAGTTGTTACCATTCATGCGTTGAATCTTCACCATATCACGTAAAAGATCAATGGAAACATCACGAGTCATTCTGGAGCCAACTATTACAGGATTCTTGTGGGACAAATCTAAGAGACTCCCTGAATGATCTAGATGGGCGTGACTGATAATCACCGCATCAAAATCTTTTGGGAATTGATTGAAAGCTTTGTCTCCAACCTTAATTCCATAATCTAAAGCAACTTTTCCATAGTTAGTTTCGGCGGCTATACAAGAGCCGCCTACTTCTCGGATTCCTCCGAGGAAATGAATTTTCATTTTTATACTTCCTTGTTTTTCTATAAAACGACAACTTTTAAAAATCGGACTAAAGTGCTCCTACTCCGACTATCACAGCAAAATTGTGTGAAACCAGTGCGTTTTACTAGTTCATGACATAGGATTGTGGTATATTAATCTATTGTGCGGCTGTGAGATTTCTAAGGTGTAATTCATACTTCTGCAGATTTTGCTAACAATTATGGCGGGTGCGCAAGCCTTCAAGTATAGATATAGTATCGTTTATCCTCTGTCTTTTTTATTCCACCAAGGAAAATTCCCGCAAAATAATGCAACCATCGTTGTTCCTGTACGCTAAGCCCGGCCTCTTCAATTGTTACAGCTTTTTCTTTTGAGGTAGCACCAGCCTTCTTTATTTTGGATATGATTCTTTCACGCATTATGAAATGAAACCCCGAAAGAGACAAACTACAAACCCTCAAACATTTGCATTTTTATTATCTTGTATGAGTTGATATTATCCTATCTCCTCTAACTTGTCAGCCGAAATTGCTTAGAGAAAAAGTAAAACCCTTGGCAACCGTTCTACCCTTTTCAGAAAGCGGCTGACTTCTATCTAATATTAGACTACGGAATCTTATTAACATTTATATATGAATGTTGCAGGCGATCAGCAGTTTTAACGCTTCTCTTTGCGCCTTTTCCGTTTCTCTTTTCTTTCCTTTTTTGTCATTGGCTTTTTCTTAGAGCCTTTTCCCATACCCAAATGAATCACAATATAATGAAGCTATTGCAAAGCAACATTAAACTTGCGGTTACTCGCATGCACAATTATCGAAAGCGGAGCTGTAATGTTGACGAT
>CP070649.1:1530707-1561615 GCA_020354575.1 Candidatus Bathyarchaeota archaeon | reverse complement strand
ATTTGATACATCATGAATGATGGTTTCTTCGTTGGTTTCGCAGCTCATGCCCATACCATGAATGAGATAGAAACCGATCAGCAAAAAGAGTTAGAACAAAGGCGAAAAAACAATCCAGAAGAAGCTCAGAAATTAATCACACTTGTTCTTGATAAACTTGAAAAAGACATTTCTGATAGTGGCTATAATCTTGAAGATGTAAAACTGCTGATTTTGTATCTAAGTTACAGAGGAGAACCTGCTGAGAAGGATACACACATAAGTAGGTCAATTTTAGGAGCAATAGAGAACAGATTTAAGGAACACGCTGCACCCCAATTCAGACTCATTGGACACACAACTGCTGGGGAAATAGAAAACGAGGATCTTGTACTGAAGCAGATTTCTGGAGTAGGCTATAATGGTTTATCTCTCTTGGCTCTTGTTACGAATCTACCTGTAGGCGTGGGTAGAACTTGGGGTCTTCGAACTGCAGAAGAAGCCCGAGAGCAAGGAAGAGAAATGGCTCGTGACGCATGGGTTGATTTTAGCCAACAGACCACGAGCAAAGAAAACCTTCATGTGAGAAAGACTCAGCTTGTATTAACTCAAGGATCGAAGGTCGATACTCCAGGCTATGAACATTTTCTAGCAGAGGGAATCGCCCAATTCATGGGTAACACTCACGAAGCAAGAATAATGAATGTTATAGGCGGAGCCAGCGGCGATGGAATGACTGCCAAACTTTGTCGTCAATTCTATGGCAGAATGAAAGAAAATCCGCAACTAAAAGTTCTTGATGGAGAGGCGGTCTGCGCTTTGATTCCCAATTTAGGTGAAACATCCATTGGTCTAGACGTTGGCGGTATAACTAAAATCGGAAAACAACTCATTTTTCATTTCAACAGCGAAAAGGAGCCTCATTACAAATATGTCAAAAGCATTGACAACAAAGATCCTTGGACCAAATATGCTGAAGTAGTCTATGAGAATGAAGCTAAACTAGCAAAGGAACAAGGACTTCCTATGCCCAACAAAGGAGCAATTCTCGAAGCAGCGCAACTTTCTCGAGAACAGAAAAGGCTACTGATATTTAACCCAGTTGTAGCTAGATACGCCTTTGCATTTCCTTTTGGCAATTATACTTGTGTTGCTGGCATGCGAGTACTAGAAGAAGACATTGAGCTAATGTTTCCAATAAGAAGTTATACTCCTGAGATGCCTGGCTACATAATGATAGCTGATCCTGAGAAGGTGCGAAGAGGAGCTCGTCGTGTGTTCAATATGCTGAGGGAAGATCAAGGCTTCCGCAGAAACGACACAACTTTCATCATTTCATGCATTAACAGAAGAATTGTTGAGCTTATGACAGGATGTACAACAGGAACAGAAGCCGAGATATTGAAAGAAGGGCTTTCGTCGACCCAGATAATAGGGTTCTTAGCATATGGAGAACTCGCATTCACCAATCTTTTGCAGGAGCCTTTCTCCCATGCTTTCAGCTGCTGGGGAATCACTCTTCATTCCAAAACAACCCATACACGTAAATTGATCTCAAAGTCCGAAACACCAGAGATTCCAGTTTCTGGTCGTATCACAACCGGCTATAAGAAAATCGACAGGTTGTTGGGTGGAGGATTACCTGAAAATTACATAGTTACATTAAATGCACCTTCATGCGACGAAAGAGATATGCTAATCAAGAAATTTCTCGTGAAAGGAGCAGAAGAAAAGCAGACCACTTTCTACGTCACCACAAAAATTAGTGGAATCAAAACCCTTGCCAAGAAATTTCAGTCAGGCTTCTATCCGTTTGTCTGCAATTCCCAAGCAGATAAGATCATCAAAGACATTCCAAACGCTTCAGTGTTGAAGGGGGTTGAAAACCTGACTGATATCAACATTGCCCTGTTTTCCACATTTCGCAAGCTGAAGCCTGTAAAGGGGATAAGAAGAGCTTGCATTGAAATAATTTCAGATGTCCTACTTCAGCATCATACTGTTCAAACTAGAAGATGGTTAAATGCACTTATTCCAGAGTTAAAAGCTAACGGATTCACTACTCTTGCAGTTTTTAATCCCGAAATGCATTCTCCACAAGAAATTAGTGCGGTCTTGGACCTTTTTGATGGAGAAATCAGCATAAGAAAGCGTGGAACTGAAAAACTACTAAAGATCGAAAAGATGACCAATAAAAAATATTCAAAGAACGAGTTGTCTCTAAAAACAAATGATTCTCAGTCTGAAGAAGGCTGACTTTACCTATTCATGCAATCAAGGACAAACTTATAACAAACCACCTTCCATCCCCTCCGGGCAAGCAAAGAGATGTGAATGCAACTTGCAGGATGCATGCATGCGTACTGTTAAATAGTCGGTTTGAGGCTTTACTTAGATTCTAAAAAGGTGAAAAAAATGAGAGTGCTAGTTGTTTATGCACACGCTAATCCTAAGTCGTTCAACCATGCAATTCTTGAGGAATTCACAAGAGGCCTTACGGGTGGCGGGCACACTTTTGAAGTTCTCGACCTATACGCCATGAAGTTTGATCCCTGCCTAAGACCTCATGAGTTTGCTATCATTAGACCCAAGGAGGACCAAGATGTTTTGGATCAGCAAGCAAAGGTAGCGAAAGCCGATGCATTAGCCTTCATATATCCAAATATCTGGATGGGCTTTCCAGCAATCCTCAAAGGATGGATTGAACGGGTTTTCTCATATAAATTTGCATATGACTTGACGGAGAAAGGATTTGCAGGACGACTTGAGGGTCGAATTCCACTTCTCAAACATAAGAAAGCTTTGTTGATTAATACTACTGCCTGGACAGAAGAAGATTACAAAACATCTGGAATGAAAGACGCTATGGAAAAAACAATGGCTGATTACGCTCTTCGGTTCCCTGGAGTTCAACACGTGGAACATGTTTTCTTTTACCATGTTATTGCCTTTGATATAACCAAGAATGTGGATCTATCGATTGACAAGCGGAAGAGATATTTAGAGCTAGCATATCGTTTAGGCAAGGAATTCTGATAAAATCTCCTACATGCTGCATGTATGTTCTGAACGTTCAAATAAGCTAGCGCGTTTTCAAGGATCAGATTTATACAAGTGAACCTTCCATCCCCTCCGCGTATAAAGGGATGTGAATAGAAAATAACCCGCAAAAAGAATGTCGTCTTATATCTCGACACTGAAATCGTCAAACAAGCAAGAGAATTCGGGTTCAACCTCTCGAAAACGTGTGAAAACCACTTGAAAACCCTGGTTGCCCATTATCAGAAATGTGGATTGTGTTGTGGTGGTAGCCCGGGAGAGATTCGAACTCTCGTCAGCGGGTCCAGAGCCCACCATGCTTGGCCTCTACACCACCGGGCTTCAAAAATTTAGTATGATAAGAAAACCTAATAAACTTACTACGAAAAGCAAGTTCTTGGTCTTTCAACTTTCCATATTTTAGCTTTCTGTGATCTAGTCTTTCACTTCGAAGCAGTATTCTAGATAGCAGATAGCTTCTAACTCTCAGTTTTGTCAATCTAGAACGCGAAATCGAAAGATTTATATATCAAAACCTGTCCTAAGGGTCTAATACGGCGACCAGATGGACGATTTTTAATTCCGAAGTCTCTGATGAGGAACGTATGGTTGTGACTGGTTCTAGGCCGCATCTATGATTGAAGGGTATTTCAGTGAGCAAGAAATCCATGGCCCGTCAGCGATTAGCTGATAAGTGTCCTGAATGTGGCAGCTCAAATCTTATCCATGATGCTGATAGCGGAGAAACTGTCTGTGGTGATTGCGGGCTTGTTCTACGAGAGCAAATGATGGATAAAGGCCCCGAATGGAGAGCTTTTACGCAAGAGGAAAAAACTTCTCGCAGTCGTGTAGGCGTACCTACTTCATATTCTGTTCACGATAAAGGCTTATCAACAGCGATTGGACGTGTCGACCGTGATGCTTTCGGTCGCAAGTTACCTCTTTCCACCCGACTGCAAATGTGGCGATTGAGAAAATGGCAGATTCGATCTCGTGTACATAGCAGTGTCGATAGAAATTTGGCTCAAGCTATGGCTGAATTGGATCGCTTGTCCGATAAAGTATATGTCCCATCTTCAGTAAAGGAAAAAGCCGCGGTAGTTTATCGCAAAGCCTTGGACAAAGGCCTGGTTCGAGGACGATCCATTGCTGCAATAGCGGCAGCCTCCCTCTATGCAGCATGTCGAACCACCGGAACACCCAGAACTCTGCGGGAAATCTCTGAAGCTAGCTTAGTTGATAAGAAGGACGTAGCGAGATGTTATCGATTACTACTGCGAGAACTGGACGTCAAGATGCCTATCGCAGATCCACTGACTTACGTTTCGAAAATCGCTGAGCGAACTGGCATCAGCGGGCCTACACAAGGATCCGCAATAAAAATTTTAAGGGAAGCGAAGAAGCGGAGAGCAGCAGCTGGGAAAGACCCCATGGGTTTAGCTGCAGCTGCCCTGTATATTGCATGCCTATTGAATGGAGAGAAGAAGACTCAGAAAGACATTGCTGAAGCAGCAGGTGTTACTGAAGTTACAGTTCGAAATCGATATAAAACACTGAAAAGACAACTCAGCTTAGAGGTACCCGATTAATACTGGCGATTAGGGTACTTCGCACAAACACATTAAAAATTATGTAGCATTTTCATAAGGAACGCAAAAGGATCACATGAATCTTTCCAACTTAGTTAGTCCAATAATTTCATCAAATTCCAATCCTAAAGCATCTAAAACTTGCTCAAAAGTAGACTGCAAATAAGCCACATATTTGTCAACATCCACATCACTATCTGCAGCAAGTTGCATTGGCATCACACTAATCACCTCTCTTCGATTTCTGACAACCATGTCCCTAGGTTTGATTTTCACAAAACTCACAAGATCTCCCGCTCTCATCTCAATATCCCTATCCTTTAGCATTCTTGCTACCATCACATGTTGTGGTGTGGTCTTTATGTACCGTTCTGGTGCTTCTCCTAGGACAACATGAAATGCCAGATCATCCAAATTCTCCCATTCACGGCGCTTAAGACGCATATACCGATCTAAGACGATTTTTTTGATGTCTCTTTTAGCTGATTCGAATTCTTCAGATGAGCTTACTTTCCCCAATCGAGATTTCATTTGATTAAAAGCGTCTTTGATAAATCGTGGAATGTGCCGTTTCTTCCCTGTTAGCCCTTTCACATCAACTCGCCCATCGTCAAAGATTCCAAGGTAGTTTTTCTTGCGACTACTAAAAACAGCATAGCGATAAACCTTGTCAACATCCAAGCTCATCTTCAACTCTTTACTTGACCAAGCTGCTAACTCGTCGATCTGCTCTCTGCTTGGGTTCTTCAGAAACACACTGTCCGTATCTCCGTACAACACCTCGATTCCCAAGTCATGTGCTTGTTTTACAATTAGAGTTAGAGCATGCCTTGCAATTGCAGCAGTTGCTTCAGCTACTGGAGGGCAATACAAATCGAAGGATTCAGCTCCAAACACACCATAGCTCGCATTCAGAATTACTTTCAAAGCACTCTGAATGATGTTATACCAACTCAAAACATCAGCGGAAAGAGTCTTGTCTTTCGACTTGGGCTTATACCAATTTACTCTCAGGTCCCTCAATGAGCCGATAAGTAAACTTTCTAGCGCTTTGTACTTACGACATATCCAATGAGGTGTGCCCGGTACAATATTATCTTTATCGTCTTCGTGAGGGCAAAGAATTGTCTGGTAGCCCAAATTCCAGATCTTAATGATGGAAGGGTAGAGGCTTGCAAAATCCATGACAGCTACATTGAAGTGAACCCCAGGGACAGGCTTAACCACAATCGCTCCCTTGTACTTCTTACCCTTGATAATCGCTGTTGTGGCGGTCTTACCCTTTAGGCTAAAGATATCCGCTTTGTTAGGAATCAAAAAATTTCGTCTACGGTGCTCAAAATGAAGAAAATTCCGAATCCATCTCGATACTCCTTGCCGGCTAACATCTTCCATGGGCATTTTGCTAATCCGCGCCAGCACTAAGATTAGCTTCAATACTAAATCATCGTCAAAGCTAGTTAATTTCAAAGTGATCTCCGAATCGCGATAACAATAACGTGCCAACTCAGAATAGCTCAGATCAGCAAAGGGCTTATTTAGATCATACTTTGCCAGTCCGATCAATGCCTTGCCAACATCGTCAAGGGTTACATCCCGATATCTATTGCTAAACGCATAGATCTGGATAGAACGGTTATAGAAGAACTTGTACAAATCGATGTGAACGCCACTCTTTAATAGGCAAACGCGGCGTCCGACTTCAATTGGTATTTCTTTTCTCGGTATGCCTAATTTCTCTGCTCTATGTGCCAAATAACGCAGATCAAAGTCGTCGCCATTAAAAGTAATAACAAATGGATAATCCCATAAAGCCTTAAAAATTGCTTCAATCAAATCCTTCTCCTGCTCAAAAAACTTCAGACTTGCATCGGACGGCAGTCTTTCTCTACCGTCCTTCACTCCCTTCCTTTTTAGCAACAAAACTTGATCCTTGTCTATTTTGGAAGTCAAACATGCGCAGATAACTGGATATGGGGCTTCACGCGGATCAGGTACACGTGTCGCAATGGGTGAGAAAACTTCAATATCTAACGCTACCCGTCTAAATGGTGGCGCGGGGTATTCTAATAATTGCGCCCATTGTTCAATATGGGCCTTCTCTTCACCTTCTTGAATATCGAAAGTCGTTTGAATCTTTTCTACAATATTCTCAGTATTTTCTACCGTTGCTGGTATAAGTTCTCCATTCTTTATGCTGTATGAAGTGCCTGGAATCAAGTGTGAGTCGTAGATGAAGCATTGATAGTATTTGATGGCAGCTTCCCAAACTTTGGCTTCGGGCTGCTCAGGAGTTGAAACTTTAGCATGGTCTTCTGGAATTATTTCACGTAGACATCCTCTTGGTCTACCCCCAATTGCCAAAGGGTCCCGCGCGACGACTTTCGTGAGTGAAACCATTTTATCGAGGAGAGGGTCAAATTTCTCTACTTGTTCAAAATGATCGAATCCGGGGTGGCTCTTTACCCGATCCAGCTGGTCAAGCTCATATGGAGAGAGATTGGTGAGAAGATAAGGCTTATGTTTGCTAGTATCATGCCAGAAGTAAATGCGTTTTGATATTGGGTCATATAAGTTAATGCATGCTTTACCTCTTTTTCCATCATATGACGCAGAAACAAAATATGAAGATGGAAGCTGCTTTGGATTGTCCTGTCTTTGAATCCTTTCCGTCTCCACCTTTGACAAAACGAGTTCACTTGACTCTTGTTGCTTTTCTAACATTTGGTCACTTATTGAGTACTCGTCTAGCTGCCTCTGTTCTTCCATCTTTGCTGGTCCCATCCATTGTATAGGCTTCCTGCGCTTTAATACTTAGAGGTTGACCAATTTTTTCCTTCTAACCTTGAGTCAAGATTTTAATATCTTCTGCTGTACAATCTCTGCGAGTGTTATTTATTGCGTGACGCTTGGAGATTAGCGATTGAAGCAATACGCTTGGTTGAATTGAAAGCATTTAGCGAGAGACTTGCCTTAGCTTCAATCTCAAAACAATTGAATATCCAAACACCTGAAAATATCGGATTAGCCCATAAATTAGTAATAGAGACTATCAGAAGGCGAAACTACATTGATGCACTAATCACCCATGTTCTTGAGCCAAATTCTATAAATAATTTAAATCCTCGCCTTCGAGCCTTTTTGCGCCTGTATACTTATGAAATGAAGTTTCACGGAAGTGCTAATTATGAAAAAGCATTGAGAATCGCTAAGATCGGGCGAGCAATTCTAGGCTGGCGAATGCTGAAAGACTTTGAGGAAACCTTGGGTTTCATTCTAAGTATAGATCCGAGAAAATCCCTAGCTGGGAACGATATAGAGAAGACCTCACTTGAAACATTTCAGTCTAATTGGTTTGTAAAATATTGCTTCAGATTGCTTGGTCGGCACGAAGCATTGCAATTTTTTTCCAGCGCCATGAGCAACACTCCAACTTATATTCGTATTAATACTTTGAAAGCCTCTGAAGAAGAGCTATTGGAAAAAATATGTTACGACGGACTATCGTTGAAAAAAGTTGATGGCCTTCTACACACATACGAAGTAACGAAAAAAAATCAAGCTTTAGCAAGAACAGATAGTTTCAAAGAAGGATTATTCTATATTCAAGATAAAGCAAGTTGCCTTGCTACAGAAGTGGTAGCACCGGAACCCGGTATGAAAATATTAGATATCTGCGCAGCGCCAGGATCAAAAACAACCTATTTGGCTCAACTAATGGAAAACAAAGGCACCATCTACTCTATAGACTATTCCAAAAGGCGGATCCAAATCTGGAAGCGCGAAAATACAAGAATGGGCGTGAAAATTACGCTGCCCGTCATTGCAGATTCATTTAACTCTTTACCATTCTGCAACATAAAAGTAAACAGAGTATTTCTAGACCCTCCCTGCAGTGGCACTGGAACCTTCAGTCGATCACCCCAGGTCAAATGGCGATTGTCTAAACGATCATTAAAGCACATGGCTTCCATTCAATGGAAGATGTTGAACAATTGCGCCGGATTTGTGGAGAAAGGAGGAAACTTGGTTTATTCAACATGCAGCATCACAATAGAAGAGAATGAGATGCTAATCGAACGATTTCTCAGGTGGAATCCTGAATTTTCACTAGTAGAAGCCAGACCTCGAATAGGGTCTCCTGGGCTACGTGGTCAAATCAATAGTCAACGATTATATCCACATAGACATAAATGCAACGGCTTTTTCATTGCAAAACTCGTGAAACAGATCTAATTCCCGCGAGAGCTTTCAATCTTACACATCGCTTCGAAAAGGATTTTCGCAGCTTGAATGGCTGTAACTCCATTGTCGAAGGACGGTGCTACTTCCACTAAATCTAACCCAATTAAGCGATCATCACAAAGATTGAAAATTAATTCCAAGAGCATTTCAATGCGTAAACCATCTGGCTCAGGGTTTTGTACTGCTGGCGCAAAAGCTGGATCCAGAACATCCATGTCTATAGTCAAATAGATTTGTTTGCAATCTTTAATTATTTTTTGCACAGATCTTATAGTGGAAAGCCATCCAACTTCTCTAATGCGCTTAGTCGTAAAGAAATGGATTCCACTTTTTTCAGCGTAAGTCAACTCTTCTTTACAAGCAGCTCTTGTGCCAATTTCTATAATTTCTCTAGGATTTATCTGTTCTTTCAGTCTTCGCATAAAAGTCGTGTGACTTGTTGCCAAGTCCATATATTCATCCCGGAGGTCTAAATGAGCATCAAGGCTAATTATTGTAGCATCGTCCCCGCCTATTCCGCGAAATGCACCTAAGGTAATCGTGTGCTCTCCTCCAATAAGTATCGGAATCTGAGATTTCGATAGCTCTCCCAAAATGTTTTGCAGACGTCTCAAAGTAACCTCCACGTTCCCGCTGACGTGAAGATCACCTAAATCATGAATTTTCAGGTCTTCCATATCAAGGTTTGATCGAAAACTGAAAGTTTCGATATTTAATGATGCTTCTCGTATAGCGGAAGGCGCAAACCTAGCTCCCGTTCTAAAAGTGCTAGTCATATCAAAAGGTATACCTATGACCACATAATCAGCCTTTTTGAGTGGTGTTTGATGCCCACAGAAGAATAGAGGAGGTGAAACATGAAGTTCGTGATTACTCAACTTTAATGTCCTCCGAGTCTATTGAATTCTGATTTCATTTCGGATAAGGCTTTTTACGTTTATGCGTGACCTAGAGATCAGAATTTCAGCGTATTCCACATCGCAGCTATGCAAGCCTGCCATCAAGCGAAGGTACTTCGCTTCTCTTCATCTTATGGGCAAAATCATAGTTTTACATATATTTACCCAAGGCTTAAATCCCCGCACAAAAGATCATGACCTAAAAGATTAGGTTGAAAAAGCAATGAAGGATGTTTTACATTCAACGCTGGAAAAAATTACACAGCTCGGAGCTTCATATGCAGAAATCAGAGCGCAGAAAAACAGAAACACAATTTTATCTGTGAAAGACGGTCAGGTGGAATCAGTGACCTTAGCAAATGAAACAGGAACTGGAATTCGTGTTCTTGCAAAAGGCGCATGGGGATTTTCCACAACAAACTCGCTTGAACAAGTAGCCTTGGAAAAATCTCTTCATAATGCTTTTAAAATGGCCAATGCTGCGGGAAAAAGCGTTCGGGAACCAGTCAAATTGGCTCAAGTGAAGTCCGTGGAAGACAAGGATTTCATTGCTGTTAAGAAGGATCCGAAAGATATTGACATTAGCGTGAAGATTGATAATCTCTTAAAAATTAATAAAAGCTGCTTTGATTTTGATAAAAAAATAAAAAGCGTGACTATAAATTATGCAGACCTCTTTACACAGCAAACACTGGCGACTACTGAGGGGACTTTTATTGAACAACTGAAAATGTTTGTTTGGAACTATTGCTGGGTTACAGGGAAAAGCAACGGGATTATGGCCAGTGCAAGAGACGAGATAGGGGCTCATGGATACGAGCTTTATGACTATGAACCGTCAGAAAAAATTGCAGAAAGAGTAAGTAAAAAAGTGATACAACAGCTCGAAGCAAAAACCCCAAAAAGCGGATCACATCCTGCAATTATTGGCACAAATATTGTTGGAGTTTTAGCTCACGAAGCATTGGGACATATCTGTGAAGCTGATTTAACACTCTCAGGTAGTGCATTGATGGGAAAAACAGGGGAAAAAATTGCAAGCAACAACGTCACGATCTATGACTCAGCCCTTATACCTGAAGGCTTTGGCTCATTAAAATACGATGATGAAGGAGTACCAGGTCAAAGAACCCAGCTGATAGAGAACGGAATTCTGGTAGGGTTGATGCACAACCGGGAGACTGCAGCAAAGATGAATGTACCCCCAACCGGAAATGCTAGAGCACAAGACTTCAGAGTGACCCCACTTATCCGGATGAGAAATACCTGCTTTGAGAAAGGTAATTACAGTTTTGATGAGCTTTTAGAAGATATTAAATTCGGCTACTACTTGGAGGCCTTCAGGGGTGGACAAGCCAATCTTGACGGGACTTTTACAGTAGGAGTTCAAAGCGCATTTGAAATTAAGAATGGAAAACTTGGACAGCCTGTAAGAAACGTTGGAATAGCTGGAAACACATTGCAAACTTTGCAACAGGTTGATGCCTGCGGAAAAGACTTCGGGCTTGAAATGGGAAGATGTGGCAAAGGACAAATGATGTTCGAATCCTCTGGTGGGCCGCCAGTGCGTGTCAAAAATATCCTCATAGGGGGCGCCTGAGATGAACTATATCGAGCTTTGCAGGGAAGCTATGAAATCAGCTACTGCCGCTGGTGCCCAAGAAGTTGAAGCACTCATTATAAGCAATCAATCAATAAGTGTGGAGATAGAGAGAGCAGAAATTAAGACATGTGTCGATGTCAAGGATGTTGGAATGGCTGTCAGAACCATAACCCATGGAAAAATTGGCTTTGCATATACAAACATGCTAGAAAAGAGAGAGATAAATAAAACAGCTATTCAAGCTGCCAATGCGAGCAAAGCAAGCTTGACAGATAAGAATTGGAGACATCTTCCTGAAAGCAAAGGCTACCCAACAGTGAAGCAAACCTATGATGAACGCATCACAAAATTTACCCCTGATGAAGCTGTCATCATGTGTCAAAAGATGATGACCTCTGCTACTGAATTCGATAAAAGAGTCTTACCCGCCTTCGGTGGCACACAGGTAAGTACAGAAAAAACGGTATGTCTCAATAGTCATGGTGTTGAAGTAGAAGACAAGGGAACTTTCTTCATTAATGTGCTTGGCACAATGGCGAGATCTGAAGCACAAGTTTCTCCAATGTGTGTTGAATTCAAAGCCACTCGAACTTATGCCCCTGAACCAGAATGGGTCGGGAGTGAAGCAGCTCGATTAGCAATTGAGTCAATTAACATTGGCAAAGCAGAAGCAGGCAAATTTCCAGTACTATTGGACCCATTTGCACTTCAATCAATTCTGAGATTCACTCTCATTCCTTCTATCAGGGGAGATATCGTTTTTAGAGGCAGAAGCATTCTAAAAGACAAAATAGGCAAAAGAATTGCTGGGAAAAACCTCACAATATACGATAATGGAATCTTGCCTGGGGGTTTACGCTCAGGTAAGACAGATATGGAAGGAGTACCAAGGCAGAAAACCCCTGTACTAGAAGATGGCCTACTTCAAGGCTTCCTTTACGATAATTATTGGGCAAGACTCGAAGGAAAAGAAAGCACAGGCAATGCAAATCGAGGCGGTGGCGGTCTTCAATTACCGCCATATGGGACTCTACCTTCAATCAATCCTACTAACATGATGATCAAAACAGGGACTGCAAGAGATGATGAATTAATTCAGGAAGTTAAGAATGGGTACTATGTCCGCAACGTTCAAGGCGCTCATCAATCAAATCCTGAAACTGGAGAATTTTCAGTAGCTCTTGCACCAGCTTGGCGAATATTAAAGGGAGAAATTGTCCACGCTGTCAAGGGAGCAATGATCGTAGGAAATGTCTACAACTTAATTAAAAAAATTTCAGCTCTTGGGAAAGCAGCCAGACAGCTCGACATGTTTGTGGCCCCAAAGGTCATAATAACCGAGCTTGATGTTGTTTCAAAATAATGAAAACAGACTCTGTGAAGATACACCAAGCTGCATCCATAAATCATTTAAACTCTTGACGACAATTGTGATGCGGTGAGTGGGAGGAGAGAGAGGAAGTGGATTTCTTCCAATCTGTAGAAGCTTTCTACACACTCACCAAAATGACCTAGTTATCAACCACATTTATTCATGCTTGTCAAACTAAGCATATTTCAGTCTTCGTAATAAGGGCCCATAAAGGTTGATTCATAGTCCTTCGACATATTCCGATAACAATAATATTTCAACATTTGAAATTACGTAAATATTAAGATACCGTATAAACTGTGTCTGGATGCGTTATAATGCCTGATGAGCTTACGGTCAAGCAATACGCCGAGCTGGCAACAAAGATTAGAGAAGTGTATGAAATAACGACAAAGATTTTTGGTCCTTCATAGACGAGTATGATTCGAGTTTGTCACTGATTTCGATGGATACAAGTTGTTTAGAAAACGTACGTAGAAAAGTTGTCCTATTTGCAGAAAACTTGTAGTAATTCCTTTAATAGGAGAACTTGTTTTCTATCTAGGCTACTGAGGCCCCAATAAAATGCTAATTCGGGAAGTGATTCTTGAGAATTTCATGTCCTATGATTACGCTAGGATTCCGTTCAAAGCAGGCGTAAATGTAATTTGTGGGCCTAATGGTGCCGGGAAGTCTTCTATCCTCTTAGGAGTTTCAATAGCTCTAGGGCAGTCCTATACAGAGCGTTCAAGAAAGCTAAGTAATCTTATTAAGTGGGGTAAAGATCAAGCACGAGTAACAATTGTATTGGACAACTCTCCTCGAAATGGGAAACGTCCAGTGAAGAAATTTAATAGGGACCAGATTTTCCTCACTCGAGGATTAAGACGAGACGGAAAATACTGGTTTGAACTTGACAACAGAGCTGCAACAAAACGTGATGTTGAAAGGCTGCTGGCAAAATTCAGCGTTCACCCTGACAACCTGCTCATTATTATGCATCAAAACATGACTGAGCAATTTACGATACTTTCATCTCAAGAAAAGCTGAAAACGGTAGAAGCAGCAGTCGGTTTGGAAGCCTATCGTCGAAACGTTTTGCAGGCCAAGAAGAAATTGAATCGTATACTGAGCGAGGAGGAGTCAGTAAATAACCTTCTTGAATCAGCTAAACAGACACTTGACTACTGGCGTGAACAATATGACCGTTATCAACAAAAAAAGCAGTTGCAGATAAAAAGACGATTCCTTGAAAGAGAGCTAGCCTGGACCGAAGCTTCCCAAAGAGAACTAGTAGTTAGCAAATTGGAAGATCAACTGAAAGAGGAAAAGAGTGAACTCCAAGCAATCAAAAAGAATTCTATGAAGTTTCAGAATCAAACTCAAAAGCTTCATTCCAAATTAGCTCAGCGCAAATCTCAACAACAGAAAATCCTTGAAGAACTCCTATCCATCGAAAGAGAGAAAACCAGAAATGAGACTTTGCTTGCATCGAAAACTCAAACTATTGAAGAAATGCAACAACTAGTCAAAAATAATTTTGATGAATTAACCAAATTCTTAACTTCTATCAAAACACCGACAATCTCTACAAGTTTGCGTAACTCAGCAAACGAATCTGTGGCAAATCCGGGGACCCTAAATGGTGCCTATAGAACTCTTGAAACTACGTGGACTCAACAACTGCAGAAGAGAAACGACAACCTGAAAGCGCAGATTGAAAATTACCATGAACAACTTGAGAAAACCAACAAGCACCTTCAGGAAATTAGGCAGAAGGTCGATTTTGCGGCAGAAGAAATCGAAGAAATGACAACCCAATTCATAGACACAAGAATTACCTCTGCTATTTTAGAGTATAAAATAGAAAACATTGAAAGCCAGCTTCAGAAACTTAACAAAGAAATCAAGACCAAAATGAAAGAATATAACGAGATTGCGGAAAGGGCTTCACTCACTGGTTCTCGTATAGCTTCAACTCGTACAATTGACAAAATAATTGGTGATATTCGATTGATAGATGGATATCTAGCCGCCCTTACAGATGTTACTGAAGAAATTGAACGGATGTATGAAACCTATTCCGACCTCTACTTAAACCTGAAGGAGAAAGCTCGAAAAGTAGAAGAAAATCGAGAAAAAGCTTTGGAAGAGGTTAGTGCTCGCACTGAAGCCTGGCGCGAAGTTATGAGGGACCTCTTAGAGGACGTGAGCGTTCGGTATCAAGAGATATTATCTCAGGCGAAAGCTGCTGGCAAAGCCAAATTAGTTGATGAAAATGACATTGAATCTGCTGGGTTAAGTATACTTGTGGGCTTCAGGGGTTCACAATTAATCCCTTTAGATGCTTATACTCAAAGTGGAGGGGAAAGAAGCATGGCTACGATGAGTTTCCTCTTGGCTCTACAACAGCATGTACAATCCCCTTTCCGCGCGGTTGATGAATATGATGTTCATATGGATCCTCGAAACCGGGAGATAATAACTAGACTTCTCATCGAGCAAGTGAAAGGCTTGGATTCCCAATACCTGATCATAACTCCTGGTCAAATAACCTTCCCAACGGAGGATATCTTTATTTTGACGGTTCAGAGCATTGAAGGTAGATCCAGAATCAGTGGACTTGAAGAAAGCGTAACTCAAGAGACGATAGTATCCGGATATCTGGACTAACCAGTTTGAAAGTGGATATTTGATTGCAGAAGAACCGAAAGACAAAGCAGCTTGGAAAGGAAAGACTTCAACGCATAATCGACTTATGCTTCTCAGTTGAAGAGAGGGGAGTAGATCCCTTCCTCATAAACATAGATGACCTCATCTCAGTTATTCAGCAATTCTTTCCGGAATGGAAGAATCCTGAAGAACTCTGCTTGGACGCTGAAGCATTGCATCAAATAGCTTCAGCAATAAAACTTCAAAGCGATTGGGTAAAACAGCGTTCTACATCGCTCTACAGAGACCCTTTTCTAGTAATGGAGAAACTGCAAACACTGACTAAAGAGGACCTTGGTTTGCTATTTCTAAAATCTTGGCAACCAATTGTGCAGTTAGAACAAATCTCTCCTTCTAGCATGGTTGAGGCACTGACATACTGGCACAATTTAACCCCATTGGATGAACGGTGGCGAAAAGACGAGTTGCTTCACATACTCGCTAGAACTGCGACTCGAGAAGAACTAATAGAACAGCAGATCATTTCAGAAAAGAAATTCTCTAAAGAACTCGAAATCTTTTGGGAAGAACTCAAACGAAAAGTGGGCAACAAGCAAAAAATCGAATACTGGGACTTCATTGGTGATGAAACCTACGAAGAAACTGTGAAGCGCGCATACTTGACTAGTTTTCTTGTTACATATGGCTATGCAACACTTGAAGTTGATAGATTGGAAGAGATAATTTATATTCTGCCCTTTGATATCCCAAAGCCCACAGCAAATAACAAGCAAGCCACATCTCTTCCTATTCCAATCACTTTTGAAGAATGGCGAAACTGGAAAGCGGGTGAGAGAGAATGAGGAAAAAGATCTATTATGTTACTCAAATAAAAAAAGCAGCTCACTTGCTCCTATTTAAACGACACAGAAAACCAGGAGTCAAAGGGTGGGAACTAAAGAAGGAATTGGGATCTGATTATTCCAAAATTCTCACACTTCTCAACAAATACCTAGAAAAGCTAGGGCTCCAAATCAAGACAGTATTCGAAGGAGAAAAATCACCTGAAAAACCCACGAGAGCACAATTGGACAAAGCACGATTTTTCGTGACCCTTCGCGGAGAACTCAC
Source organism: Candidatus Bathyarchaeota archaeon (assembly GCA_020354575.1). Lineage (GTDB taxonomy): Archaea > Thermoproteota > Bathyarchaeia > Bathyarchaeales > SOJC01. The sequence goes on along the minus strand of CP070649.1, from coordinate 1,545,127 downwards.
CACCAAGGAAACAAAAATGATGGGCTGGCGTATCGATGACATCGCAGGCTTAGCCATAACTCTTTCAGCAATAATAGCGGAGAAAGGAAAAGCTTCAAGAAAAGACGTTGAACAACTTCTAAGAAACAAACTTCCCCACTGGAGAGTGAGCACCAATTTAGACCGATATATCCGTGAAGGCTACATCGACCAAGATGAAAGTGGATTCTTATTTACCGATTGGCGAACCAGAGCAGAAATAGATGAAAAGACTTTGATAGACTTGATCTTATCCAAATAGACCTCGAAACAGAATAAATATGTGATAAACTATCGAAAAGAGAAAATAATTACTCGTGCCAATGTCCTCTTTTATATGAAATCAATAGCACGAAGGACATGATCACAAATAATATTAGGAGCATGAATGGATTTTCTGGGATTACATGATAAGAAAAGCATTCTCCTAGATTATCTTTTATCGACATATTATCTGCATTATCAAACGCAATAACACGATATTTTACCAATGTGCTTTTTATTTGCCCAGGAATCATACTTTCATAAAGATCCAGCGTTGAGTTATAAACCATAGAGACATTGGTCCATGTGGATCCATTATCAAGGGTATACGATAAGGTTACATTCTGTATGCCGCTTTCTTCATCAGTCACTCCAATAGCCACCATTACTGGATGATCTTCAAGAACTTCTCCACTCGGCACTTGAATTGGTTGACCAATGATTGGTGGAGTGTCATCGATCGCTTCAAGTTTCACAAGCGAAAAATCATAGGTGTCTCCATATGAATTTGTGTATCCCGCTATAATATATCCACCATCTGAAGTTTGCTGAATGGCTTGAACTAATTCATTCTTTGACACACCGAATATCTTTTCCCATCGGAGAATTCCACCAGAATCCAATCTTATCACCCAGAAATCATAATTGGGAAAAATTCCAATGTATCCGGCTGCTGTATATCCTCCATCAGGAGTCTCATAAAGGGCTCTCAACGTGTTTACTGTGCCCGATGATATGTTTCCCAGAGTCCTTTTCCATAGTTGATCTCCGTATTGATCGGTCTTTATCAAACAAGAGTGATGCTCAGCCAGACTACCAAAAGGCGACGGACAGGATCCTACAAATATGTATCCATTGTCGTCTGTCTGCTCGATTGCATATGCTACCTCAGTTCCAAATCCGGATTGTCCAAGGGTTTTGTTCCATACATGATTACCCGATGAATCAGTTTTCACCAGCCAAAAATTAGAGACTCCGATGCCAACAATAGTGGTGCCAGCAAGTATATATCCGGCGTCATTTGTCTCTGCAGCTGCATATGCGACCTCATTATGATACATTCTTCCAAATGTTTTATTCCATATGTGATTGCCCATTTCATCAGTTTTGACTAGCCAAAAGTCATCACCAAAAGTAGCGAAAGATTTTGTAGCTCCAGCGATAATATATCCGCTATCATTCGTCTGTCTGATTGAGTATAATCTTTCTGCGAGTGCTCCTCCATAAGTTCTGTTCCATTCATGATTTCCAGAGTGGTCAGTCTTTATCAGCCAAAAATCATAGTTGCCAGCGATATTTGCATAAGCATAAGTTGTAGCGATAATGTATCCCTCATCAGTGGTCTGCTGAGTGCATACATAGTCATAACCATGTCCTTCTGCATTTGCGTAAGTTTTATTCCATTGTTCGATTCCGATTGAATCTGTTTTAATAAGCCATGGATCCGAACCGCTCAGTCCAGCAATTATGTATCCTCCATCGCTGGTTTTGTCGACTGAGTAGCCGTAGTCTTGATAATCGAACCACTGACTGAGGTATTCGCTTCGTCTATTAAACACCCTTTCCCATTCGACACCTGGTGGATGAATAATTCCCATGCTAGGAAACACTAACAACATCAATATCCATATGAAAAATACTACAAGCCCAGCAGCTTTTAATCTTCTAATCAAGGCTCATCCGACACATGCTTGCTTTTAAAATTAGCTTAGATACTTTAAGCTTACGCTGCCATCTTGATTGTAGCCTGCATGCATGCAAACATTATTGTTCAGATTATGAAACATGCTAGAAAACAGTTCATCACACTAAATATGAACCTAACTATACAATGTTAAGACTTTTCTAATGCCCATTACGGAAACGTGATACCTGTCGACTCGTCCTTTTGTAAAAGATTGCACATATCCCAGTTCTTCAAGCCTCCGTAAATGCTCACGAATGAGTGAGTATCTTTTATTTGTCCATTTTGCTATCTCCTCGATCGTAAGTGATCTTTCGGAATTAATGGCACCCACATTATGAAGTATGCATAAGAATCGGAACTCTTCAGGCAGTTCCGGACGGGGTGAAACTGGAGGATATGTGCTCATAGCTATCTTTCTCCTAAAACTCGCTTATAAACCTCAACAGTCTGTGAGGCGACAGCTTTCCAACTAAATCTATTGTGAACTGCTTCATGGGCACTCTTCACAATCCAGTCTCTAAAGCCTGGATCTGACAAAACACGCTCGATACCCCAGGCAATTGAGTCCGGGCTACGGGGAAATACATGAACTCCAGTTTTATCATGTTCCACTATCTCTGCCAAACCCCCTACTTGGCTAACTATCACGGGAACACCTGCTGCCATTCCCTCCAAAGCCACGATTCCAAATGGTTCGTAAACTGATGGTACAACCATCACATCCGCACCCTTCGTTAGAGCTATAAGATCTTGATCTGGAATGAATCCCGTAAAATTCGTTCGTCCTCCTTGACCAGATATGTCAGCCATCCATTCTAATTGCCCACGCATCCATCCCTCCCCGACAATAATGAACTTCGCCTCTGGAAAACGCCAACTAATATGAGGCATAGCGCGAATTAGGTATTCAATGCCTTTCTGCGGTACTAAACGTCCAACATACAAAACTAATTTCTCATGATCACCCACGCCAAATCGTCTTCTAGTTGCCCAGCGATCAATATCGATGTTGTACTTATCGCCTTCAATGGCATTGGGGATGACATCTACCTTTTCGTCTGCCACTTTAAAATGGCCACATACTTCTCCTTTCATCGAATTGCTTGTCACTATAATTCGAGCTGCTTCGTAACAAGCCCACCATTCCATTCCATCTATCATGTATGAATCAGGACCATGCAAGCTTGATCGCCCATGTTCAGTACTATGCATGGTACAGACTAGTGGTTTTTTCAAGAAATGTTTAAATCCAATTCCTGCCGGAGCCACAAGCCAATCATGAATATGAATAATATCAAAATTAATGTCATTGTTCGCGATAGCTAAGCTTTTCTCCAAAAAATGATTAAACAAAAAAGCCCATGTAAGAAAGTTTGGATGCCCTACTTCGGTTTTCGATCGATAGACCTTAAAGCCTTCGGCCTCTTCATAATCGGGTGTGCCTGGAAAATCCAGGGTAACCACTCCAACATCATGCCCATCCTTTGTCAAGGATTTGGCTAATCCAAAAACATGACGGGCGATTCCTCCTACGATTCGTGGTGGAAATTCCCAAGATAACAGGCATATCTTCATAGATTACTCTTTTCCCTTTGCTGCTAATGTCTCCAGTTGTTTTAATCTGGCTTTGACAATCGTTAAAATCCTTTTGCGAAGTTTCTCACCAAAGATATTTTCTTGGGCGATTGATGCGATCCTCTGAGCTAGTTTCTTGTCACCTAATACTTGACTCAACCACCTTTCGAAATCACCTCTCTCCATATGATATTGGAGAGATTGAACATTGATCTTTTTTAGGACTTCAGCAAACTCCAAAAGATTAGAAGTAACAAAGTGAGTTGGTCGGGCAAACTCGTAGAAGAAAGTAAAAGCTTTATCAGCAGGTAATCGCCGCAAAATCCATTTAGCAGCAAGTTCCGGTTTCTGTAATTCAGCTAGAATTCTAGCTTCGAAATCGGACACAACGGTAGAAAATGAGACAAAAGCATCAATGGGGTTTCCCGAAGGATTAAAGTAGGAATGTACATCACCAGGGCCTCCCCCTTTTACACTCATATAATATAGATGATCACTCATTTGGAAATATCGCCAAAATCTTAACCAAAACTCGTCTCCTAGGCCTTTTACAAATGGTTCTAAGCCCTCCAAAAGCCCATAACATGCGTTTTGCATTGGATTACCAATCCAAGCACTTGGGTCTCGCTCGAGATCTGCCCACGATACGGTATTGTATTCATTGACGTAAATTTCGCCTACTGGATTATGATAACTAACTACTTCTCGAGGAGTTCGCCAAAATAGATGGTCCCATTTTAAAACTTCACCAGGCAACCACTTAAGGAACTCCAGTATTCCAGTCTCAGGCCAATGGTGTTCTCCCAGAGTTTCATAATCAATAAACAGAATGATTACTTGCCCCTGCGTTGCTGCTAACCAGCTAGCATATTTTTGAGCTGTTAAAGGCCACCCACTCCACCAGCTTGAAGAAAAGCGGAAGCCAATATCATCTGAGAGACGATAATTTCGAAGCAAAATCGGGATGGACGAATCTTTTGCTTTATATACATAGTTAGGACTTCTCCATCCAAGTATTCGTTCGACTCCTTCTGTTATAATCGCATCATATCCCATATCCGCAATGGCCTTAGCAATGAGATTATTGTAAAGACATTCAGTATTTTCAAATATCTTTGGCTCCATGCCAAAGAGAGTTCTCAACAATTGTTGATGCATTTTTACCTGCTCAATAAATTCAGATCGATCAGAACCGAAAAGACTCGCTAATGAATGGTAATATGTTCCCTGTAGAAATTCTACACACCCTGTTCGTGCTAGGACCTTGAACGATTCAAGCAAATCTGGATTCCATTGTTTACATTGCTCAATAAAAACTCCAGAAATTCCATACGAAACTTTGAATTGTCTTTTTTTCTGCTTGAACCTTTCAATTTCGTTGAGGATTATTCGATTTGCTGGGAAATAGCATTTCCTTGCTGCACGGTCAAAAATATGCTTGTTGAGAGTATTATCAAAATATAGTTCGAAAAGGTCTTTCTTCGATGTGGGCGGTTTCGATAATAGGTCACGGTGAAAATTTCGGTTCAACCTCAATGGCTGATGAACTTCGAACATTAAACAAATATCAGTCAATGCTCTTCAGACCTACTATTTCTATTGTTCCAATGATTATTATTTCCATTTTAATTTACCTGCTTGATAATATTTCCAGAACTTGTGCTTCAAACATTGGCCGTTCAAAAATGACATCTTCAATATATGCTCGTAATGGTTCTGCAATGCTCCAAGCCTGAGATATGCAGCCACTCGGAGAATGTGGATAGTTCCCATCAAAAACCTCACTTACAGTTCCAATTCCAGCGTTCAAGATATGGTCGCCAAACAGAGGCTGAAGGAATTTCTGAAAGGCATATTTCCTCCATTCAGCATCGTAATCCTTCGTTCTAAGATAGGCTGTCACGAATGGACCGATCAACCAAGCCCACGCAGTGCCATTATGATAAGCATTGTTTCGCTCAATCCAGTTTCCAGAATATTTTCCATGATATTTGGGGTTTCTTGTAGACAGTGTTCTTAATCCATATATTGTCCAAAGGTGTTCATGCACAGTTGAAACTATTGCTGTTTGCTTCTCCTTGTCAAGCATTGAAAAATCAAGTGAAACTGCTAATACCTGATTTGGTCTTAGCGAAGCATCTTTGTATTCATTCTTTATTACATCAAAAAGGTAATTTCTGTCAGGGTTCCAAAATTCTCTAAGGAAACTTGTCTTTGCGTCCTCTGCTAATTTCTGATATTTTTCTGTCAAATCATCATGCTTAAAGTATGTTGCGAGTAGCTCCATAGTTCTTAGTGCATTGTACCACAAAGATTGGATTTCAACAGCTTTGCCTTCTCGAGGTGTGATAGGATTGTTGTCCATGGCAGCATCCATCCAAGTCAATTGCGGTCCGTGCATGATTAACCCATCATTGTCAAGGGAGATGTTGTTTATTGTTCCTTGTATGTGAAAATTAATTACAGACTCTAACATTTTCCAGAGCTTATTTTTGACAAAATCAAAATCATTTGTATACTTCAGGTATTGAAGAACAGCATTGAAATACCATAGAGTTGCATCCACGGTATTGTAAGTGGGAGCCTCTCCCGTTTTATCAGGAAAATGATTTGGAATGATCCCTTGATTGCAATGCCGTTTGAAAGTCAACAAGATTTTTCTAGCATCTTCGATTCGACCAGTGATTAAGGTCAAACCGGGTAGGGAAATCAGCGAATCCCGTCCCCAATCTTCAAACCAATGATAACCTGCAATGACAGTCTTGGTCTTCGTCGAATTGCGTTTCACAATAAAAGAATCAGAAGCATAGATGAGAAACTTCAGCCAGTCTTTTTGAATTAGATTTGGATGTTGACGACGAAATTGAACTAACAGGGTCTTAACTCGATCATATTCTCTTTGTTGGAAACTATCAAGATCACTTAGATCTCTGCTTACAGTTGACTGAGATTTTTCAGCATTTTCTCTATTCATCTCAGCTATGGCCATAACATAGAATTTCGCTTTTCCACCTTTGACATTTACGATAAACTTTCCTGGTACATAACAATCGTCATAACAACTATAGCCTTGCGAATTATCTAAACGCAAGAAGATTCTTTCAATCCATTTGCTATCTGTGCTAGAATACTGTCCTAGATTTGATGATAAAATTAAAGTTGATTTGGGTTGAAGCGTTTCAATTTTTGTGCCCTTTGAGAAAACTCTTTGGGCAACATCCCATTCAACCATATCCTTGTTTGTTACTGCATGAAAATGTCGGGAGTTAATAAGAGGAGAGATTTCGAATCTAATTTTCTTCTTTGGTGGAGTTGAAATTTCATAGATTACAACCGCAGCATTCCTCTCATTAGGCATTAATATTGATTTCTGGAGCTTCACTCCAGGTATATTATATGCATAAGTTGGGAATGGAAATCGCGAGAAGGATTTCAAATATTTGTAGCCTTGGGGATATATAACACCATTAAATTCATTTGCACCAAAGGCGTAGGCCTCAGAATCAATGAAGATTTGTTCATCAAGCTTCGATAGCATCACTCTCCTATCAGAGGGTGGATTGAAGGAAGCAATCAAAATACCATGATATTTCCGTGTATTGATTCCCAGGATATTCGAGGACGCATATCCTCCAAGACCATTAGTAATGATCCATTCCAAATGCATCGCATTTTCGAGGTTCGAAAGGATATTTTTTTCGAATTTTAATTCCGAGAACCCATTTTCCATTAAGCTCAATCCTAAGGCTTCATTAACCTAGCAACATTTTTGCCTCTAGCAACCTTAAAATATCGCGCGACAGGGTTGCATTTGGTTCTTAACAAGAAAGCATGGGGCTTCTTTAATCGCATCTCCGTAAGTGTTTCAGCATAGCCCATGCCTTTTGCAACAACAAAATCTGCATTGTCATACGCCTTCCTGAATTGTTTGGATTGCTCTTCCAGCAAAGGTAGTCCTACAGCGTCTGTACCTGTTGTGATGATCTCATTGGCGATTTCGTACATGTTAACAACCTTTGCGTCTTCTAAGGTAGCATCATTTAGAATTGGTCCTCCTTTTACTACCACTGTCACCTTTGCGCCTAAGTGCTTCAATTCCTTAACCAAAAGCTTATCGAAGACAATCTCACCAGCATTATCAGTCAGAAAAAGAACATCCTCTGCTTTCTTAGCTTCTTCAAAGATTTCCGATATGTCATCGATCGCCAGATCTTCTTCGGCAGCAGAAAAGAAGTTTTCTAATTCGTCAAAATTAACATCATGTTCTGGAATATCAAATTCTATGATGTTCCCAACGATCGAGGCTAAACAAGCCTTTCTAAATCGTCTTTTAGGTGAAGCTTGCCTTTCAATCACCTCTTCCAATGATGGCAGCATTTTCAGTGCTATTTTGTTGCTAAGACGTTTTTTTTCTGCATAAATATCTTGGTTCCCTGTAATTCGCTTAATTATCCTATCACGCATAGTTCCGATTATTGCGGCAACGCCTTCCGGATTGAATTCCTTTGCCATATATTCCAATAGTGATTTTGCAGCTCTGAATTGCAGATATGGTTGAGGTGTTGCTTCTGCGATTTCTAAATAACCCCGATGAATTATGCAGGCAAGGCATTCGATCTCAACTTTCAAAGATATAGACACCTTATTATTTGGTCGTTGCCTGCGCAAATTCCATGAGAGTCTTATATGGCCTTTTTGCCTTCACTATGCCACTCGCGACGAGGACTCCATTAGTTCCAAGTTTCAATGCTGCGCTTACATCAGCGCCATTGCTGATGCCTGCTCCACAAAGAATTGTGATCGCTGGATTTATCTTCTTAACTTGTTTAATGGTTGTTGTAACAATCTGCGGTTTAGCCTTAGATACAGGTATGCCTGTCCCAATGAGCTCCGGTGGTTCAATTGCAATAAAATCTGGATTCAGAGCTGCAGTAGAAGCACTCACATTCGCGTTATTTGTGCAGACAACCGAGATTAAACCTAGATCCTTCACTCGTCTGATTGTGGCATCAATTTCAGAAATGCATAACCGCCGTTCTGAATGATTAATTAGTGTTCCAACAGCTTTTGTTTCTTTTATTGCTTCAGGTAGGATATGGCCTGTGAAGCTTCCTGGGACATAATGATCAATATGCTGTGAAAAAATAGGCAGAGAAACAATTCTCGCGATTTGAGCTATGTCGGTGTATTGGGGGGCAAGGCCGATGCATACACCTACCTCATCGCTTACCTTTTGAGCTATCTCAGCTAACCCCCGAGCTTTTCTACCAGTTCCTTCAAGGTAAGTTTTGAAATTAACAAGTATTAAGGGTAACCAAAGCTTTTTCAAAGCATCCACTGAGTATAGCTTAAATCGGATCCGTTAAAACAGTTTTGCAAGGTTATTTTGATGTTTCCGCTATATAGTAATATTCACCTATTTTCCGTTGGTATCTATCGGTCCTTGAACCTTCTTTGTTAACTCTTGGTCTTCTAGTTGTCGGATCTCTCCGAAAGGTTACTCGCATCTCTTTAAGAAAATCATTCATGCCGAATCTAAGAGTTGTCGGAGGGTTGGCTAAACCCTTAACGCCGGATTCGCCTTTAAAAACCATCAAACGGTCAGCAATAAAATCTTGCGCAACTACATCATGCTCTACTACAAACGCTGTAGCGTTTTTATTCTCAATCATCCTTCGAATAGTTCGTGCGACACTTAGTCGCTCTTCAACATCTAAATATGCACTGGGTTCATCTAGAAGGTACAGCTGGGCCTCACGAGAAAGACATGCTGCAATAGTGACACGCTGAAGCTCGCCACCGCTAAGTTGGCGAATGTTGCGATCCAAGAGTTTTTTAACATTAAGGGGCTGCAAAATTTCACTATTATACCAGCTTGTTGAGAATTTATCTTTGCCAACATCTCTAAGCAGTTCCTCAACACTTCCATCGTATTCAGAAGAAATGTATTGTGGCTTATAGCTGACCATTAATTCATGTGTTGCAGATGTTCTTCCTTTGTTCGCCTTCTCTAACCCAGCCAAAAGTTTAACAAAGGTCGTCTTTCCAATTCCATTTGGTCCCAAAATGCCAACAACTTCCCCCTTTTTCACTTCTCCGGGCTCTGCCTTTAGTGTAAATCCCGCATAAGACTTTTCGAGTTTTTCCCATTCTAGTATCGTCTCACCAGCACCACTGCTTATTGTTGGAGGCTTTACATGGAAAATTATTGCTTCTTTTCTAAATCGTACATTTTCGTCAGATATGAATCCCTGTAAATAGATGTTAATTCCCGCACGTACTCCATGAACTTGGGAAACAACTCCATACGCTCCTGGTTCTCCATAAAGAAGGCAAATTTGATCTGATAGGTAGTCAAGTATCGCAAGATCGTGTTCCGCAACAATTACAGTCTTGTTTTCATCTTTTAGGCTCCGAATTACTCGCGCTACTTCCAGACGCTGTTTTACATCCAGATAGCTCGAAGGTTCGTCAAATAAATATACATCGGCTTCGTTACAGACAATAGCAGCTACAGCGACTCTTTGAAGTTCACCCCCACTTAAAACATCCAAAGTCCGATCCCAGACAGGCTCAAGCTGCAGCAATCTTGCGATTTCATCTAATTTGTCTGCTTTGGGGAGTTTCTCAAGAAGATCGCAGACTTTTCCTGAGAATACTTGAGGCATCCTATCTACATACTGGGGCTTATGCACCACTCGTAGATTATCCTGACTCATTTCAAGAAAATAATTTTGAAGAATTGAACCTCTGAAATGCTTAGTTATTTCGCCCCATTCTGGTGGATTGCTAAAATTCCCAAGGTTAGGCTTGATTTCAGATGATAAAATCTTAATTGCGGTGCTTTTTCCAATTCCATTCTGGCCTAGTAGACCCAGCACTACACCTTGTGAAGGGGTAGGAACCCGATACAACTTGAAGGCGTTGGGTCCAAATCGATGGCTGCATTCTTTTTCAAGCTCATCCGGCAAATTAACGATTGTGAGAGCACTAAACGGGCATTTTTTGACGCAGATGCCACATCCTATGCACAAGGCCTCAACGACTCTCGGCTTGCTTTCCTCAAAGATTATGGCTTCAATGTTACTTCTGACTTTTGGGCAAAAACGATAGCATTCTTTACTGCATCGTTTTAATTTGCATCTTGTGATATCAAGAATGGCAATTCTAACCATGGTGAGGACCCTTAGTAATGGTCGGTTATAAGTGAAAGGGCGATTATAAAAGTTCGTGCAAAGCCATAAATCTAACAGTTAGCACTCGCACAGATAGGTAAGGAATGCTTATGTCTAATTTTCTTAGCCAGATTTCACAATTTTTGCCGTAAGTGAAGCCTTAGGGCTTTTCATCAGAGGAGTCATGTAACTCCAACATAGGTGATGAGAATTGTGTGCAGCTCCGATTCTACCTTTTTTATCAATTGCGATAAGTCCCATTTGGTTAGGAGTGTTCTGAATTGCCTGATTTACTCTTTTTATTAAAATTTCTGCTGCTTCTTGAGGAGAATATCCTTTGTGAATTAGGCAGCATGCGCTTTTGGCAAGTACGAGCTTCATGGCAATTTCTCCAATTCCAGTTGCTGAACATGCACCTATTTTGTTGTCAGCGTAGTTGCCACAGCCTATCAATGGTGAGTCTCCGATACGACCTGGAATTTTAAAGGTGAGCCCACCTGTAGATGTAGCTGCTGCTACATTACCGAGTTGATCAATGGCAATAGCGCCAACCGTGTCAGCATTCATGAATTCAGGATAGGACTTCATTAGATTAGATAGTTTTGGTAAATATCCGCTGGTTCCTTGTCTAATTTTATTCTTTAGGTCAAGCCAATGTCTCTCTCTGAGTTTCGTAACAGGATTTGCTTTTTCTAGATTGAAAATCTCTCCAAGCCTTTGAGCGCTCTTTCCTGCAATGAAGATGTGATCAGTTTTTTCCATAATGATTCGAGCAAGATGTATGGGATTTCTAATGTTAGTTAGAAGGGCTGTCGCGCCCGCTTTCAAAGTCTCCCCATCCATTATAGACGCCTCCATTTCCACAGATTTCTCGAGATTAAGTGATGACCCCAACCCCGCATTGAATGTTGAATCGTCTTCCATCATCATAACTGCAGCCTCCACAGCATCAAGAGCGGTGCCACTGCGCCTTAATACGTCAAATCCAGCTTTTGCAGCCCTTTTAACTCCTAAAATCCCAAGATTTTGTCTATCTGGTTTCCATTCTCCTGCTCCTCCATGCACAACTATAGTTGGCCTTTGTGATTCCATATGCATCATCCTAAAAGCTGACTTGTCATCGTTGTGTGTTAGAGGATATAAGGTGTATGTACGAGTGTTCAGTGGAGTTCACTTGAGCAAAAGGATTTTATTACTTGCAGTCGTCCTTTTATTGGGATGATGTAAGGCGACGGCGCGGGAGTGTTTTACTATGACGCGCTTTCTTGCTGACCACTCTATTGTTATCGACTTTGCGGAGATCATCTATGCGAGTATTGACGGCTACATTACCAAACATCCGAGATGCTGCAGAGATTGTTAAACGCGGTGGTTTAGTTATTTTTCCAACTGATACTGTTTATGGGTTAGGCTGTGATCCCTTTAATGCGGAATCGGTTGAAAAGCTGATTCGAGTGAAAGGCGATAGACAAAGTCCTCTGCCAGTTTTAGCGAATAGTATGCAAGATGTGAAACGGGTGGCCATGGTTTCAAAGGTTGCAATGAATCTTGCAAAGAGATTTTGGCCGGGAGCTTTAACTATGGTTTTGCCTAAAAGGAGCAAAGGACTCAGCAGTGTTGTCACCTTTGGTTTAATGAGTGTTGGGATTAGGATACCGGATCATGAGGTTGCACTTGATCTGGCAAGACTATGTGGAGGACTCATCGTGGGCACTAGCGCGAATAAGAGTGGTAACAAGGCAGCTACAAATATTGAGAGCGCTATCGCGCAATTGGGAGCAGAAGTAGATGTAATTCTTGATGGTGGAGTAAGTAAATTTGGGATATCATCAACAGTAGTTGATTTAACTAGCAAAGAACCTAAGGTTTTGCGTGAAGGTGCTGTAAGCATCAAAGAAATACTTGACATACAACCCAATCAAAGAAAGTAGTATGTGAATAGTCGAGTGCCTTTTTTTTGCTTCAGTAATTCTTCTGCTGAACTCAACGAAATTCAAAGAATTAAAATAAAAATAAGGAAATCTAGAGAGATAGTTTTTGGCATATTAAGGAAAACCTGTAAACATATCATACAGATAGCGATTCCAGTCTTCTGATTCTTTTGCCAATATTTCCTCTAATTCCTTCAAGGTCTTATGATGAATATTTTCATCTTCTACGATGCGTTCCAGAATTTGTCTGATCTTTTCATCTTCCACTGATCTGCTAATTTTTTTTGCTTGCTCTAGCATTTTTCTCTCTTCTTTGATGTGAGTGCTTAACTCGCTGGTCATTCTTTCCTTACTTGCTTTTCCAACCAAAGCTCGTTTATTCAGATCGATCAAGGTCTGGTAAGTATCAGAATGTCTCATAGTATCAAGAATGATTCTATGGAAATACAACTTAACAAGTGGATTTTTGGCAGAATCGTAAAGTGAAGTTAGTCGCTGTGCAACTTCGTCTTCGAAAGCTTTCTGTTCCTTTAGCATTTCTAACGTCTTATCATCGACTTTGTGCCAAGCCATTTGAGTATCCTCTTTTCTAAGATTACCGCTCTCTTATAATTCTGTTTCGTGTGTCGACTACAATTGCTTCTATCGAAGCGTTGGTTCAAATAGTTCATTCATTGTGGCTCCCTATGTGAATGCATGCCTGTCTAGGCATCTCCAGATGGATCTATGGATGCGGAAAGTTAAACTTAAATCTGACATGTAACAGTTCTTTAGCTCTTAAACTGATACTTGCATTTGGTGAGAGTGAGAATGGAAAAGAAAAAACTGAAGTTTGCGTTCTATTGGGCTGCTAGCTGCGGGGGTTGCGAGATTGCGGTACTGGATATAAATGAAAAGATTCTGGACGTTGTAGCCAATGTAGATATTGTGTTTTGGCCAGTGGCAATAGACATCAAATACAAAGACGTGGAAGCGATGCCAGATGAAAGCATAGATGTCTGCTTCTTTAATGGCGCAATAAGAACCAGTGAACAAGAGCACTTAGCCAAGCTTCTTCGAAGTAAGTCTAAGGTTCTTGTAGCTTTTGGTTCCTGCGCTTGCGATGGATGCGTAGTAGGTCTTGCAAATCTTTGGGACAAAGAAACTGTATTTGAGAGAGCATATTCTGAAACGCCATCAACAAAGAATCCTGAATTCGTGACACCACAAACCTCATTAAAGGTCAAAGAAGGAGAGTTGGTGTTGCCCGATTTCTTTGATACCGTAAAGACTCTAGATCAGACGGTAGATGTTGATTATTACTTATCTGGTTGCCCACCCCCAGTTCCCCTCATAGCTCAAGCGGTTGAAGCCATTTTCAAGAACGAGCTTCCCCCTAAGGGATCTAATTTAATGCCAACAAAGTCTATCTGTGATGAATGTCCAAGAGAGAAAAAAGATAGAAAACTTTCAGAAATAAAGAGAATCTACGAAATTGACGATGACTTCGAAACATGTTTCTGGGATCAAGGAGTAATCTGTATGGGTCCTGCTACGCGAGCAGGCTGCGGAGCACAATGCCCAAATGTGAATGTACCATGCACAGGCTGTGATGGCCCTGGTCCACGTGTCACCGATCAAGGTGCTGCTGCCATCAGTGCCCTTGCATCCATCGCCACTAATCCAGAAGTTATCAATCAAGCTGTCGATCCCATAGGAACTTTCTACAAATATTCTCTAGCTCATTCTATTTTACGAAGGAAGGTGATGAAAAAATGAAAGAAATAACCA
>CP070649.1:1528498-1530607 GCA_020354575.1 Candidatus Bathyarchaeota archaeon | reverse complement strand
TCATATAGCCCAAATGATCGCTTTAGTGTTTGAGGATCACGGTTATTTTGCTTACAAAATCTGTCCAGAAGACCAATCTGCCTTTTAGTTATTTCTAGACTATCTTCATTCGCAATTGGATCCCCTAAAGTATTCCATGTATCAGCAAAACGAGCAGCTATTTTCAGCATACGTGAACCGAAAGCTCCTATAGTTAAACGCGGCCTAGGTTGTTGTATTGGATCTGGTTGCACCACAGCTTCTTCTAATTGATAGTATTTTCCATGATAAGTTGTAACAGGATTACGAAGAAGTTGATCCACAATCTCGACATATTCATAGAAACGGTTAACTTTCTCACTTGGCTCCCACTCTTCGACACCCGTCATTGAATATTCCATTTTACTACTGCCACCTGCCCCAAGACCAAGTTCTAATCGCCCATTCGAGATATGGTCAATTGTGAGCGCTTGTTTGGCTAACCAAGCAGGGTGACGCCATTGCATAGCGGTGACTAAAGTTCCAAAACGTATTTTTGAGGTTTGACAAGCTAAAGCAGAGAGAATGGACCATGATTCAAAAAATGGCATCATCTTCTTGTTCCAGTGTAAAAAATGGTCAGGCACCCAAATACTATCAAAACCTGCTTTTTCAATAAATCGCCATCGTCTAACTAATTCCTTCCATGAAACGTTTTGAAGTGTAACAACTCCAAATCGAAGAGAGCCAGCCTGAGCACGAGAGCTTGGGTTTATCATAATTATATCATTTCTTTTTCACAATTTTTAGTTCTTCTGCTATCTGCAATCTAAGTAATTAATGAGAGCTCACATGATGCATGCATCGGCATAATTGAAAAGAGTGAAATCTACTGCTTAATTAGACACAGCCGCATTACTATATTCCAATAAAGTCAGGTGAGTTAATGCAAGAGGGAAAATTGAGAACGTATCTGAAGTCAAAGAAGACAAAAGAAAGTACAGTAGATGAATATACAATCTATGTGAGAAAAATTAATGACTTTCTACTTGATAAAATGAATTCTCAAGGAGTTGATAAGTCATATTTAAAGGATATTCAAGCATTTCTTAAACAATGGAAGGCAGATGAGAAGGAGAAGCAAGTTTTTCTGTATGCGTTGAAAAGCTATGGTCTAGCTACTAACAATCGAAATATGATTACTAATGTTAATCGACTTCTAGGCAAAGGTCCTTGGTTAGATAGATTTAAAGAAACCCTTGATGAATTTGTTGGCAAAGAGCTTCGCAGAAAAATCATTGACGCGGGTGGGCCAATTAAGCAGTCTGCATCAACTGCCAAGAAAGCTGTTTGGACTAAATGTATGATGGATTGCTTAGAAGCTAATGTTGATGAAAAAACTTGCAAGAAAATTCTAACCAGCAATTTGCACTTTAAGAGTCCGAAATCTCCCTCTTTCAAGAAATTAAAGAGAATGTATGAAAAAGCGGGGAATATTAATGATGTCCTAAAGTATTTGCATGAGAAATGGAAGAAAAGAATCGGAGATAGATATGGGTATGATTCGCCCGAATACAAGTATGTTGAAGCTGATCCTACAATAGAAGCTGGAAAAAGAGAAGGACCCATTGTTTATGTTTCTAAAATCCCATATCAAATTAAAGAATTTCTAGAAGCTGAAGATGGCGAAGCTAAGCGATATCGTTATTGCCATTGTGGATGGGTTAGGGATTCTCTAAAGAAATCAGACAGAGAAAAAGTATCACCTACTTTCTGCAATTGTTCTGGGGGTTGGCACAAAGTTCCTTTTGAAGGAATATTTGAGCAATCCTTAGAAGTCGACGTTGTCAAATCTGTTCTAAAGGGAGATGAAATATGCACTTTTGCTATACATCTTCCTGAAAAAGTAATCATCAAAAAATGAGTTTATATTTGCATAGTCTTGGGTTGGTCAGGTGATGGTGAGGGCAGGGAGGGCTTGCCTATGCACAAGTGTATCTTTCACAACTAGAGTCAGCTTTTAATATCTACCTCTTGCAGAATTCTAGGTTTGGAGGGTGATTGAATGGATGTGGCATCTATTTCAGCAGCCGTAGCGGCCATAAGCGTAGTAGCAGGTGTAATCTTTGCTATCTTTCAGATGCGAGATGC
>CP070649.1:1503324-1528398 GCA_020354575.1 Candidatus Bathyarchaeota archaeon | reverse complement strand
TCATGACCGGATATTCAGACTTAGTGATTGCCTGTGGAATGGAACACATGACCCACATCCCCATGGCTGACCCTCGATGGATTAGCCCTCCAATGGCCTTGGTTGAAAAAGAGGAGTACCGAATGTACGAGATGGAGACAGGTTTCGTAATGGGATTGACAGCTGAGAAGTTATTCGCAGAAGGCAAGTCAAAGCACGGTCTAACTAGAGAAGATATGGATAAATGGTCGCTACGGAGTCATCAATTAGCGGCAAAGGGTCAGCAAGAAGGCTTCTTCGATGGCGAAATCATGCCCGTTGAAGTAACCTATCCAGATGGAACTAAGGAGACTATTGATAAGGACTTGAGCGTGCGACCTACAACGACTCTGGAAAAGATTCAAAGCTTACCACCAGCCTTCAAACCTGATGGAGGAGTAATAACTGCTGGTAATTCTTCTCCCTTGAATGCTGGAGCTTCCTGCATGATGCTTGCCTCCGAGGAAAAAGCTGAATCTCTTGGATTAACTTCGCTTGGCACGATCAAATCCATGGGATGGGCAGGGGTGCACCCCTCAGTGATGGGTAAAGGACCTGTTCCCGCTAGTAGAATGGCCCTGAAACACGCTGGGCTCAGCGCTAGTGATATTGATTTCTGGGAGATCAATGAAGCCTTCGCCATTGTTACATTGTGGGATATGAAAGAACTTGGAATTAATCCGGAAAAAGCCAATGTGAAAGGAGGCGCTATCGCTATCGGCCATCCACTTGGGGCAACAGGTGCAAGACTTGTAGGAACCGTATCTAGGATATTGGAAGCTGAATCAGGAACATATGGATTAGCAACAGCATGTGTCGGCGGAGGTCAAGGAGTAGCAACTGTTATTGAGAGAGAGTAATGGCGTCAAAATCTCCAATGCAATCATCTCTCTTCCCATTTTAAAAATTCACAATACCAAGATCACAGAGTAATTGAGACATGTCTTTTCTATGAGTTTCTCCGAAATGTATTAAACTTCAAATTTGGGCTATAGAGAGGTAAAGCAATCGAAATCGATGGAACCTTTATGACCAATAGTAAATATGATGAACTAAAATTCTTTTTCGAACCTGAAAGTGTAGCTGTTATTGGGGCATCACGCCATCCCTTAAAGTTTGGTCATTTCTTGCTTAAAAACCTGGTTGACCTAGGGTTCAAAGGTAAAATACACGCTGTAAACCCCAATGCGGATCAGGTTCTAGGTTTAAAGGCATATCCGAGGATTGGCCTTATAGAAGGCAAAGTTGACTTAGCGATAATAATAGTACCCGCTTCAAAGGTTCCCCAAGTGATGAGGGATTGCTCAGACAAACATGTCAGGGGGGCTGTTATTTGCTCTTCAGGTTTTCGCGAAACTGGTCAGAAAGGACAAATACTTGAAGAGGAAGTTTTGACGATTGCGAAGAAAGCAGGAATGCGGGTAATTGGACCCAACACAACAGGCATCCTAAACACATCGAACAGCTTTACCACATCTTTTGCACCTCTGCCCAAATGGAAGAAAGGTAATGTAGCTTTTGTGGCTCAGACAGGCTTGTTCGCTGCTGCTGCTTTTTGGTGGATAGTGTCAAAGCAGCCTTTTGGCATAAGCAAGATCGTGGGACTTGGAAACAAATGTGATGTCGATGATGCAGAGATACTAGAATATCTAGCTGAAGATGAAGAGACCAAGGTCATTGCAATCTATATGGAAGGAGTAAAAGATGGCAGAAGGCTTTTCGAAGTCTTCAAAAAGGTGACTAAGAAAAAACCAATAATCATACTCAAATCTGGTAGGACCCCTGCTGGCATGAAAGCATCCATGTCTCATACTGGTTCCATGGCTGTGAAAGATGAAATTTTCGATGCTGTCTGCAAACAAACTGGAGTTATTCGCGTAAGTGGTGACCTCGAAGAGCTTCTAGATATAACTAAAGCATTCGCACTACAACCATTACCCAACGGTAATAGGGTTGCAGTAATCACTGTTAGCGGAGCGGGTGGAGTCATGACAGCTGATGAATGCACTAAACAAGGTTTGGAGCTCGCACCCTTATCTGATGAAACATTGAATCGAATAAGAGTCAACATGCCCGCTTGGGCAGCGATAAGTAATCCTGTGGATATTGAACCCTTATTCGAGGTTGTCGGACCTGAAGATAGCATAAGAATAGCACTGAACGCTGCTTTGCAAGATCAGAACGTTGATAGTGCTATAGTCTTATTCATAGCCGTGCCAAGGTTTATTCCGATTTTTGATATGAAGATCATTTTGAGACGAATCATGGAGGGGCATTACAAGCCAAAACCTGTTGTTACACACCTTATAGGATTTAAAGAAACTGTCGATTTATACACAACACAACTGGAAGAAGAGAGTATTCCAGTTTATAGTTCCGTTGAGCGGTGTGCCAAAGCTTTAGGATCCTTGTGGAAATACATGCAATATCAAATGCGTGACAAATGATATCCGCGCAATTGGCGCATAGCTCATCTTTATATCGATAACAGGTCAGAAGCAACGTATGTGTCTGCTATTCTAAGCTTCCACGAAAACCTCCTTTGCCCTCCTAAAAAATCACGGAATCATCTGGAAAATCCGCTCGGATTACTGAATGTCTGCAGAGCTCCTCCTAACATCTCCACACTTCTCCTAAATTCCTAAACCTTCTGAAAACCTCCTCTCCTTTAATCACATCAAGACCCCCTAGAGCACGAGTGTATCCAAGTGTCTCCCCTGGATCCAGCGAGAAGAAGGAAGGAAAAAGAAGGAAGGAATGAGGAGGATTCCAGGAGAAATTAAATTCGTCGCGCGAGTGTGCATTTCTCAGGTAGTTATCAATTAATTCGCTAGTAATTTTCGTATTGCGTGAGCAAAAACGTCCAACATAAGTCTTAAAAGCCAGATCCATCGAATCGACAACTGGTGTGGAGCATTATGCCCATTAAGTGTACCTCATATCAAAAGAAAGGCCCAATAACATGGGTGACATTGGATCGACCCCATGTTCTTAATGCACTGAACAAGGAGTTGTGGCGTGAAATTTATGAAAATCTAGACCGCGCAGAAACCGATGATGAAACCAGGGCAGTGATAATCACAGGTGCAGGTAAGGCTTTCTCTGCTGGAGATGATATAAAAGAAGTTGCCAGCCTGGAGGATCCTAAAGAGATCAAGTCTTTCTTCTTAAACTTCGCTGTACCTACCATAATGAAGATTGTGCAGTTTCCAAAGCCAATAATTGCCGCTGTGAATGGACTAGCTTATGGAGGAGGATGTGAAATTGCAATGCTATGCGACATAGTGGTGGCTTCACAAAGTGCTACCTTCGCTGTGCCAGAAGCTCTAATTGGGGCAATTCCACCAATCGCTACGATGATAGGCTCAGATCTTATTGGACGTCTCAATATTAGCGCAATGATGTTGACAGGGAAGCCCATAACGGCCAATGAAGCTAAGCAAATGGGCCTTGTGAGCAAAGTAGTGAGAGATGAGAAATTAGAGACAGAAGCAGAAGAAATGGCAGAAATGACTATGCGAGCAGCCCCTTCCTCGATCAAGGTCATTAAAAAATTGCTTTATCGGCGATTCAGACGGGAAGAAATTGAACAGGCAGTAGAAGAGTTAATTAATATCGTTGAATCTGGTGAAGGACAAGAAGGCCACAGAGCATTTGTAGAAAAGAGATTGCCAAAGTGGGCTAATCCTTAAACTGGCTTTTATTAGAAGAGTTGAGTGTCGCGTACCTCCATCATGGTTTCGCATGTTCGAAGTAATCATGCCATCCCCCTTTGCTTCCCGGTTTAAATCGTGGGTCTCCCAAGTATCCACTCAAAACAAGTTTTCTGAGTGTAAGGGGAGGGTGATATCGTGGTTCCCGAGTTATCTCAAAGATATACTCACCCAGATGAAGCATTGTGTCTAAACCTATCAAATCCATGAGTTCAAAGGGTCCCATGGGATGCCTAAATGCAAGCTTTGTCATCTCATCAATGCCAGCAAGCCTAGCAATCCCCTCCTCAAACAGTCTAATTGCTTCAAAAAGATACGCAGCGATAAACCGTGTTGTGTAAAAACCTGGACCGTCTTTGACTTCTATGGGGATCTTGCCAAGTTTTTTCGAGATTTGAATTATGAGTTCAAATGTCTCTTCGGAAGTAACGAAGCCCCTGATGACCTCTATTAATGGCATCACGGGAGCAGGATTGAACCAATGCATCCCGACAAACTTCTCCTTACGATTTACAGATTCAGCGAGCTCGGTTATCATTATTCCTGAAGTATTCGAGGCAAAAACAGTCTTCTCTGGACACTTTTCATCTAGAAGATTAAAGATTCTCTTCTTTAATTCCGGTTTTTCAGGAATCGCCTCAATAACGATATCGACTTCATTTGAGAACTCGTCATAGTTCGTGGTGGCCTTGATTCTTTCCAAAACTTCATCAATTTGATCGCTCTCGAGTCTACCTTTCTCAACGAGCCTCACAAGTCCGAATGGTCCTTTCTTGATGGCTTTCATTGCTTTTTGAAGAACTTCTTTGTTCACATCTATTAGATAGACAAGGTAGCCTGCTTGACTGCAAGTTTGAGCGATACCATGCCCCATAGTTCCTGCTCCAACTACTCCAACTGCCTTAATATTTTCAATTTTCAAGATATGTCGCCCATGAAAGTGAAATGTATGCTATATCCTTTGAAGGGTATAAGAAATTTTACTTAATGTGTCTGCGCATTTTTATTGCTTAAAGTAAGGTAATATCTCTTCGCTATAGGCTCTTACCACTTCACGGGGATCAGGTCCTGCATTTAATAACAAGAAATGCTTAACTCCGGCTTTTCTGTAATCCTCTATCTTTTCTATGCAATCTTCAGAAGTTCCAGCTATCGAAAATTCGATAGCAGCCTCACGAGGAATAAATTCGCTGAATGATAGAAATTTTTGGATCCATTCAGAGTTGAGGAGCGCCTTGAAATAGGATATGGATTGGAGTTCCTTTGGAAGTTCAATATCGTAGCCTGCTTCTCTCAGTAATTCTGGGGCAGGAATCACTTGGGCTTTTATTCGTGCAATTTGCTCGAACGCTTCTTCAGGTTTTTTTGTGATGGAAGTATATAGATAAACCCCAGTATCAATGCTTTGCAGGGATCTACCTGCTTTTTCCGCTCCATCTACAATGTGCTTAAGACGTTTTTCATATATCTTGGGCGAGAGGGGAATTGAAAGCCAACCATCCGCCATCTCACCGGTTAGTTTCAGTGTGCGGGGACTGTTTGCTCCAAAATATATTGGGACTTGATCCTTACTAGGCGTAATCTGCAGAAAGGCATCATTGAGCCTCCAGAATTGACCTTCATGATTTAACATCTCACCTGCCCAGAGTTTGCGTATGATTGTTACGAATTCGATTAACTTAGAAACAGGCCTCTTCCATTCTATCCCATACGGCTCTAAATTCATTGCTTCTCCAGCGCCAAGTCCGAGGATGACTCGTCCACCCGATATTTGGTCTACAGTGGCGACTTTCTGGGCTAAAACCGCGGGATGATACCTATGTGGGTCGCTAACGCAGGTTCCTAGTATTGGTCGTGTTGTTACTACGGCGGTTGCAGCCAAGGTCGACCAAGCTTCGGGCACAATCCCTGGGGGTATAAACAACAGGTGATCGGGTACCCATATTGAATCGAATCCAGCTTCTTCGTTAACCTTGGCAATCTTGAATAATTTCTGAACAGGTACTGCTGGAATTGGCAAAAAACAGCCAAATCTAATACTGCTACCTGTTAACTCCATTGATTCACCTATGGAACATCTAACCTACTTTGCTTATTTTGATTTCGCTAAATGCATATGCCAAAACTCATGAATTATCTGCATATCCAAACAAGTCCTGATTACAGGTATGAGAAAGTTTTTATTGAATTAGTCGTCTACTAAAGCAAAAATGGTCGATTAATATGGAATACAAATATATACTCTATGAAAAAGCTGCAAGTTTCCTTGCACCGGAAGAAGAGAATATTGGCATCATAACCTTGAATAGACCTGATTCCTTAAATGCCTTAAGTATTGGACTGCTGACAGAACTAGATAACGTTCTTGAAGAAATACGGAAAGAGAACGCAATCAGAAGTGTCATTATTATAGGAGCCGGCCGGGCTTTTAGTGCTGGAAATGACTTGGGTGAGAGCGCCTCTGAAACAGAAGAAGCTCAAATAAGAGCTAGAATGGCATTGGGTCAGAAAGTTTTCGACAAAATTGAGACATTTGACAAGCCTGTGATCGCAGCAGTAAATGGTTACGCATTGGGTGGTGGACTTGAACTGGCCGCTGCGTGCGACATGAGGATCGCTTCAGAGAAGGCGAGTTTTGGAAATCCTGAGGTTAACATTGGCTTGATACCATCGTGGGGAGGATGTGTACGAATTCCAAAGCTCGTGGGAAGAGCTAAGGCTGCTCAAATAATTCTAACCGGAGAACGGATCGATGCCACTGAAGCTGAGAAAATTGGACTTGTTAACAAAGTTGTTGCACCGGACGAATTAAAGTCTACCGCCACATACTTAGCGGGACAATTGGCAACAAAAGCTCCGATTGCTATGCGCTTAGCTAAGAACATACTATCAAAGTCCATGGAAATCAGCATCGAAGAAGGAAACAAGATGATGGTTGAGGGTGGGTTAACCTGCGCAAAGTCTGATGACATTATGGAAGGTATTTCTGCCTTCTTTGAAAAGCGAACACCAAAATTCAAGGGGAAATAAACCTCCTTTCTCTTTCATTTTCCCCTGCAACTACATCTAGTTTTTATTTAACTTCATTTTTTATTCTAGCAAATGAAAATTCCTAATAGTATAAGCGACTTGTGGAAAGCCCCAGCGATATTGTTGAGTCAGTATAAGCGTTCTGATCTTCCTGTTTTAGGATATACTTGCAACAATATCCCTGAAGAGTTAATAATTGCAGCTGGGCTTCAACCGTTTAGGATATCAAATGTTGGGGCGAACCAAAGTGCTCTAACCCCAAGTTTTACTTGTCCTTTCGCAAGCGCTACATTAGAAAACATGCTTAAACTTGAAGAATTTTTCAGTGGGTTTGCAATTGCCCATACGTGCGACCCTATGTGGCGGCTTTACGATATTCTAAAGAAAAAGATCAGCAAGCCTCTATTTCTCCTGAGGCCCCCTCACAACACCGATAATGAGTTATCCCTCAGCTTCTTAAGATTGGAATTTAATAGATTCAAAGAGTTCCTTGACAAGAACTTCGAAGCAAGAATAGACGATGACTCCTTGAGTAAATCGATCAAATTATGCAATGAAACCAGAGATTTACTCAAAGGCATTTATCTGTTAAATGAAGGTGTTAATTGCAAGATTAGCGGGTTTGATCGTTTTCAACTCGTTCTTGCAGGCATGTGGATGCGAAAAGCAGAATTAAATTCGCTTCTAAAAGCGTTAGTAGTTAATAATGAAAAAGCTTGTGATGGAGTAAGAGTACACGTGAATGGCACAGTTATCTACGATTTAAATTTAATAAAAGCAATAGGAGAATCAGGGGGATTCGTAGCTTCTGATGACCTGTGCACAGGCTCAAGATACTTCTGGAATAACGTTGAAGACTCCCAAGACCACTTCTCAGCTTTGGCTCACAGATACCTGAAGAAGCCTCTCTGTCCAGCGCAAGACCCCTTGCATAGGAGACTTGGCTTCATTGATGATATGGTTGAGAAGTTTCAGATTCAAGGAGTAGTAACTTTTGCAGAAAAATTCTGCGATCCGATTTTCTTTGATAGTGTGCACATACGAAACAATCTTGCAAAAAAAGGTATTCCCAGCCTTTTTGTAGATTACGAGAATCCGACTCAAGAAATTGGCAGAATAAGGACACGGCTCGAAGCTTTCATCGAATCTGTCGGGGGTGGGAGTTAGGTGACGCAACGAAGAAGCCATATTCTTTCAACAACCAAAAAAATCACAGAGCTGATCATGGAATATTTCTCAAAAGCGTGGAATGCAAAGGCTGAAGACAGGCCCATTGCTTGGGTTACAGTATTCACCCCAGTTGAACTTCTGTATGCGCTTGATATTTATCCAATTGCCCCTGAACATTTTGGGGCAATGTGTAGCGCTCGCGGTCTCGCCCTAGATTATCTCGAAGAAGCTGAAAAGGAAGGCTATTCGCAAGACTTGTGCTCCTATAGCAGATGTGGCCTAGGTTATGCTCTCAGTGGAATGAATGGGTTAATGCCCCCTCCTGATTTTCTAGTAACCTTCAGAAATTCATGTGATGTCTATGTAAAATGGTGGCAAGCTCTCCACATGCATCTAAAGACGCCGTTGTTTATCGGTGAGGCGCCTTATGTTCTAGCGTCAGAGGATTTGGACAATTATGTTTTAGATTATGTTGTCAAGCAGCTAGAACAGATAATAGAAATGGCAAAGGAAAGATTTGGACTCGAGTTTGACATGGAAAAGCTTGTGAAAATTGTAGAGCTTTCTGATAAGGCTAGTAAGCTCTGGTCAGAAACGTTAGAGCTTAGAAAGTACAAACCGTGTCCACTTGGGGGTCGAGATTCAGCTTCTGATATCTTCCCCCTCGTTGTTATGCAAGGAACAAAGGAAGCTGTCGAATTCTACGAAGAATTACTGGCAGAAGTTAAGGAGCGCGTCAGAAAAAAAGAAGGAGTAATCGAAAATGAAAGGTTCCGACTATTGTTCGACGGAATATGGCTTTGGCATGCATTTGATCTTATTAAATACTTCGAGGATCGAGGAGCAGTTTTTGTATATGAACCATACAGCGATGCATGGGCTTATAGAATGGATGCATCTAAACCATTAGAGAGCATTGGCAGAAAAATCTTGCATAATGGTTTGAATGTCGATATTGATCTAAGAATCGATAAATTCTTGGAGAGCATAAAAGACTTTCAAATAGATGGAGCAGTTCTTTTCTCTAATAGAAGCTGCAAATCCTGGTCAATACCTCAACTTGTAACTGCAGATATTCTAAACAAAGACTTCAATGTACCTTCCATTATGTTTGAAGCGGATATGGCTGATCCTCGCCAATATGCAGAAGCACAGATTAAAAATAGATTTGATGCCTTTCTAGAGGTGTTAAGTGAAAGCTAATGTACGTAGGAATAGATGCAGGAGCATCTGCAACAAAGGCGATAATAATCAACGAAAGAGGAATGCACATTTCACATGCTATTGTGCCATCAGGAATCAACTTTAAATTCTCATCTCAAAAGGCACTGCGAAAAGCACTAAAAGATGCGCATTTAAATTCGGGAAATATTCTACACTCAGTCGCGACAGGTTATGGAAGAGCCTTGATCGATGCAGAATCAACTTCTTCTGAAATAACCTGTATCTCCCGTGGTGTCCACAAGCTCCTCCCATCAGCAAGAACAATTATTGATGTTGGTGGTCAAGACTCAAAAGCTATTAGGATCAACGAAGGGGGAAGGGTCTTAAATTTCATTATGAATGACAAATGCGCAGCCGGAACTGGAAAGTTTCTTGAAGTTATGGCAAGTACTCTTAGAATGCCAATAGAGGAGCTTGGCAAGTTGCACCTCAAAGCATCAAATCCTGTAAAAATAAGTAGCACATGCACAGTATTCGCCGAATCAGAGGTAATCTCTCACATAAGCCAAGGAATTAAAATTGAAGATGTAATAGCTGGCCTTCAAGATGCAATAGCTGAGAGAATCTATAACATGTGTAGTAGAATTGGATTTGCGAAGGATTTTGCATTTACTGGCGGAGTTGCGAAAAGCCAAGGATTTGTTGAAGCTCTAAGCAAAAAAGTTGGTGCAATTCCGTTAATACCCGAAGAACCTCAAATAATCTGTGCTCTAGGTGCTGCGCTTGCAGCTATCAAGAAGCACAAAGAAAAATGAAGTTTCTAAGGCCTCATCCAGGGGTACATGTGAATAGGGTAAGTCCCTTAGTCTTTGCTCGTTTAACCGAACATCTTTGCTCAAGCACTTTTAGGTGGGCCAAAGTTTCCCCGAGTGCTAAATATTTTTGAAAAGGGGGAAACTCCTCCCAAGATCCATAATTAACATCCCAAGGAATTCTGGAAGCCAATGAATAGGCTGTCAAACTCTCCGTCTTTAGGTGATTTTTAATTTCTATTAATCTATGTTTGTGATGTTCTCGAAGCTGAGTTATTCTTTCACGATAATGCGAAAATTTATTTTCATGAGCTGGTAAGACTTCGTCAACATCCAATTTTTCGATTTTAGTAAGGCTAGCAAGGTAATCATTTAATGGATCCATGTCTTCGATATACTGTGAAACATGCGAAGTGATTGAGGGTAACAAGTGGTCTCCGGAAAAGAGAATTTTCATTGTTGGTTCATATAAGCAAATGTGACCTGGAGAGTGACCCGGTGTCCATAGAACTTGAAAGGAATAATCTCCAATTGAAATTTCTTGTCCGTCCGCAACGGGAGTTGCAGACCCTGCTAGCTCCACATATGCCTGGGGAGTAAAGAACGCTGGATGAAATCTATGAAGTTTTGTGGCAATAGATGAAGGCGCACCGTTAGATCCAAGAAAATCTGCAATGCCCCTCAAGTAATATTCATCTTCAACTATTATTTTTGACAGCGTGAATTCGGTGCTATGTATCAGTAATCTAGCTTCTTTTGAAGCTGCTTTAATACGTGGAATCAAACCCACATGATCTACGTGAAAGTGGGTTAGTAAGATTTCATGTAATTGTTCAGGTTTGACTTCAGCTTCTGAAAGTCCTTTTACCAACGATTTATATGATTGAGAGAAATTTAATCCCGTATCTATCAGGAGGTTCCTCCCTTTTGATCTTATTAGGTATGAATTTAAGTGTCCAAGGGGGCTGTGTGGTAATGGGATTTTTATTTCGAAGATATTTGGGAAGATTTGATTGACCATGAGCATGATTTCCTATCAATACAAAGAATCAAACTTGGGCTAGTAAGGAGCTAAGTTCAAAATGTTGGCAGCGTTTAAGCCAAGTATGTTTTCCTTCTCATCTTCAGTGATGAGCTTGCAGCCTTTTATAACATCGACTTCATATTTCATACTACTTCCCCACACCACAGGATAATCGGAGCCATAGATAAGCCTGTCGAGTCCGATTTCTTCTTTTATACGCTTCAGATTTTTCTGTCTAAAGACAAAGCTCGACACAGCTGAGGAATCGAAATATACGTTGTCAAACTTCTTCCCTATCTCTATTGCCTCGTTAAACCATATTCCTGGCTTATATGCACTGTAGCTCCCAAAGTGAGCTAGAATAATTATTGGACTGTAATACTCAAGAATCGGTTCTAGGTATTTGGGATTGGCATCTTCAGAAAGCTCGGGGATTTCCCAAGGTCCAGGATCGCATCCAGTGTGATAGAGGAGAACTTTCTTATTTTTTTCGCAGTAATCACAAATCCTTTTGAAGTTCTCAGTCTCAATGGGAGAGAAAAGCTGAAGCGTAGGGAGAAGTTTTACTCCTTTGAGCCCTAGATCGCTTATCTGCTCAAGCTTCTCTTGTACATAGGCTTCTTCTTTATTTGGGTTGACTGAACCAAACCCTAGGAATTTATTTGGGTTTCTTCGCACTAAATCTCCTATTTCTTGATTTGAGGTCTTCAGTTCGGGATAATAATCTATTAATGTTTCATAGAAATGCTTGATGTTGTCTTCAATCGAAGCAAATCTGAGTGTGTGAAATCCATATCCAGCTGTTAAATATCGTTTTCTTAGTTTTTTCTTAATTTCGGGTTTGTCTACATCCAAAGGATCCACATCTACGCCTAATAAAACCCCACGATCCACGCCTGCCATTTGCATTTCATTAAGGATTTTTGTTTCGTGATAAAATGGATGAACATGAATGTCGATTATCAATTCTCTTTCCAACATCCAATATGAAAGACAATCCCGCGTAATAAAAAAAGAGGTGAGACTTGTTCGCTATTCGACACCTTATCAGGGCAGAGGTAGGTTCATCTCTCTGTAGGTTTCCCGTGCAACGATGTATCTTTGAATTTCGCCAGTTCCTTCTATGATGTCTAGGATTCTTGCGTCTCGATAGAAACGTTCTATATCTGAATCAACATATCCGTAGCCTGCGAGGATTTGCAATGCTTTGTCAGTCACCTCTATCCCAGTCTTAGCAGCATATGCTTTTGCCATTGAAGCAAACTTGGTAATTAGTTTTAAATCATCAGGTTTGTGATCAATTAGCCAAGCAGTCTTGTAGGTAAGTAGTCTTGCAGCTTCAATTTCCATCGCCATGTTAGCTATTTTCCATTGTGTAAACTGAAATCTATGAACTGGTTGGAAAAATTGTTCCCTCTCCGTGGAATATTTAAGTGCACGTTCAAAGGCACCCTGTGCTATTCCAACTGCACCTGCTGCGATAGGTGTTCTGCTGAAATCGAAATATGCCATTATCTGGTGAAATCCTCTGTTCTCTTGGCCAAGGAGGCTGCTTTGAGGTACAATGACATCACTGAATGACATTTCGGCTTGTGGAGCTCCTCTAAATCCCATTTTTGGTTTTAGAGAACTCACTTCCAATCCAGGAGTACCCTTTTCAACAAGAAGTTGGGTGACACCTCGATGTGGAGGGGAAGCGTTGGGATCGGTTTGGCAACAGACTATAGTGAACTCTGCAATGTCTCCGCAGGTGATGAAGGTTTTGACGCCATTGATCTTCCAATTATCGCCTTCTTTGACTGCTTTTGTATCTAAACCAACCATGCCTGCATCAGAACCGTGACCGGGTTCTGTCAACGCCATTGCACAAGCTATTTCGCCTTTGCAGATGCGAGGAATGTACTTTTGCTTCTGTTCCTCAGTCCCGAATTTTTGAATCAACCCAGCAAAGCCAACTCCACTTAGGCATGAAGCAAGTGTAGAATCGACTCGGTTGAACTCTTCCGATACTATGCACGCTTCGATACAACCTAGTCCTTGTCCTCCATATTTCTCAGCAAAACCTGCACCAATGAAGCCTAGTTGGCCTGCTTTTCTATAGTATTCCCATGGAAACTCGTATTTTTCGTCGTACTCGCGTCCCTTTTCAGATGTAAATTCTTTCTCTGCAAATTCGCGGGCTGCTCGTTTGATTTCCTCTTGTTCTTTTGTGAATTCGAATCTCATTTAAGCACCTTTATTTCTTACCCTTTTTGCCAGGTTCCAATACTTGAACTTTTCCTTTGGCAGTGGTATATTACAGGAAAAATCAACATCTTTTAGCAGTTGATGAAATTAAAAAAAGAGATTTGGGCGCTTCTATTGTGGATATTTGCGCCTTATATTATTTATAGCTATAGAAACCTTTCCCTGACTTTGTTCCAAGCTCACCTTTCTTGACCATTTCCTTCAAGAGGGGGCTTGGCTTGAAGAATTCTCCATACTGGGCTTCAATTTCTTTCAGTTTTGAAACTATTAGATCTAAGCCAAGAGTATCAGCTAATTCTAGAACACCTATAGGCATATTGAACCCTAACTTCAATGTCTTATCGATATCTTCTGGAGTCGCTACATCATTTCTTATCAGCTCTGCTGCTACATTAGCCATTACATATGTCTGGGTCATGGGATCGAATTTTTCAGCTTTGTCCTGCGATATCTGAGGCATCGCCCATTTTCCTACCTCAGGGTAAGAATAGAACCCTTTCCCAGCTTTTACTCCAATCTCGCCCTTTGCCATTTTTTCCTTAATTAGCGGAGAGACTACGAAATTTGGTTCTCTTTCTTCCATAAACATCATGACATGATAAGCTATGTCTAATCCAGTGAAATCTAATAGCGCAAAAGTTCCCATAGGCATGCCAGCTTTGAACATTGCTGCAGCATCAACTTCTTCGATTGTATAGTCACCTTTGTGGACCATCCATGCGACAAGATTTGTACCTGAGATAGTTATTCTATTCGCAATAAAACCTGGAACATCCTTTTTGCACAATACTGGGTCTTTCCCAAGTTGTTTCGATAAGTCCATTGTTAATTTCAGTGTCTCTTCGTTTGTCTTTTCACCCATTACAACCTCAATAAGACGCATGAGAGCCGGCGGGTTGAAGAAATGCATTCCTATGACTTTTTCAGAACGATTGGTTGCTTCTGCGATCTCAGTGATCGGAAGCGCACTTGTATTTGTGGCTAAGATAGCATGCGCTGGTGCGTAGCTGTCAATATCCTTGAATACTTGTCGCTTAAGCTCCAACTTCTCGGGAACCGCTTCAATTACAAAGTCAGCTTCTTCCACTGCCTCCTTCAGGGACACAAGTGGTCTCAGATTCTTTAGAGCCTTTTCAGCTTGAGGCGGTGATATCTTGCCTTTTTCGATGAACTTTCCTATGCTCCATCTGATTTTCTTCATTCCTGCGTCAACGAATTCTTGTTTTATATCCCTCATAGTCACTTGATACCCACTCATCGCTGCTAGTTGTGCTATTCCATGTCCCATAGCGCCTGCACCCAAAACAGCAACTTTCTTGATTTCCATTTTATGTCACCAAATTTGAAGAGTGAATAGTAGGGGTTTCTTAAAATGTTTTTGTCACTGAATTAATTATTTTGGAAAAATTAAACAGAAAAGAAAAAAGCGCTATTATATAACCTTAAATATCAATTTTGTAGGTTTTGTCGAGTATGGTTTTGAGGTATTTATGATGTTTCTTCTCATCTTCTGCAAAGTGATTTAATAGCAGTTTCAATGCATCGTCATCAGTTCTTTTTGCTTCTTCTTTAAGATGTTCCATCATTTTTTCTTCTGCTTTAATATGTCCTTCCAGTTCCCTTTTTACAGTTTGTTTGTCAGCGTCAATATGAATAGTGTAATCCCAGAAGGATTTTGTTCCTGCTGCTTTCAATGCCTCTTGGAGAATTTCAGCATGCTTTTTTGTGTCCAATTGCATCTCACGAATTAGAAGCT
The DNA here is from genome assembly GCA_020354575.1 of Candidatus Bathyarchaeota archaeon. GTDB lineage: Archaea > Thermoproteota > Bathyarchaeia > Bathyarchaeales > SOJC01. The sequence goes on along the minus strand of CP070649.1, from coordinate 1,513,464 downwards.
TTGCACCAATGCTATCAACCCGTTGCTCTAGCGAGCTAAGCTTTTCCCCGATATCCTTCTCGAGTCTAATCTGGGCTTTTATCAAGGTTGAAAGCGTTTCTTCACTTTTCAAGTCTAACATTATCTCCTTTAAATATCGCTGTAATCTGGGTTCAGATAGAACCTTCTACGCTTTATATCATTTTCTGCCTGCCCTTCTAGCAAGAATAGAGCATAACTGGGGATGTTTCATCAAAGCTATATATTAACACATGATACAAACAGAATATTAGAAACCAGGATGGAAATGTGGAATGCTTGAAAACGACTTTCTTAGCACAAAAGAGGAAATCAAGCTAAGAACAGAAGTGAAAGATTTCGTAAAGAATGTGGACTCAGAACTTCTGAGAAAAATGGATAGAAATGAACTAGATTACCCTTTTGAGTTTCTCCGAGAAGCAGCAAAAAGAAAACTTCTCGGACTCCGATTCCCAGAGGAATATGGAGGAAGAGGGATGACGTGGACAGCTGAGATGACGGCTTTGGAGGAGATTGGGGTGCTTGGGATGGGCTTAGGGTGTAGCTATGCAATGGTAAGCATAGTTGGTGAAGCCATAAATCATTTTGGTACTGAATGGCAAAAGCAAGAATTTCTGAAACCTCTAATAAAAGGAGAGAAACTTTCAGCTGAAGGTCTGACTGAGCCCCGAGGAGGAAGCGACTTTTTCGGGACTATAACAGAAGCAGTTAGAAAAGGAGATAAATGGGTCTTAAATGGGGAAAAAAGATTTATCGCTGGAGGAAAAGTTGCTGACTTTTATCTGATATATGCAAGAACAGATCACAAATTGCCAGGACATAAGGCTTTGACCGCATTTTTAGTTGAAAAAGATATGGGTGTAGAAGTTGAAGAAGTCTATAATCTTCTTGGATTCAGAGGGATGGGAACTGCTCGTATAGTTTTTAGGAATGTGAAATTGCGTGATAACCACAGGTTAGGAGACATCAATAGTGGAGGCGCTATTTTTAATCGCATGATGGTTCCGGAAAGACTGACTTCAGCTGCAGGAGCTGTGGGAACAGCCAGAGCAGCATTGGAGACTGCGATAAGTTATTCGACCAAGAGAAAAGCGTTCGGGATGCCAATTAGTAGATTTCAAGGCCTTAACTTCAAGATAGCTGAGAGTGTCACGAAATTAGATGCAGCAAGGGCTCTTATTCATACTGCTGCAAAAGCTGCAGATAAAGCGAATGAGGAACCAGACATTGACCCCCGTCGTCTCGTGAGCGAGGCAAAACAATTCGCCACAGACGTAGGTTGGGAAATAGTCAATGTTGCCATGCAGATAATGGGGGGAATTGGTTACACTCAAGTATATCCAATTGAGAGACTCTTGAGAGACATGAGATTGGCACCTATTTGGACAGGTAGTAACGAGATCATGAAATTGCTCATCCAACATGAAATCTACAAGATGATGCAGCTTCCCAGGAGAGACAGAGATGTAGAGCGAGATGCTATGGAATGGCACAAGGAAGTTGAAAAAGTCTACGAATAGGTTTAGCTATCCGATCAGTCTGCGTTTTCTAATGTACCCGTTCCGATTCAACTCTCATCATTGCTTCACGGGGAGTCATTTCGGGAACTTGATCCTTAACCTTTACCAAATTGATGGCAGTTTTTGGACAATGGTAGGCACAAAGCCCACAACCTAGGCATCTTTCCTCCAAGAAAAGTATTCTCTCCGGTTCGTTATCATGTGGAGCATGGTAGACATTTGCTTTCATAGGGCAGATGCGAACACAATTTCTGCACTTGTTGCAGAGTTCCTCGTTTCTTTCTGGAATAAAATTCGCTCTTGCAATGGCTCTCGGATTGTGCAATTCAGAGAGTCCTCTCAAAATTAAACAAGCACACGTGCAACAATTACAGATGAATGTGGGTCTAGTTTGAGCATTCAAAGTCGAATGAATTAAGCCAGCCTTTTCGCTTTTTTCCAGTAATTCCAAAGCTTCTTCAATGCTCAAGTACCGGCCATAACCTCTCTCTACCATGAATTCCGCTGAATAATCAAAGATGAGACAAGTCTCTAAGGGGTGATCGCAAGCCTTTTTTGTCCTACAGGCACAATTTATCACAGCAATTTTTCTGGCAGTCTTAATAAACTGGGACATCTGCTCGAAGGGTAAAATGACAAAATCTGCAGGAATATCCTTGTTTATGGTTATTGTTTTCTCAATAGGTATGACGCGTGCCCATGGATATTCGGATGCTCCCACTTCCATTCCATATCCATTCAAGTAGGCTTTCTCCATGAGCTTCGCTACTTTTCGTTTTTTATCAGAGTCAGGACCCGATGCGAAGTAGAATTCAAAAATTCCTGGTGCCATCGGCAAGAGACTATAATGAACTTGACCATCTTTTTTACGAGTATATTTGAAAAGGAGCCCCTTTGAAACTAAGCTATCAACGAGGAGTTTAACCTCTTTTCGAGATTTTCCGGTCTTTTCAACGATTTGATCAAAGGTCTCCGAGTCTTGATAGGGCGCTGTAAAATGAGCGAGAAACTTCGCCTCTTCCTCAGTGAATAGAATTTTAAATAATTCCAATGCTTCCTTGATTCGAGGTACTTTTATGGGCCATAAACTCACCTTTCTCCTTAACTTCTCATAGATGTCAATCTCTTCCATAAGCACCACTTAAGCAACCAGTCTATGTCCTTCCTAATAAGTATTGTAAAGAAATGTACATGACTTATTATTCATATTGAGACCATAGAAATTATTAATCTACGCATTAAATGATAGATGTTCCGAATTGACTCTTCGCACTGAAATAATCGACGCGCTTCGAGAAATCGTTGGGGATACAAACGTTCTCATAGATATCGAAGATCGCTATGTCTATTCTTATAAACAGATCTATCGAGAACGTTACATGCCTGAAATAGATGCGGTAGTCAAAACTGAATCATCAAAAGGAATTGACAAGGTTCTAAGGTTAGCTGATGAAGAAGGTTTTTCGGCTATTCAACGGGGAAAAACCATCGATCCAGAAAAGATTACTAAACCAATTGTATTGATTGATAATTTCGAATTAGTTGGCCTTGAACCATTCCAAAACTCCCTGAAGGCAGGAGAAGATACAGAATTTCGCGAAACCGAACGTGGAACTCTAAAGAAGTTGGCTCTTGCACAGAGAATATTGTTTCTCAACAAACCAATGGCCAAGTGTCAAGAGTGCAGTGCTTGCAGGAGCTATTGTACTGTCGCTTCTTCTTTCAAAGGCATTGAAACATGGTCAGCGAAGGGAAGGATGCTCCTATTAAAAGGAATGTTACAGAGAGAACTTCCTGCAACTCCAAAGATCATCGATATAATCTACACCTGCAGCAATTGTGGACTTTGTTTCGCTGAGTGCCTTCAATCTTCGGAATTCCCAAAAGCCATTCGAGCTGCTCGAAGGCAGATTGTGCTTGAAAAGCTAGCTCCGAAGAACCTCGAAGCCGCTGCTGCAAACATCCTGAACCTGGGAGATCCAGGAGGTCGACCTTCTCGCAAACGCCGTCTCTCTTGGTTGAAAACGCTGGCAGATCCATGGCGAAGGAAAAATGCCAATGTTCTTTATTGGGTGGGCTGCACGGTGGCCACACGTACTCCGAAAACAGCTAAAGCTGTTGTCAATATTCTTAATTTCGCCAAAATTGGCTTTTCTCTGCTAGGCGAAAGTGAAGGATGTTGCGGCTACATTCTGTTGACGTCAGGTTTGTGGGATGAGGCAAAAAGGAACGCTACCACACTCGTCAAAAGAATTGAAAAGAGTAGAGCAAAATCACTTATTACTACGTGCGCAGGTTGCTACTACACATTCTCGAAGCTCTTCCCTGAAATACTAGAAATGAAAATGCCATGCAATGTTTTTCACGTGTCACAATTTATGGAAAACTTGATAGGAGAAGAAGGATTCGATCCTGAGTTCTTCGATGCAAAAGTCACTTATCATGACCCTTGTTCTTTAGGTCGTCATGCAAAGGTTTATGATGCTCCCCGGAATGTGCTCTCTAAAATTCCTGGGCTTCGATTCATTGAAATGCCTTTGAATAAAGAACACTCTCGTTGCTGTGGAGGTGGTGGAGGGCTCTGGTCATATAATAACCAAGTCAGCTTGAACTCAGCATTCAATCGGTTAACTGAAGATGTAATTCCTCTTAATCTGAACATCCTAGCAACTTCCTGTCCAATATGCCAAATGAATATGCGTTTTGCATCAATTAGAAACTCAATTCCTGTCCGAGTTCTTGATTTTACAGAAATCGTCGAATCTGCCGTGACAAGGGGCAGCTAAAGAGCAGTTAGCATCTGTTTTAGATATTTCGAAAATTTTTCAGCAGCTGCCTTTCTTTTCTTTAGATTGAGTGCAATTACTTGCAAGTACTGGAGCGCTTCAGGCTTGCAGAATTTCACGCATACAGGGTCACCACTACATAAATCACATTTAATGATCTTACTCGTTTCCTCATTTACTCCGATACCTCCAAATGGACAAAACTGCATGCACAATTTGCATCCAACGCACAATTTATAATCTATGATCAACGCTCCCGTTTTAGTGTCCCGTCTCAATGCTTGCATAGGACAAACAGTTTCGCATATTGGAATGTCACACTGCTGGCAAACCATTGGAATATAAATGCCTTCATTTTCCCACTTGGTAACTCGAATTCTCGCCCTCTCCGGAGAACATGTTTTTTCATGATGTATTGAGCATGCTGTCTCACAGAGTCTGCATCCCGTGCATTTTTCAGGATCGATAGCCAACATTTTTTGCAGGTTAGGCCACCTCTTATAAGAGATTCGTAGGTTTTTTGGTAAGAGCCAGCTTTTTCAATGTTTTAGTTGTAGGAACCCCCATGCTATCCCAACCATGCAATTTATAATATTCATCCAGCATTTCGCTGAATTTTTCTCGGTCAATTACCTTGTTTCTAGCAACTGGGAGTCCGATTGGAGTAGGCTCCTTGAAGTACCGTTTTGGCAAATCATCATCTTTCCTTGAAAATCCTTCTCGCAAGTTGAACAATCTTTCAGTGGTATAGATTCTTTCACCGATTTGCATTAGTTGATCCTTTGAAAATTTAAAGTCCGTTGCTAGTTGAATAAGTCTCGAAAATTCTTTCCATTGAGGAGCATGCACAGCACAGAAAACAGTTTGGAACTTACAGATTCCAAGAGAGTCTGTGACAGCATAGAGAAGCTCCTGCCACCAAACCATTCGACTTTTGCCATCATAGGAATTATAATCTGCAGCTACGGGCCCACCATAGATCTCTTTCAAAAGATCTGCGGGTAAACCATACATATCGATTGCTGGTCGGCTTCGCAGGTGATCCGCGCCTCTTGTTGATGTGGCGATCCCTAAAGCAAAGCTAGGTGTAGGACGCTCATCTGAGTGAAGATTGCTCATCCCTTTTATTTGAATTGCATAATACTCCGAGCCTTTTCCGATCTTATCTATTGCTTCCCTAAATCCATTGGCCAATTTATCGCCAAAGCCTTCCCTATATGCAATCTTACGGATCAGTTCATACAAAACTTCTTCATTACCCCACTCTAGTTTTAGCCCATCAGTCATGTTATTGTCTATGATTCCTTTCTCGTAGAGCTCCATAGCCCAAGCTATCAATCCTCCAGTTTCTAGAGTATCAAGGCCATATTTGTTGACTAAGTGATTAGCCACTAGGATCGTTTCCATTTTCCTGCAATCAACCATGGTTCCAAAGGCTCCTAACGATGTGTATTCTGGTCCCTCACCATAAAGTGGGGCAAATGAGCCTGACTTGAGTATATAGCGATGCCGACAATGGACAGCGCATCCATAACATCCAGATGTACCTATGGAGTATCTATCTATGTTTTCGGGTTCCAAGTCTTGCCCCTTTTCTAGTTGATTGAGTTGGAAGTTTCGAGTTCTGATCAAGCCAGCTGTGTTTGTGTTGCTATAAATGATCATTGTGCCCCACCGTGACTGAGCCTTAGCCCATCGAGTACTCGTGATCATATCGTTCATTTGCCGACAATATTCGAGAAGGTCATCGGGGTGAGAAAATTCAAGGGGATTTGTGCCTCTAGCTGCAATCGCCTTTAAATTTTTGGATCCCATCACACAGCCTAAACCAGTTCTTCCAGCGGAATTTTTTCTGCCAGTCCGCACATTGGCAAATCTCACCAAGTTTTCACCAGCAGCTCCGATTACCAAGGATTTGATATCTTCGTCATCCTCATCTTCTCTTATGATTGTCTGTGTTTCAAAAGTGTCCTTTCTCCAAAGATGAGTGGCTTCTCTTATATGGACTTGACCATTTCTGACTAGAAGATAAACGGGTTCTTCAGCTTTCCCCGTGATCGCAAGATGATCAAAGCCAGCAAATCTAAGTTCTGGTGCAAAAAAGCCCCCAATGTTAGAATCACCAACAGCGCCAGTGAGGGGAGATTTCGCTGCAATGTCACATCTTCCTGAACCTAGGCATGGGATGCCTCCTAGCAATCCTGCTCCTACGAACAGTATGTTATTCTGACTTAAAGGGTCAATCTTTGGGCTCAAATGATTGTAAAGCAGGTACATGTTGATGCCCCTACCACCTAGGTACAGGGTACGCAATGTTTTGGGCACAATTTTTTGAGTTATCTTTCCGGTAGACAAATTTATGTATGCGATTTTTCTGTTCACGACCATCTTTCACCGCCAAGCTATGTATTTTGACTAGGCTAGTCCTCTGACCTTCGCTTGATTTGGTGTTGGCCAAGAAATTCTATATTTTGTCTTGCAGTAAGGACAAGCCATAACCTCAGTTTTTAATGGAACTAAAAATCTCTTCAAGCAATTTAGACATCTCACTTCACTCATTTTTCATCCCTTAACCTCCGCCAGCTGGAACTGTGATTATTATCAAGTCATTATCTTTTAATTTTACATCGGTTTCTCTTATGTTTCGACCATTTAGCATTACAAGTGTATTCACATCAACTTGACCAGTTGTTTTGTTAATGGTTTCCTCGAAGTCTTTGCCGTACTTCTCTGCTAGCTTTTTAAGGACCTCTTTAAGAGTTGGCTGTGACGGCATGCTTTGTAGAATCTCCCTTTTACCTACAATCTCCCTGAACATAGCAAAGAACTGAACTCTTATGCGAGTCGTCATAAGCTTCACAATTGATAAATCCTGAAAATACTAGGTTTAAAAGGCTGAATTTAATTGTTACGGAATTAATATTACTGAAGTCTTATTTATATAATTTATAGAAATAAACGCATGTAGGCGAGAGACCTCAAAGATTGTGAAGAACATGGAAATTAGGAAACTACAGAAAATCAAAGGAGGAAGTTTTACTCTCTCAATCCCAAAGAAATGGGTGAATAAGAAAAAATTGCAGAGTGGACATCAAATGGTTATTTCAGTGGAAGATGATGGATCTCTTAGTATATACCCTGTTAAGAAGCCGTCGGATAGCCCATTACTTGTCAAATTTCGCTTAGAAGAATTTCCTGACGTTAAGGCTCTGGAGTATAATATCGTCACTTACTACATCCAAGGCGCAGATCGAATCGATATCATTTCCAAGAAAATGATCCCCGCTGACCAAAAGAGAAGGCTGAAGCTCTTACGCCTTGAAATGCCTGGAGTAGAAGTCTCAGAAGAAGGGGCAAACAGAATTAGCTTTCAGGTGTTAATTGATCCCACCTCATTCCACTTGGAAGCACTTTTAAACAAAACTTCAGCGTTCTCTTTACGTCTTCAAGAGGATGTTATTGAAGCCATTGAGAATTGGAACTTTTCCCTCGCTAGAGAAGTTATCGAGCGAAGCGGTGAAGCATTAAGGCATTACCGGCTTACAATAAGGCAAGTGGCTCTCGCCAGCATCAGCAAGAAAATTGCTAGAGAAATTGGCATCAGAAGTTGCCAAGAATGTGTAATCTTTGCCCTGACTGCGCGAGACCTAAGCAGATTGGTATATCATAGCTCTCAAATGGCTAGACATTTCCTCTTCCTAGAGCATAAGAACAAAATAGATGCAGATATTCTGAATCTGTTGGGACAATTATCTAAGCTCGTGCTTGTCATGCAGAAAGATGCAGTTCAATCATTCCTTCAGAAGAATACAGAGCTTGCAGTCCAAATATTCCGCAAAATGAAAAATATTAGGGAAAAAGAAAAGCAGCTTCTAAGAGAAGTCAATTCGAAAACTCAAGATATCGACACTGCTGTTACACTGGGCTTGATTGCTAGAGAACTGCGTAGAATTGCAGGCTATTCAATCGCCATTTCTGATGATAGCATGAATAGAGTTTTGACCCCAGTATCCATCTCATACGGCCAAGAAAGGCAGGTTAATAAAAGCGTTTAGTGCACGCGTTATCCTTTTAAAGGGATTGCAAACTATTCGAGTTGGGCTCCACATGTTAAACAAAATTTCGATTTCTCTGGAAGGTACTCTGCACCGCACTTGTTGCACTTTCGCCTAAGAGGTCCATGTGGAATCCTAGGGTCTCCTCCTTCAGCAATAAATGAACGAATCTTTTCCATCTCGCTTTTTCTCTTCTGCTTGAAAGCCCATAAGCCTTCCGTAGGCTCTATTGATCCTATGTTGAGAGCAAACCAAGCCTTTCCATGCTCCCATGTAAGACGCCAGTTCAATTCCTTCCACCAGTTATGATGGACTTTATAATACCAAAGGCTAGATGGAGATAGTGTCTTCATCCTATTGATATACTCTTTCACTTTGATATCCAAGCTCTCTTTAGGCACTACTTCATTTACTACACCATACTTGAGGGCGTCTTGAGCACTTATCTGAGAACTTAAAAGAACCATTTCAGCTGACTTCTTAATGCTCATATGCAGAGGAAGCCATTGGGATAAGCCTCCGATACTTGTCATACCAACGCGGGGGCCAGGAGAGATAAATCTAGCAAAGTCAACTGCGATTGCAAGATCACAGCAAGCAACGAATTCCCAACCACCTCCAGCTACAGCGCCATTTATTCGGGCAATCACTGGTTTTCCACAGTGCATTATCATATCGAAGACTCTGGCGTAGAATTCTCCCCAATCCCAGAACTTCGACGGTTTTTGGTTATATATCTCTGCATATTCATGTACGCTTCCACCTGTGCAGAAGGCTTTGTCACCTACACCCGTCAATACAATGAACTGAACAGAATCATCTCCCATTGCCCTTTCAAAGCCAGCAGATATCTCTTTGAGAGTACCGAGGACATACGAGTTCATTTGTTCAGGGTTGTTAATCGCAATGCATGCAGTGTAATCATGCCATTTTGGATTGTATTTGACTGTTCGCCAATCTTTAGGATCTTTAGATGGATGCCAATCGTATTCCGTTACTACCATAATTATCACGTCAATGGCAGTTATTTTTCGAAGATATTTAAGACTTGAGTCAGTCATACGCTTTTTATAGGGAAGAAAGGGATACTAGTCAAGAGCGTTAGAAACGATGGTGAATATTCCAGAAAATATTCAAACTTGGCAAATGGTGAGACCTTGGACAAAGGATCTTGAAACTGGCAAACTACTTGAAGGCGAATTAAAGAGGACCGAGATCCCTGTCCCTCCATTGCAGCCAGGAGAAGCGTTGGTAGAAATTGCTGGTTGCGGAGTCTGCCATACAGATCTTGGATACTTCTATGGGGGAGTCCCGACCATCACAAAGCCACCCCTCACTTTGGGGCATGAAATTAGTGGTGTCGTTGTAGCTGGAAATAATAACTTCATTGGAAAAACAGTCATAGTGCCAGCGGTTTTGCCTTGTAGAAATTGTCCTATTTGTGCTGCTGGAAGAGGAAATCGATGTCTATTTCAGAAGATGCCAGGAAATAGCTTAGGAATTTATGGCGGATTTTCCAGTCACATTCCTGTTCCTTCTGGGGATTTGTGTGTAGTAGAAGATTGTGGAAATTTCAAGCTGTCCGAATTAGCTGTGATTGCAGATGCAGTGACAACTCCTTATCAGGCGTGTGTTAGAGCAGGTCTTAAGCAAGGAGACAACGTTGTTGTGGTAGGGTTAGGAGGCGTAGGTAGCTATGTGGTTCAGATGGCGAAAGCCTTTGGGGCAAAAGCCATAATTGGTATCGATATCATTCCCGAG
>CP070649.1:1401097-1503224 GCA_020354575.1 Candidatus Bathyarchaeota archaeon | reverse complement strand
AGACCAATTTGTAACATTGACGTTCTTAATCGGATCACCTGCTGCTCCGAAATGTTCAGCTGTTGATACTATGTCATCTATTCCCCCGTAGCCATCGTCTGTTACATCTAACCAAGGATCGTATGATGGTTGGCTAGTTGAAACACCGAAAAATATCGATACAAAAAGGAGGAATGTCAATAAAACATTCAGCCACGTTATGAAGCTAATTTTCATATTTCATATTCACCTCCCCACAGTAATCGCATAAACAATTAATGAGCATCTCATAAAAAATAATATGGAAGAAGATTCTGTTTCCCGTCCTCTTCTCCGCTTTCCTTCAGATGCTGCAACTTCAGCTTTCAATTTGAAAAACCCACATTTTTGGTCACGATGAAGAAATCTCTTCTTAAGAGTCACAGAAAACGCTCAAGTCTGAAACGAGCAATTATCAAAAAGATACGCAAACCAAAAAAGCGAGGAGTGAGTTCTAAACAGCAAAACAGTTGGGCCGGTAGTTCAGTTCGGAATGAATGCCTGACTTGCACTCAGGAGGCCGCGGGTTCAAATCCCGCCCGGTCCACCAGCATAGTTGATTCTTGCTGGCAGATTTTCAGTGATTCTACTTGACTTGGCACGAAGTTGATGGTAGGAAACATACAATAGTTTCTATTGTGTTGCTAATAGACGCAAAAGATTTACTTTTCTTTACTCTCTCTTATTTCAGAGTTTTCAGGATGGAAAAATCTTGAAGGAGCCATTTGCAAGTTTCATTGAGACGGAGTTAGCCCCCAATACGTTACTTATCATGTGTGGGCTACCGGGAACTTGGAAAACCGAAACTGCTCAAGAAATCGCGAAAATCAAAGGCTATCCGATTTTACGAAGTGATTTAATACGGCTGGATGTCTTCAAGAAATCAGATGTCTTTGACGAGAAGATTGCAGCAAACATGAACAAGCGAGAGCTTGTCTATAAAGAAATGTTTCGCCAGACCACAGACCTTGTGAAGGTACATGGAGGGGTAATATTAGATGCAACTTTTGTCACTCAGAAACTTCGAAGACAAGCTGCTGCAATTGCTGCTCAACATGGTCTAATCCTAGTTATTCTCCAAACTCAATGCTCAGAAGAGGTGTCCATTACAAGGATATTGAGAAGAACCAAGGAAAACTACGAGTCGAACGCACTAACAAGACAAGCTTATCTCAATAATAAGAGGATGTTTGAACCTGTTGATCTAGAAGATTTGAAAAAAAAGCATCCTCAACTAGAATTGCTGCATCTGATAGTGGATACAGAATTTGATCAACCGGAGGATTGGTGGATGATTGGAAGGAAAATAAGGTAACTTGGTAATGTGTCATCGAAATGATAGATTTACACGTTCATTCTCGATGTTCTGATGGGAGTCTAACTATTGAAGAGTTGACTGCCGAAGCTAAAAACAGAAATCTAGAGTTAATGTCAATAACAGATCACGACTCTGTCAGGTGCCAAGAAAATGCCCAGAATTCAGCGAATAAAAATGGGATCAAGTATATTACCGGAGTTGAACTTAACATAACTTTCTTGCCTCCTGACATTCATGGGAGAAACGCAGCACCTCTGGATTTCTTGGGCTACCAATTTGATATAGAGGATAAGAGGTTACGCCAGAAAATCCAAGAGGTTAGCGAGCATCGTAGGAATAGAGCTATGAAGATAATGAGTAATATCAACTCCGAATTGAGAAAAGCAGGGAAGAACGAGCTTACAAAAAATGACAGCGAAAGATTGCTGAATTCAGTTGAGGGTGTGCTTGGCAGACCACATATTGCAGATTATCTAGTAAAAAGAAGAATCGTCAAAACCAAACAGGAAGCTTTTGGAAAATACCTTGTGAAATGTGATGTTCCAAAATATCCCTTTTACGCGGAACAAGCCTCAAAACTAGTGAGAAACGCTGGAGGAATAGTAATTCTGGCTCATCCTAATGACCCGCATGGAACATCGCTTATCAAATTGACGAAATCACTAATCAAGCAGACAGAAATAATCAAAGAGTCACTTCTTGATCATATTGATGGCGTTGAATGCTGGCATTCTCGAAGTGACCCCTACACGACATCTCACTATTTAGAATTCGCTAAAAGGCATAATCTAATAATGACTGGTGGAAGCGACTGTCACCAAAGACCGATTCTCATGGGAACGGTGGACATCCCCGAGTGGATCATTAAGCAATTCAATGTTTAGAGCTAGCAGCATGAAGTTCTTTGCTATAGGCGAATGCCAAATCAAAATATGCTTTGGCATCTTTTCGTGCGAAACGCATCATAGTCCGCTTAATATTAGGATCTTTGAGCCTGAAGCTAATTACCTTCCCCCGAACATATGCCCTATAGCACTTATAGAAAGGGAGAAGTCTTTTCAAGTCTCGATCTTTAGAATATTCAACATACTTCCCAACGAAAAATTCTGATAGATCAGTTCGTCCTTTAAAATCTAAATCCATAGCTAAGAAGGCAACATCCGAGGCCACATCAGAGTACCTGAATCTTTGGTTGAATTCTATCGTGTCAAAAATGTAGACTCCGTCTGTCACGAAAATATTATCCGAATGAATATCCCCGTGACAGTCTCTAATCCGACTGTCCGTTATTCTTCTCCTAAAAAGAGGATGGTTCTTCTCAATGAAATTAATGATTTCTGACTGAATTGAATCAAATTTAGCTCTAGAGATTGTCCGTCCAATGAATTCTCGAGTTTGCTCAAAGTTCTCAATCCAATTAGTCTCAATAACCTTGGTCGAACCAAATTCTCTTATCTCTTTGTTCGATTTTGCTTTAGAATGAAATTTAGCGATTATTTTCGCAATTTTGTCAAAGAGCTGAGTATCTACTTTCTGTTCTTCAAGAAGTCTGCTCAACATTCTCTCTTGGGGCATTCTTTTCATTTTTAGTGCATATTCAATAGTCTCCCCATCACCTTTCATCTTGATGGCATTAGTAGCCTTCGAGCGGTTTATGGGAACTACCTCAATGTACATGCCCTTACATAGCCGCTTATTAAGCTCCAGTTCCCTTTTACAGTAAAAATGCCTTCTTTTGAGAGTTGTAAAATCAAGAAATCCAAGATTCACGGCCTTTTTGACTTTGTAGACAAAATTTCCTGTCAGGAAGACGAAGGAAATATGCGTCTGAATTAGTTCAATTTGACTAACTTTTTCGTCGTAAACTTCAGGTTTTAAGAGAGCTTTCACGATATGCTCTTGCACTGTTTAAATTCACCATGCTTCATTCAATATTGAGGATTCGCCCACTAATTCAAGCATCTTTCATCTAAATTAGAAGAGTTTAAAAGATTGCGGTGCCCGCATAACAGGAACAGCTCTCAAAGGAAAACAAAGCCTTTAAAGAAAGCCTTCCAGATAAGTGTCGTTAACAATAGAAGCCAAGGGTAGGATTATGCCTAATTTCAAAGTCAAGAATCCCCATCTTTCATCAAAGGGTGAACTTCTAACGGAGTGGGCTTCAATGCATATGCCTGTTTTGAATCAGATTAGTCAACGTTTTGAACAAACAAGCCCCTTAGAAAGCCTTCGGTTGAGCGCTTCTCTTCACGTAACAAAGGAAACAGCTGTCCTTATAAATGCGCTCATGGCAGGAGGTGCGGATATTGCTCTCTGCGCTTCAAATCCCTTATCCACTCAAGATGAAGTTGCAGCCGCCTTAGCAAAAAAAGGTGTTCGCGTTTATGCTTGGAGAGGCCAAACAACTGAGGAATACTATTGGTGTGTCCAAAGGGTGATAGATCATAAACCGTTAATAACAATAGATGATGGCGCTGACTTGGTTGGAACAATTCATTCAGAAAGAGCTGAAGTGCTATCAGATATTAAAGGAGGAACCGAAGAGACAACAACGGGAGTAATGCGACTACGAGCAATGGCACAATCCGAAGCCCTGAAATATCCAATAATAGCAGTGAATGACGCGTACACAAAGTATCTTTTTGACAATAGATATGGAACGGGTCAGAGCACAATTGATGGGATACTCAGAGCGACAAGCGTTCTACTTGCAGGGAAAAACTTCGTAGTGGCAGGATATGGATGGTGTGGACGCGGATTGGCATCAAAGGCTAGAGCCATGGGAGCTAACGTGATCGTGACCGAAATAAATCCAACAAGAGCTCTAGAAGCGGTGATGAGTGGTTTTCGAGTAATGACCATGGAAGAAGCCGCTGCAATCGGCGACATCTTCGTCACAGTCACTGGCAACAAAGACATTATTCGTAAAAAACATATGAAAAAAATGAAAAATGGCGCAATTCTAGCCAACAGTGGACATTTCAACGTTGAAATAAATATTCCAGAACTAGAAAATATAACAATTGCAAAAAGGATAATTCGACCAAATTTGGAAGAGTTCCAATTGCAAAATGGAAAAAAATTATATCTGCTTGGCGAAGGCCGACTAATTAATCTCGCAGCCGCAGAAGGACACCCATCAGAGGTGATGGACATGTCATTTGCCAACCAAGCTCTCTGTATTGAGTATTTGGCTAAAAGACCAAAGCTCGACGCAAAAGTCTATAGTGTTCCATCAGAAATAGACAAACTTGTTGCCAGTCTTAAACTAAAAGCAATGAACATTGAAATCGACACACTGACTGAGAGCCAAAAAAAGTATCTCGCTGATTGGCAAGCAGGTACAATTTGAATAGATGGTAAAGCTTATAACAATATTCTGCATAAAAAGGCTACAAAGTGGTGATAACATGGTTAGTAAAGATCAAGGAATTGGTGGTCTAATTTTTCTTGTATGCGTTATAATAGCTATTGGCTATACTTTAGGTCTCTTCTACTTTGGATATGTTCTAGAAGGCTCTTGGTCACTGGCATTTTGGTTAATTGCAATTCCAGTATTTCTTGCGTTTATTCTTATCCTCGGAATAGGCGCTTGGATAGGATGGACTATGGCAACTACGCCACCGCCCAAACCAATTGAAGAATTCGAGGCTGAAGAGAAGAAGGAAGAGAAGCAAAAAGAAGAATAGTCTATCACAAAAACTCTTTTCTCTCTTTCGATCATAGAACATGTGGATTATTATGAGTGAAGTCAAGGCTTTGGTTTTATGCGGAGGCAAAGGAACACGACTTAGACCAATCACTTACTATCTTCAAAAAACTATGATGCCTATTGGACCCAAACAAAAGCCCCTTCTTGAATACATCGTCCGCCTCTTTCGATTTCACAGAATAACTAACATAACCTTTCTGGTGAACTACAAAGCTGAGCAAATTAGAAGTTATTTTGGGGACGGAGCAAATTTTGGAGTAAAGGTAAATTATGTCAATGATGTTCCGGAATTAAGCGGAACCGGAGGCTCAGTCCTAAATGCTTACAAACAAGGAGCTTTCAGAGAAAATGACACAATTCTTGTTTACTATGGCGATATCCTTACAAACATGAAGTTAGATGATCTGATTCTGTTCCATAAAACAAAGAAGGCAACGGCAACTGTGGCACTTTCCTCTGGATTTGAAGTTCGAGTTGGCCTGGCTGATCTCGAGAAACAGGGTAGAATTCGAGGGTTTATTGAAAAGCCTAAATTGGAAAAACCCGTGAGCATAGGCATTCTTGTTTTCAAGGGAAGCTCTTTTGATGACCTAAAGAAATTGAGTAGAACAAAAGGGCTCTTGGACCTAATGGGGGATGTAATCCCCTATCTGATCAATAAGCAAGAACCCATCTATGGATTCATCTCTGATGCGTTTTGGTACGACGTTGGAAGTATCGAAGCTTATGAAAAACTCGAAAATACCCAAGTTGAGAACGCGCTTTCTTTCCTATTCAATAAGTCAAAATCCTGAGCGCAAGTTATAAGCGAAACGTTAACAGGATATATCTTTGTTGGGGGGCAACATGCTTAAATCGCATTTGATTCTGCCTTATGCTAAGAATGATCCTGACAGGGAGGCCCATTATTCTGATGACATGGAAGTTGCAACGCTGCTCTGCATCGCTGAAGCTGAGCGAAAAAAGAAACCAGGCATTTTTGGCGGAGAAGCTGAAAGCCTTGTTTTCCTCTCTAAGATTCATTATCCTATTTGGGCAATACCTTGGAGGAATCACGAATGCTGGCTAGTAGATGGAATGGAAACAGTCACCGGAGACATCCTATATTTCAGGCCCCCAAACGTTGAGAGCTTCATTGAGCAATTAAAACGAAGTAGCACTGTCCAAGAGCTTTATCATAGTACTCTAAAAAGTCATCGAGAGACATTTTCGGAATTTATCTCTCAAACAGAGATGCATATAGATGGTTTCATTACTGACAAAGATCTGTTAGCCGATATGTCCATGTTTGTGCAGGAAAGCAAGGTAAAAACGAATAGTGCATTCCCAGAGTTCAAGTCATTAATGCACCACCGAATCAACGAGGAAACTGCGACTCAAATTGGCAATAGAATAGTTGGATATTTTAAAAAACTCCAGGCAGAAACAAAGGGGTTACAATTCGCAGTAAGCACTTTAAATGAAGAAACAAAAAAGCACGTTGAAAAACTTCAGCTAGAAATGGAACAAGCACAAGAAAAATACAATGATAGAATCCTCGATGAAAAAACAGAGTTTGAGAACAAGAGAGAAAAATTGGAGAGAGAACGAGACAAGAAAATGGAAAGAATACTTTCAGCTCACGAAAAGGAAGTAGATGTAAGACTTGCGGAACGGAAAAAATGGGAAAGAGAACTCTTGATGCTTGAGCAGAAGGAAAGTGAATATGAAAAACGGAAAGAACTAAGGAAGCAAAAGGAGGATAAAATTGGAGAATCTCGGTGGAATGCTAAAATTCGAGATGTGCAAAACCAGATTGCAACTGCAAAGAAAAGAATTAAATCTCTTTTGGACTTCGTCAAACGCAGTAGCAAGGAAATAGAGAAGACGACAAGGAAACTCAACGACACATACCAGAAATTAATTGATGAAGAACGGAAAAAGATTACAGACTTGGAAAATTCACGTGACTCTACAATTCAGAAAATAGAGAAGACAATATCCGAACTTCAACGTGAAACCCTGGCGATAGTGGATGATATTAAAAGATTAATTGACCACAAAAGAGAGTGTTTAACAACGCTTGAAGAAGCTGCTTTCTCATGGAAAATTGAGGACCCGATCTTAGTTCATATACCTTTCTATTTGATTCAATACAAGACGGATAAAGAAAAACGGTACTGCTTTAGTTCGCCTATGTTCGCAAGAAGCCATAAAGGATTAGTAATGAGAATTCGGAAAACCTTTAAACATTGCAGTTCACTTCTGAAACCACGCTCTAAAGCTTTAGAAAAAATATTAGCTTCATTCATAGAGAGACTTGACAACGATAAAATGATGCGGAGAGAACTAGACAACTTGGGGAATTCGCAAAGCTTGTTAGCAACTGCAGGTTTCAAGGAAAAACTGAGGAAAGGAATAAAAAAACTTGAAGCAGAAGGCTGGATCAAAGCAGAGGAAAAAAAGACCTTAATGGAGATATATACAAAAGATTAATTCCACCTCGATCAGCTAAAACTTCACCAGATCCTTCCAAGTGGTTTGAAGATATTGTTTGATGAGAAAATTGCGGAACGTAGACTTCTACTTCAGCGTGCTTTCTCAAGAAGCAAATTATTCAACATAGGAAAATCACTGAAAATCTCCTATTTTCAAGATCTCCTCAGCGAATGGGACATTAACGAGGACAAAGCAGCATTAGAAATAGCTTCCAGCATAACTGATGAGCAACTTGAGCAACTTGCTACTAACTATAAACCCCGGAAATGGGAGATTTTCAAAGGGCAATATTATACTTTGGAAAATGGAGAACTAAGCTGTGAAAGCGGTTGGAGAAAAATTCGAGTAGCCATTTCACAAATCCAGAATAAATATGATAAACACTGCGTCGCCATTCTGAAATTCCTGATAAATTGCAGCAAAGCTTGCAGCACAGAAGAGATTAAACAGGTTCTCCCAGAAGAAGTGGATCCTTTGCGAATTTTACATGACCTCGAAAAATTGGGAGTCGTTGCAACTTCTTATAAGGGTAAAGATTACCAAGAGTGGGTAATATTAGAAGAAACCACGCCTTTAATTCGATTAGAATTAGGATTAACACACCAAGAAGCTGAAACGCGAACAACGGGTTCAAGAACCCAAGCAAAAGACCCTATAACTGAAGAAAATATCAAAATCAGAAAAATGGATCAAGAACTAAACAGCTATTTAAATGATTTGATTAAATATCGAATCGATGAAACGCTAGCTTTTGGTAAATTCTTCTCAATCTCTCACCTCTCTGATTATTTGGAAAGCCTATTTGGACCAGTTCTATATTTTGATAGTTTGCTTAGTATAACGCAACAATATGGATTGGCTGATGTTGAAATAATTCATGCACAGGGTAGAACTGGCATGCGAACAGGCTGGAATCTTTCTCTGTTTGGGGAACCTGGGACTGGCAAGAGCTTTTCAATTAGAGATCTCATCCTAGGAAAACCAGATGCTAAAATTCCACCTCACGGGATTCCAGGACGCAACCGATACGCGGGAGGGATTACTCCTGCCCGATTTATTCGTCTAGGACAAGCGTATTCAAGAAGGATTTTTAATTTCATCGTACCCGAATTCAATGACTGGTTTAAATACAAGGGAATGGTGGAACCATTAAAGCTTGCAATGGAACGCAGTGAGATAAAATATGAAACGCAACGAGAAATTATTGGCCCATATCATTTTAGAAGCTTCTTTAGCGTAAATTACAATGTGGCAACCGTTGGAAAGAGCTATGAGGTGACTGTTCAAGATCCAAATTTCAATGCAATTGAAGATCGGATGCTCTGTCGGCTGCATCGGCTTACTAAACAGCGTTATATAGAAATTGCAGAAAGCCAAATGCGGCTGGCCTTTGGAGAAATCGATATAGAAAAAGAGGCCCAGAAATTTCGAGATCACCTAACACTGGTACATGCAGCAGAAATTAACCACCCTTCAATGAAAGGGAGATTTCCATCGAAACCCATAATGCTCACAAAGAAGGCACAAACTATACTAATGAAAGCCCGAGATGCAATTTTAAGAGAGATCCCGAGAGAAGTTGTTCATTTTTCCGCCAGACTTGAGGATCGTGCTATCCGTTTTGCCAGTGCTGCTTCCCTCCTAGACTTTTTCCAGTCGAATAATAACTATATTCCTGTAAATGAGGAGGCATTGAATTATGCTATTCAGCTCTATGTCGAAGAAGCTTCCACGAGATCCAGAGAAGAGTTTGATCCAGATACCGTCTTAGGAAAGCTTGGTTTAATCTAGAGTCATCTTAGAAAAGTGTTGGTCACAATCTTTCTAGCTAGTTTCAAGAATACTTGCATTTCTTCGCGAGTGAAAGATTGAATGTTCGCAAGCCTTGGAGAAAGAGTCTTTACATCGTTCTTAAAGTTCTGAAGAAAATACTTTTCACAACCAATGATCTCGTTGCAGATTAGTGTGATGTCTTCATGATTATGAATAGTAGGAACCAAGGTTGTGCGGAACTCGTAATCTATAGGTCTTTCCAATAATAACTTAATTGTCTTTTGTACTTCAGGCATTAGTTTTCTAGCTTCGACTCCAGCTGCGTTTGAATATCTCTCCAGAGTGATGGGGGCTTTGATGTCCAAAGCAATATAGTCAACCTGTTCCTTGGCAATCAGTTCTTGCAGCAAGTCATAATTGGTCCCATTAGTATCCAACTTAACCTTTAAACCTAATTCTTTGATTTGGTTGCACAAAATCGGGAGGTCATTGTGAATTGTAGGCTCCCCGCCAGTTATAACTACCCCATCAAGCCACCTTTTGTTCTTTATGAGGTACAAACGAATTTCTTCAAAAGGTATCGTTTGCATTTCTTCTGGGTTAAGAACTAGAGTTGCATTATGGCAGAAGGGACAACGCAGATTACAGCGAGGGAGGAATAAAACAGCCGTGACTTTGCCGTCCCAATCAACAAGGCTGAGATCGATGAATCCTTTAATCTCTGGAAGCTTCATTTATCTAGCCGTTTCCTTATTTCTCCCTCCAACTCCTCTCTGGAAACCAGTTTTCCTCGCATGATAATGTCGTCATCTATGGCAATGCTTGGCGTGCTCATGATCTGGTGCATGAGCCCTTCTAATCGACCATCAGGAGTACTGATGTCCACTTCTGTGTAACTTAGTCCATGTTTTTTTGCCACTTCTCGAGCAATTTTCTTCGCTCCTGGACAACTAGGGCATTGAGGTAAGATGAAGACTTTCAATTCCACAATGAACTTCTCCGTATCAGCAGATCTGTAATTTTAATAATAAAAGTCTTAACTCTTTTCATGCCAAAAACTGCTCTGCCTTCAAAGTATTTTCTTCATAAAGTTTTTATATGCTAGAATAATGTCTCATATTCACTAGGAGACCATTAATGTGAGCAGCCTTGCACCTAGCAAAAAACCCCTCAATGTATTAGTAAAACAGCTAAATAATCATGTAAATATCACACTAAAAAATGGCATTACATACAAGGGAAAAATGAAGAAATGCGATGGTCACATGAACATTATATTGGAAAGTGCCACCGAATGTAGAGGTGAGCAGCTAATTGCAAATTATGGTAGCGTTTTGGTCAGAGGAAATAACATCCTATATATCTCTATTGAAAAATGAGGGAGTTTTTTGCGCGCCGCTTTTGAATCTTTTTCCTATTCTTAGACTTTTCAACGTATTTGGTCAAAGTTGTGATAACAGTCACTCAGCAATATTGAAAATCTTAAATATTCCTCCATTCTTTAGCTAACTGAGCAATATGGCAGAAATTTGTCCAACTTGTGGACTTCCAACAGACATCTGTGTATGCACAGAGATTGGCAAAGAACAACAACGCATTAAAATTCGTCGTGAAACCCGCAAATTCGGAAAACCGACAACCATAGTCGAGGGAATCAACAATAAGGATCAAGATCTCGGACGCCTTGCTCAAAAGCTAAAGGCTTATTGCGCTTGCGGTGGAACAGCGAAGAACAACCAGATAATACTTCAAGGAGATCAGCGAGACAGAGTGAAGGCATACCTTATACAGTTGGGTTTTTCGGACCAAAATATTGAGCTTCAATAGACACGCAAGCAGGCGAATAAGGTGAATAGACTAGAAACCCTGCGTGAAATACTTGCTAGTCTGAAACGCAGAAGACCTAGCAGAAAATACTGTCCCAGATGCGGCAATCCTCATATACGGTTATCGAATTATCTTTGGATTTTACCTGAGCGGTACATTTGTGAGAAATGTGGCTACGAGGGTCTAGTTGTTCTAGAGGCGGAAAAAGATTAACACTGAAAATACTTCATGGGTGAAACCCATATCAAACAAGAGAGGATTTTATACTTCCATCGAGGCAATACCTCATATCCCCTCCGCCATGCATGCATGTTTATTCGAGACTGTTAGAGACCTTGGGGGTAGAATACGAAGGTGGGCCGGGAGAGATTTGAACTCTCGACCTTTCGGTTATCAGCCGAACGCTCCAGCCAAGCTGAGCTACCGGCCCAAAAGTTCACAAACAAAAATTAGAATAACCCACTGTTGATTATAAGAGTTTTTCAGAAGAAACTCTTTAACCATGTATTCTATATCATTCAGCCGGGTCCGTAGCCTAGTTTGGATAAGGCGCTGGCCTTCGGAGCCGGAGAGCGGGGGTTCAAATCCCCTCGGACCCGCACTCGAAATAGTTAAAATACATCAACAACCTCCTCTTTAAGGGATGGAGATTGACTAAGAGAAAGATCTTTGTGGATTACGCCTCCACCACTCCTGTGGATCCACAAGTTATCAAAGCCATGAAGCCTTATTTTGCCAAGCTCTATGGCAATGCTTCTTCGCTTAATGATTATGGCGTAGCAGCCAAGAGAGCTTTAGAAAAAGCTCGAGAAGGCATAGCGAAATTTATGAAGGCGGAAGCAAACGAACTAGTTTTCACAGGAAGTGCCACAGAAGCAAACAATCTTGTACTAAAGGGGCACGCCTTAAAAGAAAGGAAGGCCAAATGCCATATAGCGATTTCCGCAATTGAACATAGCTCTATTTTAGAATCAGCGAAATGGCTTGAAGATCAGGGGTATAAAATAACGTACTTGCCCGTCGATGAATACGGTCTGCTGAGATTAAATGCTCTTGAAGAAGCTTTAAAGGAAAACGCGACTCTTGTATCTGTTGTCCATGGAAATAACGAAATTGGGACTATTCAGCAGATTGAGAAAATCGCAGGATTATGCCATGAGTATGATACTCTTTTTCATACTGATGCAGTTCAAAGCTTTGGTAAAATACCCATCAGTGTTGAGAAAGTGAGTATCGATTTCATGACGATTAATGCTCATAAATTATATGGACCTAAAGGAATAGGCGCTCTATACATCGATAATCCCGATAGTATAAAGCCTCTGATACATGGAGGGGGACATGAATTTGGATTGAGATCGGGAACTGAAAATGTTCCTGGGATCGTGGGGTTTGCTAAAGCTGTGGAGCTTCGCATGGAAGAAATGCTACCAGAAGCTAAACGTCTTGTTCAGCTCCGTGATAAGCTGATAAAAGGGATTTTGGAAATTAAAGATGTGCATCTTAATGGTCATCCCACAAGGAGACTTCCCAACAATGCTAATTTCCGCTTTTCCTATATCGAGGGAGAAGCGATAGTTCTGGCTCTAGACGAGGAAGGAATATGTGCCTCCTCAGGATCTGCATGTTCCTCAACAGCTGGAGAAGCCAGTCATGTGCTTCTAGCGTTAAAACTGAGACCAGAGGAGGCTCGCGGTAGTTTAAGATTGTCCCTTGGAAAATATAACACTGAAAGGGATGTGAATTATATCATTCAAGTGATGCCAAGAGTTGTCAAACGGCTCAGAGCGATGTCAATATTAAAGCCAAGTCGCACGAAAGCAAACTGCATTTCGTGAGTCAAACTGGTAGTGAGTTAGGTTGGATCTGAAAATTATTCCTATTAAAGTGGCAAAGAATTGCAATGTTATTTTGGGCATGGCGCATTTCATTAAGACAATCGAGGATTTATACGAAGCTTTAGTAGATTCGGTGCCAGACGTAAAATTTGGTATAGGCTTTTGTGAAAGCTCAGGTCCTTGCTTGGTGAGAAGCGAAGGAAACGACAAAGTCCTGAAACGCAGAGCTGCAAAAACAGCATTTGAACTTTCCTGTGGTCACTCCTTTGTAATCTTAATCGAGAATGCCTATCCTATAAATGTCCTAGATAAGGTTAAGAGTGTGTCAGAAGTCTGCACCATTTTCGCTGCAACCGCTAATCCACTGCAAGTTATTGTATGTGAAACAGATCAAGGCAGGGGAATACTCGGAGTCGTTGATGGTCTGAAAAGTACAGGAATCGAAACCGAAAATGATGTCAAGGTTAGAAAAGAGTTCCTAAGAAAGATTGGCTACAAGCTCTAATTAGGATTTTTCTACCAAAAGGTTTTCAGGCTTTCTTTATTGCTATCAAGATTAGCCATGAAATGTTAACGCAAATATCTATAACGGAACATGACAAGACATAAATAGTCTACTCAGTCTGTTCTTCTGGAGTCGCTTCGGAGATAATATTTATGCCTCAAAAGGTTTATTGCCAAAAATGCAGCGACGTCTTATACGAGGGGCCTGAACTGAAGCCGCCCGACGAAATTATTCAAAAACATGATGGAAAATGTCCGAAATGCGGCAGAAAATTGTCCTTCATACCCATAGATGTTGAAGTCAAGCCAGCCGAGTAGACGCTAGGTGCAATGACTTGGGCAATCACAAAAATCGGACCCACCTTCACGCATTTCATGTGAAAAACGGAAAAATGATCTCCTTTGCTGGTTTTGAGATGCCGATTTGGTACAAAGGGATAATTCCTGAGCATTTAGCGGTGCGAAACAGTATTGGAATCTTCGATGTTGGCCATATGGGAAGAGCCGTAATCACTGGACCAGAAGCGGAAGAGTTTCTTAATTTCGTAACCACAAACAACGTTTCCACCTTAGAACCCTTTAGCGCTCAATATTCAACAATATGCAACAAAAGAGGCGGAATAAAGGACGATTTCGTTCTGTCCCAACAAGAAAGAGGAAACTTTTTCATGGTATATAATGCTGCCAACAGAAAAAAAAACTATCAATGGCTAACAAAAAATGCGACTCGGTTCAAGGTCGAAATAGAAGATTTATCAGACAACATATCCATGTTTGCAGTCCAAGGACCAAGAGCTCAGGAAACGCTGCAAAAGATTACCACTGAAGATTTGGGGAAAATCGAACGGTTCAAATGTGGATGGATAAAACTTGCAGGTCTCAAGACTTTTATCTCTAGAACAGGCTATACAGGCGAGGATGGATATGAAATTTTTATATGGGATACACCTGTTTCAGCGTCTGAAAAAGCAGAAAAAGCTTGGAATGCAATTATCAAAGCTGGAAAAGAATTTCATATCGAGCCTTGCGGTCTAGGCGCTAGAGATACATTAAGACTTGAAGCTGGAATGTGCTTATACGGGAACGATCTAGACGAAAACACTACACCACTTGAAGCAAGAATAGGCTTCGTAGTGAAATTCCAAAAGGAAGAGTTTATAGGAAAGGAAGCGCTGCAAAAGCAAAAAGTTGAAGGTATAAAGAAGAAACGGATTGGATTAAAAATGCTTGACACCGGAATACCACGCCCAAAACACGAAATCTCAAAGAAGGGAGAGAAAATTGGGTATGTAACTAGTGGAACCTTTTCACCTTTGTTGAGACAGGGCATCGCTATGGCTTATATACATCCAGAATCTGCTGTTACAGATAATACGCTGTTGGTCAAGATTCGAGATAAACATGTGAGAGCTGAGATAACCAGATTTCCATTTTACGATCCTGATCGGTATGGGTATAAGAGAAAATGAGAATGACGTTTTGCAGAAACCACAAGAAATAAAAGAGCTTCATTAACTTGTTGTTTACCACAAGGGAGACATAATTATTGGATCTTAGAAAAACAATTTCACGGGAAAAAATAGTTGAAGCCCTTCATAGAATTTCAGACATAAGAGTCCATATTTCTCGCTCTACATTATTTACCATCTCAGCACTAACACTCATCCTCTTTATTGCCTTGGCCATTAGGCTCTTCCCGATTCGATGGGGACTGGAACTTTCAGAATTCGATCCATATTTCCAGTTCCAATTCACAGAAAAAATTGTAGACGATGGATATATTGACTGGTTAACATGGACGACACGAGAGGCAAATAGATGGTATCCACTTGAAGTATCAGTTGGACGTGCAGCCTTTCCAGGTCTTCCGTTAACAGCTGCAACTTTTTATAATATATTAGCAATCCTCGGAGTTCCCATTGGACTCTATGAGTTTTGTGTAGTGTTCCCTGCAATATTCGGGACATTAGCATGTTTGGCAGCGTTTTTTCTGGGAAAAGATATCGGAGGACGAACAGCCGGACTCTTATCCGCCCTTTTCCTTGCATTAAACTCGTCGCATATAACAAGAACTTCGGGGGGGTTCTTTGATGATGAAACCGTGGGAATAGGAGCCATAATTCTATTCGTATGTGTATTTCTACGGTCTTTAGATAAGGATCGCTCCAAGAGTCACTCTATATTTTATGCGATCATTAGTGGGCTTACACTTGGGTATATAACCTCTGCTTGGGGAGCAGCCTTGTACCCAATAGCAATGGTAACTCTTTTCGTGTTTGTGCTTATTCTGATAAGACGCTATTCTCGTCGTCTTCTCATTTCCTATAGCATTACATTTGGCCTAGGCTTGTTCTTGGCAATCAACGTTCCTAAAAACTCCTTAAATTATCTTACAACTTGGTCAGTTCTGCCAGTATTGGGAGTCTTCAGCTTGTTACTTCTCAGCGAAATACTGAATTCAATTAAAACTAGAAGATGGAAAATTATCCTCGTGGTAGTTTTCTTTGTAACAATTATCGGAGGATTTGTAGCATTGTCATCCCTAGGATATATGGGCTCGATTGCCGGCAAATTCATACGCGTTTTGAGCCCTTGGGAACGCGAAGCTTCTCAAATATACCAGTCAGTGCAAGAGCACAGGCTTACAGCTTGGGGCTCCATCTATTATGATTATGGAGTTGGAGTTTTATTTTTCGCAATAGGTTTATTCTTTGCGATACGTGATCCCACAAATCGAAATCTTTTAATGATCATTTTTGGTTTGACAACGCTCTATTTCGCTTCTTCTATGGTTCGATTAACAATACTATTAGCGCCTGCGTTCTGCGTTTTAATGGCAGTTGGAATAGTGAGCTTGCTAAGACCCTTTATAACTATACTGAAAGAAACACCAAGACCTACAATTGGCAAGAAATTTGCCATTAGCCATGTTGGAAAGGAATTCAGTGGAATAGTACTCATTCTTGTACTTGGACTTCTAACCTGGACTTATGTCTTCCCTTCACCAAGGATGTACACTCATGCCTACTCGCCACCGACAATACTTACTGGAAGTATTCCAATCAGACCAACAAACCCTGTTGAAGAGTGGACAGAGACGCTTGAATGGATGAACCTGAACCTGCCAGGAGACGCAATAATTTGCAGTTGGTGGGACTACGGTTATTGGATCACCGTGAAAGGAAATCGAACTTCACTAGCAGATAACGCCACCTTTAACTCAACTCACATCGGATTGATAGGCAAAGTCTTCATGTCCAATGAAACAGAAGCAATAAGAATCTTAAAGGAGCAATTCAACGGTCCCAAAGGCCCGCCGACACATATTCTTGTCTTCACATCTTTCAACAGCTTAGGTGGCGACCAAGGTTATGGAGATGAAGGAAAATGGAGGTGGATGGCTCGTATTGCCAATCAATCCTTAGACCCGGGTTTTTACTACGAGTGGGGAGAACAGGAGCAATATAATACCTTTGGCAATATCACGGAAAATCAGTGGGTGTGGAACGATTTGGGAAAGAACACAACGATATTTAAATTGATGCAAACAGGAAAGGCCCATATAGTGCCATCTGTAGTCGCGCCTCAACTCCAATATTTTAAAGTTGCCCACTTTTCGCCCGGGCAACAGTTAGCAGCCCTTGGAACATCAGGAGAACAAACCGTCTATCTTCATGGGTTAGTGTGCCTTTACGAAATAGATTACCAAAAATATGAGATTGATAATCCAATTGCGTAAAGTGGAATAACGTGTTCCCCAAAGCTGTTGATCAACACAAGGAGGACAGGCCCCTAATTCCCAATGGACTTGGAGTTATCTATGTCCTAGCCAGTGCGATCTATCTTTTCCTACTTTACTTTTTAAAAAATGATGCAGCCCTTCCGTTGGCTGGCTGTATTTTATTTGGTGGTTTTATGGGATTAATTGATGATTGGATGGACTTACGATGGCGGTTTAAAGCCTTTCTCCCAATATTTGCATCTCTTCCTCTTGCAGTTTTACGAGCGGGAAATCCGGTGATGGCTACATATATCCTCGGAAAAATTGACTTCAGCAAATTTCATCTCAATGGTTACCCAGTAGGAGAAATATTCTTCTATTTTGTAGTAATCCCGATTATCGTTACTGTTGCAACTAACGCAATAAATCAATTAGGAGGGTTAAATGGGCTAGAAACTGTCTGTCCCTCCATAGTTATGATTGGCCTGATGGTTACATCTACAAATAATGCGTTACTATTTATCCCCCTAGCAATCAACTTAATTCTTGCTGCCTTTAATTACGTAGGAAAAATTTTTGTAGGTAATACAGGGTCTTTTGCCATAGGTATTACGCTTGCCTCTTATGCCATTATTGCCAACAACGAGCAAACCTTGCTAATTTCCATTCTTCCTTATATTTTCAACTCTGCCTTGATACTGTTAAATGTCTTCCTTGTAGGAAAAACTGCTCATCTAATCTTAAAAGGATCCAAGCTAAGGAGTGATAGTAAGCGAAGTCTCCTAACTTTGATCACCTATTACAAACCCTTAACAGAGAGAAAACTTGTGCTAGCAGTTTCATTTCTTGTAATGTTTTCAACTTTTGTATCCATTTTTGTGTGGTCCATATGGTAAAAAGGGTATTGATTGCCGGGGCAGGAGGGCCTGCAGGAGTAAATTTCACGAAATCTTTAAAAATTGTTCCAGAAAAAATTTTTTCCGTAGGAACTGAAGCAAGTTATTACTATGCCAATTTGGCGCTTACTGACCAAATATATGTCATTCCAAGGGCAACCGCCCCTAATTACATAAACACTATAAACGAGATTATCGGAAAAAAGAGGATAGAATTCATTCACCCGCAGTCAGACATTGAAGTAAAAACCGTCTCAGCTTACAGAGATAAATTAAAAGCAAATACCTTTCTCCCATCAAATAATACGATAAATATCTGCCAAGACAAACTCAAGTCTGTCGAAATGTGGAGAAGAAGGGGAGTTCCCGTTGCCAAGACGATCGAAATTAAAACTCAGGGCGATGTTAAAGAGGCGTTTGAAACACTCGGAACTCCGCTCTGGATAAGAGCGAAACGAGGAGCAGGAGGCAAAGGAAGCACGCCTGCAACTACTGTGAAAACCGCGCTGCATTGGATAAATTATTGGAAATCTCGAAACAAAGATTGGGTGTTCATTGCGCAAGAGTACTTACATGGGAGAAATATAGCATTTCATAGCCTATGGAAAGAGGGTCAAATTATTACTTCGATGGCCAGAGAACGGCTCCAATATATCTATCCTAATCTTGCTCCTTCTGGAATAACTGGGACACCTTCTGTTCAATGCACAATACACGATGACAAGGTGAATGAAGTTGCTACTAAAGCTGTACTAGCAGTCGATCCGAAATTTAATGGCATTGCATGCATTGACTTGAAAGAGAATGATAAAGGGATTCCATGCATAACAGAAATCAATGCTGGTCGAATGTTTACGACTTCATTCTTCTTCTCGTATGCAAGTGAGATACTTCTTAAAAATTATCATGCAAATTTATCATATCTATATGTGAAATTAGCCTATAAAGAAGAAATCCCCAGCATTCCTAAATATAATATTTTACCGGATAAACTCTACTGGATTAGACATATAGACGCGCCCGCCAAGCTTGTCAAATCGGGGAAAGTGATTGGAGCAATGTACAAATGATCAGCGAAGTATTACTGCATGTCTTGCAGAGAACGACTTTCAAATGTAAGGTTTGAGATTCATTAAGGTGAAAATATGAAGGTTTGGTATGACGCGTGCACAGGAAAACACATAAGGTATGGCACCGTAATAGCTAGAAAACTCAGATCCTTAGGACATGAAGTTATACTAACAACAAGAAGACACCCAGATACACTTGCGCTATCGAGATTGTTGCGCGAGAAGTTTGAAGTAGTGGGTAAATATGCACCAACTTCAAGCGCGTCCAGATTAAAAGAAAGTTTGAAGCGCCAACTTGCCTTTTGGGAAATATTTGAAAATGAACCTCCAGATTATGCAATTTCTCATGGTTCGATAGAGTTGTGCCGGGTGGCTTTTGGGTTAGGTGTACCCACTATCTCAACAGCAGATGCGCCACATGCCATCGCAGCAAATAGACTCACGATACCATTAGTCGACTGGGTTCTTACCTCAAAAGCGATTCCAAAAGAGGAATATCAAAAATTTGGAGCCAAGAAAATAGTCCAGTTTGATGGAGTAGACGAAGTAGCTTGGATTAAGAATTTTAAACCCCGAGTTTTGGAATATGAAAGTCCCTTGATTGTGGTTAGACAAATGGAAATTCACGCATCTTATGCTAGGAGTAAGAGAGATATAACCCAAGATCTAGCCAGCAAGCTGTCTTCGCTAGGAAATGTTTTGTTTATTTCTCGATATGATAGAGAGGCCAGATGTGGTTTAACTGTTCCCCAGAAATTTGTTGATTCTGCCAGCCTTGCAGCAATGGCAGATTTGGTTGTCACTGTAGGGGGCACCATTTCTAGAGAAGCTGCGCTACAAGGGATCCCAAGCGTAGTAATTGCTGTATTTGGCTCTTCTTTTGTGAACGCTTATCTTTCCAAACTAGGCTTCCCTTTATTTACTGTGAAACCTAGTCAAGTTTTCAAATTTGCAAAGAAGCTGCTTGGACGAAAATTAGATGTGAAAGAAAAATTAGAGAAACTTGAGAATCCAATTGATTATATTAAGAAGATTATTTCAAGGCGGTCCTGATTTGGCTCTTCATGCTGAGCACACATGCGTGGGAGAGAGATGAATCAGGCATTCCATAACACCTAAATAGTCAGCAACCTGCAATCCTACCAAAACATGGGTTGAGGGGTACTCTTGAGAGTTAGGAAAGTATTAGTCGTTGGATTGGGAGAGATAGGTGCTCCCCTTTTGGAAATCATAAGAGGGATTTTTCCCGCGGAAGGGCTAGACATAGAGTCAAAGGAAGTTCATGGACCAATAGATGTAATGCACGTTTGTTTTCCATATAATGCAAAATTTGTGGAAACTGCATCGGATTATGTTCGAAGGTTTGATCCTAAATTGACGATTATTGAAAGTACGGTTCTTCCTTTTACTACAAATAAAGTATATGAACAAACTCTAAAAGCTATTTGTCATAGTCCGGTTAGAGGTAGAAAAACAGACGGATTTAAATGGGGATATTTCACTTATACTAAATTCATTGGTCCTGTGAGGCCAGAATTTGGGAAAATGGCTGAAGAATACTATCAGACAATAGGCTTTAGGACGTATCTCTGCAATTCCCCACTAGAAACTGAGTTCATGAAAATTCTCAATACGACATATTATGGGCTTATGATAACTTGGTTCCAAGAAATTCATAGAATATGTGAGAGATTCAAAATAAATGAAAAGCAAGTTATAGAATTTTTCAAAACGAATGAAAGAGATTCTGGAGGCATACATAAACGACCAGTATTTTATCCGGGTCTCATAAGTGGACATTGTATTATTCCGAATGCAAAGCTTTTGAGCGAACTCTATCAATCACCCTTTGTCAAAACCCTTCTTGAATCAAACAAAAGACGAAAAGCGGAATTAGAAGAAAACTAGCATCTCGATAATTCTGAAATAGGAAGAAAATGAAATGAGGGTTGTGATGATAAATGATTGCGCTTACATAGGAGAAACCTTGCTTAAGAGCTTCCCGGACTGGTTGAAAAGAATCCACGTAAAGAGAGCCCGAAGCTTTGGGGGTAAAACTTTCGGGCTCATTTGGAAAACCCTTAGGACAAAGGGCGATCTTTACCACGTGCATTATCTTCTTCAGGATTGCTACCTTGCTTCATTGTTGGGAAAACACCCTCTCGTTGGACATGGACATGGATCTGATTTAAGGGAAACTATACAACATCCAGTTTGGGGGCATATTGTTCGTTACAATCTAAGGAACTGCGATAAAATCCTCGTAAGCACTCCGGATCTTCTTGGAACTGCAAAAAAATTTGCACAACATGTAGAATATTTGCCTAACGTTGTAGACCATGAATTTTTTTTCCCAAGAGAGTTCAACCCGCAAAAAAAAAGGCTAAAGCTTTTGATTGGGAGCGGTGCTGACTGGAGAAAGGGCACGGATCTTGCTCTGCATGCACTAGCAATGCTAAAAGATGTAATCGAAGTCTCGCTTATTGGTTTTGGTCCTGACCTGGAAAAAGTGTTAAGGTTAGCAAGGTCGCTTGATTTGGAAGTGAAAGTTTTGCCAAAAGTGCTGCACCAGAACATGAATAATTACTATTGGAATGCTGATTTGGTTTTGGATCAGTTTAAGTGTGGCTCTTTGGGGGTAACGGCACTTGAAGCAATCTCGTGTGGTCGACCAGTCATCACGTATGCATCGTCGAAATACAACGAGTATCGGAATTTTCCGTTGAGGGATATTAATTCTGTCGAAAAAATAATAAGAGCAATTGAAGATACAGATTTAGCCGAGTTATGGAAAAGGGAGTATTCATACCTAAAAGAAAATCACGAATTGAACGCCATTGCCACAAGAACGCTTAGAATATATGAAGAATTCTTGGGGTAGTATGAATTGAGTAATACGATCAAGACTGGTCAGTTTACAATAATTAGAGACGCAGAAATTGGCGAAAAAACCGTAATTTGGCATCACTGCAACTTATTTGGATGCAGAATCGGAAAAAATTGCAAGATAGGCTCCTATGTAGAGATTGGGCCAGGTTCAAGCGTTGGAGATGACTGTAAAATTGAGGCGTTCGCTTATATTTGCTCTGGTGTTACAATTGGCAACAAGGTTTTCATTGGTCCTCATGTAACATTCATAAATGACAAATACCCTAAAGCTGTAGGAGATTGGAAAATTGTACCAACTCTCGTAGAGAGTGGGGCAAGCATAGGCGCCAACACAACTATACTCTGCGGTGTAACAATTGGTAAGAACAGCTTGATTGCAGCCGGATCAATGGTTACCAAGGATGTGCCTTCAAACACGTGGGTGGCAGGTAACCCCGCAAGGCCTATGAAGAGAAAGACGTCAGGGGCAAGCTAAATGTTATTCGATAAAAAGAAAATTCTGATTGTTGGAGCCCATCCTGACGACCTAGAGTACGGTTGTGGCGGAACTGTCGCTAAATATGGCCAGAATAATGATATACGGAGCCTTATTTTTGCACCTTGCCTAGAAGATCCACAAAATGCGGGCATCCTTCAGGAATACCTGAACGCAATGCAAATTCTAGGCGTAAGGAAGATAATGAAACGAAATCTACCTAGAGACACACTTGAGGACCATAGTCAGGAAATCAGAAACGCTTTACACGATCTGAAAGTAAAGTTTAATCCAAGAGTTGTATTCTGTCATTCATTGAGTGATATACATCAAGACCACAGAGCGATCGCAGATTGCTGTCTTACGCTTTTTAGAGACACCGCAACGCTATTGGCATATGAAATCACTAGAAGTACAAGAAATTTTGCTCCGACTCTCTATGTGGCGCTCTCAAAGGAAGACATGGAGAAGAAATTGAAAGCTTTGCATTGTTATAAGACCCAATATCGAAGGACCTATTTCAAGTCAACTATATTTAAGGCCTTAGCTCGGGTTCGGGGGACTCCAATCAACACCACGTATGCTGAAGCTTTTGAGATAATGAGGATGATCGACAGGTGAAATGTGGAAAAAACGGGAAGATCGCAACTGATCTGAAAATCCTTGGGAAGGGCAAAATTCTTCTGGGAGATCATGTAACCATAGGCAACAATGTTGTCCTTAATGTGACAGAGAAGCTTAAAATTGATGATAGAAGTGTGATTGGGGATCACTTCATAATTGAAGGGAGAGATATCGAAATAGGCAAAGAGTTTTGGAGTGGCCACTATTGCCAAATTGGTGGCGGAAGCTGCTTTGAAAAGACTAGCAAGCTTAGAGTTGGATATTGGTGTCATTTGGGAAATTTCGGATTTATTAATACTGCAAATCCTGTCCACATAGGCAATGATGTTGGAATGGGAACTGGTACAAAGATCTACACGCATGGTGCATATCTTTCTTTTTTAGATGGGTTTCCTGTAGAATTCGGTCCGATAACTATCGGAAATCATGTTTGGCTTCCAGGGGCTATAGTGAACCCTAATGTCACAATTGGGAATAATGTTGTTATTGGAGTTGGAGCAGTGGTCACGAGAAATATTCCTTCAGGATCCTTGGCTATGGGAATACCAGCAAAAGTGATTAAAGAAAATCATTTCCCTCAAAAATTCTCTCCGAAAAAAAGAGAGTTACTTGTTAATGAATTTCTGGAGCACTTTCAAAATGATATTGTAAAAGATGTAACAAACTTGAATTACGAAAGAGACACGGATACAGTGTACGTTTTGCATCACCATGGTCCCCCAACTGCTTTTTCTCTCTCAGATAAATGCATCAATGGAATTGTCACACCGTTAACAGAGCTTCTACGCAACGAATTTAGAAGGCATGGTGTGAGGTTCAAGTCATTTCCAGAGAATAAAAAATACATTCAATGGTAATGACAGCCTTCACATTACCTGATGAGTGCGCACATAAAGAAGGTGGAAATCATATGAGTGTGTTCATATTAGCTCTCGATGGGCTAGAATATGACTTTGTCATGAAGTGGAAATTAAGAAACCTGTTACAAAAAACTCATGGAAAATTTCAGATAGGAAGGGAATATTGGAAATGGGACAACGATTTTGGAAGCCCATATAGTCCTTATGTTTGGACCTCATTTATCACTGGAGTACAGCCACATGTCCATGGTATTACAGGTTTTTGGACTTATAGAAGCAGATTAATCGAATTCATTCGGAGATTGCCCATTCTCTCCAAGTTCAGAGGTAAGCGTGCATTCCTATCCCGAATGGGAGTG
This sequence comes from Candidatus Bathyarchaeota archaeon, assembly GCA_020354575.1. GTDB lineage: Archaea > Thermoproteota > Bathyarchaeia > Bathyarchaeales > SOJC01. Next base: position 1,478,862 of record CP070649.1, on the reverse strand, counting down.
GCTCCCGAGCTTCAAGGGAAGAGAGATTTGAAGGTAAACACAATTTTCGATGTGATTTATCCTTCCATCGCAATAGATGTGTTGGGTTATAATCCAGAGCGAGAGATGAGAGTGCGACAGTTCAGAAGTAGAAATGTTGACGAATACATGGAAACATCCAAGCAAAATTTCCTGGAACTCAGACAAAGAATGTTTGAAAAAATTAAAAGCTCTTGGAAGCTTCTTATGTTCTACATTCATTATACTGACGCTGCAGGTCATTGTTGTTCGTTCAGAAAACTCAAACTAATTTATCAGCTTATGGATCTCCTAACAGTGCAAATCAAAGAAAAATTGAGAGAGAACACCGTTTTTCTAATAGTTTCAGACCATGGTATAACAGCGACAGAAAAGCTAGTGGGTGCATCAAAAGATATAAAGGGTGCTCCCAAGCATTCTCATTCCACTCACGCTTTTTACTCACTAAATTTCAAAACAGCTTGGAAACCTAAAAACATCACTGACTTTTATCCAAAGATAATCGAGTGGGCTAATGCTTGATGCAGAGGAATCGCTTCCTTTTTTCTGCATTAAATGCTCGCAGTCTATTGTTTAAATAGAATAGATTGATGGAAGCTACAACTGATAGCAAATTGGCCAAATATTAAAACGAGTAAATAATCCTACCAAAGTTAAGTTAAACTATATTATAATGCTCGAATCCTATGTAATAAACACAAGTGATCTCGAGAAAAAACCTAAACATAACAGGATATTAGAGTTGGTAAAAGGCTGAAAATATTGAAGAATATTATTCTAATTACTGTGGATTGCCTTCGTCCAGATCATTTGAATTGCTATGGATATGACCGCTTGACATCACCATATATAAGTGAACTGGCTGGACAAGGATTGCTTTTCACTAATATGTATGCTAACTCCTCTTATACGTGTGCTTCTTTGGCTTCTCTAATAACAAGCACATATCCGTTTGATTACAGCGAATACTTTGAATTTTCAACACCAGCTATACTTTCGACAAAAAGGACTCTACTCTCTGAAGTACTGCAGAAACACGGATTTGCCAATGGTTTTTTTCATGACAACCCTTATCTTTCACCAATCTTCGGTTATGACCGAGGATTCGCAACAATCCGAGATTTCGGAGCACGAAAAGAGGAAACACTTATTGAAAGGTCGATAATCCGGAGGGCTTTTGCCGATCGAAATAGAAATATTCGCAAATTTCTTTCGATGGTTAATAGATTCTGGCTATTCTATAGAAAATGGTATAAAAATAATAGAGCGTTGAATACTGATGCAGAAATGATTTTGAAGACAGCGTGCGAATGGGTCGAGCACGTTAAAGCCCCATTCTTTGTTTGGTGTCATCTAATGGATGCCCATACACCCTATTCACCACAACATCAAGCATTAGACTCAATAGGTTTTAGCAAAAAGAAGGCATTTCTCCTGATATACAAACATTGGGGCATGAAATTACCTCTAAAAACAAGCGAGCTTCATTCATTCAAGAAACTTTATGATCTTCAGATTCGTGCAATAGATAATGCTCTCAAAAAATATCTGCCGACCCTAGCCTCTGAAAATTTTGATGAAACGTATGTTTTAATCACAGCAGATCATGGCGAAGAGTTCATGGAAAACGGGATAATTGGGCACGTTAGACCATTGGGTAAACTTCTCCTTCACGTTCCACTGATTATTTATGGGGGAGGAGTAGAGCATAGAGTTGAAAATATGAGAGCCTCTCTGATTGATCTTGCACCAACAATTATGGATTTAGTTGGACTCGAGAAATTCAAAGGATTTAAGGGCAGGAGCCTTTTGAAATTAGATAAAGATAGAGCAGTTATTGCACAAGGTATCTTTCAGGAAAAGAGACTTCAAAGAGTTGTAAGTGAATAATGGAAAAAATTAAGAAATTTTGGTTAAAATATGTCGTTGGTTATTCAAATCCTCAAAGATACTGGAATTCAAGATGGAAGTCCGATTTATCTGCGGAAATAAAGACGGGAAGAATAACAAAGGAAGAATCGGAAGCTATTCTAAATCTAATGACCATGCATTCATGCAAAAATGTTCTTGAAATAGGATGCGGAAAAGCTTCATTAAGGTACGCCCTTCCCAACTATTTGGGTCTGGATTTTTCTTTAGAAGCATTAGAAAAAAGCGGTCTCGATACATTTATCTATGCAGATATCACAAAAAGGATTCCCTTGCCAGATAAGAGTCAAGATGCAATTTTAAGTAGATATGTGTTGCTTCACATCCCTTTCTCTAAGATCGAAAATGCTATTAAGGAAATTAGTAGAGTCGCCAAACATGTTGTAATTCTGAGAGAGCCTTATGGAAGAGTCAAAAAGCATGATCAGCCACACTGCTTCCTTCATAACTTGCCCAAACTTTTCGAGAGTTACTTTGACGGAAAAGTCGAGTTCTTAGGCGATGATATGCACATTACTTAAAGGCATCCTAGCATAGCATCCTTTGATTGACCTCTTTTCCACATAACGGGCTGACAGAATCATTGGTTTTCAACGATGCCCAATGGAGCTGCATGAAGTGAATGATAATTACATGGGTTGGGGGGGACGCTGCGTACTTGGTCAACTTATATAAGTTGTTTTGTTTTTTTCCCCTTGTTGCATCTTCTTTGTATAGGTTTCTCTTCGTTCCTGTATCTGCCTCATTCTCTCTAGAATTTTATTTGATTTTTTGATCTCCTTATTTATGGCATCTAAGCTTACTCTTAAATTCAGCATTTTTTGAAGCACGAGGAGGATGCTTTTCGCAGCTCCAGGGTCAGGAAGATAACCACGAGTTTCCCCTAAAAGGCATAATGCTGGAATTTTCTTGAATTTTGCCATGCCAACGAGTAGCCCAGCTGTTCCAACAATCGGGTTTCCTGGAGGACTGAGAATAGCTTCTGCTTCAATTGCCTTTGTGAGAATAGCTGAGTCAGTGGCTGTGGCGATTACTTTTGGCGTGTTGCTAGCTTCTTTTCTATAGCCACCAAGGGTAATAATTGCCTTAACCTTTTGCTTTTCAGCAAAATTCAGGATTGTATCAGCAATCTCGTATTGCCCCTCGATGGTTTGGGCCTGGCTGTCTCCTGTGAAGAGAAGAAGATCATTGCCTTGGGGATTCTTCCAATAGTAGAAATCACCACGCAAGAGCCGAGCATGACCTTTCTTGTTAACGACAACATAATATGGGAAATGAGGAGAATATAACCGTGCTAATTGTTCTGCCTTTAGCTGTTTAATTAGATACCTCGCTGCAATTCTACCCACCAAACCAAGGCCAGGAAGACCTTCAATTAAGACGGGGTTTTTAAGGCTTATCTGGATTTTTTCTCTTATTGTTGTTTTCATTGTTTTAACTATCCCTTTTCAGGATAATTCGGCGTCTAGCATATTTGTCGTTGGGAGAGAACTTCGCTGGATGAGGAACTTGAACTTGACCACCGCAATAAGGGCATATCTTTGCGCTCAAAGTATAGTGGCTGCATCTTTTACATCGTCTGATATGCCAAACCATGATTATTTTTCCCTTTTGAAGCTACCTTTTCCACCTGTCTTTGCGATAGTCTCTATAGCTATTGTTGAGGCTTTTTGAAGTATGGATTCGGCTTGTTTGTAATTTTCAGCTTCTACCTTCAAGCGATACTTGGGCGCAGCAATTGCGTAGATGTGGATTTTTGCGTTCTCTGGAGTTGAAATTCCTTGCGTGGCTTGAAGCGTCTTTTTAATTACGCTTACGCCGTCAGGTTTTGTGCTTGTGAGATGAAGGGTACCTTCAATTTCAACTAAGGAGGGACGAATTTTCTCTTGAGCAATCTCAGCCAAGGCTTTGGCAATATCTAAGGGAACTCCTATTTTTGTTAGAATGTCTGGGCCTTTCTGGCTAGCCTCTTCAAGCGCAGAGTAAATGTCTCCATAAGCTTCTTCCATGGGAGCCGCTGCCTTTTCCATCATTTCCTTCAAGGGCTTCTTAAGTTTATCAGCCACGGTGTTAAGAAAGGTTTCCGCTTTTCGATCATGCTTGAAAATGTAAATTTTGTCTATGCGCTCACGTTTAGTGACTCGCCTTCGAGACAGATCGATATGTTTCTTATCCGGATCGACTCGAAGGACTTTGAGAACTAGCTTTTGACCTTCTCGAACGTGATTGCGTATGTTCCGGACCCAGCTTGTGCTGATTTCGCTTCGATGGAGAAGCCCTTCTTTATGACTGTATTCTTCAAGAGTAACATAGGCGCCATAGTCCAGAATTTTTTTTACAGTAGCTAAGACGAGTTCCCCTTTTTCTGGCCACTCGGGTTTCTGGAGTGTGGACATGTTGAGTAATCTCACTCCATTATAGCCGTGATTTCACCATTGATCTTCGCTTTTCCTCCAGTGGGTTTGGCTAGAGTTGTCTTACATATATTGCATTTAACGATATTTGTCGGATTACTATAGACAAGTTGTTCGTTGCCACAATCGGGACAACGTACTCGGAGGAAATATGATCTGGGTTTTGGGATCAGAGCTTCCCAATCAGTACTCATAGACTACGCTTGACCTCCTAGGGTTAATTTCCTTAAACGCATACCCTTCTTTTGGATAGTAAAGGCACACTGAATGCATTTAAGTTTAAGAGTTTGCTTTTTGGTTGTTTTCGAAAATTTCTTCTGAAGTGGCCATCCCTGACCACCATATCCATGTTTCTCCCTTTCATGACGACGGGCGCCAAGCGCCAACGCCCGACGTTTTCCTGCCTTATAGAGGCTTACAGAATGTTCTGTATGCGCTTTACATTTCGGGCAATAGGTGTTAATTTTTTTGGGAATATTCATGGTTGGCACCCAAGCATGCCTAATGCGTTTAGGTAAGACAGAAACCAACCATATAAACATTTAACAGGTTTCACATTCACCCAAAAATTTTTAGATGCCTTACCTTTTTCGATGTCAAACTCATTTAAAAGGTCCCAACGTACAACCAATAGTTATGGACTGGCGCAAAATCCTCATCGAAGTTGTTCAAGAAATAAAAAATGCAGTCGTCCCCATTCTAGATAATCCTATAGCCCAGAAAACCTATGGCATCGGAGCAGGCGGGGATCCTAAGAAACATATAGATCTTCAAGCAGAGAAAGCATTAACAGAGACTCTAATTGAACACGACTTGGAATTCACGCTTATCAGCGAGGAATCAGGGGTAAAAAAATTTGGCCAAAAGCCCGTTTACTACGTTACAGTGGACCCAATCGATGGAACTACCAACGTTCTCAGAGGTATACCCTTCGCTTGCACAAGCGTGGCTATTAGCAAAAAACCTTACATGATGGCTGTCGAAGCAGCCATAGTAGCAGATATTTTTCATGAAACAACCTACTTAGCTCAGAAGATGCGCGGTGCCTACTGTAATGGAAAAAAGATCTTCCCTCGACAATTGGCAGACCTAAATAAGGTTGTCATGTGCTTGGACCTAAACACCCACAAATTTCCGGATCTGACAGAGAGACTCAAGAAGCTTTTATCACAGACCAAGCATGTCCGTCATTTTGGAGCAAATGCTCTTGAACTCTGTTACGTCGCTGATGGCACAATAGATGCCTTTCTAGACATCAGAGGCACCCTTCGTACAACAGATGTTGCTGCAGCCACTCACATCATCAAAGAGGCGGGCGCCATCATTACAACGCCGCTAAACACTCCGCTAGAACCCCGATTAAGCCCAACAGAGAGGATATCCTTTATTGCTTCCGGAAACTCCAAACTCCATCAAATCATATTAAAGACCCTAAAGGAACCTAACAATATATGCTAACACCTGTGGAGAATTTCCCTGCTCTCTTGCACGAAAAAGAGCAGCAGAAATCCCTAATCATCGCGGATCTACATCTAGGGTGGGAAACGAACCTAATACGAAAAGGTGTTCACATCCCATCACAAACGTCAAAGACCCTCCACAAGCTTATCCAATTGATTGACAAAACAACTCCCGATTCCGTCATAATCTTAGGTGATATTAAACATACAGTGGCAAAGGCAGAACTAAGCGAGTGGCAGGATATACCAAAATTTTTCGAAACGCTGAAGGGAAAAATCGCGGATATACAAATAATCCGTGGAAACCACGATGGAAATATAGCGCCTTTGCTTCCTCCCACCATACAGATACATCCCTCCACAGGCATAACGTTGAATACAATTGGTCTTTTTCACGGACACACGTGGCCAGCACAGAAACTCCTGAAATGCCGCACCCTCATAATGGGTCATGTACATCCAACAATTACCTTCCGCGATGCAAGTGGATTCTACATAGCCACCCCTGTATGGATAAAAGCTGAATATGATAATGCAAAACTAGCGGCTGCATTCATAAAAAGCAAATACACCAAGAAATCAACACAAAAAATTAAAAGATTTCTGAAAAAGCCGAAAAACAATCAACTTATCATAATGCCTTGCTTCAATGATTTTCTGGGAGGGCGCCCAATTAATAGAAAAGCCAAAGGAAGGAAATACGTTGGACCTATTCTTCGATCTGAAGTCATAGACATCGATGAAGCAGAAGTATATCTCCTCGAAGGAACATTTCTAGGAACAATTAAACAGCTTAAAGGTATAGGCTAAAAGCATCAAAGCAAATTATTATTAAATTCATTATCTAGGTTTAGATGGGATAAAGCCATGTTCCGTGACGAAGATTTTGAAAGATGGTTTAAAAGGAAAATGAGAAGCCCTTTTTCCAGAGGATGGTTCTTTGAAGATATAGAGGAAGTGCTTCAAGATATCGAAGAAATGATGAATAGAGAGCTCAAAAAGTTTACTTCTCGCGTGCCGAAAGATTACGTACGAGAACGAAAATTGCCAGACGGTAGAAAAGTTCGTGAATTAGGACCTTTTGTCTATGGCTATTCCATGACAATTAGTCGAGATGGAAATCCTGTAGTGAGAGAGTTCGGAAACGTTAAACCAAGCAGACATGGACCAAAGATAAAAGAAGAGTGCGAACCTCTAGTCGATGTCATAAGTACGGATGGTTATGTAAACGTCGTAGCGGAACTACCAGGTGTAGAGAAGAAAGACATCAAGCTCAGCGTCATGAACAATATACTAACAATTTCTGTCGATATGCCAAATAAGAAGTTCTACAAAAAAGTGAAACTTCCGGTGGAAATTGAGCCTATAGGTGCAAAAACATCTTATAAAAATGGGGTGCTAGAAATTATATTGAATGCTAAGAAATGCAAACCGAAAGGCGCATCAATAGTAATTGAATGAATTTTTGAGTGGACACTAAAATTTCCGCTTTTTATACAACTTCAAATTATAGAGGCTTTGTGATCGTTAGTTGCCAAAAATTTCAGAACCCGAAATTCTTGAGCAAATTAGGAAAAAGGTGGCGAAAAAAAAAGAGGTTGAAGCTGCTGACTTAAAGAAGCTGTCAAATATTTTTGGCCAACGTTTCACAAGAGCGTGGAAAGCAGTCGAAGGCAAGAGAGTGAAAAGATATCTTTTTAAACCTAGTTATCGTGTCGTCTGGATCGTTGTAGGGAAAAGACGAGACTATCTCATAATGCCTGCTGCAGATTTTTGTGATTGTGACGATTTTTATTTTCGAGTAATGGACAATCAAATTCATATGTGTTATCATCTAATAGCGCAGAAATTGGCAGAAACCCTAGGAGAGTATGATAGATATGAGGAAGATGATGAGCTTTATGATGCGTTAATGGACGAATGGAAAAAGGCTATAGTTTAAATATAAAAGACATTTACTATGCAGAAAGGTGAAGCTCTAAGGATGAGTGCGGGAGAATTCTTTCAAACGTTGACATACATCCTAATGGTCACAGCGTTTATAGCACTAGTTATTATATTCCTTCAAATCCTTCGCGGCCGAGAAGAAAAGATCGAATAATCCGTAGACTGCCATATTATCTCGTGAGGTTTGCATGTTTATTTTTGTGGTAGCCTATAAAGAAAAAGAAGTGTCAAAACAGGTTTATGCCACCCCTACATTCATTAAAAACATGCTGTGAGAAGAGAATGACTGAAAAGGAGATAATTAATCGTATTCTTTCTTGCCACAATGACATATCAATTGAAGAAATCACAATGGCAATAGAGAAAAAGAAGGAAGCTAGTGGAGGGTTGTTAACAAGCGCAGCAGCTGCACGATTGGTAGCAGCAGAGTTGGGAGTTAGAATAGAGCTAAAAAAATCAACACCTAAGCTCCATATAAACCAGCTTGTTTCAGGTCTAGCTGATGTAAGTATTTTCGGTCGTGTTTTACTTATAAACTTACCAAAGGTCTTTCACAGACCAAATGGGAGCGGACTAATCGCGAGACTTCTAATTGCAGATAGAACCGGAATGATCAAGGTTATTTTATGGGGCGACAAAGCGAAGTTTTCCGAGAATATTCGATTGGGGCAAATAATGAAATTCTCGCATGGATATGTTCGAAGTTCCCAAAATGGCGAGTTAGAATTACATATGGGAGAACGAGGCCAGATCGAGGTTGATCCGAAAGACAAAATAGAAGAAGATTTCCCACATATCCAAGATTTCTTGGAGAGAATAGCTGAGCTACGAGAGGACCAGAGAAAAGTCATTGTTAGAGGAAATATCCAAGCAATATCTCCCGTATCCACTTTCCAAAGGAGAAATGGCACCCAAGGCAAAGTCCTACGAATAATGCTCAAAGACAAAACTGGCATTATTCCGGTTGTTTTTTGGGATGCCAAGGCGGAAAACATGACAAAGGCAAAGAAAGGAATGATCGTGTTCCTGATAAACGGAATCGTGAAAAGAAACCATCGAGATAGTCTATTAGAATTACATATGGGTGGCCTTTCAGCTATAGAAATGATCGAAATAGCTGAATCAAAATAAGAGCGATGCCAACGCGCCCGAGTGCTAGGGTGGAAACATTTATTTCAATATTCTCTGCACAGTATACTCTCTTATGGTCAGCTGATAGATATGAAGGCGAATCAAATTCCTCTTCCTATTAACAAATTGCCTAAAAAGTGGTATAATATAGCACCAGATTTACCAGATCCGTTACCTCCCCCTAAAGAGCCCGAAAGCGGACCTTCTCGTGCCATGTTCTTGAAGAAAACAATGATTAATGAATGCTTAAAACAAGAATCCTCCAAAGATCGCTGGATTGATATCCCCGAGGAGATTAGAGAATTATATATTCAAGCTGGTCGACCTCGACCTCTATATCGGGCTAGAAGGTTGGAAAAATTTCTAGGATTAAAAAACGTTCGATTATATTACAAACGAGAAGATCTGTCGCCAACTGGTTCACATAAAGTGAACACTGCTCTGGCTCAAGCATTCTTCGCAGCAGAGGAAGGAAAAACAACACTGGTAACGGAGACTGGTGCCGGACAATGGGGGAGTGCTTTGTCTTATGCAGCAAAGTTAATGGGTTTAAGTTGTGTGGTCTTTTGGGTTCGAGCAGTTTATGATTGGAAGATGGATCGCAGAACCTTCATGAGGCTTCTAGGGGCAACGGTCCATCCATCCCCAAGCAAAAAGACAAAAATTGGCAGAGAGTTGCTAACAAAAGACACAAAACATCCAGGTTCGCTAGGAATCGCAGTATCTGAAGGACTCGAATATGCTAGCCTTAATGAAGGATGCGTCTATTCATTAGGCTCGGTTCTTAATCATGTCTTAATTCATCAGTCAATAATTGGACTAGAGACAATTGAGCAATTTAAGCTCGCTGATGACACCCCTGATTTGATAGTCGGTTGTTTAGGTGGCGGCTCGAACTTTGGTGGAATCGCCTTGCCTTTTGCAGGGGAGATGCTGCGAGGTAATCTCGAGTGCGAATTCCTAGCAGCTCAATCTGAATCTGCCCCCAACCTTATCAAAGGGGAGTATAGATATGATTTTGGAGACGTAGCAGAACAAACTCCCCTGTTAAAAATGTTTACATTAGGACATCAGACTGAGATGAAACCTATTAGAGCGGATGGACTGAGATACCATGCTGCTGCACCCCTAGTAAGCGCATTGCGAAACCGGGAGATTGTAAAAGCAGTAGCATATCCCGCAGACGAAAAAGTGGTTTTTGATGCAGCCAAAGTGTTTTTCCAGACTGAAGGCTGGCTAATTGCGCCTGAGTCAGCCTATGCCGTGAGGGCAGGTATAGACGAGGCCTTAGTAGCAGATAGAGCGGGTGCAAAGAAAGTTATTCTAATGAATATTAGTGGTCATGGATTTTTAGATATCGAAGCATACAGGGACAAGCTTCGTCTGTAACAGGGGACTTGAATTTATGTTTAAAATCGAGTTCTGATAACCGTCAATAGTGAAATCCAGCAAGCATGCATGCAAACGGAAATAATTACAGGCGAGCAATATCAAGCACTAAAATCTGATAGATTTTTATCTATTCATTTGGTGAAGCAAGGTTTTCGAAATCTGCCTCTCCTTCTGCGTATCCTGAGGCGATTAAGATATCATTTTCTTCTATTACTGTGCCGTGCCGGGGACGTAGCCAAACATCGCCTCTTTTGATAGCCAGAATCCACATTCCAGTCTCCTCGTGAATCTGGGCTTGACGAAGCGTTTTTCCTATTAAGGGCGAGGAGGAGGAAACTGGGACTCGAGCAACTGTTTCTTCCGCCTCTTCAATGGCGAGTTTTAGTATCGGATGCGGCTGCAATTCTCTAAGAACCACTTCTGCAATTTCATTTCCGGCATCAGCTATTTGTTCCGTTGCGACTCCTAATCTAATCATCCCTAAGAAGTGTTGGGAGTCTTCGGGTTTGAACCCGCTTGAGAGAACAAGTTTTTCAAATTCCGTGTGAAGTTTATCCATGTGTTCTTCAAGAGCTTGCACTTCCTCTGCAAGGTGCTGATTATTCAATAAGAGAGAGGAATATGCCAAATCAACCATCAGCTCAGACGTGTCCTTTAATTCTACCAGTTTCTCAATAATTATTGCGAAAGGTTCTTTTTTCGCAGTCAATGTGTATCCTCCAACCTTTGCAGTGTTCCATCAGCAAGTCCAATTAGTGCATCCGTTCCATGTGGCGCGCCTCGGGCAATCAAAAGATCGGCCTTTTTTAGAGTCTCCGATTTTTCTGGATTTATTTTCCATGCTTTGTCTCTTTTAATTGCAATGATATCTACACCGATTTTTGCGGCCAACTCTAACTCTCCAAGAGAAGCCTTAGTCAAGACGGAGTTTTGTCTAATCTTCACGCAAACAAGATGCTCGGCAACTTTTTTAAATGCTTCACGGACGATCGGGTGGATGCCAATATCCTGGATTACTATGGTTGCAATGTCTGCAGCAGCGTCTGATATCTTATCTGCAGCTGATGAAACAACAGAAACACCTACGAGAAGCTGAGCGTCTTGAGCATCCCTGACTGCAATCATAGTATTCATATTCAAAAGATATGTCAAGGTGTCTACTCGTTCTTCAAGTTCCAAAACTTCTTTTGCTAATTCTTTGCTATTGAAAAGAGCAGCAGAATAGGCCAAGTCAATCATCAGTTCTGATGAGTCTTTGATTTCAATAAGCAGATCTCTAACTGGTATGGGTTTGTATTCAATTTTCTCCAACTTCACCATATGGCGAAGTACACTCCGAAATTAGTGAAAGCCACGGGAATACATTTATCATTTGATATTAGATAATCTTTGCTGTTTTAGCTTAACCTGCCAAACTTAACATAATAACAAGTGAAATCGTCGTTAGTATATCCGCTAAGGAACTTTCTATGGGTATCACAAAATTGTCCGGATCAAGGCCTTTCTGAAAGGTTAAGACAGCTACGGTAATAGAAATGAAAACCATAGATGCCGTGGCAAGAGTGTTTGTAGCTAGAAGCACCCCAACAGATTTCAAAGCTTGGATAAAATTAATCGGAGATTGAAAAGGTAATGAGATTACTGAGATTATCAGAAAAATCGCAGCTGAGGCAAGCCATGCTCCAAATATTTGGCTCTTGTGGTGTTTTATTGATCTGAAAGAGGTCATTGTCCCTAGCGCAAGTTTGGTCGTAGCTGTCGATCCTACGATGGCACCAAATCCCCCAATTGTATTGAGAAGGGCTGGATAAACGACATAAATTTCTGGTCTAGACCTCAAAACTCCACTCATTTGAGAAAGCAAAGAGCCAGTAATGTTAACTATGAAGGCCACAAGAATCAAAGTGATGAGAGCTTCTTTTATTATCTGTAAGAGTTCATTCTCTTTTCTATTTTTGAACAAAATAACCACTACAACAACTGCAAAAGCTAAACCGAAAAAAAATATAAGGAATTGGCTTATACCGCTCCTCAAAGATAGAGCCAAAACCAGAACATAACAAAGAGTAACCAATATGTCGGCGATAGTTGACACTATAGGGTAGATAGTTATGTCCGGATCATAGCCTTTCTTTGCTGAGTAAAAGGCAACACCTATTGTAATAGGAGAAATTACAAGCAAGGAAATGCCCATAGTCGCCAGTAACGTACTAAAGATAATTAATCCAGTGAGCACGTCTATCCCTCCAAAAAAAGCTGCAAAAATTGATGCTATAGATCCTAATAGAATGCTACTTGTAAAGGTCACGACAGAGCTAGAGCTCAACAGCAGGAGGAGATGCTTGTTTTTTCCTCCAGACAAACTTGTCTTAATTGTACCCAAGTGTAAGCCTGTACTCAATTTGCCCGAAAGTAGTCCACCTATAACACCTCGCATACTTAGAACTCCTGGATAAAGAGCAATTATCCAATGTTTGTGTGGAAAAATGCTTAGAGATACAGCAATTATTACTCCCGCAATAATATCACCAAGACCAAAAACGAGAGACAGCAGAGATTGGCTAGTTGTCTTGGCCAGGCTAAGTTGTCTAATTTTGCTTGCAGCCATATTAGCCCCGGCTCTCGCTTTCTCTTTTTCGAATCCTCATCATCACCTTCACCATCCATCTTTAAGTTCCTCTCAAGCAGAGTCGTTGCATGCTGCAAACTGTTTAGCCATAACTGCGACTCGAGCACTGCTCTGTCTCCTTATTCTGGAAAAGAAATGATTGTTTAAATAGGTTTCCAGTGAAAGGGAAAATTATCTTCGCTTTTCCACTTGTTTTATCCCATTTTCAATGATATCTAGACCCGCGTCCACAAGTTTCTGTGTTATGATCAATGGAGGAACAATCCTAATTGTTGACTTGCCACAAGTTATTACAGCCACGCCTTTCTTCCAGCAATTCGTCATAATTTCTGTTGCTTTCTTTTGTGCAGGCTTTTTGTTTGTCTTATCCTCGACTAGTTCTATACCGATCATCAAGCCTTTACCTCGCACGTCACCGATGATTTCACTTCGCTCCTCAATTTCTTTAAGCCGTTTAATGATATATTTTCCCTGCTTCGTCGCGTTCTCTAGCAATCGCTCGCTTCGGATTACATCGATAACTGCTGACGCGGCTGCACAGGATACGGGGTTACCACCAAAAGTACTTGCGTGCGAGCCTCCTTCCCAATCCATAATCGTGGCTTTAGCAACCATGGCTCCCAACGGCATTCCTGCTGCGATTGATTTAGCAACGCAGATTATGTCCGGCTCCACACCCCAATTTTCAATAGCGAACCATTTACCAGTTCTTCCCATTCCCGCTTGAACTTCGTCGTCCATTAATAATATACCATATTTGTCAGCTAGCTTCTTCAGCCTTTGGAAATATTCTGGTGGAGGGACAACATAGCCGCCTTCTCCTTGAATGGGTTCAAAGATAAAGGCTGCAACCTCTTCTGGAGGGATGAACTTCTGCAATACTTGTTCATCAATAAAATCGATACACCAGTAGTGACAGTTCGGATAAGTCAACTTAAAGGGGCAGCGGTAACAATAACCATAGGGTACATGGGTTACACCAGGCACTAAGGGGAAGAAGTATCGTCGCTGAACAGGTTTACTTGCAGTAAAAGACATCCCACCAAATGTTCTACCATGGAAGGCGCTGGAAAAAGCTATGTATCGTTGTTTCCGTGTATGCCATCTTGCTAGTTTAGCTCCTGCTTCAACTGCTTCAGCTCCACTATTCCCAAAAAAAATTTTCTTTTCCCATTTTCCAGGGGTTACTTTCACCAATTTCTCAGCCACGTCAACGACTTCATGATATAAGAAATCGGTGATGGAATAATGCAGGAACCGATCTAATTGACTTTTTATGGCCTCTATTACTTTTGGGTGACTGTGCCCCACATTTAAGCACACAAGCCCAGAATTGAAGTCGATGTATTCGTTGCCATCTACATCACGAATTATGCAACCTTTGCCACTTTGGATTGCAAGGGGGTAAAACCTCACAAATGATTGAGAAATCACCCTTTCGTCGCGTCTCATAAGTTCTCTCGCCTTAGGCCCGGGAGGAGTAACTATTATTTTCGGATAATTCGACATGCCATCTCGCCTTTTTTGCAAAGATTTAATCAATAGTAGAAAACCGATTCTTATAGCTATCTGTTTCTTATTTTCAAGTAGAAAAATTAGTGGGTCAGGTCCTGATTTTTTTGTTGTTCGGGGACCTGATACCCGACACTGGAGGTGTTGAACCGAGGGAAGCTCTTCAGGTTCTATGGACGCGTCATGGTTATTTCAATGGTTGATACGTTACTTTTTCTTCCCTCTTCTCTTTGTACCTCTTCTGTGCCGATAGTGATGTTCTTCAGGCTCAAGTCTTTCACGAAAGCGCGACGCAGAAGTTCGACGGTGTCGACTGCCGTGCTGATCGCCCGTCCTCTGGCTTTGACGCAAATGTTTTTCTCACCTGAATTAAAGAAAGTCAGGCAGGCCACTACATAATTCATCACTGGCTTTCGGCCGATGAGGACAACGTTTTCGCTTGTCTTTACAAGCTCTTTAGGTTTCTCTTTTTTTTCAGAATCTGGTTCTGCAGGTTTCTCTTCTGTCATTTTTCCCTACCTCTTCAAGTAATTTGAGACCCAAGATGGCAGATGATTTCTCTGATCTCCGAAAGGTAAGTTATGTTCAATTAAATTTACTGACAGTCTCTTATATTTTTCTCAAGTTCCATAGCTGATGCTGGACCGAAAATCCTGCTAACTGGTGTATTCCATACCTCTTTCAAATGCTTGTTTATTTGCTTTCAGGAATTGCTTTTTCTTTCCAAAGAACTCTTCCAGACCCCTGAAGATGGCTGTTTTGGGGATAACCATTGTACGGGCTATGTAGGCTCCCAGCATCACCATATTAGCAGTTCTTTTCTCTCCAACTTTGGTTGCTATATCGTTTGCAGGTATGGAAATGGCGGAAATGTCTTTTCTTGAGATTTGGTGAGTGATTAAAGAACTATTGAAAAGCAGTATTCCATGTGGTTGCAGTCGTGGTTCAAAAATCTTCAAGGAAGGATTATTCATAATGATCAATGCTTGTGGCGATGTTATCACTGGTGATCCTATTTCCTCATCTGAGATGACTACAGTGCAGTTGGCGGTTCCTCCACGCATTTCTGGGCCATAAGATGGTATCCAAGTGACATATTTCCCAGTTTTCATTGCACTATACGCCAAGAGCTTCCCGATAAACATTAATCCTTGACCACCAAAACCGGCCAGGATTAAATTGGTGTATAATGGTTTGCTGATTTCTTTCTCCATTAGTTACGCCTCTTTGGAGCCTTGAATTCATTTAGAGGGTAGTAAGGCATCATATGCCCTTCAACCCATTTCGTTGACTCCAATGGAGTCATATGCCAATCAGTGGGGCAATGCGAAAGAACCTCTACCATCGAGTAACCCAACCCATTGATTTGCGTTTCAAACGCCTTTTTTATAGCTTTCTTGGCCTGTATAACGTTCTTAGGGTTACTCACGCTAACTCGTGCAATATAGGCTGCTCCATCAATCGTCGCAAGTAACTCGGACATTCTGATTGGAAACCCTGCCTCTTCTGAGGTTCTCCCTCTAGGAGAGGTCGTCGTTTTCTGCCCAATTAGCGTGGTAGGCGCCATTTGTCCTCCGGTCATCCCATAAATAGCGTTATTGATGAATATTGTTGTGATTTTCTCCCCACGAGCAGCGGCATGGATCGACTCTGCAATTCCTATAGAGACGAAGTCACCGTCGCCCTGGTAAGTAAAAACTATCGATTCAGGATTTACTCTTTTGCAGCCTGTTGCAACTGCTGGGGCACGACCATGCGCTGCTTCGTACATATCAATATCTAGATAGTTATAAAGTAGAACTGAACAACCTACTGGGGCAACGCCTACAGTTTTTTCCCTAATTTTAAATTCATCGATTACTTCTGCTAATAAACGAGCTACAATTCCGTGACCACAGCCAGGACAATAATGTGTGGCTGTTGAGCGAAGTGTCCTTGGTCTTTCAAAAATCTTCTCAAATTTACCTTGCATTCTCATGCTTTTCCCTCCGTGATGAATTTTTCTGTTTCATTAATTATTTCATCATAACTTGGCACCATGCCACCAGTTCGTCCATAGAAGCGAACACACCCTTGGCCACTTAAGCCCAGCATAACATCCTCTACCATCTGCCCAAGACTCATCTCGACAACCAAAACCTTTTGTGCTCTTTTAGAGATTTTCGCAAAAGTTTCGTAGGGGAACGGAAAAAGAGTAATGGGTCGCACCATTCCAATCTTAAGACCTCTTTCACGTAGAACTTTTATAGCCGTTTTTGCAATGCGAGCAACTGTCCCATATGCAGCAATTATTATTTCAGCGTCATCTATTAAAAGGGTCTCAACGCGAACCTCGTTTTTAATCATGTCTTGGATTTTTTTGTTTATTTCTAGATTGTGTTCCTCCAATTCTTTAGGATTTAAATAAAGACTTTTCACTAAATTCGGAGGCCGTCCTTTAGCACCCGTAAGTGCCCAACTTTTCAAGGGATGTGTTGACTGTCGGGTTTTCCTTCCAAATTCAACAGGTTCCATCATCTGTCCGATATAACCATCGCCCAAAACCATTACAGGATTTCGATATTTATCAGCAAGATCGAATGCCTCCATTGTAAGTGTGACAGCCTCTTGAACGGTATGAGGTGCTAATACCAACAAGTGATAGTCACCATGACCACCACCTTTAGTCGCTTGGAAATAGTCTGATTGAGAAGGTTGTATACCACCCAGACCAGGTCCTCCACGCATAATATTAACGATTACACATGGAAGTTGAGCACCTACCATGTAAGAGATGCCTTCCTGCATCAGACTAATTCCAGGGCTTGATGAAGAGGTCATAACTCTTGCGCCCGCTCCTGCAGCTCCAAAGAGCATGTTTATTGCAGCTATTTCACTTTCTGCTTGAAGATAGACACCTCCAACCTCGGGAAGACGCCTTGACATGTATTCTGGGATCTCATTTTGGGGAGTTATTGGATAACCAAAAAAGTGTCTGCAATCCGCTTGAACTGCTGCTTCAGCAATCGCTTCATTTCCAGTCATAAAGCTCTTTTTCATCATTTTCTTTCTCCAATTCTTGGTTTTTTTCTATATACTTCTATGGCAACATCGGGGCACATGATAGCACACAAAGTGCATCCTGTGCATTTTTCTTCTGGATCAACGAACTCAGCAGAATAATATCCTTTGGGATTGATTCGTTCCGAAGTAGAAATTAGGCGGAACGGACATGCGTCCACGCAAAGCTTACAGCCTTTGCAGGCTTTTTCGTCGATCTTTATTTTGCCCATTCTGAAATGCATCCTTTGATGTTTTAGCCTTAATGTATGGCTCTTATTTCAAGCTCTTGGAGTACAAATATTGTTGGAAGGGAAAAGGGTTTCGCAAAACGAGGGGCTAGCGGATTGAATTTAGATCAGTTCAGTGTGTATCCTTGCATCTACGCGGGGGAGTTTAGAGAAACGTGTATATTTAACTATTCAAATGTAGAACGAAAGATTCGAGGAACATACAGTGTCATTGTTTCAAGAAATTCGATGGCATGGCAGAGGCGGTCAAGGTGCATGGACCGCCAGCGAACTCCTAGCAAAAGCTGCGATTCTCGAAGGAAAACATGTCCAGTCTTTCCCTGAATTTGGTCCTGAACGTATGGGTGCTCCTCTAGCCGCTTACACGCGAATCAGCAATAAGCCCATTAATCTACATTGTTCTATCTACCATCCCAATTTGGCGGTCGTACTCGACCCTACGCTCTTAAAAACGGTCAGTGTCGCCACTGGGTTAACTGAAGATGGGATATTAGTCATTAACAGTGAAGAAAGCCCTATGAAGCTTAAGAGAAAATTATGTGTTAAATCTCAAAAAGTTTGGACAGTTCCAGCAACTGACATCGCCATCCAGATATTAAATGTTCCAATAACTAATACTGCCATGCTTGGCGCTGCAACTCGTGCAGCTTCTTTGGTAAGATTAGAAAGTATTGAAAGGGTTGTTAGAGAACGTTTTCGATCCGAATTGGCGGAAAGAAATATTGCTGTGATAGAAAAAGCCTACAAGGAGGCAAGAGAGAGTGGGGCAGAAGGCTAGTGGATGGAAAGAAATCCCGATAGCTGGAGTTTGCTGGAGACCATCCACAGAATACCAAACAGGAGACTGGAGAACCTTCAGACCGATTCATGATTCGAACAAGTGCACTAAATGTTTACTTTGCCCAATGGTCTGTCCTGATGGGGCTATTAAATGGAATGCAGAAACCGAAAACATCGAGTTTGCTTATGCCTTTTGCAAAGGTTGTGGCATATGCGCTAATGAATGCCCTGTGGATGCAATACAGATGGTAAGAGAAGGGGAGGAGGTATAAATGACGACTATTAAGCAGAATACTTTGGCATTAAATGGCGATGAAGCAGTAGCTCTCGCAGTTAAACAATCGGATGTTGATGTAGTAGCAGCGTACCCTATAACCCCGCAAACCATAATCGTGGAAAAATTCAGCGAATATATAGCAGACGGAGAGGTAGAAACTGAATTTGTGTGCACAGAATCAGAACACAGCGCTCTCAGCGCATGCTTGACAGCTTCTGCCACTGGAGCAAGAACTTTTACAGCGTCAGCATCAGCAGGTCTTGCCTTAATGCATGAAATACTATATGTTACATCGGGATGTAGGGCACCTATAGTAATGGCGATTGCTAATAGAGCATTATCTGCACCCATCAATATACACTGCGACCACTCTGACAGCATGGCAGAGCGAGACAGTGGATGGATACAGATTTACGTAGAAAACTCGCAAGAAGCTTACGATTCCATTATTCAAGCCTTTCGAATAGCTGAACATCCAGATGTGCTCCTCCCAGTAATGGTTTGTCTCGATGCCTTCTTCCTTAGCCATACCCTAGAAAATGTAAAGACCTTGCCAAATGAAGCCGTGCAGGAATTTATAGGTGATAGACAGATTCCATTGGTTTTGGGGCATGAAGGTGAAAAGGTGCCCTTCAAGCTCGATCCGAAGAATCCAATTACTATCGGTCCTTTAGCTCTTTATGATTATTATTTTGAGCATAAAAGACAACAAGAAGAAGCAATGCGAGAGGCTCTTCGAATAATCCGCCAAGTTCACAATGAATTCGCGGAAACAAGCGGGCGCAAATATGGAAATGGTCTCATCGAAACCTATCATCTTGAAGATGCAGAAATTGCGACGGTGTGTGTTGGCTCTACTGCAGGAACGATTAAAACTGTTGTAGACCAACTTCGTGAACAAGGGGTAAAAGCCGGAATACTACGGCTTCGAACTCTTAGGCCTCTTCCCTTTTCAGATATTAAAAAGGCGCTAGAGGGAGTGAAAGCGCTAGCCGTGATGGATCGAAGTAATAGCTTTGGTGGTCATGGAGGACCAGTTTTTCATGAGATTCGTCATGTGCTCTATGGTACTCATTCAACACCATTTGTTGTCAATTACATATTTGGCTTAGGAGGAAGGGACATGCCCCAAAATGCCATATTGGGCATATATAGAGATTTGCAGGCAATCCTTAAAACTGAGCGAGTTGTTGAGGATGTGCGTTTCGCGGGAGTTCGAGAATAGGAGGAAAGAGATTTGACAGCACCTTGGAAATTTACAGCAAGAGAGATTGTTGAGAAACCGGATCTCTTTACGTCTGGGCATCGAGCATGTGCAGGATGTGGCCCAGCTATCGCTTTGCGTCAGATCATGAAGGCCACGCGGGGACCCACAATTGTAACGAATGCAACTGGATGTATGGAGGTTGTTTCCACGATATATCCATATACGGCGTGGAAAGTTCCATGGATTCACACCGCTTTTGAAAATGTTGCAGCCAATGCTTCTGGCATCGAAGCAGCTTTAAAAGTGTTGAAAAGGAAAGGAAAGCTTGAACATAAAAATGTTGATGTTATAGCCTTCGCTGGTGATGGAGGTACTTTTGACATTGGCTTACAAGCATTATCTGGTGCAGCAGAGCGTGGCCATGACTTCTTATATGTTCTTTATGATAATGAAGCCTATATGAACACTGGCATACAAAGAAGCGGCGGTACTCCTCATGGTGCTTCAACAACCACATCACCGGGGGGCAAAGTAATTCCCGGCAAACCGCAATTCAAGAAGCCAATAGCGAACATTATGGTAGCTCATGAAATCCCCTACGTTGCAACAGCTTCAATTTCTTTTTGGCAAGACCTGATTATAAAAACGCGTAGAGGCTTAGAGGTAAAGGGCCCTGCCTTTTTGCATGTTTTTGCACCATGCCCTCGAGGCTGGCGCTATCATACCAGTAAAACTATAGAAATTTCACGGTTAGCTGTGGAAACTTGCGTATTCCCGCTATGGGAGGCGAAGTATGGTGAGTATAGTTTATCTCCTCAAAGCAAAGTTGTGGCATTAAAACCAGAGCGCAAAAAACCTGTGAAGGAGTATTTAGAGGTTCAACGCCGCTTTGGACATTTGTTTAAACCAGGATTTCGCAATGTGATAGATGAAATTCAGAATATAACTGACAAACGCTGGAATCAGCTACTCAAGAAGTGCAATATAACCTGATTAAAAAATAATTAGCAACGTTATTAGAAGCAAACCAGCAACTGTGAAGAGAGGAGCAGCAATATTCTTAGCTTTTCGTAGGGCTTTATCTGCTAACCATGATAGCTCTTTAATTTGTCCTTCTCCGATTACCTTCACGTTGGCAGCTTCTCCCGTCTGCCAAGCAGTTGATGCTGGTTCCATATTGTTTAATGCATCTTTGATCCCGGAAAGGATATGGTTATTCAGTGTTTCATGAGGAATTGTTTCTCCCAAAGGGTGGTACCCTCGCGTCGTTGTAGTTATAGCGTTGACAGCGTGCGTGTCTGTGGTAAGCACCTCACCAATTTCAATTCCCAATTCCTTTATGCTATCTAGAATCTTCTCCCTCAATCCGGAAATCATGTTGTTGCCATCGATAGTTACATATGCACTAGTCTGTTCACTAACTTTCACTACTAGGACGTGGATACCACCGAGTCCCATTCCATCTTCTAAGCTAAATTCCTTCGGTGAAACCTTTGCCACTCCGACATGAAAAGGATGGGGCTTCAACTTGGATGACTTTTCTAAGACGTCGAAGGCAGCGACCTTCAAGGGCTCCACAGCGTCGTTCATATTAAAGGGGCTATCAATACTGTTGTGTGCGTTGATTATTATAGCATGCTTGAATCCGAGTTGAGACGCCTTCTCAAGAATGAAATCACCCACTTCTTGGGGAAAATCTTCGGTTGTTTCAGGCGCCAAGGTTAAAATGAGAACCGCACAATCTCCTAGTTTCTGACAGCTTGCGCTGGCGACACCGATCTGTGTTCGTATGAAGCATGTTGCTTTAGAACTGGTTTGGGAAAAGTCCGTGGAGGATAAGATCTTTCTTAATACTTTCTGGTTTTGTTTCTGAGATGAAAGATCAAATTCATGCCCAAATAAGCCATGTGGAACTGCTGCAACACAATTAAACTTTTTTTCCAGTGCCTCTTGGATTATGAAAGGAAGAAGACTACTTCCAACATTTTTGAAGGGACCTGGATGAAATGCGGGTATTACAATCACTGATTTGATACGGTTTTTAGCTTTGAAGGCGAGAAGAGAGAAGTTAATAGTTTTCTCTAGTCCAAAGCGCTCAAAAAGAGTCTCAATCGGGATGTTCAAGTTCTCCATCCAATTAGCTAGAAAAGCTCGTAGGATTCTGGTCGTTGGTGTATGAAGAGCTTTCATACCAACGTTGTTCACTTGATTAACGAATAAAGAAGCGATGAAAATTGTTATGGGAATGGCAAAGACAAAATAGACTAAGGAAATCAGATCAAGGGAGTAAGTTAGATAGAGGGGAACATAGTACATGGGTAAAAGGCAGGCGATAGGCTGCACAAGAGATGAGGTAACCATCCTCCAAAAAGAAGGAAAGGAAGTTGAAAAAAGCACAATCATACGCAGAATGCAAATAGCTCCAAATCCGATTAGAAAGAGATCTATCCAAAAAATCCATGAAAAATTAGAAATTCGAGTAAGTAAAGATCCAATAATTAAGAAGCCGAACCACAAAAGAATTGAGAACATTGAAAGAGCAGCACAACGTCTTGAATTATAGACCGGATCAGATCGCATGAGAACTTGTCTTATAAGCAAATCAGAAATCGTCGATAACGAAAAGAGTAGCAAACCGAATTGTATAGCCAGAATTATGGACGCCCGCAAAAGTAAAAACACTGCAAAGATGCCACCTCCTAAGCACAACAAAAAGGTGAAAAGTGCAATCCTCCGATAGGATGGTAGAACAAATAGAGAGGAATAGTACTTAATCGCCCTCTCAATTGAATATTCCAAACTTTTCAGAGAAGCCAATCAGATCGTTACTCCCATAGAATTCCAAGAATATGTTCTTCTCCATATTAAAGTTAGCAAATCTTTAGAAAGATAACTTACAGGGTTGGCTACATGCAGTAGATAAAGTTTTATCTTTGATTTTCATATAAGAAAAAATGAGATTGTTTATGGCAGCTAACAACATCCCACCTCCCTCAATCTTTCACATGTTAGAGAAAAGTATTGGGAAAAAAATACTGGTAATTTTGGATCAGGCCTATGGGTTTGAAGGGGCATTAGCAGCGATTACTCATGATCCCCCCGGAATTTGGCTTTCAAATGCTGAGGCCGTGATCTTCCGTGCAACTATTGCAAATCCGATTCCACAGATTGCGGGTAGAGAGGAAAGAAGCGAAATATTTGTCAACCTGAACTCGGTTCAAAGAATAGAGGTTCTACACGAACATTGACGATGGATTCCTTTTGAGTTATCCAAAATAGTAGATCTGTGCTAATATGCAGATAATTATTAAACTAATTGATAAAATGACAATTAGCTCAGGCCGAATCTGTATTCCTTTAGTTTCTTCTTCAAAAAATCTCAGCAAACCAGCACTTGCAGCCGGCATCGGTGCACCACTTTCTCGCTTTTTCTTCCTACTCAAATCAAAGACTCCTGAAGCAGGTATATTCACAAAACTTTGGTTAATAATAGTATCGTTCAAAGCTTTTATTTCACGAGGAACTCATAAGACAACGGTCGATACCATGTCAGCACGCGAAGCATATAATAAAACGTTCCAACTACTTCAGAAACATCACAAACTGTTTCAAGAATGCATCCCTCTAATAGCAAGTGAAAATGTTTCGAGTCCAGCAGTGCGTAAAGCGTTGGCAAGTGATTTTGGGCATCGCTACGCTGAAGGTTGGCCAGGTGAACGTGTTTATGCAGGATGCAGGTATATAGATCAGGTTGAGCTCTTATGCATCGATCTAATGAAGAAGCTATTTAAGGCTGAATTTGTCGATGTGCGTCCAATCTCAGGAGTAGTATCAAATCTTGTGGTTTATACAGCCTTCACAAACCCCAACGATGTAATGATGGCATTATCCATCCCATGCGGAGGACATATCACAACTGGCAAAAAACGCCTAGGAGGCACTGCTGGTGCTGTTAGTGGTCTAGATGTACAGTATTTGGCATTGGATTATGAAGAAATGAATATTGATGTTGATAAAACAAGAAAAAGAGTACAGAGACTGATAAGTGAAGGAAAATCACCTAAACTTGTAATGTTTGGAGCTAGTGTATTTCCATTTCCACATCCCGTTAAGGAGTTAGCTGAGACTTTTCATGATATAGGTGCCACTATTGGCTATGACGCGGCCCACGTAGCTGGATTAATCGCTGGGGGCATGTTTCAGGATCCACTGCGCGAAGGTGCAGATGTCGTTAGTTTAAGCACTCATAAAACTCTATTTGGTCCCCAACATGGTGGCTTACTTTCATGGAACAAACATGCTGACGCTATAAAGAAAGCAACCTTCCCAGGAATGGTGAGTAATCATCATTTACATGCTTTGGCTGGTGTTGCTATCGCATGTGCTGAGATGGTGGAATTTGGTAGAAAATACACTCGACAAGTGATTAAGAACGCGAAGGCTTTGGCACAAGCTTTGCATGAGCGAGGGTTAAAAGTACTGGCAGAACATAAAGGGTTCACCGAATCACATGTATTCCTTGTTGATATAACAGAGCACGGCGATGGAGGCACGATAGAAGAAACCGTGGAAAGGGCGAATATCATTATAAATCGCAATTTGCTACCCTGGGATATCAAAGAAGGCAGGCACTTTATGCATCCAGGCGGAATTAGATTAGGTACTTCTGAAGTGACTAGGCTTGGAATGAAAGAGTCCGAAATGGTCGAAATAGCGGAGTTTTTAAAGCGAGTAATAATTGAAAGAGAAGATGTTACAAAGGTTAAAGACGATATCGTGGATTTCAGAAGAGATTATCAACGGTTACATTACTGCTTTGAGGAAGTTGCAAACGCGTATAAATATATGGGATTTCACTAAGAGAGCTGCAAAAATCATTAAACTGGTCTTTCGCAAGATTTCTTATGAAATTGTTTACGATGATGGTGAAGGTTGAGCGATGGTCTCAATAGAAGAGTTCCAAAAAATGATGAAACGCATTTATTTCTCAAGAGATTTCAAGAGAGGCGCTCTGGAAACTTATATGTGGCTTAAGGAGGAGGTTGATGAACTTTGGGAGGCTGCGCAAAAGGGCGAGAGAAGGGCTTTGGAAGAAGAGTTTTCCGATGTCATTGCCTGGCTCGCATCATTGGCAAATGTTCTAGACATAGATCTCGAAAAGGCTACATTAAATAAATATGACAACCGCTGTCCAAAATGCGGTTCATCTCCTTGTGAATGTATCTTTCATATGAAAAGATGCTAATTTGATTTCAAACGTTGTTGACCCATACCTGTCAATGTCCAGAAGTAGGGCCTCTTATTGGTTTTTCGTCGAACAATCTTTTCGCTCTCTAAGAGCCACAAGTGGTGAAGAACCACTCTGTAGCTCAATTTAGATTTGTTTACCAAGTCATTTGCAGTACCGCCGTTTTTCTCCAGAATTCCGAGGATTGTTGTTCGAGAACCTAAACCTTGTTGAACGTTTCGTATTTCACTGAGGTAGGCATTAGGGTGAAAAGTTTGTTTTGTCATTGCTATTTGGAACATTTTTGCGTATCAAATAGAAAAGGTTTAGGCAAAGTCCATAAGACTTATCTGTCTAGGTTTCTTACCTTCGAATAGTGTTGCTATCTCTTCTTTTGCCAATGCAAGACGATGAAGATAATAACGAGGCAAATTATATCTTTCAATAAGATATCGTGCAGGATGAAGATATTTCTCAATTCCACCACGATATACTGTTAATGACAAAATTCCTTCACACTCCGGACATTTTCCTTTAAGAGGTATACGACGGAACCGTGTATTACAGGATTTGCAGCGAAAATTCTGAGTAGAAAAAGCTCGAAGGTTACCAGATATGTCTCTAAGAAAATGAGTGGTCAAAACTTTCAATGCTACCTGTTTAGCGTCAACCGCCTTAATTTTTTCTGAAAGCTCCATCTGGCAATTCAGTTTGCTAGTCATTTTGGGGAGTTTCTTGTAAATGCTCTTTCTGTTTCCCATATTAATATCGGTAACGGGAGTTGTGTAGTTAAATCCTTCAAACTGCATTTCAGTCCCCAACCTTTGTGCGATCAAATCAATATGTTCAGTTGTTTTCCAAGGCTCGGTTTGCTTCAACGTCTCATTATAAAACTCTAAAGGATACCGATCCGTAATATCAAACTCGTGTGCCTGCCTTTGCACTTCCATTGGATTAATAGTTGGAATGATAAAAAGTGGTGCATCCATTATCCCACCGATTCGAGAGGGCAAATAGCATCTTGAAAAGTTCAAAAAGGTGTCGAGTACAAGCATTAAGGCATCTTCATCACCATCACAATCCCGACGCTTTGCAGAATGCCAAAGAGGGTGAGCAAAACACACACTAAGATCTGTAAACCCTATAATGCGACCTAAAATACCAACAGAGGTATGAGGCGCCAAGCCAACTATAAGATGCCCAACCAAGTCCTCAGCACGCTTGAGATCATAATATCTTGGGAGACCGTAAGCTTTCTCAAGAAGTTGATCAACAAAATTCGCAATGCGGATAAAATATGCTGCACTTTCCTTGGGAATAACTACATCTTGTGTTTTTAGCTCACAAATTTGTTCGTTACCCGTTAGGGGGTCTTTTCGGAAATCAAAATTGTATCCTAACTGTTTAAGCTTCTCAAAAGGCACTTTTATCTCCATGGGTTTAAAATGAGTTAAGGGAGCATTCGTAGCATCGAATCTTATTGTTCCATCTTTATAGACAGACAGATTTTCTTTCGAACGAAGAATTCCTTTTTCCAGAAGCTCAGGGTATTTATGTTCACTCGACAAACCCTTCACGCCTTTTATAATCTTGGGTTTAGTTGTTTTCAATCGATGGCATGCATCAACATACATGGTATTCAAATCAAGTTCCTGTCGTTTGAATCCACTAACGGAAATCTTGCAAATAGGGCAGATGCTTTCCTTGATTTTCTTTCCACATCGAGGACAGAATCGCTCAAGGGTTGTTGTAGTGTTGCATGAAGGACATTTTGCTTTGGTAGTAAGTTTTTTGCAGGTTGAACATCGAAGGCTAACAAGATCTACATGGAGTGGCCCCTTCTGTGCTGCTTTAATCAGGTCTCTTTTTGCTCCACCAGCCATTCCGATCGGAAAAAGTATGTGAACTAAGGGTTTCATCTCTCGTCTTTTGGCTTTTTCAGGTCTACCCATGCGAGCTCCTACAAATGTGGGAGATTTTGCTCGAATTGTGATTCCTGAAAGATGTTTCAAGGCTTCTAGGGGAGAAAGCGTACTATCAACTTTGGCAATATCAGAATATAACCCAAGGCTGGTCGCCAATGCAAAGGCCTCATATCCTTCAATAAGGACGTCACCATTAGAGATCGTGCACGGAACGCATAGGGTTTTCAGTATTTCCATCACTGCACTGTTTAATTGCGCTTTTATTCTCTCTTGCTTTTTCTCGTATTTCGATTTGAGCAGCCATGAGCGAAGTTTCTGTATTTCATCTGTAGTGATGTTTGACCAAAAGAAAGTATAACGAGGGTGCAGGGGAACAGCAAGATTCTTAGCTATTGAAATGGCTTCCTTGAAGTTGGGATAATGAATAAATGGGTGCAAAAGAAGCAGCTTAAGACGGGAAGGAGAAATTTCAACAGCTGCTTCCACCTGCTCAAAATTGTCATTAAATCTTTGGTTTATCGCTGATTTCAGTTCCTCAGTCCACCACTCTTCAGTATACGCTGAGGGGCAAAGCTTTCTGTTATTGTATAAGAAATCGCCAAAACTGATTAGAATGTCACCTAAGAAAAGAATTTGATCAATTTTGCTCTGTATCTCGGATAAGTTTTGTTCTGAGACACGTACTATGGAACCATCTTGCAACAAGACTGTTGGCGGTTCAATAGAGTCCACGGGCATGACAATGCCACCCTTACCAGGTAATTCTAACCGAACTTGGGTTCCACCAGCGAGAAACTGATTTAGAATAGTCATACTTAAAGGATGAATTCCAATAGCTGCCAAACCTGTATTTCTTGCTCGTCCATAGCGAAGGCGAAATCCTCCTAATTCCGAAGGAAATGAGAAAACTGGTCGTCCTGCAATGATTTCTTCCATGAAATCAGCATTCTTTCTTTCTTCTTTGGAGCCTCTTACTTCACCCATATTTTTCAACCATGTCCATCCCTCAATTCCTAACTTTTCGATAATTGTAGTAACTTTCGCTGCTCTACCTATCACACCATCATTAACCACACGAAGAGCTCCTCCACGAACACTATTCGTTTCTATTCGCGGTAAATTACGATAAGTTTGCACTTCTATTGGGTCAGTCTCGGAACCCGTCACCTCAACGGGAATTGAGATAATGGCCATACGAAGTTGTTCGTCAGTAACATGGTATTGAAACCGACCGACATTGCGTTCATAAAGCCGCATTTCTTCAATAAATCGATTGATTTCTTCCTCTGTAGGTTTGTATCGGTCCAAGCCAAGAATACGCCGTACGAAGTCACCAATTACAAGTGTTAGTGCTTGGTCGGTGCCCCCCGCAGAGCGGATGGGTCCAGCAAAATAGACAGCGAGGTATTTTGTGCGGTCAAAATTCGTTTTTATCGATACTCTTGCTACTCCTTGAAGTGGCGCAGCTGTAATTCCTTCGGTTAATATTGCAAGTGATGTACGAATAGCTTGTTCTGCAGCAATTTGGGTTTCCATATGGCTAAATTTTCCATAAACAATTTCCTCAGCAATTTTAAACGCGATCTCTTCTCGCGGAAGTTTCTCGGTAATTTCTCTTATACCTCCTGCAACTCCAACTGGTCCTACTAAACCTTCTACTAATTCCGCAAGATCGCTGGCAATCTCTGATTCCGGGTTTACCTTAGGATCTAAGCCCTTTTCACGCGCATCTTTGGCAAGTCCATAGAGTTTCTCTAGTTCCATCTCAAGAGAACGAAGGTATTGTTTTTGTGTATGGTTCATTTTTAGCGTCGTCAAACCGTTCTCGCCTATAATTGCAGACATAAATGGATATTTTGGGTTTTTAGCATTGTCTATGTAAGAAAAACAAAAAGAGGTCGATTATCTATCGTTTTAGATATGATTGTTACTATTTGTCATCCTTATTTTTTTCTTACACAGTTAATTATATAGCGCAACTATTCCCTTTTTCCAACACCCATAACAAGTTTTTTAAAGTTATCTTTCGTGCCTTTTTCTTCAATTATATTCCCTGTCACTATTAAATCGGCACCTGCTGCTACAGCAGTTCTAGCTTGTTCCTCGTTACGTATCCCACCTCCAACGATTAGTGGAATATTTATAGAACGTTTGACAATCTTTATCATGGTGGGAGGAACGGGTTCACTTGCTCCGGAACCTGCTTCCAGATAAACAAAACGCATACCAAAATATTGCGCAGCTAATGCATGAACAGCTGCAAGTTCTGGTTTGCCATAGGAAATTGGTATGGCCTTACCTACAATTCCCACTGTTCCACCTTCACCTACAATGATGTAGCCCAACGGTAAGGCTTCTAGCCCATATTTTTTGATCATTGGAGCACCCAAAACCTGAGCCCCAATAAGAAAATATGGATCAACTGAATTGAGAAGCGACATAAACCAAATCGCATCAGCATATTTACTGATTCCAGTGATGTTATTTGGAAAGAGAATTACGGGAACTTTTACTGTGTGTTTTATCGCTTTGACAATATTGTCCAGATGAGAAAGGGACGTGAGAGTAGAACCACCCACCATAATTGCAGTTGTATTGAATTCTTCCACCTTTTTGGCAATACGAGAAGCAGAAGAAGAAGTAACTTTCTCGGGGTCAATAAGCGTAAGGTGTATAGCCCCATTCTTTTGAATACATTCAAGAAGGTATTTCTCAATAGTCCTTATCATAAGGAGCCCTTATTGGTTAGTTGACGCTGATTTTGAAAATTTCCTTTCGTTGTAGTATTTGTCTGTGAACTTGCAATAGACGTCAATGTCTTTGTAGGCCTGTTTGATAGAGAACCCATCAGCTAAATTGCAGCTTCCACAGCGAACCAACGCCTTGTCCTCATCTTTTACGAATTCGACTCGAATTGTTTCTTTACCACAACGAGGGCAGAGAAAAACCTGTGGCAAACGTTTCTTGGGAATACGGACAACTTTTCTCCGCCTCCTTCCCATGCTCTGAAACCCCTTTCCCTAACTCCTATTCCGTTATTCCTTAAATATTTACCCAAACCATCCTGAAATCATTACAGCCCATGTTCACAATTTTCGAGGCATCACCAGATCAGCAATATCCACGCTGTATCCAAAAATCCGGTACAAGGAAGAGGCGACTACTAAGATTAGAGGTACAATTTCAGAGGGTTGTTTCTTAGCTATTGTTTCCATGCTGAGGAGCCTTTTTCCCATATCTGCACGGCTGTTACGAACTTCTTCTGCCAATTCAATGTCGTGTTCAAAAAACGCTCGCAGCGCTTTCTCTTGTGCTTCCAGAACAAGAGAGTGAAATTCGTTTGTTAATCTTGAAACCTCCACTGACGTTTTTATATTTTTTAATGATAGGGCTTTGTGAGCGATCTCAACAGCTCCATCTCCAATTGCTTCAACAAAACTGGCACACAGCCTGTAGTCGAGACAATCAATTGAGCGGATTCCTAGTTTTTCGCCCAGGTTTGGATTTTGTATAGCAGTTCGTAACGTTCGCACTAATAGAAAATAGAACCGATTAACCTCTATGTCACGATCAACCACGTTCTTTGCCAAGTGAGTATCACTCTCTAGGAAAGCGCGGATAGCATCGCGGTGCATACCCGCAGCTATATTGTATTCTCTTCTTAGAATCTTCTCAGGCGAAGAGGCAACAGGACCCAACAAGCATTGTAAAACAATACGAGCATAATCCTCTTCAACAATCTCCAATCCAATAAGACGACTAGAAGTTTGCTTGATTAGCCTTCTTTCTTCTGGCGTAATACGGTTTCCCGCTTCGACACGAATTATGTCGTAACCTAGTAGGTATCTGCCCATAATTTCTCTACTCAAATAAGGTGTCGGCTTTAGCTCTGCGGCTAAAGGTTCATATTCGGTTTCATATTTGGGATCAAGATGTAAGCATCCATCTATAGACTCCGAAACTGCTAGAGTCTCTCCCTTATCAAGTTTAAAGCGTTCGGCCCACTTCTTGGGCAGAGAAATGAAAAAAGTACCACTATTTGTTCGCTGTACTTTACGAAGTTCCATAAAGTCGCCTCTAATCGTTGAGAGAGTCCAAATAAAACAGCGATATATAAATATGAGTAACAGAATGAAGGATGAACATTTTACATAGAATTTAAAGGAAGAAGAGACATCTTATTTTGTTATCTTCCAAATGGGTACTTCAATCTGATGTAGTCGTAGATTTATCTTTCCTAAGAAAAACAAAACAAGACTGCAGTATGACTTCGAAGTAGAGAAGGAAGCGCAGGGGAAAATGAACAAACAAGAAAAGGTGAAACAGGCAATTTCTCTCTCACTCAAAGCAGGCTATCATCTCGAAAAGGAAGCATTTAACCTTCTGCATACAATATCAAAAACTGAAGACCCTGTAAAGCTTATCGAAACAACCTTGAAGAAAATTAAAGCCCAATCAGAAAAGCTTATGTTCATAAGTAAGGATCTCCTCGAGGAAATGGCTAAAGAAATTTTTCCAGAGAATAAAGAAAAAAGGATTTCTGTTGCTCCTATCTTAGAGGCCACATCTGTTAAAACAGGAAAGGCAAAAGATGATTTCTTTCCACGTGCACCTGACATAAAAAAAGATATAAAAGTTCTGAAAGATCCAACAGACCACATCTGCTCAACAGGTTCAATTGGTGAATATCTAGAATATTTTCAAGATCGTTTTAATCGAATCAAGAAACTAATACAGCAACGGATGGATGCAAAAGATGCCACATCATTAAGGGAAGTGTTCCGAGCAGCTTCCAATTCAAAAATAAAAATAATTTGCATGATAACAGAGAAACGTGAATCAAAGAATGGAATTTTCTTAGGAATCGAAGACTTGGAATGCAGCACTACCGTGCTAGTTCCTTCAAATGCTCACCAAGGACTTGTAGAGAGAGTGAAAGTTCTATTACCTGACCAAATTGTAGGTATGAACATAGTGAAAAGTAAAAGGAAATTATTGATAGTCAAAGAATTATTCTTTCCAGACATTCCTTTGAAGAAACAACGCAGAGCTAAAGAAAACGTATGTGCAGCACTCATATCCGATCTTCATGTAGGAAGTAAGGAGTTTATGAGGAAAGAATTTAACCGTTTTGTGCTCTGGCTCAATGGAAAATTCGGGAATGAAAATTCTAGAGAAGTCGCTAGTCTTGTTAAATATATCATCATAGCGGGTGACATTGTAGATGGGATTGGCATTTATCCAAACCAAATAGAAGAACTAACAGAAAAAGATGTGTTTGAGCAATATAAGCTAGCAGCGAAATTTCTAGAGCAAATTCCCAATTATATAGAAATAATAATAATTCCTGGAAATCACGACGCATCAAGAAGATCACTACCACAACCTGCTCTTACACGAGAGTATATTGAACCAATATTAGAAACCAGGGATGTTCTATCGCTTGGCAATCCTGCAACAGTTAGCATCCATAATTTAGACTTTCTCATTTATCATGGCAGAAGCTTAGACGATGTTCTTGCCACAGCAGCGAACATGAATTTTCACTCTCCGGAAAGAGCTATGAAATTATTATTACAAGGTCGACATTTAGCCCCAGTATATGGTCAGCGTACCTCAATCGCACCAGAGAAGCGGGATTTTCTTGTCATTGAACAAGTTCCGGATATTTTTCACGCAGGACATGTTCATGTAATGAAATATGAATCTTATCGAGGAACCCTTATAATAAATTCAGGCGCATGGCAAAGGCAGACTAAATATCAACGAGAATTAGGTTTGGATCCTACTCCAGGAATAATTCCGGTTGTGAATCTTAAGACTCTCAAAGTTCTGCCTATGGACTTCGCCTAGCTTTCTTGAGTTTCAAGCAGTTAGGTGTGAAATTAGTTAAATGCCCTAAATGATTATCATCTGCATAAGCCTCTCTAAATGGACTTCGCGGGATTGCAAGGCTAATTTTCCTTGTGCGGCCGTAACGCCCTCTGCTTATAACTCTTGCATTGAGTAATCCAGCAGAATCGAGCTCGTTTACAAGTCCACTGACTCGCCTTTGGGTCAATGCTGAAAGTCTTAATTTCTCGCATAATTCGTAATAAACCTCATAGATATCTCCTGTAATGGCAGAATGGATGTTCGCCTTTAGAAGAAGGTACACACTGTAGAGAACAAGTTTGGAGTGTGTTGTTAAATTTGTTAGGGCATAAAGAATCCGATCATGTTCAATTCTCTTCTCAGCTTCTTTGACGTGGTCTTCGGTAATCATATTTGCATTTTTCCTTTCAGCAACCTCGCCCGCCACGCGCAACAGATCTAGCGCTCTTCTTGCATCTCCATGCTCTGCAGCTGCTAGAGCAGCACACAAGCCTACAGTTCCATCTGGTAAGACGTTATCACAGAAACCC
The DNA here is from genome assembly GCA_020354575.1 of Candidatus Bathyarchaeota archaeon. GTDB lineage: Archaea > Thermoproteota > Bathyarchaeia > Bathyarchaeales > SOJC01. The sequence continues at coordinate 1,445,320 of CP070649.1, read as the reverse complement.
AATTCTGCCCTTTCCCACAAAATGTCTTGAATCTCAGAAGCATCATAAGGTCTAAAGACAATTTCCTCTTCGCTCAGAGAGCTTATCACTCTTGGCTCTAATAATTCCTTGAAGCGCAAATCATTTGAAATTCCAATAATAGAAACCTTACTATCACTCAAAGATTCATTTACTCTTGTAAGTTCGTATAAAAGCACATCACCCTTGGCTTTAATTAGTTCATCAAGTTCATCCAACACAATAATAAGTGATGCTTTCCTTGCTTCCAATCCTTTTTTAAAACGATCATATACTTCACCAACAGCTAAACCAGTAAAAGGTACACAAATATCTAAAGCATCGCACAAATTCGTAAAAACTCTATATTCAGTACCAGCCAATCGACAATTCACGAAGGCAACTTTTATTGGAGAACCAAATTCTGTTGCCTTTTGTACGAGACGACTCAAGACATATTTCATAACAGCAGTTTTTCCAGTTCCAGTTTTTCCATAAATGAAAATGTTTGAACATCGCTCTGTTTTCAGAAGTGGGGCAACAACCATACCTAGATATTGTATTTGATCTTCGCGATGAGGCAATTTCTCTGGGATATAATCATGGCGAAGTACATTTCTATCTTTAAAAATGAGAGCGTTGTTTAGAAATCTCTCAAATATAACATCAAGTATATCTTCCTTATTTCTCATGAAGAATTTTCTCCCTTCAGCAAATGCAATTGCAAAACCACCATTTCTATTGGAAAAAATAAACTCTTTCCTACAAAAAAGTAGAAGTTCACTATAGAACTCAAAAATTGGGAAATAAAAAAGAACTCATTTTGGAGCAATATGGAGAAATACTTTGTATTACTATTCCCACACCCCTTAATTTCCAGTTGAGAAATAACAGAATAGGAAAAAACGTCGAAGTGATTTCTATTTATAGAAATATACTCCAAAAGGTACTCAATAAATTCTCTTTTAAAAAAGTTGCTAAAATTTTTTAGAGTAAGATATTCTTTTTCTTCAAAATAATTATTTTAAATCCATAATGTCAATCGTGATCTTAAATATAGTTCCAAAAGAAACAAAGGGGTTGGTGTACTTTGAGTTTCTTTTAACTTGTGTGAAGGAAATGTGAAATTTTAATTGCTTCTGTTCTTTTTGAAAATTATATTTTCCTTTTTTAGGTTATTCTTGTCTATTTTTTGTGAAGAAAAGACCCCTGGATTTCCTCTGGAAAATTGAGGATAATTACGAGTTCTCTGTTCTTTGCTTGTATAATGTCACTGTGAAGCTTGTGAAATCAAACAAACCGCAAAAAATGCCCTTTAGCCTATTTAACCCTGATTTTTTACTGTTTTTACAATAACATTTTTTCATAACAGCTATAACTTGTGAAGTGCAAATGCTTAAATTCATATTTATGGGGTATGCAATGCCTGCAAGAAAGATGCGAGTAGATGTCTTCGATGAGAGTGGTAATCGATACACCATCACTTTCGAGGGAAAAGTGACTAGAGAAAAAGCTCTGCGTTTGTTTGAAATTGTTGAATTATTAGGCGGCGTCCATCACAAGAATGATTTTAAATATGAAACAGCAAGTTTTTCAAAAATTGATAAAACCAAACTTGCAATAGAAGAAGAGCTTCCCTTTGGATGGTTCTCTTCAAAAGAATTACTTGCAATCTACGAAAGAAAATATAATGAACCTATATCTTTAAGCACAATTTCTACATACTTAGCAAGATTAACTGATCGTGGGATCCTCATTAGAAAAGGCTTGGCTAATAATAGAAATTACCGAAAAAACGCAAGGCTAACTTCTCAAGCTTTAGGCATCATTAATGATAAATAAATTGATGCGAAAGATTTTACACCTATTTATTACATTGTGAATCTGGGAAATGGCATTATGGTTCGATTGGATATCGAAGGATTCCAAGACGATTTTGATGAGATGAAAAAGGTATTAAAGAATTATATCGACAATGGGCATTCAGTTCTACCTGAGAAAATACAAAATGAACCATCAGTAGCTATAAAAATTGACCCGATAAAATTCTATCCGCTAAAGAAAATGCAAACTTGCGATATGCAATTCTACGCAGTGGACTGCTCGACTAGAACTCTGAAAAGGGCAAATAATTGGGGAATATACTTATTTCGTGTTGCCTATGCTACTGTTAGAAATCGAAGAATCGATTGGGATTTTAAAGAAAGGATCAGAACTATTCGAGGGGATTCTTATGTACGTCGCAAGCTTCAGCAAGAAATTCGCCTTCAATTAGAGAGTGAAACTGCTTTAGGCTTACTTCATAATGTAGAAGAAAGCGACTATGTGCTTCTTGATGGGGCGAGTTACTTTGGAGGTGAGAGAAAGTTCGATGTTTTACTTTTTGAAAAGTGTAAGAAAAAAGGGATAAATCTGTTGAATATTAGCAAGCAATCTCCCATTCTTCATGATGAAAAGGGACGTGATCTAATTGCAATGATCTACCGGCTTGCCCCTATTGGATGCTGGGTGTATTATCCGGTTAAGAAAGCTAACATTCATGAACACCTTTATGGTCACATATCTATTATGAGGCTAAGCGGAGATAGTCCACGAGCTTTTCGATGTGATATAATGAGTTATTTGGCTGATAGTGATATAACCAGACTGCTCTCACCTTTATTAACAATCTCGGAAGACCCTCGTAGTCTTGGCTACCCAGTAGTCTTATGGTTAGCGCATGACTTCTCAGGAGTTTCCGAGACTAAGCTTCTGTTGTATCATGCCTGTGTTGAAGAGGAGCTATCAAAAGCTGGACTCCGCGAAGTACTTCAACAAGAGGAAAATGCATGTAATTTTGCGGACGAGCTTCATGGAGCAAAATATGCTTTCAATAAGGAGCGGGTTTGAAATATCTAACCATTTAGGATCGATTTGCGAAGTGAATGGAGACAAAATATCATTCTTTCTCAAGAAGGACGCAACTCTATCCTTTGGACAAATGGTTCGTATCAACTCCGCAAATATCGATTTCTATGCTAGAGTTGTCAATGCTCAGAGCAAATCAACTTTAGCAACAGGTGAGCAACTTCGTGAAGCAGAAGGCAAAGAAGCCTTTGGACCCTATTCGTGTTTTAAATGCATTGAAGCTATTCTTTTCTTGGAAAAAAAATCCGGTAAGGTTCGATCTCCAACCTTCACGCCTCATTATATGGACAAAGTTTACCCTACAAACGAAGAAGACCTTGAAATATTGAAACTTGATGGAGAATTAACAATCGGACATCTGCGTTCAGGAGAACAAATCCTTGGTCAAGTTGGTATAAATGCAGACTCTATTCCAAGAATGATGGGCATATTTGGTATGACAGGTTCTGGAAAAACCAATACAGAACTGATAATCAATGCTCAATTAATTGATAACAGTCCGAGAACTGTAGGTCTAATTTTTGATTTTGCTGGACAACTACTGGAAGGAAAAGAATTAGGCAATAGAGGACTCTGCAATCATCCGTTTTTTCACAATAGAGTCCGTTTTTTCAATACAAAAGAGGGGAAGTTGCGTGTTGGACTTCGAACGCTTCTCCCAAGCAAACTTCGTAATCTATTTACTGATATTACTAATCCACAATACCGCCTTGCTGAGAAGTTATATGGACAGCTAGGAAAAGCATGGATTGAAAAAGCGTGCGAAGAGTATGAGTCCAATGGACCCAATGGTATAGCCAAGATAGTGCGCGCACATAAAGGAACCATTAATGCTTTGCTGCAAAAGCTTACCCATTTAGACCGGACATTATTTCCTATTTCTGGATACAGTTTTATTGATGATGTTATTGAAAATATCAGACAGGGAATCACCTGCCTGATTGACATCTCTGGGATCACCTCCGAACAGCAATATCACATTGTCTGTCTAACAGCAGCAGGAGCTGCAAATTACTATAAGCGCACTTGGGAGAAGAATTATGAAGAATGGCAAAGACTACCTACATTATTAATAACATTAGAGGAAGCTCACGAGTTTCTCGATCCAGCCAAGGAAAGGACGATTTTCTCTGCTATTGCTTTGACCTATCGAAAGTACCGTGTAGGGCTAAATGCAGTAACTCCTCGACCGTCTCGCATTAATCCAGACGTCTTTGCAGAACTGTGGACCAAGGTCATTATGAAAACGGAATTGAAAACTGATAGAGACTACTTGACGAGAAATACGCCGTATCTTGAATATAGTGATACTGAGGTAAAAATGCTTGACATAGGTGAGGCATTAATTATATCTGAGCCGAAAATCCGATTTGCTGTTCCAGTGAAAGTACTCCACTACCCGGAATACTTGAAAGCAAGCGGGAAAATGGACTATGATCTACCACAATCAAAAGTTCTTGATACTCTAGATACAAGTTTGAAGCGACTTCAAGAAGCTGGCAAAAAACTCGAACCTAGTTAGCTCTTCTGAGTCGGTTTTCTCAATATTCGTTGCATTTCCTCTTTCAAACTGTACTTGAAGGGAATTCTATTCGCACTACGTTCCAAATAGCCTTTTTCATAGAGCTTTTTCATCAGCCGTGCTGTATGTTCTCTACTTAACATAATTTTATTTTTAATTTCTGGTGCTGTTTTTTCGCCTTCAACAGCAAGAAATTCAAGCACTCCAAGCTCAGTTTCAGTTAAGGGTGCTAAGGCCTTCTCCCGCTTTATAGGAATGGCTGATTCAATCTTAGTTTCAGTCTCTTTTTGTTGAAGCTTTTGCCTTTGAATTTCCAGGACTTTTTTATTCAAATCATCTTTCGCAAGTTCGATTTCTGCGATCTTCTTCTCTAAAACCTGGATTGGGGGTACGCTCTTTTCCACTGTGCTAATTGATTCAACATTTTCCGTAAGAGTGGTAATCCGCTCTTTCTGAGTATTCAATTGCTCTGCAAAAGATTCATTGTTGTTAAATAATACCCCTATCTTTTGATTTGAGACTTCCATTCGTTTCTCTTGACTCTGTAGTTGTCTGTTAAAACTAATAATGATATCATCTATCGCATTTTTCGCTTTCGAGTACATTTCGTAAGCCTCACGAATTCGCTTGGTATAAAAAACAGCTACCACCACCGTCAAAACTGATAGAACACCCAGCAAAATAATTATTTCAATCATTACTCTTCAACCTGTGACGCACATGTGATCAGCTGTGACTATATTAAATCACACTTGACATCACGATATTGGAGAAAATCAACTTAAAGCTTGTGGTAAAACTTATGTTTTTGTGACATCACAAATCACATACAATAACGCCCTGAAAGCTCCTGTCCATTACCTTAAATAGTTAAAAAAAGATCCGATTTTTAGCCTTTAAACTGGTTTTTAGCTGTTTTTTGGATATTGCAAAATTAGGCAAAGGCCAGCGGAAAACCGAGACTTTTGTTCGCATTCCTGTGATGTGTGACATCACGGATTAGAAACCCATGGTTTTGCTCGTTGATTTAGCATCATTTCCAACTCCGATCGTAGCATTTTTATTACTTGCATTTGCTCCTTTGCACCTTCCTGATTCCCTAAAAGATCCCGATACGCTTGTGTATACGTCTTCAGTTTGTTTGCGAGTTCTAAATAAGGCATTAAGCTCACGTCTTCAAGTATTCCAAAATAACCCAAAAGAAGGAGTGTGTAAATTGACTGAATTACATTTCTTTTAGCTTGCCTTAGGGTTCTGTTAAAAGATCCTCGACTTATTCTGCCCTTTGTTTGCCTTAAAATGGCTTTTTCTTGGTATTTCAGCTGTTTTGAAGCTAAATTTTCTGCTAAAACATCAATTAAAAGCGTTTCCAGTTGTATTGAAGTTAAATTGCTGTTCTTCGATAATATTTTGGCCATAGGATCTTCTAGAGAGCGTTTTATCCAATTTTGAACGTTCTTCTTCAATGACACGACTCTTACCTCGACTTTCAATATATCTGGATACATTTTTGTATACTGACACATTTAGATTTTGTTGCTTCTCAAAACGATCTAATGATGGCGATTTCTGATCGACAGAAACTATGCGTTTCTATGATAAATTTATTTTTCTTATGATACTCATATTCACATCAAACATCTCTATTTATTCATAAATAGTAGATATTTGCATATAATAGACCAAATCTATGCGGTATCGATTTGCATTATAATCCTCTAATTTCGAATTGACCTTATCTATAGATAAGGTGTATGCACTTTGGTTTCTGCTAACACTCTTGAAAGCCATGTGGCAAACTAGAGTCGTGATCTTACTACTAGACCTTCAGATTTGATTGGTTCCTCTTAGAAAAGCGTGGACAGGGATAGCGCTTTTGATTTAATATTAATATTGTGACATCACTTGTCACAAAGAAATCACGTGTGATAAGGCATGCTAACAAAGAACGAATGTAAGATTTGTGATATATGATATCACAGGCTTCTGACAGTTCTTTCAGCAAAATATAAAACTCTAGTCTGAGGTCGCGAAGAGTTTGGCTGCTAAAGGCATTTGCCTTTTATGCTCAGCTTCCAGCCATCTTTTTTTGATAGTTTTGACAGTTTTTATAGTTAGGTTAAGTTGGCTCGCTATTGTCGTGATAGGCATGAAATGCTCCAAACCATAGAGGATTAAATCAAGAGTTTTGTATTTGAGCCCTATTTCTTTCTCTGCTGTTTGATTGGGCCAAAGGGCCGGAGATGAAGGTTTATGAACAATTTCTTTTGGTATTCCTAAAGAAAGGGCGAGTTGACGAACTTGAGTTTTATAAAGATCCATTATAGGCGCGATGTCTGCAGCTGCATCTCCCCATTTAGTGAAGTAGCCTATCATTGTTTCGCTTTTGTCGCTACTACCTACTACTATGCGGTTTTCAAGGTTGGCATAATAATACCAGATAAGCATGCGCGTCCGAGCTTTTAGGTTCCCTTGGCTGGTTTTATCTCTTCTCCAATAGTCCGGAATGGTTTTCCTTAATGCATCTAGGATGTTGGTGATATTGATGGTTTTCAGTTCGAATTGGAAGCTTCTTACAAGAGTCTCTATGTGCTCGTGATCTTCTTTATTATAAGTTTCGTTTTCAGGCATGTATAACCCTAAGACTTTGTGTCCTCCTATTGATATTGCTGATAAAGCAGCAGTTGTAGCGCTATCTACTCCCCCCGAAATGCCCAAAACAACCCCTTCAGCTTTCGTTTTGTTGATGCAATCTTTGATAAAACGCATTATCTTTTGTCGTATTGATTCTGTATCGATTTGAAGTAATTTGTCTTCCAACTGCATGATCGTTCCTTAGATTTATTCGATTTACTTTCTCTTAAGTGGTTCGTGATATGTGATTCATCTTGATTTGGGGCAAAAGAAAGGCAAATGCTTTTAGACATGTTGTTAGATTTGATTTTTTGTGCCGGGATGGCAGAGCGGTTAATGCGCCGGCCTCGAGATCAACAATATGAGTGGGCCAGTTAGCCGGTGGGTCTTCGACCCTCAGGGGTTCAAATCCTCTTCCCGGCGCCATTTGAGTCGCAAGAAATGAGGCTGAGCTTCTGTTTCTTTATCATCCTGAATCTGAGGAATGCTTATAAGAATCCCGAAAAAGAGTTAGCATCACAAGTGGGATCAGGCGAATTCTGGAGAGCTTCAAGTGTACAATGAGCATGAGCGTGGTGCTAATGGTTTCTCAGTAACCACGATTGTAGTAATAGCAATCTTGGCGATTTCTAGTATCGTTGGGAATATTTACACTTATCAGTTATTATCGAGAAATACCCAAAACCTAGAGAACCGAGTGGCAACATTACAAACCCAAATCTCAGCCCTGACGGAGGCTCTCAAAAATTATAGTCAAATTACAATAGGAAATATTTCACTATCCGAACTTTATGATAACATCAAACACTCTGTGGTCCTGATTCGTGGACAAAGGACTGAAGGAATTGTGTCTGGCTCCGGGTTTATTTATAATTATTCTACTGAGACTTTTTCTGAGCAACTAATAATTACTAACTACCATGTTATTCAAGGAACTACAAGTCGCTCTGTTACATTTACAAATGGTCATGCTTACTCCGCTAACGTTCTTGGCTCGGATGTTTATGCAGACCTTGCAGTTCTCTCGATGGAAGGTGCTCCACCAGAGGAATTTAGCCCTCTCCCTATAGTAAGCTCCTCCTTGCTCAAAGTTGGTGATTTTGTGGTAGCCTTGGGCAATCCGTATGAGCTTGTCGGCTCCATGACAACAGGAATAGTCAGCCAAATTGGCAGAGCTGTCCCAGAAGAATTAGCTGGGGGTTATTTAATCGCTAATGTAATACAAATTAGTGCGCCCATCAACCCTGGCAACTCAGGGGGTCCCTTGCTAAACTCAAAAGGCCAAGTGATAGGAGTCACCTTCGCAATCATTGAAAACTCAACAGGAGTAGGCTTTGCTATTCCTTCAGACACAATTCTTCGTGAGATTGCTTGGCTTGTAAGAGGAGACAATTACCCTCACTCTTGGATGGGGGTAGCAGGGACTGATATGACTTATGAAATAGCGCAAGAAATGGGAACTACCACGACTTATGGATGGCTTATTGTAGATGTACTTCCTAACAGCCCAGCTGCAGACGCTGGTCTGCAACCTGATGATATTATTACTGCAATAAATTTCTCGCAAATGAGGGGTGGTGATGACATATCCAGCTTCCTTGAAGGATTCACAATACCAGGCCAAACGATTCATATAACAGTAGAAAGAAACAACAATGAACTGATAATTTTACTGACACTTGGAACTCGACCACTACCGGATTGATTACTGAATGCACTAGTTTTGAAGCTGCGTTTTTCTGCGTGGTTTCCTTTTCAACACTTCCCCACAAATTCTGCAATATTTTGACTGATAATCCGCGGAATATTTGTTATGGCACGCAGGACAGTAAAGAATCCAGCGAAAGCGATACTTTATCCCAAAAGTAATTAAAGGTGTAAATTCGATGCCCAACTGGTTCGCTACGTTTTGTATTGAATAGTCATCCGTGACGATTTGAGATCTATAACCTGAATCTTTTATCTCAAGAGCTAACGCTAATACTTGCATATCAGCATCTGAGAGAAATGACAAATCTCCAACAATTTTGGCGGATCTTCTCGCTTTTTCTACGAATTCTGATTGCGGTGTTTTTATTTTAAGTTTACCATTTTCAACAGCAGCGTCAAAGCGTGTTCTCGGCAATGAATCAACTGCAAGCTCCTCCTTAACTTCTGGAACAGAAAACTGTGGTATTTGGATTGATAGAGGCTCGAATCCTGCGATGAAAGCCGATGTATCTAAAACAATTATTTTCTGCTTTGCCGGTTCCTTTTCCATTACTTTTCCCTCCGCATAATAAACAATTCTTCGGTCGTTCGTAAAATGCCTTTTGAAAACGGTTGAAGATGTTGCATTATTTGGCATATGATTTTTCATTTCGCCCTGTCACACCAACGCTTTCAAACAACATATGCAGAGCCATTAGTTCTTAAAATAATCAGGATATTATGTATGCCCTAGCCTTAACTTCTGTTCTTGGGTATAGAACACACGAACAAAATGCTTGCTCGGACGTTTGGTTGAGATAATCTATTTATTTCAGTTGGCAAACATTGCTGTAGAATGTGGATGCTGGAATACATGAGCAAACCAGTTGATGTTGGAACTTTACGTGTTGGGGGATACGTGATTGTTGAAAATGAACCATGCCGCATCACAAGCCTTACAAAATCCAAACCTGGAAAGCACGGGTCAGCTAAAGCAAGAGTTGTAGCTCTTGGGATCTTTGATGATACCAAAAGGACATTTGTTAAGCCTGTGAATGCTCAGATAGAAGTGCCTCTTATCGATAAGAAGAGTGGTCAGGTTTTGGCTTTACTACCGAGTACTGTTCAAATAATGGATCTAGGAAATTATGAAGTTTTTGAGGCTTCATATCCTGATGATGAAGGATTAAAACGAAAACTAAAGGCCGGCATTGAGGTTGAGTATTGGCAGATATTGGGAAAAACCAAAATAATGAGAACAAAAGGGTAGTTTTAGTCTCTTACATTAGTCTCTGAAGTTGAATTTCTTGAAGAAGGTAAAACAAATAAAGCTTCGACGTGGAATGACCGCATCACAATTGATTAAAGAAATGGATGCTTGCGGGGTCTTAGGCGCAGGAAAAATGGGAAAAGCGGCTAAGCTGATAGCAAAGATGTTTGCTGATCCAGATTATACTGTTTTTTTGACTTTAGCTGGGGCTCTTGTTCCCGGTGGTTTGCGAGGCATCATCGCTGAACTCATCGAACACGGATATGTAAACGTTCTAATTACTACTGGTGCTAACATGGTTCATGATCTAGTCGAAGCTCTGGGCTTCAGTCATGAGATTGGAGTTTTTGAAGTTCAAGATGAGCAGTTAAAGAATAAAGAAATCGGTAGAATAGGTGATATTTACATTCAACACAAGGCTTTTCAAGAACTAGAAAAATGGCTCCATCATCTTCTTAAAGAATTGACAGAACAGGAATGCCAAAGAATTTCGCCCTCTTCTCTTCTTCAAAAGATAGGAACACAAATCAGTCAGAAAGATTCAATTTTGGCAGCAGCTGCTCGAAAAGAAGTCCCAGTTATTTGCCCAGGCTTGCCTGATTCCATAATAGGCTTTCAGCTTTGGACTTGGTCTTCTTCTGATAAGAAACTAGTTCTCGACTCCCTAGGAGATATATCAAAACTTGTGGATGAAGTTTACCAAGCGAGAAAATCGGGAATCATAATTTTAGGCGGTGGGTGGCCGAAACATTTTACGTTATTTGCCAACACCTTCCGCGAAGGGGTTGACACGGCTGTCCAAATTACCATGGATCGCCCTGAACCCGGGGGCTTAAGCGGAGCTACTTTGAAAGAGGCTATCAGTTGGCGCAAAGTGAAATCAAATGAGAATACTGCGACGGTAATATGTGACGCTACAATTGCGTTTCCTCTGATTGTCGCTGCTGTCTTGGAAGAGGCTCAAGCACTCCGAGAATTCTAATTTAATTTACGAAAGAAACACGTGACACAGTTCCGGGGTGGGGGGATTCAAGAAATATGATGCACATTATCATCTCACGGCTTATAGGATTCCAAAATTTAAGATATACACGTAGAAATGGCAAGGCCACAATCCTATTTAAGTAGACAACGAATTTTAAAGGATAGCGTGAAATTCATGGTCTTGGAACGCTTGGGCTCGTCAATATACGGGGCCTTGAGAAAGGTTTTCAAAGCTGCGGTCGTAGACGAAGCAATAGTGAAAGAACTTGTTCACGATATTCAAAGAGCCCTCTTGCAAGCTGACGTAAATGTTCAATTAGTTCTGAATATATCAAAGCGGATTGAAGACAGAGCTTTGAAAGAGGAACTTCCCCCGGGAATTTCTAGAAAAGAGCATGTGGTAAAAGTAGTCTATGAAGAAATAACTTATTTTCTTGGAGAGAAGCCTGTTCCGTTGAAGATGGAACAAGGCAAACGTCGTGTTCTCATGCTTGTTGGAATTCAAGGATCGGGGAAAACGACCGCCTCTGCCAAACTTGCTCGATACTTACAAAAGAGAGGATTAAATCCTGCATTAATATGTGTCGACACTTTTAGACCCGGAGCTCTTGACCAACTCAAACAACTTGCTAAGCGAATCAACATCCCTGTATACGGAGACTCCCAAGCGAAAAATGCAATTGATGTTGCTCGGAAGGGGTTGAAGGAATTTAAGAATCGTGACTTTGTAATAATTGATACGTCAGGACGCCATAAAGAGGAAAAGAGTTTAATTGAAGAGATGAAGAAGCTTGAGAAGGCTATTAAACCAGACGAGGTCATGCTAGTCATAGATGGCACCATTGGACAACAAGCTGCTGCGCAGGCCAAAGCCTTCCATGAAGCAACCCCTATAGGTTCTATTTTAGTAGCAAAATTAGATGGTTCTGCTCGCGGAGGAGGCGCTTTATCCGCGGTTGCAGCTATAGGCTCCCCCATCAAATTCATTAGCACAGGAGAGAAAACAGGAGATATCGAAGCCTTTATACCATCCCGATTTGTTGGTCGCCTTTTAGGAATGGGTGATTTAGAAAGTCTTATTGAAAAAGTTCGAGAAGCTGAAATTAAGGTTCCAGAGAAAAAGGCTAAACAGATACTTAGTGGCAAGTTTACTCTAACTGATATGTATGATCAATTTGAAGCCATGAAAGGCATGGGCACATTCCGCCGTCTTTTAAAGATGCTACCAGGGATGTCCTATAACCTTCCGGATGAGATGATTGATATGGCTCAGGACCGCTTGGAAAAGTGGCACGTAATCATACAATCAATGACCCCCAAAGAACGGGAAAATCCGAAGATTTTCTCCTCCTCCCGCATACGCCGTGTTGCTCGAGGCTCAGGTGCTTCGGAAAAAGAAGTTAAGGAACTTCTCAAGCAATATAATGTGATGCGGCGAATGATGAAGCAACTGCGACGTAAGAAAATGCCCTTTCTAACTGGAAAGGGCCTTCCTAAAGGTTTCAAATAGGCAGAAAGAGAAATGAATATTCTCGAAAAAGCAGAACAAATGCTAAGAGCCCATCCTTTGTGTGACTATTGTCTTGGGAGACAATTTGCCCTTCTAGGGTTTGGCTTAGAAAATAAGAGTCGTGGAAAGGCAATAAAATCTTTGCTTACTATGGAAGGACATCGACTCCTGCACAATGAAGAACTTGCTTCTTCTCTTTTAAGAGTAGTCGCAATAAATGGATCTTTTGATATGGCTCGAGACATCTTAATGCATTTCAGTAAATTTCCGCAAGAAAAACCAGCGTGCTTTCTTTGTGAAGGACAGGTTGAAAATAGCGCCGTTATTGCGTATAAGGCTATTGAGGAATTAAAAGGCTTAGAATTTTCGACTTTTCTAGTCGGTGTGGAATTACCACACAGAATTGCGGAACGGGAAGACGAATTTAAAGCCCGATTTAACGTCACTCATGGGGAAAGTATGAAGAGCCAATTCAGCCGGAATATCGGAAAGCAAATCTATGAAATCACAGGGAAAGAGGTTGACTATAGAAAGCCTGATTTAGTTGTGCTTGCAAACCCCTTCACTAACTTTGTTCAATTACAAACAAATCCTGTTTATGTAGGAGGAAAGTACAGGAAACTTGTACGTGGTATTCCGCAATCACGATGGGTATGTGGAGAGTGTAATGGAAAAGGCTGTGAAATTTGCAGTTGGACTGGAAAAAGATATTCTGATTCTATTGAAGAGCTTATTGGTATCCCAATATTAAAAATAACAAAAGGGGAAGAAATGGCCTTTCATGGGTCTGGGAGAGAAGATGTCGATGCTCGTATGCTTGGTTTTGGGCGACCTTTTGTCTTAGAAGTTAAAAAACCTAAAACTCGCTTCTTTGATTTGAAAAAACTTGAGCTGACAATTAATGATAACGCTAAGGGTAAAATTGAGGTCCATGATCTTTATTTTGCTAATAAAAATATCATCAGGCGACTTAAGAAGGCTGAGGCCAACTCAAAAATCTATCGTATGATTGTCATGTTTGATCAAAGTATTTCTGACGAAGAATTGCAGAAAATAGAGCGAGTACTTTCTGATGTTACTATCCGTCAGCAAACACCTCAACGTGTTTTACATCGTCGTGCCGATCTAAGACGGGATAAGTACATTTATAAGACAAAGGTTAAGAGGTTGTCATACAATCAAGCGGAATTGCAGATTCACTGTCAAGGAGGACTCTATATCAAAGAACTAATCACCGGGGATAAGGGGCGAACTAACCCTAGCGTTGCTAGTATCCTTAGAATTAAAGCCACGCCACTTCAATTGGATGTGTTGGAAATAATTTCAGGTGAATAGAATTGAAATCAAAAGGCTACCGTCGCCGAACACGTTCCCTGCTTAGGAAAAAACCAAGAGAAAGAGGTAAACTAGGTTTAAGCAAAATACTTAGAGAATATAATCCCGGTGATCGTGTAGTCGTGAAAATAGAATCAAGCGTACATAGAGGTATGCCACACCGTCGCTTCCATGGAAAGATCGGAATCATTAAAGGCAAAAGAGGACAGGCATATGTGGTTGATGTTACCCAAGGTAAGCGTGTAAAGGAAATAATAATTCGATCAGAACATCTTGAATCCTTCACAACATAGTAAAGGAAGTTATGATTTGCCCAGAAAAGCTTTGAAAGAAAAAACTTTGACCGTACCAGAAGTCAAACGACTTTTGGAAGCTATTGGGGAAGAGAATCTAGATCAATTTCAGAGACGTGCCTTTGATTATTCTGCTAAATTTGCCAAAGTTGATCCGAAATCAAATAAAGCCCTTCTTAAGGGTCTTATCAAGGAATTAGAACTCGAGGAAGAAGAAGCTGTGCAGCTAATCAATTGCATGCCCGAAAGTATTGGAGAAATTCGGGTTTTCTTGGCAGGCGGTCGAAAAATAGTAGAAACACGAAAACTAGAAGACATATTAAACTTTTTGAATCAGTATCGGAAAAAGGAATAATAGGTTTCGTATATAATAATTATAATTTCGATTTAGAGGGCGAGAGAAAAGAAAATGGAGAAGAGATACGAAGAAAACGCGTATGTATTAGACTTCCTTCCACATGGCCGTGCTGGAACAAGACCAGGCTACCGAGCAGGGGCTGTAGTGCAAGTGATAGGTGAGGGATTCTTTACGCTTTTAGAAGCTATAGTGAAGGAAGATTTGACTCTTAAACCTCATGATCGGGTTTATGTTGGGAAGGACAAGAGAGAGGAAATTACATATATTATTGGGCGTGTCAGCTTTGATGAATTAACCGCAAATGCAAAGATGGAACTTCCCAACGTGATTGAAAAGATTATTTTAGCTCGTGAGCGTTGGTTCATTAATTTTTTCAATACAGTACAAGCTGTTACTCCCCGTATGCATGCTATGGAGCTTATTCCTGGTATTGGTAAGAAGTATATGTGGCAAATTATCAATGAACGCGAGCGAAGGCCCTTTCAGAACTTTGATGATCTACAAAAGCGCGCCAACATTCCAGACCCAAGTAAATTGCTAAGCAAACGCGTTATTGAAGAATTATCAGGAGAAAGCAAGTATCGACTATTCACCAGATCGCCCTAGTGGAAAATACATGGATCTCTGCAAAAAAACCATGGATCTTATTCAAAATTACAGGATTCTTCCCAAGAAGCATTTGGGACAGAATTTCATGATTGATAGCCATTATTTGCAGCTTTTAGCTTCTTACGCAAAAATAAAGCGATCAGACACCGTCTTGGAGGTTGGTGCGGGCCTAGGCTTTCTTACAAGAATTCTTGCTCAGAAATCAAAGACTGTTCTTGCTGTTGAGATTGATACGCGTCTGGTGAAGGTTTTACAGAATGAACTTATCGCGTTCGAAAACATAAAGCTAATAGAAGGTGACATCCTCAAAGATCCAATACCTCCATTTCAGAAGCTAGTTTCCAATCCGCCCTTCTCAATCTCTTCACCGTTGTTATTCTGGCTTCTTGGCAGAACCTTTAGCCACGCGACTTTGACTCTTCAAGAAGACTTTGCCCGTCGTCTCAACGCCCCTCTAGGTAGCAAAGACTACAGTCGCCTAACCGTATCTACGTATTTTCATTTTGAAGTAGAACTCCTTGATAACGTTCCTCGGAAAGCATTTTTTCCTCTCCCTAAAGTAGATGCTGTCATCGTACAATTGAAACATAAGACTCCATCCCCCTTCCTGGTAAAAGATAAGGGAATCTTTAATGATGTTGTACGGACGCTATTTACGCAACGTAATAGAAAGGTTCGAAACGCTATTTTACCCTTATTCAGGGAACATGGACCAATTGATGTGGCTGCTAAAAAGAAAGCTTTTCGTCTACCATTTTTGAACAAACGTGTCCGTGAGTTAGCACCTGAAGACTTTGGGATGTTAGCAAATGAACTCTCAGTTTAAGAAGATTTTCTATGGGAAGCACACTTTCATAGTTTCTAAGAACGTATACGAACCCGCAGAAGATACATTTCTCTTGGCTTGCCATATGTTTGTGAACGAGGAAAAAAAGGTTCTAGATATGGGCACCGGTTGTGGCATTCTGGCTATATTGGCTGCTGAAAAAGCTCGAGAAGTAATCGCAGTGGATATCAATCCATTCGCAGTTGCTTGCGCTAAAAGAAATGCTGAGCTTAACGGTGTTTCCACAAAAGTTGTTGTTTGTCTTGGAGACCTTTTTGATGCCATAAAAGAACCTGAGAAATTTGACTTAATACTTTTCAATGCTCCCTATCTACCAGTTGAGCCCATTAAAGAAAATGGCTGGATTGAGAAGGCTTGGACTGGGGGAAAAACTGGACGGATAATTATTGACCGATTTATAGGCAAAGTGGCAAACTTCCTTACGGAAAATGGACGGATACTATTAGTTCAATCAAGTTTTTCAAACGTGAGAAAGACCTTGACAGAATTTTTGCAGCACAACATGTTTGCTAAGGAAGTTGCCGAGAAGAAATTGCCCTTTGAAAAGATCGTGTTGATCGAGGCCCGTATACGAAAAGGTGGAAATTAACAACTGCTGGTAGCATACTTCGACTATGTTTTGTAGTGGGTTATTGTAGGATGAACTTTGCTAGCCACTTTTCTTCTCCTTGTATCGGTCTGCACATTTCTTGCAACAAAATACGTGTTCTTCGCCATTAATGACATGTGAATAAACTGCGAATTTGCATTTATGGTCCTCTAACTCGGCTTTACACTGTTCGCATTGGATGAATTTATTCACTCTTGTCTGCCTCCAATTTTTTTCGATAGTTTTTTATAGCTTCGTGAAGCGCGTCCGCTGCTAGATTTGAGCAATGCATCTTTACGGGCGGGAGGCCTCCCAAGCTGTCTGCAACATCCTTTCTAGTGATTTTCATTGCTTCTTCTAACGTTTTATTTTTCGCCAGTTCAGTTATCATGCTACTTGTGGCAACTGCCGCGCCGCATCCAAAAGTCTTGAATTTAATATCGCTAATTCGGTTCTCCGTTACTTTGATATATATAGCCATCATGTCTCCGCAAACAGGGTTACCAACAGTGCCTACCCCGTCTGCATCTGGAATTTCCCCTACATTTCGAGGGTTTCTGAAATGCTCCATGACTTTTTCGCTATACACTTTCTCTCAACTCTCTTGGGGTTAATGGAGACATGGCACGCAACCTTTTAACTATATCGGGAAGTAACTTCACAACATAATTTACATCCTCTTCAGTGTTTTGCTTGCCTAAGGTGAATAGTAATGAACCATGTGCCTCTTCATGTTTTAATCCTATAGCTCGTAGTACATGAGATGGTTCCAAGGTTTTTGCTGTGCACGCGGATCCTGATGAAGCTGCTACCCCAGCTATGTTTAGATTTAGGAGCATTGACTCACCTTCGATAAAGTTGAATCGAATGGCAACGTTGTTTGGCAATCGTTTTTTAGGATGGCCATTGAGAAAAGAATATCGGATGCTCTGTAATAGCTTATTTATAAATTGGTCACGAAGTTTGCTCAGTCTTTTGCTCTCAGTTTTCATTTCAGTTTTTGCTAGTTCCGCTGCTTTTCCCATGCCAACAATGCCAGGTAGGTTCTCTGTCCCAGATCTCAAGCCCTGTTCCTGTCCTCCACCAAGAACAAAGGGCGCCAACCGTGTTCCTTTTCTTATGTAAAGTGCTCCTACACCCTTTGGTCCATATATGTCATTAGATGAAATTGTTAACAAGTCGATTCCTTCTTTTTGGACATCTATAGAAATTTGTCCGATGGCTGCTGTAGCGTCTACATGTAAATAGGAGTTTCGAGCGTGCACTATCTTGCTAATTTCATGTATTGGCTCGATCGTGCCAATCTCTCCGTTTGCATACATGACTGACACAAGAATCGTTTCTTCGGTCAATTTGCGTTCAAGTGCTCCAAGATCGACAATGCCATATTTATCCACTGGCAAGAATGTTACTTTGAAACCTTGTTGCATCAGATATTTGCAGACATTTATCACGGACATGTGTTCTATACTAGTTGTAATGATGTGTTTTCCCCGCTCTTTATTTCTTACTGCGATTCCTCTAATTGCCCAGTTATTACTCTCCGTTGCACCAGAAGTAAAAATAATCTTCCCGTTTTTATCTGCATTTACGAGATTAGCGACGTTTTCCCTCGCTTTCTTTAATCCTTTTTTCGCTTCTAATGCGAAAGAATGCAATGAAGAGGGATTTCCATAAAGAGTGTTAAAATATGGAATCATGGCTTCTACAACATTAGAATCCACAGGCATTCCTGATGTGTGATCCATGAAAATCATTTTCATCGTAGAAACCTCTTATTTTCTTTTTTTTTTATCAAAAAATATATTGTATTTCCTTTTTTTCTCATTTCTAGAATATCGTGACCTAGACGTTTGGATAAGCTTTCTATGTCCTTTTCTGCTGCTGGATCATCTGCAAAGATCTCCAGAGTTTCTCCAGGTTTCATCTTGTCCAACTCCAAGCGCGTTCTGAAAACAGGCTCTGGACAGAAGAGGCCCAAGCAATCTAGCGTTCTGTCGGCTTTTGCATTTTTTGTCAATGTGGCTCTCCATGCTTCTTTTGCCAATAAATAAGAAAAAGTTTACTCTATTTCTACCTTCATGGCAACTCCGCGCTTTAAGAGGACTTTAGCGTTTTCAATTGGCACAATTGCCACATCTTCAACTGAAAAAGGTCCATAGGTCTGCATGTCCGCTCCTGCAATAGCTGGAATTTCTTTTAAGAACCGCAAGAGAATCCGTTTAGTAGGGATAATTACTTCATCAACCTTCGGAATTTTTCCTCGCATGGAATCTTTAATTGAGGTTTGGAAATTTTCGAATGAAGGTCTCACGCCAACGAACAACCTTTCTTCTTCTAAAGTCAGAGTTTCATGTTCAGCCACATTTGCAGAGGTTGCATAACTAATTATCTTCTCGAAACGAAGCTTAACAAGTTCATCCATTAGTTTACGAACGTTTGTAAGCTCCTTTGAAATTAGGTTTGCCTTTGGAGACTTCCGATCCAACATTCGTCCTTCTTGGCGAATCTTTCTTATATATTCCGCCATTTTGGCAAAGAAACCTTTGGGAAGCTTTTGCAGTTCAATATTCCTTTTCTCTATCAGCCAAGCATCATAAAGCAGGTCATACATTGCTACTCAACCACCTGCGCAACGCCTTTACAAAGCAGAAATAAAGCCGCCGCCGTTGGAAGCTCTTCATGATAGACATTCTTGAAAGGACCAAAAGTCACATCTCCTATTCGGAACTCCGGAGCTTCAGTGACGTTTACAACGATCTCTCCCTTTTTAAATGCTATGGCTTCCTTTAAAGGATCAAATTTATCGAGATTGACGAGAGATGCTTTGGTTTTTATAAATCCCGTCTTTCCATGTAGGCTTCCAACCAATCGAATTAGTCTATGAATATCCATTGTAACTACTGTGTCAATTTTTGCTTCTTTTCTCCTATTTCTTGCCAATTTGTGAAATTGCTTCTTAAAACCTACTCCCATAACGTAATCAACTATTTCTTTGCGTGCCATGGAATTGAGAGATCCAACTCTTTCGTTCTCGATATGAATATGATAGCCGCGATGTCCACTAAAGAATGCGCTAATCTCACTTTTCATGACTCCAAAATCATCCTCTAGAATCTCTATGAGCTTAATGGTTTCTGTCTTTGCTGATTCTAAACAGTCATCACAAATCCAAGTTTGTGTTTCGAATTTTTCCTCTCTACAATTTGGGCATTTTTTAGGGGATGGACCGTTATCAGTTGAGCCACATTTGCTGCATATCCATTTATCATGCCTTTTATTACAGGGTGTGGGGATGTGGTCTGCATCTATATCAAACACCAAATCTGCTCCTTGCCAACCTTTTTTAGTCATGGAGGCTGTAGGTCTCTCGTAAAAAGCTGCTGAAAAGTAGGCATCTGATGGAGCTAGAGAAATCAAAAAACCTTTTAATGCTTCGCTACTCTTAAAACTCTTGTGCCGAAGCATAATTTTTTTATCAAATAGGATAAATCCAAACTCGCGTTGTCTAATCAAAGAAAGTAGGAATGCATCCTCTCCTAGCGTGTGATAATACTTGGAGAAATTTTCCTTGATTAATTGGAAGGAATTTAGCGGCATTTATTCCTTTTCTGTAAAAGAAGAGGTTAATAAAATAGACTGCTTTTACAGAAGCAAGGGATAACGAAATTATATAAGAATGGCTACTGAATTCTCCATGGTGATGAATAAATGGTCCGGATTTTAGTTACTGGTGGCGGGGGCTTTATAGGCAGTCATTTGGCAAGGGAATTGTATAGTCAAGGGAATTTTGTTAGAATTGCAGACATAAAATTTGATGATTATATATCAAACCGATATTATTCCGAAAAGATGGAGCTTGATCTGCGGATCTTTAAGAATTGCCTAGCTCTCACAAAAGATATTGATCGAATTTACAATTTAGCTGCCAATATGGGCGGCATAGGTTTCATCACTGCCATTGGAGCCGAGGTAATGCATGACAACACTCTGATCAACACCCACATGATTGAGGCTGCAAAACAAAACAAAGTTAAGCGCTATCTATTCAGTAGTTCGGCCTGCATTTACCCAACCTACAAACAAATGATATCTGAAGTAAAAGGTTTGAGAGAGGAAGATGCTTATCCTGCAGATCCAGACAATTTCTATGGATGGGAAAAGCTGTATACTGAAAAGATGTGCGAAGCCTATCAGAGAGATTGCAAAATGGATATACGTATTCTCCGTTATCACAATATTTATGGTCCGGAAGGAACCTACATGGGAGGAAGAGAGAAATCTCCTGCTGCTCTCTGCCGGAAGGTGGCTGAAGCCACAGATCCCGGCTCGATTGTCATTTGGGGAGATGGTAAACAAACTCGAAGTTATTGCTATATTGATGACGCTGTGAAAGGTACAATTGCGCTCATGGAATCAAATTATGAAAAGCCTATCAATATTGGCTCAGAACAACTAGTAAGCATTGATGAGCTTGCTGATATGATAATTAGAATTTCAGGGAAGAAGATACGAAAAACATACGATCTTTCAGCTCCCCAAGGAGTAAGAGGTCGGAATGCTGACATTACTCTTGCAAGAAGAGCTCTGAATTGGCAGCCAGAAATTACTCTTGAAACAGGATTGGCCATAACTTATGAATGGATTAAATCGCGTTTGGAAAAGAAGACCGACTCTCAAATTGAAACATCAACTCAATTTATTTAATATATTTTGAGTCCAAGGGATTGCATTAAACCTAATGTTTTTTCGCTCTATAATCCGCGGAATGTCTCTGCAAGAATTTTGTAATTGCATTGTTTCTTAGAAACGGAATATAGTCAAAGAGAACTACCCATAGAAAATGGGCGGTAAATCTCAGAAATCCCATTTTTCTTGCTCTTCTTCCCGAGACGTAAACTGAGACTCTTGGAAGCATTTCCACTTGCTCAATTCGTCCTAAGTTGTTAAAGAATATTGTATCTGCACAGAATTCATCTGTGAAGCCGCCAACTCTCTTAAATGCATCTTTTCGCACGACCATAAAATTCGTACTTCCATGATAATCATTTGTAAGGAAAGTCCATATGCGAAGTAATCGCCAAAAGGCTAAGTACTCGATTTTCATCCACAAAGGGGCATTAAAAGGCATTCCCATTGCACAAATCCCTGAAATGTGAGTCTTCTCTTCCAAATACTGCGCTACATATTCAAGAATTTCTTTAGCTAGAATAACATCTGCACTCAGAAATAAAAAGTGGTCTCCCTTGGAACATCGAGCAGCGAAATTGCGAGAAGGGAACTCTTTGCATCCTTCCTTAATAAACACTCTTGCTGCAAACTTCTTGGAAAGAACAACAGTGTTGTCAGAACTCCCTCCATCAACGATTACAACTTCGAAGTTTTTAAAAGATTGTTCATGAAGTGATTCAAGTAATCTTCCTATTCTGGCTTCCTCATTCAGCGTTGGAATGATTACCGAGAAAGCAGGATTAGTCATTTTGTTCATCTCCTCGTATACTGTCCTCAAGATTCGAAGTTCCTAATAAGAGCTTGGTGATTGGAAGGGGAATCCATCCTGCGTCATCTTAAACTCAAAGCTTAATCTTGGAGAACCTCATAAATCTTGATTGTTTTGTCCGCGCAAGTCCGCCAATTGAATTTCAGGCTTCTCTTCAATCCCTTTTCTATCATTTCGGCTCGTGTTTGGTTCTCAGTCAATACTTGGCAAATAGCATCTCTCAGCATCTTAGCATCGCTGGGAGGTATCATAATTCCAGAATCGCCTAAGACCTCTGGGATAGAGGAACCTCGTCCAGCAATTACTGGCGTACCAGAAGCCATAGCCTCCAAAACTGGTTTTCCAAATCCTTCATAGTAAGAAGGGAAGGCAAGTACATCAGCAGCATTGTAAAACAGAGCTAGATTAGACACTTTGCTATGGTGCATGACCGACCCCTCCAAGCGAAAAGAAGTGATTAATCTCCTTGTGATATTGCGCATCCCCCCCACTCTTATCAAAATAGTTTTAGGCATTTTCTTCTTAATTATCGAGAAAGCTTCTATCAAGGTTCTAATGTTTTTTCTTGGCTCATCAACACCTACATGAAGAATAATCTTCTTATCAAGAGGAAGATTCAGATGTGATCGTGCTCTTTTTTTGCTTCTAAGACGATATAGATTTCTATCCACTCCTAGGTGAATCACTGTGATTCTTGAAGGATTTATTCGAAATAAGGTCGTAAGATCCTTTTTAGTATGTTCTGAAACGGTTATGATTCTATCGGCATTTCTTACGGATTTCATGTTGACTTTCATGGCCAACAGAATTGGGATATCTAAACCATGGGATTCAGTTATCGCAATCTTTTTTGCGATTGAAGTAAAAGGGAAGATATCGTGTACTGTCACAACGATTGGGCGGTATTTTGCTATTAGAATTCCTAAGTTAGGATTGAGAAGATGATATACTCTGTAGTGTTTCGGGATTTTATGAAGAAAGAGTAAGTGATCTACGAGTCGTTTGATTTTCTGAGAAAAAAGTCCTATTGAACCGCCATAGCTATCCTCAGCAATCGTTGCCAAGTTTAGGAAGTTGAAGTCTATTAAGCGATATTGTTGAAAATTTTTGATTAATTGATAACTGTAATTGCCAATCCCAGTGAATGGGGTCCGGTTACTAATAAGCAAGATTCTGTTATTCAAACTTCGTCTCATGAATGAATTAACATCCATTTTAGCAGCCAAACCGATTATGAAGCTTAACAGGTTTTTATCATTGCTTCCGCTGCTTCAAAACCTGAAGCGAGTGCTGTTCCCATGTATCTATCTTTCGGGTATATTCTGGATATCCCAGTTATATAGAGATTCTTAATAGGTGAAAGCAAATCTGGCATAAACTTCCCGAAGTTGACTGAGTACACAGGAGTTGAAAACGGTTCCCTATACACTTTGTACCAGAGAATTTTGGATTTAACACCTGGAAACGACTCCTCTAAACTGAAAATATATCGTTCCATTATTTCTTCGTTTGATCGAAGCCAGTCAGTATGGGTAGTGTCCAAATATTTCACTAGGTACATTATCCCTTCTGGAGTTGCATCAATATTCAGATAACGATGTTCAAATAAACCAACAAAAGGATATGAACCAATGCAATTAAGCCAATAGTATTCGCTGATCTTCTCTTCAAGACCGATCGTCATGCATATACAGGCTTTGTATGTTATGTGCCTTAACTGCTGCTTGTAGCTTTCTGGAAGCTCTGGTACAATTTCGATGACAATCGGTGTGGGAACCGTGCTTATGACAGCGTCACCTTCTTCGAATCGCTTGTCTTCTCCATACACGACGCCCGTTACTTGCTCATCTTCTATGCTGACTCTTTTTACTCTGGCTTGTTTTTTGACAGTCCCTCCATTCCTTTTTATATTCTCTGATAATCTATCAATTAATTCTTGAATGCCTTTATCTCGAAGGTAGCCAAATTTTCCAGAAATCGACTTTGATTCATGTCCAAATCTGCTTAGCAACCACGCAGCGGAAATATTCTCAGGAGGTTCATCGAATTTGTCAATCACTATGTGTTTAATCAGATTCTGATAGAGACCTTCGCCATAGTTCTCGGAAACCCAATCTTTGATATTGACTCCATCAAGAAATGCCCAATCCTTTGCTGTTCGCGCCTTTAAAACCAAAAGTGCAAATTTTATTCGATCTATAATGGATAAGGGCTTAAATCTTAATATGCTGACTGGCGAAGAAAAATCGTATTGATTGTTACCATATAGAAAACCTGTTTTTAGCCTCTTCCAATAGAGGTATGGCTGCAAACCAAGCTCGCGTATTAGACTAAGCGTCACCTTATCTCCAGACATTATATGATGATAAGTTTTTGGAACATAAATTCCGTCAATCAGATAGCTAGATGCCATTCCCCCAATATATTCTTCTTTTTCTAAAATAGTAACCTCGAAACCTTGCTTGGAAAGTCTGTAGCCTGCCCCCAAACCTGAAAGACCACCACCAACGATTAAGACTTTCAAGGCCAATCAACTTTTAACTGTAGTTAGGAAGGCGATGCTTTAAAAATTGCATTGATGTGACATGCATGATTCAACCGTGTGCTTTTGGCGTGTGTGGATTTAGCAATCGTTATAAAGCCTTTTGATAAACTGGTTACTTCTAAGAGTCGTGATGCACGCATCTGTTATTGCGGCATAGTGAAAATTATTTGACTGGAGTGCCTTAGAGGTTGGGTGTGACGAAATCTGATTTACCTGCATTTGTTATTTGGGTGAAAAAGAAAATAAAATCAATTGAGAAAATTAATGCAGAAAAAATTGAAACCTTCTTAAGTTCGAGAAAGCATGGTCAGAATACGAGTGAATTTGTTATTTATCTGATGATATTGGTGTACACAATTCTTTTCTCATATTTTACGATCCTTAAACATCAGGCATTTAGCTCGTTTGCATGGGATTTTGGAATTAGCCACCAAGCTCTTTCCACCACATTAAACAATGGAAGGCTCTTCTATTACACGCCTGAGCAGTTCTTCAACCCCAGTGGTTGTTATTTTGGTCTCCATTTCAGCCCAATCTTATTTCTACTATTGCCTGTATATGCACTTTATCAAATGCCCGAGACTCTTTTTGTTTTTCAATCTTTCATAATTGCCTTGGGGGCTCTCCCACTCTACTTGTATGCTAAGAACCGCTTTAACAGCAAGCTGGTGGCGGTAAGTTTTTCACTACTATACTTGTTGTACCCTCCGCTTCAAGGTGCAAACTGGTTTGATTTTCATGTGCAGTCTTTCTTGCCTTTGTTCTTCTTTTCCGCGATGTACTGTTTAGAAACTGAAAAGTGGATCAAATATTTCGCTTTTATAATCCTTGCTCTAATGGTTGCAGAGAACGTGTCTCTTATCGTGTTTTTTATCGGATTATATGGAATCCTGAAGTATAGAAGCAATCTCTTCGGAATGTTGAAACAAAGGAAATTCCCAGATAAAAAGATCTTAGTGATGTTGACAACCATGAGTCTAGCTATAATATGGCTTCTTATTGCCAGATGGATACAAAACACGTTTTTCCCCATAAATCCCGCATTCTCTTCTTATTACAGAGCAACAGATTATTGGTCTGTCCTTGGGATAAAAGGGGATCCGATATCAATGCCTCTCTACATAATTCTTAACCCTCTCAGAATGCTTCAAGCGTTGGTATACGATGCATATCTCAAGTTTTTATTCCTTATCTTGACCTTTGGCTCTTTGCTTTTCCTACCAATCACAAGTTCTATGTTACTCATTACACTACCATTTTTGGGACCCGCCCTTCTTTCAAACAATGATAAGTTTTACGTGGTAGGCATACATTACCCTCTATATTATATCCCTTTTCTTTTCTTGGCTGCGATCGCAGGAATGCATCAGATTCATAACCTAACATATTCCAAAATCATTGGGAAAATCAAGAACATGCTCGTTATTATGAGTATATTCTCCCTTTTTGCAAGTCCTCTAAGTCCTCTATTACTTACATCAACTACGTCAATCCCACATTTTTCCGAATATTCCATACCAAATATAGGTAACCATGAAATTACTCTACAAGAAACTATAGCGCTTGTTCCTCAAAATGCCTCGGTTCTAACCCAAAATAATATATTTCCTCATTTTTCAGGTCGAATAAATGCTTACGTAGTGCCACTTCCGCAAGTGTTTGAATATTCGCCCCTAGAAGCTGACGAATACATGAATCAGCTTATAATTGAATCAGATTATGTGTTAATGGATATGCTGTATGATCAATATACTGGTTTTTTACTACTAGAAAAAATGGGTGAATATTACAAGGATTTTGCCCTTATAAAATATGAGGATGGGATCTACCTTTATAGAAGGCGCACATCCTAAACTATTAATAAAAAACGCATCGTTCGATACGATTCTGAAAAGTAGCAGTCGTGTTTACTGGAATTGCACGAATCTTGAAAGTTCTTTTCCATGGAATGTTTCTGCAATTTCTCTTGTAAATTTCTTTCCTTGCAGTTGATAATACCAAAAAGTATTGTACTTCGTGGCTATAAACGCGAAGAGCCCAAATAGCGGTGTATCAAAAAATAACGGTTTTAACTTGGTTTTACGAAGTGCCATTTCCCACCTGAAAATAGGCTGGCTTTTAGGGGCAGGTGATATAAAGGGATTGGATTTGAGTTTATCACCTGAAATTCTGTAATCGAGATTTCCCACTCCACGATCGGCTGCTGCTTTCACATGAATAGGTATGTCCATGCCCATATATTGTGCGACTGCTGCATCTAGCGCTACAGGATCGTTAGAAGACATTAATACATTGCATATTTTTGGTTTGCCAGTTCGTGGGCCATCTCCCTCCATAGCTATTGTGCCATCAACGATTGAAAAAGCAAGTTTTGGTTGAATAAGTTGTGCGATATCCGCTATCGCTTCATTAACAACTAGATGATATTGATGGCGTACTCGAGGCACAATGCCCCAGAAATGCTTTAGAGCACAGGTCATTCCGGTTAGACAGTGAGTTTTCATTACTGGTAAGCTTATTATATGATCTGCTTGATATACAACTCTTGGGATTTCTAGTGTCTTGAAAATCTGTCCGTTAACCTCGACTTTTATCAGTTTGTCCTTAGATAGATTTTGGAATCGTGCGCCATACATTGATGCAAGTCTTCTGTGTCCCCAGACATAACCCGCTTTGTCACATTGCCGAGCTGCTGCGAGGTCGGCATCCCCCAAAGTTACTTTGTAACCATTTTCAGTCAACTCTTTCAAGACTTCATCTAGGATTAATGGGGATGTACATTGACCTGGTACAAATTCGGATGAGATTAAATTTACCTTTACGAATATGTTTCTACCCACAAGCAGATTATTTTCCCAAATAGGCGCCATCGCTTTTTTTACGGCCTCTTGAACGCCTCCCGATTTGTTTCTGACATGAAAAGCAAACACTTCACTGGTTAGTTGGGAGGTTTGAGCTTTCTGGGATAATGCCTTTTGATGGTTCAACCTTTGCAATATTTGAGATGAACTATGTCCTTCACGAGTCACGTTGATCCCTCATGTTTGACATTGATGAATAGCTTTGGTGAACTGTTACTAAAGAATTTTGGGAAAATAACGCATAATTCTGACTTTTTATTGGGATTGTTTATCTATTCCATCTTAGTCTTGATTACGTATGAGAGAAACCCCTTGAACTCGGCTTTTGTTAGTTTTGATTTGCCTTTTTTCCTATTCTCAAATTTTATTGGTATTTCTTTAACTTTGAAGCCGCCTGTCCATGCTTGCTTGACTGTCTCTATCTGAATTTCATAGGTTTGACTATGTAGCGTGCCAATTACACTTTTTACATAGCTCTTAGAGTAACATCTAAAACCACTGGTGCAATCACGTATCTTTAGCCCAACCATTGCGGATGCGATGAAATTAGCAATCCGACTAATTAGCCAGCGTAGAATATGCCATCCAATAATCTTGCTGCCCTTTATATATCGGCTGCCAATGACTAAATCATAGCCTTTTTCAGCGGTTTCAAGGAGTCTTGGTATTGCATGTGGATCATGAGAGTAGTCAGCATCCATGGTAATGATGTAATCCGGTGTGTTCTTCAAAGATAGGAGTATTTTGAATCCATCTGTTATTGCAGTTCCCAATCCAAGCTTCGTTGGTCTTGTAAAAACCATTATATTATCATATTCTTCTTGAAGTCTGTGTGCACTCTCTGCTGTGCCGTCATGGCTAGAATCGTCTATAACGATTATTAGAGAATCTGGTTTCAGCTGCTTTATCTCTCTTATTAGATTAACAATATTATCTGCTTCACAATAGGTAGGTAACATAATTGCGGCAGTTGGTCTTTTTACTGGAATTCTATCCGTTAAGGATATTGTACATGGGCCTTGACCCACAACACTTTGGGGTAATGTAATTTGCTCCACTTTTGTCACCGAGTCTTTGTCAAACAGACTCGACCACATTCGTAACGCTTAGTGGCTTTATGTAGAAGAGTTTATAATAATTGTGCATTGGAGCATTATGTTGTGGGGTTTCTTATTCCACTTCTATACGGGGGGCAAGGTAAAAAGTGAGTTTTCCCTCTTTTGGTTGATGAAAGTCGATCCGAATAGGCATATCATTGGCAAATTGAAGAGTCGCGATTTCGCTAGTAGCCGAAGCTGCTTTGATTATTTCCACAAGATAGCTTAAACTGAAGGTAGCCTTAGCAGGCTCCTGAGTCTGGAGGTCTAAAAGAGCATCGCTTCCCTTCTTTAACTCAATTGTAGCCCCCATGAGATCACCAGTGGCTTGAAGGGTTAATTTCTCAGCATCTGCTTCAATCCGTACGTGGTCGCTTACGAGTTGTGCGTCCTCTATGGCTTGACGGAAACCATCAGTCGTAGTTTTAGCCGTAGTTTTAAAAGTAATTTTCGGCGTTGGAGTTTCCTCTTCTTGGGGTTCGAGCGTAGGCATATGAAAAGTGCGGGTGTATTTGCCTGTGATGCCTATTTGAAGGCGGGGATTCTCTGGATTGAGAGATAATTCGATGGTTTCTTCTTTAGCAGTTCGTCGCAGGAGTTTGAGGAGCTCGGAAATATTTATGCACATTTTTTGGGGTTGGTCACATTGGTATTCGTCAAAAATTGTCTTTGGCCATTGGAAGTCCACCATAGCAACGCGAGAAGGATCCATCGCACGGAGTTGAATTAATTCTGGCGTAAGGTTGAATGTGGCTTCATCTACAAGGATGGCTATTGCTTGAAACATATCTCGAAGGAGCTTGGCATCAGTTATTTTAACTTTAAACAACGCATTTATCCTGCTTTGCACAAGCATGCATGCAGCTATGTGTAATCTCCGAAAATAAAAGTGTAGCGCTCATAGATTTCGTGCGTATACAATGACTGAACTAAGTATATTCTCTAAACGTGAAATTACATTTGGTGCATCTGAAAAATTGAGTTGAGGATTCGTCGCTTCCTCGTGTCTGCACTTGCCAAGCAAAAGCCAAATTATTCCCACACTTCGGGCATTCTATTCTCACGGTGGGCAAAGTTCGCAACTTTTGCTCTTTCTTGCCAATCACGGCAATAGGTTCTTCAAATGGTTCGGAGTTCTTGACAACGAGAGGAACGACGGCCTTATCTTCTCCCTCCACTTTTCTCCTAAAACCACACTTTGAACAAACCCAAACGACGTTCTTTCCTTTCTGCTTCTTAGGTACTAGCCTCTTACCACACTTTGGACAAAATTCCATGGGTCTTCCACCATATCTGTCTCTTCCCCCTCCCAACCGACGCTTAAAAAGTTTTTCTTATTTGGGATTCCTAATTCCTATTAGGCACAGTCAGTCCTGTGGCAATTAGATGTGCTACTCGCAGTGCCTCCGGAATGTTGCTGCGCGTAGAAGTAAGCGAGACAATTCTTTTAGCATCCTCCTCCTCGAGTCCTGTCACTTGCATGAAAATTGCTTTCTTTTCAGAAACAGGAACCTCGACAATCTTCTTCTCACTATTGATCATCTTCCATCTCTCTGCTGCAAAAGTCAAATTCTCCAATGCATGTCGAATATTTCCCAAATTCGGTTTTTCTCGTGTAATTGCGATCACAGGAAGTTTTGTCGTTTCAAATAGCGCTGAAGTATCGACGATATTAAACCCTGCAAAAGTGACGCCATCCAACATAATGATCCTTAGCTGTCCGAAATGAGGTGAATGCATGATCATGTCTGCAATTCTTTCTGTGGCATCCATTCCATCGATCTCAATGCTTGTCCGCATAACTCCATCAAGCCAGCATCCCCCTCTGAAAACAACTCCTACAACATCACATTTCCCTCTTGTATGGGGTTCAAAGAAACCATCATCGATGCCGATTACTCTAATTTCAGGTTTCACAGTACGGAATTTCTTACCTTTCACCATAACGCCCTTTTACCATTGAATGTAAAGTCAAATAAGGATTATTATAGGCGAAGAGGATATCAGCATCGATGAGCAATATGCCAAATCCAAGGCAAAACATCAGATTTTCTTTTGCACCAACCCATGAAACAATCAAAGAGGTTTTGACAGATCATAATCTTGCAGCTCTTGGTGACGCTTACACTAATCTACTATACTCCCTTTACCTTTCAATAGCGAAAAGGAAGCCAATAGGAGTGAAGGCTAATAGTCATCTGCTTTCAGAAGCATTAAAACAAGCAGGATTAAGGGAATTCCTGCCTTCAAGAATAGATCGGCACAAACAGGCAGATTCTGCTGAAGCGCTATTGGTTTACGTTTGGTTGCAGGGTCTGACTACAATAACAGAAAGTATGTCTATATTGGTAGGATACAAAGACGCAACAAAAGCCTTTTGCGCTCTTCTTTCAAAGGCAGAGAAAAAACTCAGATTATGACTGCCGCTTCTTGTTCCATTCTTTCAAAGCCTTACTAAATGCTGCTCTAAACGTTTTGCTATCCTTGTGTACCGCTTTTGTAGCATCGTCAAGTACTTTTGTCGGTTTGCTTTGTCCTTTTGTGCGAATATATATCAAAGGACTTGAAGTTAAAGGATGAGGAATATCATAACCTGCTATTTCAACTCTCTTATCCTTGATAAGTGCCTTTTGAATAACATTGCAGAAGGTATGTCCTTCTCCCTCAATTTCTATTTTTAATTCATTTTTTGTCATATTCAAAACTCTGACCTTCATCTTTATCCTCCCTTTCAAAAGGCAGCTTCGCCATAATCTCCAGCAAACCGTCTTTTCTCGATCCTTCCACACGCAGAGCAATGCAGTTTGTAACGCTTTTGTTGCAAGAACTCCCCGCACTGAGAACAATAAGCATAAAGAACTCCAAGATTTTTATCAACTGTGGAGAGGTGGAAAGTTCGATTCTTCTCACTAATTACCTTCGCACGGATGATATCTCCTGGCTTGAAGGTGTCGTGTAAAGAGTCAACATAAGATCTGCTTACATCGGAAATGTACAGTAGACCTGAAAACACGCCTGATATCAAGTCTTTGCCGATTTTAAATATTCGAACGTGTGCCGTTTTATTCTGGATGCTGGAAACTTGGCCAGTTATAATGCTGCCTATTTTGGGAATTCTTACTAAACGAGCAAGTGGATAAACCGAGACTGTTTTATTCTGCATATCTAGAAGTGTGCGACCGCTGACTTTCGCATAGATTCTTCCATTTTCTATATAGGTGCCTTGACCGGGCGTGAATTCCTCAATTACTCCTAAAAGATTGCCAGGGGTAACGAATTGGCCACTTTGTCTTTTCGTAAGCAATTTAACCAATGATTGTTTACTTCCCATGTCTCTGCTTGCGATCGGAGATCGAATCGCTGCACTGAGCCAAAGTGCTTGGTACTCTTCCATCTTACTCCTCAATAAACTTTTTGATTGAGGATAGCTACGATACCTTTTCGATTACATACAAGTCAATTGGAAATTTATGCTTCCGCTTCTTATGAAAAGTAAACATGCGGGGAATGATCATAAACATGTTGTACACGCCTATAACGCGCCCACCACATTTCTCGATAAATCGCTTTAAAAAGGGAGAAGGAGACGTAAATGAGGATCGTGATCGGGGTCTTGGTCCTTTGCTTCCATAGTATTCCTCGCTACTTTTATGCAATGAATAAATGCGGCGGCTAATTTTTAGAGCTTTGACTAGAAACTTTCTGTCAGCTTTTCTTTTTTGCACTCCAAATGGAGGGTTTTGCACAACTGTATCGAACGTTCCTCGAATGGCATTTATATCAGCGGTTATCCATTGGGTCTTTTTCTTTACTCCTAATATTTTTGCATTCTTAGATGCAATATCTAATGCGTCTTTATCGATATCCACACCTACAACTCCTTTTGCTCCCAGAAGGGCGCTTCCAATTGCCAGTCTCCCTGTTCCACAGCCTAGATCTACTATAGTTTTGTCTATTATGTCGTCGTTCACATATGCAGCTATGAATAATAATTCTGCAGCAACTTCAGGTGTTATCGTGTACTGCTCCAAATAGGCGCTAGGAGTGGTGTGTGGTTTAATCTTTGCAAGAGCCCTTTCCAAATCTAATTTTCGAACCAACCTTTTTCGCATAATTCTTCCCAGGTTACCTTACCTAAAATTACAAGCGCTTCATTGGAATTAAGTAAAGGTTTGTGAAAGTTCCTCGAATTATCTAGGGCTAGTCTAGGACAAGCTGTGTTTATGAAGGCGTCCAAAGTTGAAAACTGCATTAATGCTTCTGGAGTGATTTCTTTTAAAGCAATTAGCGTGCCTTTTTTCCCTGCTTTTTCCAATAGGCTCTTCAGTGTTAAGGCTTTGTCTAGCCTTTTTTGTCTTGTTTTAAGCCCTATTAATATTCCGAAGTTTTTTGATTTTCCAGCCTCATGGATGGTTGCCCAGCGTTTTTTCAAGACTTTTTCGCAGCCATCTTCGATTCTGAAGGCTCTCTTTTCATAAGGATCAGCGACTATGGTGGGTTTTGCTGTAGTCAGAGCTACACCAAGTGCATGGAATCTCCCTCCACCAACAAAGAGAAAAACGTCTACTTCTGCTGAAACTATCTTCGCGTTGCTATAATCACATCCTATAACTTGCCCGGCATACTTCAATCGTCCAGCATCTCCTATTATGATGACCTTACCAGCATCCAGAAGCACTCTTCTGGCATCGTCAAGTTTATGGATATGTTGAACAGTGGTCACTAGGCCTATTTTTCCCCAATTCTTGATTAATGGTATTGCTTTTTTCACAGCGATCTTTATGCTACCCTTCATCTTAGCCTCAATAAAAAGCGTTGGAGTTACTTCCTTTTCCATCATTTCGCTATGGCCATAATGGATAATTAAATCAGCTCCCAATCTTTCAGCCTCAACTGTTGCTACATCACAAGCGCCATAACAGGGATCTCCATGGATGATTGCGAGTCCACCCGCGTTTTCAACTACCTCAGCTAACTTCGGACCATACAACTTCAATCCCTCGGGAAGTTGTATCAAAATAATTTTTGCCTCCCTCTTGATTATCTCATCTCTCACCTTCCTTATTTCAAAATCATAACTACTTTTCCTCATAAACAGGAATCCACGCAACATTGATGTTTATAATTATATGCATCTGAAGATAAATCCATTATTAATGGGCCTTCATTATCCTAGTCTCCTTTAAGACCTTCCAATGTTACGGGTCCAAAACCTATCACACATCCATTCTTTTTTCCCAAAGCAAACTAATTAAGGGCAGATGCATAATCTGTTTGGAATTCATCGTGATGAAAAATGGATTTGGTTGTAGATATTAATGCACCCACTGCCTCAAGTGGAAAAGTGACTGGCGGAAAGGGTGCTAACCTTGCCAAATTAGTCAAAATTATTGGCGAGAAAAATGTTCCTCATGCAATAATAGCAACCACAGAATTCTCCAAAACCTTGCTTAACAACAAAGAGATTATGAAATTAGCCGAAGAATTGGATGAAAAGCTATCTATTGCAGATGAGGAGACAGCAGAAGGAATTGCTGCCAAGCTGCGAAGAAAAATTGAGACCATGGAGGTGCCACGAGAGCTCCTTGACACTCTTACTGAACAGATACGTCAAATGAGAGAACATTCGGAAAGATTTCGAGTTGCGGTCAGAAGTTCAGGTGTAACTGAAGATTTGCCGACAGCTGCCTTTGCGGGGCAATTCGAGACCTATCTAAACGTGCCCCTTGATGCATCGATAATCAAGTATGTGTTGAAATGTATCGCGTCTGCCTTTGGCTGGCGAGTTGTTGACTACAGAGACAATCTGAGGAAAAGGGGCCTCCTGCCTATTTCTGAAGCGGCCCTCGTCAAAGAAGGAATTATTGCGGTTATAATTCAAGTCATGGTGGATTCTGAGAAAGCAGGAGTTGCTTTTTCCATTGATCCCGATACCGGCAACAGGAATACTGGTGTCATTCAAGCGGTCTATGGTTTAGGCGAGATGATCGTTCAAGGAAAAGAGAATGCTTCTTGGACAGCATTTGCCAAGAAGCCCGACGTCAAATTACTTGGCACAATGCCTCCGTTGGACCCACAAAAAGAAATGCTTGTCTTCGACTCAAAGACAAGGACGAACAAGGAAGTTCCTGTAAAAGCCAATGACCCAAGAGTTCTAACAAGGGACGAAGCAAAACAAGTTGCCGATTACACTTCAAAAATTGAAGAAGCATACGATAAACCCATGGACATCGAATTTGCAGTAGAAAAAGGCAAAGTATTCGTTACCCAAGCCCGACCGGAAACCGTTCATGCAACGAGAACAACATTGACCTTATTTAAACTCAAAGAAGAACCAAAGACAAAGCCAATTCTCAAAGGGATAGCGGTTGGCACAAAAATCGCATCAGGTTTAGTGGTCAAAGCTAGGGATCATACTGAAGCAAAGACTGAGGTCGAAGCCTTCAATAAAAAAGGGGAAAAACCAATCCTTGTGACATCAATGACTACTCCTGATTGGGAAATTATCATGAGTTTAGATAAGGTCTCAGGGATAATATGTGAAAGGGGTAATAGAACTTCCCATGCCGCTATCGTTTCAAGAGAAAGGGGGATACCTTGTGCAGTGAGTGTCTCCGGTGCTCTCAAACTAAACGATGGTGATAAGATTACTCTGGATTGCGCATCGGGCGAAGCTAAGGTCTACGATACGATCTTACCAATCGAAGTTCAAGAATCAGAACTAAAAGAGATACCAAAGCTTGCCACCAAGGTAATGGTCAACATAGGTTCTCCGAATGAAGCCTTGAAAGTAAGTCAGTTGCCCACAGAGGGTAGCTCCTTAGTGAGAATAGAATTCATAGTTGCAGGTGCAGATATGCATCCAGTCTTTGCGTTAAAGGCTGACAGACTTGGCTACGAGAGGTGGGCTGATGACATCAGACAGAAATATCCGAGCATACAATCTCTCTCTCAAGAGTATGTGGAAAGACTCAAAACAGGCATTTCAATAATTGCATCCGCCTTTTATCCGAGGGATATTATCGTAAGGTTTAGTGATTTTAAAACGAACGAGTATTCTTCCTTATCTGGAGCATTGCACTATGAGATAGTTTGTGATTGTGGCAAGAGCTTGGCTTTATCGAGTCAAAACAAATGTCCCATCTGTGGTTCCACAAAAATACAGGTTAACGAAATTCAATTGGAGTTTATTGAGAATAACCCGATGCTAGGGTTCAGAGGGGCATCAAGATACGTAAGCGAACTATTTGCTGAAGCTTTTGATTTAGAGTTGAAAGCTTTTGCCATGGTTCATAAACTAAATCTAGTCAATGCTATTCCAATGGTTCCTTTTGTTAGAACCACTGATGAAGCTGAGAAGGTCGTTAATCGAATCAAAAGGGTTTTTATCGAAAATAAGTTGCAAGTGCCTAGAATCATATTTATGGCAGAAGTTCCAAGCATTTGTTTTACGCCCCAAAAATTCGCTGAATATTGTGATGGCTTCAGCATAGGAAGCAATGACTTGACTCAGTTAACATTAGCGATCGATCGAGATTCTGAGATTCTTGCGTGGGAATTTGATGAATCAAATCCCGCTGTGAAGAAAGCCATTGAGATGCTTTGTGAAGGTGCTCATACTGTAGATCCAATACGGTCTGTGGGGATTTGTGGGCAAGCACCAAGCGATTTAGGAAAGGATTTCATAAAATTTCTAGTGATACATCTGGATTCAATTGGGGTAAACCCAGATAAGGTCATTGAGACGATTTTGGTTATAGACGAGTTAGAAGATGATCTGCGAAATCTTATTGGAAATTTTGGTGAAAATGCTGCCGGAATAGCCAAGGAACTTGGGATTACTGAAGTAAATGCGAATTACTTGGTGAAGAAAATGTTAACGGCATCCAATAATCTGCGTTGATAGCTGCCCTCTTAACTTCTTGAGTTGGTACTTCTCTCTGTTGTTCAGAATAAATAGAGTACACATCTCAAATTCAGCTGATCTTAGTCTTCTGTCTTCTCGATTACTATTCGGCAAGGCATAGGAAATTTCGCCTTGCTTCTGTTTAGGGCTTGTTTTGCAATTTCTGTGGCATCTTCGTTTACTCCGATTATTATTATTGGCTGGTTTGTCTTTACTCGTGCTGCTGTTGCTATGGGTTTGCCAAAAGCATGGCGCATGCCGTCCTGCAATCTATCTGCATGAGCACCAAAAATCATCTTATTTTCTCTGAGGATTGTGTGTGGGTAGGGCATAATTCGTAAAAAGTAGTTGTTTCCGAGCTTATTTGATAAAATACGATTTGATGCTATCCTGGCTGCCTCAAGTGCATTGTGACGAACTTGAGCGTTTTCTAGGGCTATTAATTTTGCTTCCATTGGAAATGCTGTTTTTGAATCACCCATGGTAAATTTTGTGATCTTTGAAGGTGGGGAGCTTTTTGCATATTCTTTCCTTGTATACGCTTGACCTTTTACTTTTCTGTAATTCTTTGCTTTCATGCCATTTCCCTTCAGGATAGCAAGTTTGCTGATATTTAAAGCGTTTGTTGATGGTTTTTTGATTGTTACAAATTGGGACTGCAAGTGGAACGCTTTGTTTTTATTGCGCATGTAGCTTTTTAGGCCACTTTCCTTCCAGGGAATCATAATCTTGGAAAACTTTCTTCAGTATAGGTGTGTACATTTGTCTTTCTTCTTTTGTGAGGTATTGAAATTGATACGGTCCTAAGTAAGGGGACGGTTCTCCCTCGCGCGTTATGAATTCAATGTGCATAAAGGGATCACCGCGTTTTATCGTGATTGGCTTGCGGTCATTACTTAGATTTACGATTTCCAATGCTAGGCGCCCGACGAAACCACTGTGGACTTTGGCTGCATTAAGAAAGCTCAATCCCATGCGACCAAATTTGCTTTTTGCTGTCAAATGGGCGACAAGTTCCGGTGGTGTAAAAACTATTTCATAACTAATGAGGTTTTGATGTTCTAAATAATTCAGAGTTGTTTCCTCTTTAACTGTGAGAACATAGCTATCGCCATCAAGCAGATGGTAATCATATGGGTAGACTATGCGGAATTGTTCTATAAGGTTAACAAGTTTGTCCTTGCCTAAGATACACATTGTTGTAGGAACTCCTGTGTGTGTCACTAATGCATGCAGATAAGAAAAAGATTTTCGGTAGCGATTTGAATTCTGTGGCTAGATCAGCTAAAATATAGGTACTAGGAGACTTAATAGGAGTCAAGGTAGGGGAACTTTATGGCGTCTCTTATCGATGCCATTGCTCTTGGTATAATTCAAGGCATAACTGAATGGTTACCAGTATCCAGCTCGGGTCATTTAGCTATTGCCAAAGAATTTTTGGATTGGCAGCCGCCTGTGCTTTTTCATATTTTTCTTCACATTAGCACTCTTCTTGTTGTGTTATATTTTTTCCGAGAAGACATTGTGCAGATTTCGAAAGCTGTGGCTAAACGAGATTTCCGCTCAGAAGGAGGAAGACTTGCCCTTTTTATCATTATAGGTAGTCTCCCAACAGCGGTTATAGGCTATGTTTTTCAAGATGTTTTCAAGTCTTTCTTTGATAATTTGCTCGTTGTGGGTGTAGCCCTTTTAGCTACTGGGTGTTTACTTTACTTTTCTAAGCAAAGAGAAGGGAAAAGAAGTCTCAATCATATGGACTCATTTTTGATAGGCATTGCGCAAGGCATTGCAATAGTTCCCGGGATATCGAGGAGCGGAGTAACAATTTCCACAGGACTGCTGCGGAAAGTGGATCATGGGGCTGCATTTAGATTCTCATTTTTATTATCAATCCCGGCAACACTGGGAGCAGCTATTGCAGAATCTAGTGATTTGACTTTGCTGGCTGACTTTGAAACTTCAATTGCAGTGATTGTTGGGATGATATCGGGGATAATTGTGGGTTATCTGTCGCTTCAGATTTTAAGAAAAATTATTCTTAATAAAAAGCTTCACTGGTTTGCGATTTACTGCTGGGCAATGGGCTCTTTAGTTATTATTTTTCAAATACTCTAAACAGCATATTTATTAGCAATTGCTTCCCTGTGAAAGCAAATAGCGATAAGGGGATTGTGCTACATGCGAAAAGACGAAATGATCGATTTTTACAAGAAGCAAATAAAACTGGAGCATCAAATAGTTGAGTCCATCACAAGTAGTTTAAAAACAGTTAGAAATCCTGTAGTTAAGCAAGTTTTACGTGCAATAGCTTTTGACTCTCAGAAACATGCAGGAATCTATAATGCAGCTATGGCTATTACTGAAATTACTCCAGCATTGACCGACAAAGAATATCAAGAAATCAAGAAAATTACGGAGAAACATATCGAAGATGAAGAAATCGCTATTTCTTCTGTTGAAAAAATCATGCCTAAAATTGCGAACAAGAAGATTGAGTTTTTGCTACAATCAATTCTTGCTGATGAAAGGAAACACCACGTGCTTCTCAATAAAATTGTTGATTTAGTCGTGAAAAAGGAAGCCATTACGGAGGAGGACTGGTGGGAAATCCTTTGGAAAAACGTTCCTTTCCATGGGGCTCCGGGTGGATAACCAGAAACTTAGAGAATTGCAAATATTGGCTTTGTCTCTGAGGGAGAGACGAGTATATTTACTGCCTTCTTTTAATTAGCCATTTCGGCTTTCCGTTTAGATAATCGGTTAGGAATTCTGCGAATTTTCTGTTATATGAATACATTGGGAGGATCTCTTCGTTATCCAGAATCTCTAAGCTTTTTGAAATAGCCTTAGCAACATGCTTCCCTAAAGCAGACTGGTTACCCTTTTTCTTTATCTTGTCTCTTAGTAAGTCAATTAAATCTACGTATTTCCGCTTTGTTTCTACTATCCACCGTCCTCCTTCTATTCTGGGTCCAGATATTGTATGTACGGAATCCAAGTGTTTCTGGAGGAATCTTCGACACTCATCTCGTTTATCTAAGGGTGGTCCAAGATGCGTTTTGAAACTTGGTAGACTACGATGTGTAACTTCAAAAACAAATAGGCTCAAGTTATGCTCGTTACTCCACACTCCATCACGGATTAGGGAGAAATCATGCTGCTTGACAACTCTTCTCAAGAATTTCTGAGATTTATAAAGCTGCCCCCACCAAATGTCTGGAACAGCATTGCTTTTTCCAAATTTTATGAAGATGAGACTCGATCCACGCCTTCTTATCATCTTCAGTAATCTTTCTGATCCATAAGGCTTTGTTTCTGGGGGGTAAAAGAAATTAATGTCAGGTTCGTCCAGAAACGCTCTTGAAGCTGAGATAAATTCACCTAACCGTTCTCGTCTTACAGCAGAAGCAGCATTTCTTCCCCTGTCAACAGGGTCAACTATAATAAGTGGATCTTTAAAGACTAGTTTCGCTTTGTCTTCCCGTCCTTGATAGAATGCCTCCAAATCAATGAATGCTTGCCTCCATTCGCTTGCAGCTTTCAACACATTAATGAAGGAGGCATAGAAAAGCACAAGTAACTCGCAAAGATATCCGCTGAAACCACCGATTTTTATTTCAGCTCCATAACAGTTGATACCTTTCATAAACTTCTTCAATATACGGACTTCACCGCAAAGTCTCTCATTCAACAACGGTTTCACATAGTCGGTATGGAAAGGAGTGCGATCAGTGGCGCTTTGCCACTCCCCTTTCTTAACGCAATAGCACGGAACCACATTCACACGAACGCTGTCTAGAACAACCTCCAAAAAGGGATGCTCTGCAAAGCGTTCAATTTGCTCAGCGTCTTCAGTTGCTTTCCTTGCAATACCTAGATAAGTTGTACCTAAAGCCTCTCTTGATTCAGTGGAGGGAACCTGCATGAAAACATCAACTTCTGGGGTTTCTCTAAGCCATGTGTTTTTCGCGACTGAGCCTTCAACTCTTATTATGATATCTAATTTGGCTTGTTTCGCAGCTTTCTCGATTTTTCTTTTGAGCCTTTCTATCAATGCAAGCATGCTTCTCTTCTCTTCCCTAGTTGGGGTAGTTCTTTTCAAGACTTCTGATAGAATATCATCAATTTTTGAGCCCATGGGAACTCCCTTATTTACTTCGACAGACCTCTTTCAAATTAGAGTAAATAGGCCCCCTTGATGTTAAGACGCTCTTCTTGAGCTTCAAACAACAAACCTTCAAAATTCCAAACTCATGATTTGCCAGATCTTTAATGCAACGAATCAACTCAGCCTTTTTCTGACCCGCTCTAACTCTAGAAATTGTAATATGAGGGCTGAACCCTCTCGAATCAGGCTTAAACCCTAATACCCGAAGCTGTGGTTCCAATTGGTTAAAAATAGCTTCTATCTTCTTGCGACCATCTTGAATACCTGCCCAGACTACACGTACATATTTAGAAGTGGGGAAAGCTCCTATCCCATGTATCCTTACATCGAATGGGGTGAAAGATACCTTTTCCATACTGCTGTGAATTTTGTCGATCATTTCAGTATGAATATCTCCTAGAAAACGAATTGTAATATGAATATTTTCGGGCGTAACTGATTTTATACGAGCACTGGTTTCTATTAGTTTTCCTTGAACATCCCTTAGCTGGCTCAAGATCTTTTCATTATCGATATCTATCGCAACGAAACTGCGAATAATCTCTGGCATTTCAAGCCCCATCTAAGTTCAATATACAGCATTTATAAGAGCTTTTTAACTAAAGGCTGCATGAAAAAGCTGAGAGTTCGAGACGCATGTCGAACAAAATAGTCATTGGAGTTGCAGGAATGCCTGGTGCTGGGAAATCAATAGTGGTTGAAGTCGCTCGGAAGATGGGCTTTGGAATAGTCGTTATGGGTGATGAAATAAGAAAAGAGACAGAAAATCGGAACTTGGGGCCTACACCCGAAAACATGGGCAAAGTTATGCTTGAACTTCGCCAAGAAAATGGTCCAGCTATAGTAGCCAAACGCTGTATCTCCCGAATTAAAAGCACAACGAAAAAGGTTGTGATAGTTGATGGTGTTCGTAGCCTCTACGAGGTAGATGAATTCCAGAAACATCTTCCCCAGTTCAAGCTGCTAGCAATTCATGTCTCACCTGAAACTCGGTTTAAGAGACTCTTCAAACGAAAACGCAGTGACGACCCAGCTAAATGGGAGATATTTTTGGAGAGAGATTGGCGAGAACTCCGAGTCGGTCTGGGCAGCGTTATTGCTTCCGCAGACGTGATGATTGTGAATGAAGGTAAAAAAGTAGACGTGAAGAAGGAAATTCAGAACTTTTTGGAGAGCGTGATGAAAAATATACACACTAACACTGCAAATTGAGGTTGAAGTCAACCCTACAGAAGACGTGTCAAAAGTCAAACAAGCTGTAGAAAACATTTTTGGCTCTCTGAATCTCGAAGAGAAGCTTCAGCAAGGAGGGAGTAGCTTACTAACCACTCTTACAAAAAATAGGGAGAGCCTAGTAAAATTTAAGCAGCTCTTGCGTAGAGAACGGATTCGAGATGCTGCACGAACCGTCCTATTAAAAAGCTTGGATAAAGATACAATCAGTTTTAATTTAAACAAACAAGTCGCCTTTGTAGGTCATTTATCTTTCTGTGAGCCTGTTGCTGAAAGCCCACTAGGTCCTATAAAAGTAAAAATCACGAGCGACAATCCCAAGAAGCTTATCGACTGGCTTACACCTCGAGCTCTGTAAGATGGAAAAGTATAAACTCCCATGAAGCTTTCTCTATCAAAAAGGAGTCAAACCTTATGAAGGTTCTTGTACTAGGTGGTGCAGGAGCTATGGGCATGGTTACTGTTCGTGACCTAGCTGAATGCTCA
The DNA here is from genome assembly GCA_020354575.1 of Candidatus Bathyarchaeota archaeon. Taxonomy (GTDB): domain Archaea; phylum Thermoproteota; class Bathyarchaeia; order Bathyarchaeales; family SOJC01. The sequence continues at coordinate 1,402,980 of CP070649.1, read as the reverse complement.
GAGGTCTCCGAAGTAATAATTGGTGATTCTAATCTTAAGCAAGCTGAGAAAGTAAAAAAATGGGCTAATAGTGAAAAAGTTTCAGTGCACATAATCAACATCACAAACCAAGAGAGCTTAACTAATTCTATTAGCCAGGTGGATGTTGTTGCTAACGCAGCTCCTTATCACTTGAATTTACAAGTGGCCAATGCAGCGATTAGGGCTAAAAAGCCCTTTACCGACCTTGGTGGAGTCTATTATATGACCATTAAACAACTGAAACTCCACAAAAAAGCCCGTAAAGCGGGAGTTACAGGAGTAATCGGATGTGGTTTAGCACCAGGAATTGCAGATGTCTTAGCGAGATATGGGGCTGAGAAACTTAGCCAGATAGATGAGGTTCACATTCGTTATGGTGAAGTGAACCGTAAGCCTGTCAAATACAAATGGACCTTCCGAACGGTGCTGGAAGAATACACACAAGGACCAGTAATTTATGTTGATGGGAAATATGAAAAACTGCCACCATTTTCTGGCAAGCACACCTTCAAGTTTCCAGAGCCTATAGGTGAACGAACATGCTGTTTTGCATTATATTCCGGTATAGCCACATTGCCAAGGACTATTAGCAAAGGTGTTAGGCTTGTCGATTGTGCGATGTCCTATATTGACAAGGATGAACAAAGAATTCATATTTTAAATGAGATGGGGTTAACAAGAACTGAGCCAATTCGACTAAATGGTGTAGAAATTTCGCCACAGGAATTCCTGATTAAATGCGCTCCACCCCCAGATGTTAATGTTAAAGACACTGCAGGAATCGTTGTTGAAATTATTGGCAAAAAGAACGGCTTCAGTTCGAAGTATACCTACAGCTTGATCCGCCAATATCACAAGGAATATGGCGTAAGCGCATTGGCGTATCTTACTGGCATGCCTATGTCTGTAGTAGCGCAGATGTTAGCCAAAGATGAAGAATTATCCGGTGGTATATTCCCTATGGAACTAGGTATTGACTCTTCTCCTCTTTTCGTGCAACTGGCAAAAAGAGGAGTGGAGATCTTAGAAACATGTCAAACTTCTCATCTACTATGAGCTGAAAGGTGTCATAATGGTCAAAATAGACATTGGTCTGTCAATGCTACACTGTTTAGGTGAGCCATTTTCTAGCCTATGCAAAAGGCTTCAACATGCGTCAGTGAGCCATATTGAATTGGTTGATGATGGTTTGCATACATTGGGACCAGAACGCGTTAGAACGCTTAAGGAAATTAGTGAAACACAAGATTTGACCTTTACTTTGCACGCTCCATTCGCAAGCATAAACATAGCAGCGCAATCTCAAGAAACGCGTGATTTCTTTTTACGAAGACTTGAAAAGTCAATGTCCTTTGCACATCTTCTCAATTGTCGTCTAATGGTATTTCACCCTGGTTGGCGAACTGGAATAAGCAGTTTCTATCCAGGATTAGATTGGAAAACTAATATTGAATCGGTGCAACAATTACTCAAGCTTTCTAAAAAATACGAGGTTAATTTATTGCTAGAAAATTGCCCTGAACCATACGGATTCTTAGTAAAGAACGTTGAGCAGTTTTCTCGATTTTTCAATGAGCTAGGAGAAGAGATTAAATTAACCTTGGATGTAGGGCACTCTAACATCAATGGTCAAACTCGCAAGTTTATCACAAGGTTTGGCAAGAAGATTGCTCACATTCATGTGCATGACAACGATGGAAAAAACGATTTGCATCTTGGCGTTGGACATGGCACTGTGAATTGGCAACAGTTCGCAAAAGACATAAAAAAGATAGATTATAGAGGAATTGTTTCAATTGAATCTTTCAATGATGTACAAGAAAGCATAGAAAAACTCGACAAGCTTCTCACTTAACATTGGG
>CP070649.1:1399329-1400997 GCA_020354575.1 Candidatus Bathyarchaeota archaeon | reverse complement strand
AATATGATCCCACGGGAATATCCCATTCCACCCAGCTTCTTCAGCATCCTGGGCAAGAGCAATCACGCCATCAAAATCGCTATAGGTCCCCAAGTTGCTGATTGATAGGCCAAATCTCATACCGAAGATTCCACATTTTCCATATTTAGTTGTTTTCTCGTCCGCTATCCAACAATTTTGAACGTCCCAGTATCGGCACCACGGAAGGAAAGGATAAGAATTTCTTCTTCTTTATACTGTGCCCGCTTCGCTCGCGCTTGACTATGGGTACGCCTAGATAACAAATTGCTGCGGGCGCACTATGGTTTGTGGCATTTTAACATACAGTCAACATGCGTTAACTGTCACAAAAGTCAAATGATTTACGCGGTTGCATCAATGGGATCCCAAAGCGCGCGCGTAAAGAAAACCGAAATTGACACCAGTTTTAGGAGTGCTCTTCGCGTGATGGATTCCATGAGCGTTTAGAATCCGTTTAAGATATTTGCTCTTTGGACGGTAGCCTATTTTTATTCTCCTATGGAAGAAGACGTCGTGAACTAGGAAGTATCCAATACCATAGAACATTATTCCAATTCCGACGGCCAATTTCCAGTCAAACCCAGATAGTACTCCTGTGAAAATGAAAAGAAACGACATCAAACTGAAAAACAAACCAAACAAATCATTCTTTTCGAAACGACCTTTCCGTGGGTAATGATGATCCTTATGTAGAAACCATCCAAAACCATGCATCACGTATTTGTGAAGAAACCAAGCTACACCCTCCATGAAAATAGAAACAGCGATGATAACTGGAATATACACCAATACTTTTGTTAACATTCTGCTTTCATCTGCTGACTTTCGGTTTGATGTAGGGTGGATTCGTTCTCAAAGCAGTCGTTTTAGACTTTCCATATTGAAATTTGTGTTGGCGCATCCATTCCTCGTTAAGATAACACCTTGACCCGGTATATCTAATTTCTTTAAAAGATCAAGCGCCATCTTCAATTCGTGACCACAAGCTATGCCTACGACCCCATTATACTTCTTGTCTCTGAGAATTTTTTCGGCACATGATCCTCCGGGAATAACGTAAACGTCATAGCCTTTTTCCTTGCCAAGCTTGCCGACCTTATTGACAAGGCAATCTTCTTGACAACTATTACAATTATAGCTTGGAATTTCAGGATTGAAATCTGCCATACATTGCCTATCCATATGAGACCTTGCACAATGCGGGACAAGCAAGGCTCTGTTTTCAGCTTTTTCAAACCTTTTTCTCTGAAGACTATTTGCGTTCTGAACTTCAATCAAATCCTCCACAAGAGTTACGGCTTCAGCCAAGTTTAACCCTGTTAACTGATCAAGATTGAAGAATTTGACAAGTCTCTTGGCATTAATTGAAAATAACTTTGTTACTCCAATTTCGCATGCTGTCTGAAGTAATATATTAAATGCACTTTGCGAGAACTTGGTCAGATCATAAATAAACCCGTAGGGCAATTGAAACTTCCTCTTTTCATGATCCAATTTTCGTCTGGGCTTCATAGTAATCTAAGCGTTTGTTTTATGCATGCATGAAGCTCTGTTTCTAATACGCGGTGCAGCCTATTAAACCTATGTGGCTGTGACACAACAGTGACAGTTGACACGTTTTATGCATGCATGGAGCCCTACCGCGCG
>CP070649.1:1386951-1399229 GCA_020354575.1 Candidatus Bathyarchaeota archaeon | reverse complement strand
TAATACTGCATTGGTGTTGGCGCCCTTTCTCGATGGGATGAGGGAGGCTGGGGCTTCCGTTGAGTTACTTTATGCCAAGCGTCTGGATGTGAAGCCGTGTACTGGTGAGTTTTATTGCTGGAATGAGAAACCGGGTCACTGTTACATTGAGGATGATATGGAGATGCTGTTGCTCAAGGTGCGTAAGGCTGATGTGCTTGTGTTAGCCACCCCCGTCTATATTCCTTTGCCCGGGGAGATGCAGAACTTGATTAATCGGTTGGTCCCGCTTGTTGAGCCCATTCTGGAGTTTCGAGGGGGTCGTACACGGGCCAAGGTACATGATGATGTGAACCTGAGCAAAGTCGTTTTGGTTTCGACAGGGGGTTGGTGGGAGCTCGGGAATTTTGGCACCGTGCTTCGGATTGCGGAGGAGATTGCGGAAGATATGAGCGTGGAGTTTGGAGGGGCGGTTCTCCGTCCGCACGCGTCTCTTATGAGAAAAAAGACGGAGAAGGTCAACGAGGTTCTGGCTGCCCTGAGGCAAGCGGGCGTCGAGCTCGTGACGAAAGGGCGAATGGCTAAGGATCTCCTCGAGACCATTAGTCAGCCTCTTGTTTCTGAAGAAGCGTACAGGCGTGTCCTTAATGAAGAATATGAAAAAGTGAGGAAGGGCTAGAAAAATCCCCTTTTTTTCAGTTGCTTTCTATTTTGGACTGCCTTGTTTTTTCTGAACAATATAATCGATGTAGGCTTGCTTCCGTTCTTTTCCTATGAGTATTATCCTCTTCTCCTTGTAAAGGATTAGAAAATCTGTGAAGTATTGGTCTGGTTCATTATCCTCATAGTAAGAGTCTGCCGGCCCTTCATCTTCCTCGGATACGAAATTAATAAAGCAAAGCCCATCTGGTTTTACTACTTGTTGTATCTGTCTCAAGGCCATTTTAACCTCCTTTTTTGACATTAGTGGCAATGTATTGTAAGAATATACGAAACTGAATGCTTCATCTTTGAAGGGAAGCTTTTTCATGTCTCCTTTGAATATGTTTAATTTCAATCCGTGCTCTTCACAGAACTTTCTGGCCTTGTTTAAAGGTTGATCGGAAATTTCAATTCCAGTTGTATTGTATCCAGATTCGAGAAAAAGCCTCAGTAGGGGATCATCACCGCCAGCACCACAATCCAGAATCGTCTTTTCAAGGGGACTATCGTCACAATGTCTTAGGAACTTGTAGAGAGGAGTTGCCCAAATCACCTTTTTCATTTTAGATCCTAGATTCTCGGTAACCCTTTGTCAGTTTTATGACTTGTGGAAAATGCGCACTCGCTCGATAGGACTTTGCAGGCATGCCTGCGTACCTTAACAGAATCGCGAGGTTGATGTTCAAAAGATTAGAACGGGATGTACTAAAATATAGGACTATTAGCGCGTTCTCTATGTTAGAACAGGGTGACCGTTTGGGGGGAAAGAAAGAATGGCCACTGAAAAGATAAGATCGGGACTTCTGAAGGTTGCAGGTTATTTAGTTCCTCTTGTTCAATCGCTGCCTGCTTGGACGGGTTTGATGACTCTTCCCTTTGCGGGGTATTTAATTTTGGTCTTTTCTAATTTTCCTGTCAATCTTCTCAGGGCATTGTTTGACTTCTTTGTGCCCTTCCCAATTCTGGAGAAGGCTTGTATTATCACTGGTTTCGCGATTCTTGTTTACTCTGTAGCCTATCTGATCACAAAGAGAAAGGGGGGATTAATTGCTTCAGGACCGTATGGGTGGGTCCGACATCCTCAGTATTTGGGGATGATCCTCTTGACCCTTGGTCTCACGAGCTGGAGCGTCTGGATTCTGAACAACACTTTTGGCATCGGCTTTTTGAGTCCATTACAGACTGTCGGTGTATGGTTTATTGAACTGCTCGCTTATGTTTTACTGGCAAGCATAGAAGAACAGCATTTATCCAAGCAGCATGGAGCAGCCTTTGAACACTACAAGCGCCAAGTGCCGTTCTTCATCCCGCTCTTGAAGACTAGTAACCGGGGATTGGATATCCTGATTGCAATTCTAATTCCGACCTTTCTCCTACTTGGATTATTGGTAATTGGCTAGGTCTCACCGATCCTCTAACTATCTTATTGCGAAGGTTAGCTTGAATGCAAGAAGAGCTAGGTTAAGTCTTAAATCAGAAGTGAAATTACAGTGAGGTAGAAGTGTAAACACGTGGTTTCTGGTTCATTAGCAACTCCATGTCTGCTGTATTGTGGATCTTGTCGTTATTATTTTAATGAAGAGTGCAAGGGTTGTGGATCTGAAGATCGACCTGACTGCAAGATTTATGGGTGTTGCAGAGAAGAAAGGCGGCTTAATTATTGTACCGAGTGTGAAGACTTTCCCTGTTCTACCCTGAAGAAGTCTGTGGGGGTCCATCCGGACTGGCTCGAAGACCTCGCCCAACTTCCGTTAAAACGGGCCTAGTTCTAACCTGCATGCATGCATACGTGGGCATCCTAAACTAGAGCTTAAGTAGGGTTAGCTTTTACTTTGATAGTGATTATGCCATTTGTACTGAGAGTAATGGAGTTGCTGCTCCTCGCAGCGTTGGGAATTTCGCTTGTCGGAGCTGTTGAAGGGGCGAGTGAAGATTATTGGGCGGTTCTGTTAGAGATGAATGATTTTCCGGAGGGTTGGACGGACCTGCCGGTGGATTACATCAACAATGAGCGCTTGCAATTGGCATTGCTCAATTCCGGCGTTCCGAGTAACCACCTTTACGTCGTTAATGGGACTCTTTCCTTGGAGGTGGTGCAAGAGACTGTTGAGTGGCTGCGGAATGAATCGAATGGGAATGATACCGTGCTATTGTATATCTGTACGCATGGGGTGTGGCTGAGTGATGTTTTGTTGTGGAATACGTGGTTTCCGAGTGAGTGGATGCAGCTTAATGTGTCCATGAAGATTTTGATGATCGACAGTTGTTTTGCTGAAGAGTTTTTTGAGCCCATCAAGGCGGATCCAGCGCCTCACATCTCATTAGGCAGTTGCGCAGCGGATGAGATCAGCTGGGCAGGGTTGGAGGAAGAAGGGCTCCCGATTATCGGAAGCGTGTGGAACTATTATTTTACGAATGCCCTGGGCAACGTATCTGCTGACGCGGACGGGAATGGGTTGATTTCGGTGGAAGAGGCCTTCAACTTCTCCACACCTTTGGTACAGAAGTACATGAATGAAACCGTGTTCACCGTTCCGGAATTCCTGCAGTCCTATCATGATGCTGGAGTTTATCCGGAGGATCATGATGCGTACCCGCATCCTATCATGGATGATGGCTGTTCCGGGCAACTGGTGATTCCCGAATTCCCATCAGGTACTCTCCTCCTTCTGTGCACGCTTATAACAATGCTTGTAACTGTTATCTATGGGAAAAACAAGCCCAAGTCATGCATGCATGAGCAAAAAAAGGGAGGAGTGTAGATGGTCACGTTTCCCATTTTTGAGAGGTCTTCGAATAGCCTGCGAAGTTCGACGTGTGGGTCGTCTATTTCTACCACAATTACTCCCTCTTCTATAGTACCAAGAGTCAAATAGTTGGATCTAACAGACACAGTGATGATTATTCGCCTGAAAAGTTCGAGTAATCTTCCCATTCTTCCTCCACGAAAAGAATCATTTTTAAGTGGGCTTTTGGTCCACATTTTGTTTCAAGAGCGAGAAATGATGGATATTACAACAGTGCTCATCGCATTTGCTCTGGCCATGGATTCTTTTTCGGTTTCGATAGCCTATGGACTAGCAAACAAGACTTTTACAATGGGTGATGCCCTCAAACTTGGAATATTTTTTGGGGCGTTTCAGGCAATCATGCCAGTAGTAGGATGGTTTGCTGGCATTCATGTTTTAGACTTGATCTCAGGCTTTGATCATTGGATCGTTTTTGGACTCTTGGCCTTCATTGGTTGCAGAATGATATATGAATCAGTAAGAGCAGAATCCACGAAGCTCTTGGACTCTCCCAGACTTGGTTTACTGCTAATCCTGTCTGTAGCCACGAGTATTGACGCTTTGGTGGTTGGACTTGGCTTTTCATTTCTTCGAATCTCCATATTCGTTCCAGCAGTCTTAATAGGAGTCGTTGCGTTCTTACTTTCCTTTCTAGGGGTGTATTTAGGTAGAAAGGTAGGAGGTTTTCTCCATAGTAGAGTTGAAATCCTCGGTGGTTTGATCTTAATAGCCATAGGAATAAGAGTATTGGTTGAGCATCTAGGAATAATCTGACGGGTAATCAGCGTGTGCCGCTGTTTAATGTATGCAAGTTGCGGAAAGAGGTAGTGCAAGATACAGAACAATGAAGACGCCCTGGCGAGCATGCTGGCTGTTCTAATACGTGGAATTATTTGCCCCTATTCACAAAGAATTGCTGTAGAGAGGGGAGAGTATGGAATGACGCGTCAAAAGGAACTATGGCAGCATTGATTTATGCGAAGAAATGACGCTACATACTTTTCGCAGAAATGTTATTAGCTGAAAGAGATATTGCCAAGTTGATCAGATTTGCGCAACTCAAAAAAGACGAACGATGAGGAGGAAATTCATAAGATAATCCACGATTCCTTCGGGTGGGCTCTAACGAAAGATCGGGCACTTTTCGAACGCATCTTCGCAAAAGATGCTGCCTTCTTTACATATTATCCCGACTCGAAGAGCACCGTCATAGGATGGAAGCAGTTTGAGAAATTCTTGGAAGATTGGATGGATCCACGGAACAAAGCCACAGGATTTGATATCAGAAACCTGAGAATTGTGATTTCAATAAGGGGAGATGTGGCTTGGTTTTCGGCAATCGTTGATGATGAAGGCGAATTTGATGGAAAGCCTTGGGGGACGAAAGACATACGATGGACGGGAGTTCTGGAGAAGCGCCACGGAAGCTGGAAGATCTGTCAACAACACATGTCAGAAGCCAACGATAAAATTTGAAAATAGAGGTTGTAGAAATGTCAGCGGCTGGCAATGAGCGTTGTGCATGCACGCATTTATGATTTGGATTGAATTTTCAGCAAAACATCGCCTACTTTGCGGTATTCTTTAGGCCAATACATTAGTGCCTGATCTCTTGTGTAATCTTCTTCGGCATGTACGACCTTTATCTGTCCCACAAACCACCGGTGGGTTCCAAGATAATCGATCTCGTGAACTACGAGACATTCTATGCTCACTGGACATTCTTGGATTAAGCAGCTGCTTATTACCTTGCCTTCTTGTGGAGTCAACCCCGCTTTTTCGAATTTATCTTCATCTCTTCCAGAAACTGAACCACAAATACGCACAATATCAAGTTGGTCCTTTGTCGGTATGTTAATTCCGAATTCGCGCTCCTTTAAGATTAACTCGCAGGTCAGGTTTTCCGGTATAATCCCTACCATGACACAAGGGGGTTTAAAAGAATAGAAACTAAACGCAGCAGCCGTCATGATGTTCCTTTTCACAGTGACTAGAACAACAGGGAAAGCAGGCAAAGCAAGAATTCCATAGAAAGGTTTCTTTTCAGCCTTCATCTTAACCCATCACAGACTAGATCTCAACTGATTTTTCTATCGCTTAAGATTTGCACTCCTTAAATTATAGTATGCACATTGAAATTTTCATCGGTATGCATGTATCGCTCCACCGCTGGAATGCTGTAACTTTGAACAGTTGATGTTTCGTTTTCCCACTCTTTCGTCTATGATGCGGGATTGAAGCAGCCGGACTAGGCATTCGAAGTCTCCTCTGACTCCAGTGCGAAACTTCCACCTATAATAATATGCATGCGTGTTTTAATCTTCAGGCTCTCTTGAACCTTGTTATCTTCATGTCTGTCACGAAAGCTTCTCCCCAGATATGGTTAAGGGGCTTCGCTGTAGCTACATCGACGACATCGTCCAAAGCTTCATCCTTCACCTCAACATCCAGAACTTCCCCTATTATCCAGACGTTCCTTTCAGAGATGGCGATGTACTTAGCCATTTTGCATTCCAACCAACCGTAAGCTTCTTGGATTCGAGGTGGTTTGATATGCCTGGATTTGACTTCTGTTAATCCACATTTTTCAATCTCACTAACCTCATACGGGAAGTCTGTCTCCATTATTTCCATTAGGGGGCCAAAGTTTTCCCCGACCATGTTGACCACAAATTCTCTGTTCTGTTTTATGTTTCGCCATGTGTCATGGTTTACGCTGGAGCAGAAACCGAAGAGCGGTTTAGGTTTCGTAGCCATGGGTGAATTCCAACTAAAAGGCGCAGCATTGGAGATTTGACGCGGAGAGATTGTTGAGACAACAACCGTTGGTCGAACTAGCAGCTTGTAAAAGTTCTGCAGTTTAAGCTTCATCTAAATCACCGTTAGGCTTCCTTATGTCTCAGGGAAGTTTTAGAGCTTTGTGTATGCTTGCACACGTGCCAAAGCCTAGATTCGCTTGATATTATGTGTGCAGATGATTGGAAATATGGTAATTTGCTTTTAAATTCGTGCCTATTGAAGTAGTTGTGGTGAAGAAGCTTGAAGATTGGTGTGCATATTGAGCCTCAATTTGGATATACGTTTACAGAGATCGTTAACTTAGCAAAGAAAGCTGAACAATTAAATTTTCATCATTTTACTGTCTCGGATCATTTTTTTGGTAGTCCAGAGCTTCCCCCAATGAATAGTTATGAAGCGTGGACATTAATTGCACTATTGACTCCGTTAACGAGGACTATCCGGCTGGGCACCGAGGTTACGTGCCAATCGTATCGCAATCCAGCGTTGCTAGCGAAAATTGTGGCGAATCTTGATAACGCCTCGAAGGGACGAATTGATTTGGGGCTGGGGGCGGGGTGGAAGGAAGCGGAGTATCGAGCGTATGGCATAGAGTTTCCTCCTACGGGCGTACGGATTAAGCAGTTGCGTGAAGCCGTCGAGATCATTAAACGGTTGTGGACCGAGAAGCAACCCCCATCCTTTCAAGGGGAATATTATCAGATTGAAACGGTGAAATTTCTCCCCAAGCCCGTCCAATCCCCGCACGTCCCTCTTTGGATCGGTACTCAAACGCTCAAGGCGCCGACGATGGAGAATATCATTGCTAAATACGCGGATGGCATTATTTATGATGCTTGTCCAATTGATGTCTTACAACAGAAACAAGAACGTATGAGAAAGGTCTGTGAGGCGCAGGGACGCGATTATGGCCCGTTAAAATGGTGGATCTGTGCTGCTCCTCTTGTATGGAAGGATGATGAGCAGTTCGAAGAAATAAAAAGGATATTAAGAAGCGCGTATCCGCGTCTTAGGGATGCCAATTTGGACTCCCTCAAGGATAGATGGCTTTTTGGTCCAATCGAAAAGATTGAATCAGGTGTACACTTGTATGAAGCCAATGATGTGGATCGCCTGACGCTTTGTTTGCCATTGTTACCCTTAAGTCCTGATCTAGGAGCGCGGGGAATGGACGCGCTGGAGATTTTCTCGCAAAGGTTTCTTCACTAATATAGCGATTATTCAGTATTACTTGCATGGAGTTGGTAGTTTTAGCGTGCTGAGTGTGTTTGAGTAATGCATGCGTTATGTGGAAACAAAAACAGGTAAATTTAAGTTGGTTGGGTTCGAATCCTACCCCCCCACAGTAACGTTTAGCATGCATCGAAATGATAATAATTGAGTATGCGTATTTTTATTATGGGAGAAGAGATGAGACCTACATCTGTTTTCGGGTTAGGTTTAATATTCTGCATTTTAGTCTTCCCCACTGGAGGTTTTACTGAAAACCTCGGTGTTCCCCGATTAGAAGGAATAATAGCTGAAGCAGAATGGGACCGTGATATTGTTAGAAACCGCTTCCTAGCTGGAGAATTTGACTTCCTACCAAACATGATATATGTATATAACTTAGAAACTCTCAACACTTCAGGGCATCACATTCTCGGTGCAGCAGACTTTCACGTCTGTTATCTAGGTGTTAATTGCAGAGATTATGTGCCTGAAGACGCTGGGCAACCTGACGCTGGGCGATCTCTTGCCCCTTTAAACTTCACGGCATTCAGACAAGCATTAGCATGGGCGGGTTTATCATTAGCCCAAAAAGAACAATTCATTCAAAACTGGTTTGGTCCATATCGGGCTACCCCTGCATATTCCATTGTACCTGATCAGCTCGGAGTTTGGCACAACCCAAACATCCCAATACCAGGTAATAACTTCACCGAAGCTTGGCAAATACTCCAAAATGCAGGGTTCTATATTGATAACAACGTCTTGTATCAGCCAAACGGCATCCCTGCAAGGGCGCAAATCATTATCATGGATATTGACTCCGCAATCTGGATGCCTAATTGGGCTTCTAGGTGTGCGGATCAGTGGAATGATTTCTTTGATTACTATTTGAACGTTACGAACTGCAACTTTGTAGTTCATCCTATAGACTTCAACAGCTTGCTGAATAATGCCTTCGTATACCGCAATTTCGACATTTACTACCTCTGCTGGGGACTCAATAGGTACCCCGACTACCTGTTCGACTTCTTCCACAGCAGCCAAGACTTTCCATGGAGATATAATAGTCCAGGGCTCAACGATACAGAGTTTGACAGCTATATCGAGACAATTGTCGAAGGCTTGGATCCATCTGAGAAAATTCAGGCAAGTTACGAGGTTCAAAGAAAGTTGTATGAGACGATGCCATACATCTATTTGTATCACAGAACTGCTTGGGCGGGTATCAGAGGCTCAGATCCTGAATCACTCGCAAACTTTGTGCCAATGGCGGGAGTAGGTGTTGATAATGATTGGACTTGGAACCAGATGCATTGGGAAAGTCAACCTGAAGGGGGATACGTTAAATACTGGTTAGAAACCTTCCCTAGCAATCTCCACCCAGGATGGAAGACGCACTGGATTCTTAACCGAATATCTGATAGCTTGATCGCTGTCACGCCTGACTTGCGTGACATACCATGGATTGCTTTAGGGTGGGAGCTTGAACCGTTCAACTCTTCCCTTTTCAACATTCAAGGATTGAAAGCCACCATCAAGATGAGAAACGACTTATACTGGCAAGACGGCTTTCCAGTGACCGTTGAAGACATAAAATTCGCCTGGAACTTCATGAAACACTTTCCCCGATTCGAACCCTTCCACCAGTATTACTTGTGGTCTAGAATCGACGACCTTCAAACGATCACTCTCTACCTAAACACTTCTGCCACCTTCACAATCTACGACTTCCTGGATGCTGCCTTGCTTTTCCCGAAACATATCTATGATCCTGACCTTCATCCCGCCAGAGATCCTGTAAACGACCCCGTATGGATGATAAGTTGGGATGACTGGATGGCGGACCATACCGAGGTAATGCCCGTTGGAGCAAGTTTTCCCTACACGGCGTTAGTGGGGGTAGGGTCCTATTGCCTTGCAAACTATGATAACATAACTGAAACCGCCATTTTGCCAAGAAACTCCGAGCCTCACGACTTCTTTGATGACGCACCAATTGAAGTCGCCATTAAATTTCTTGGGAGAACATGTCCTGCCAGTGATGTCGAATATGTGGCTGTTGTTCTCAACGCTGGAACGAAGAATAACGCAACAGGGGAGCTTGATTCATGCATCCTTGAGTCATATGTGGTTGAGGTTGATGGCGTTGTCGATGTGGTGCAGACCGTTTCATATGCGCTTGACCCCTTTGATTCAGTGGAATTTAACTCACACACCATCAACCTTCCTGCTGGATGGCACAACTTCACCCTACTGATTTACGAGCAAGGGAACCCGCAACCAATTGATGTCACTACCCAACTGGTCTTGTTCAGCATTCGGGAGGATGTGAACTTTGATAGCTTCGTTGGGATTGACGATATTGTGGTCGCAGCAGAAGCGTTTGGCTCTTCTCCTCCCCCTATGTATGCAAGCGAAAGATGGAACGCACAAGCAGACCTTACCGGCGACTTCTATGTAGGAATCGATGACATAGTAGACATCGCAGAAGACTTCGGAACAACATAATGCATGCACCATATATATTATCACACAATCCATTATGATGAGTGTAAGTAGTGTAAAGCACATTTTAATTGGCCTAGTTTTAAATGCGGTCGCGCTGAAGGCTTCAGAGGGAATCAGTTGACTAACAGAGTTGAGCGAGTACTTACCTGGACCCGATTCAAAAAACTATTAGTGAAACTACGTCCTGACGAGATTTATTTTGCTCAAGGATTAGCCCCTCTCGCAAGACCACCAGTGGAACTAAGACTCATGTTCACTGCAAAAGGAGTACAGTACATATTTATCGACACACCTGAGGAGAGCGTCCTAAGGCGAACAAAGATTGTGGTCCGTACAGACAAATACAAAAATCCTACCATTCGAGAAAAAGACATTGAGAAGTTCATCCGCACTGAATTGAGAAGAGATGAAATAAAAATACGATCTTTTGAACTTATGGGCGGTTACTAGATAGTCTATATCATGAGCCAAGTGATTTTTGTGTGTGGGGTGGGATTCGCACCCAACCAACCAACAGCAGTATTGATGTTCGAATCCTACCACCAAACCCAAATGTTATGCTGCCATCTACTTACTCGTGCACTCAACGTGTGCACGATCTATGAACGACAAAACATCAACGAGATGTGGAACTTCCACTGTCAATACTGACGCCATCAAAGGTCGACCGCAAATGCGGTGTAGAGACCTTGAGACGCGCTTGCAGTTTATCATAAATTCTCTGACGTACAAATGCTGGGACAAGACGCCAACGCACCATTATCACGATGCCTGCAATAAGACCAAGCAGCAATTCTAATGCACTAATCATTCAAAATGCCCTCAATCACATAAATTAGTCTCTTTCGGACTATTTAAATGGTCGTCGCACCGTTTGGGGTTTGAACCCCACACACATTAGTAATAATCATTCTTTTTTCTGCTCAAACCATTTAGCGAGTTCAACACTGCTCTCGATGTTTCTTCCAATTTCATTCATCGATGGCTCTATTGCTCTATACGTCTCACGATTGTTTCCTCTATGATCTCGCAAACCAATGACATAGGTTGGAAATGCGACAGTCCTAAAGGTATCAAGGCAAAGCAAGGGCTCTTCTATATTATTTGGACTATAATAGGCGTGAACTTGGAAAAATTCAACTTGAGTCCCATACTTGTTATTCATTTTGTCGCATAATTTCTGAAAGAGCTTCTTCTGTCTTTTACAACTACTGCATTTTTCTCTCGTTACTGTAACAACATAGGTTATCCCATATTTCTTAATAAAAAAATCTAAAAAATCTATATTTTTTTCATTGAGCATCTTGCGAAATTTCGAGAATTCAAGAAGTTTAACAGACATGAAAGTCCATCAACCGCGAGTTTTATTTAAGTATTTTCTTGGGTGTGTGTGGGGTGGGATTCGCACCCAACCAACCAACCATAGATTGTAGGATTTTTCGATGTGTGCACCACCAAAGGCAGCAGGTGTCCGCGTGTCTAAGACTATCGCTCCTTGTTTCATCTGCTTCTGATGATGCATGCATGCAGATCAAGAATCACAAAAAATGTGCACGCGTTATGAAGCCGGAAACTACCAGCGTGCGTGCTTGATAATTAGCATGGTCATAGATATGCTGTGTACAGACGTACGAAAATGTATATTTTATTGCATTCACCATAGTTTGGCAAGGTGTCTGGAATGGTTGATCTTCAGATGATCTCTGTCATACTTGCAGCTTCAGGCTTACTCGTAGGTGCAACGTACTACATTCTAATACTCAGGAACGCTGAAAAGACAAGGAGAACCCAGCTGTTCATGAACATCTACAATCGATTCTACGACAGAGAATTCCAGAAATGCTACCTAAAGATGTTACATAATGAGGAATGGAACAGCTTTGAGGAGTGGTGGGGTAAATATGGGCCTTCAAATTTGGAGCACTATTCCGGGTGGATGGCTTGGGGGACTTACTTTGCAGGTATCGCCATGTTGGTGAAACAGGGTCAGATTGACCCTCAGCAGGTATCTGACCTTTTGGGCACGTACATTTTGTGGAGTTGGGAGAGGTACAAATCCATATTCAAGGAGATTAGGGCAAGGAGCGAGGTCAGGAAGCGCCCCCAACTATCAGACTGGCTTGAATATCTGTACCATGAGATGAAAAAGGTGGAGCCTTCTACATCGTTGTAGTTATTCACATTTTACAAGGAATAGGAATCTTTTAACAAATTAACTAGTTTGGAATCTGATATTTAACTAGTCGTTTTTGGGTTGGGTTTAGGGGTTCGAATCCCACCCAACCAACC
>CP070649.1:1326936-1386851 GCA_020354575.1 Candidatus Bathyarchaeota archaeon | reverse complement strand
GCGATAAATGTGCCGCTGTGTGTCCTGTGGAAGTTCCAGACGAGTATAACGCAAAATTATCTATGCGAAAAGCCGTCTATATGAATAATCCACCCGTTCATCCTCCGGTTTATGCTATTGATGAGAGCGTCTGCAAATTCCACGATTGTGAAGAGTGTGTCAAGGCATGCCCGACACAAGCTATTGAGTTAGACCAGAAACCAGAAGAAGTCACAATTAATGTAGGGAGTATTGTTGTTGCTACCGGCTTTGAAGAGTTTGATTCGAGCACTATCAAGGAGTATCATTATAATGACTATCCAGATGTCATAACGAACCTTGAGCTTGCTCGGATGGTTGATGGCTTTGGTCCGACTGGTGGTGTGATTGTTAGACCCTCAAATCGCCAACCCGCTAAGAAAATTGTTTTCATTCAATGTGTTGGCTCACGTGATAGACGCTGGAAACCATATTGCTCCAGCATATGCTGTATGATCTCCCTAAAGCATGCTACACTAATCAAATCGGCCTACCCCGAGGCAGACATCAGCGTTTGCTATATTGATATCCGCACGACTGGAAGGGAGCATGAGTATTACTATGAGCAAGCGCGCGAGATGGGAATCAAATTCGTAAAAGGAAGACCAACAGAGATTTCCCGAGATCCAAAAACAGGTAAATTAGTAGTAGATACCGAAGATGCACTTCTCCATAGACTTCTTGAATTGGAAGCTGATCTAGTAGTACTTGCTCCAGCTATGGTTCCTTCTGAAGGCACAAAAGAACTTGCTGAAATTCTGGGAATTGACATAGATCAAGATGGTTTCTATAAGGAATATAATGCTAAGCTTCGACCAACTGAGACCAAGCTGAGAGGCATATATATTTGTGGTGGAACTATCTTTCCCAAGGACGCTCCCACAACCTCCTTGCAAGCTCATTCTGCAGCAGTAAAAGCTGCGAAGTTTTTAAACAAAGGAAAGATCATAAAAGATCAACGGACTGCTGTAATCAATCAAGATTACTGTGGAGACTGCGAGTTCTGTCCTGTAACATGTCCCTATCATGCGATAACTTTGGAAGACAAAGGAGAAGACCACTTCGCAGCAAAAGTTTCTGATCTTCTTTGTGAAGGCTGCGGCGTTTGTGTTGGCACCTGTCCGCAAAACGCTATAGAACTTCGACATTCAAAACCAGAGCAAATGACCGCGCAAATGAATGGAATTCTTTCTCTTAATGAATCAGCTGAACCCTTAATCTTGGCGATATGCTGCTCAGAATGTGGTCATACTGCTGTAGACTCGTCCGGCATGGCTATGATGGAGTATCCTGCCAGTGTCAGGGTCATGAAAGTCCCATGCACAGGCATCTTACAAATCCACCAATTCCTAGAGGCTTTCAAAGCAGGGGCCCAAGGAGTCATGGTTGTAGGCTGCAAGAGTGATGGGTGCCATTATGAAGTAGGCAGTCAAAAGGCTGAAAAGAAAGTGGACTTGGCAAAAACACTATTGAATGAATATGGCATTGAATCAGAGCGACTGGAGATGTTCCAATTCGTGTTCATCGAAGGAGACAAATTCGCAGAAGCTGCTCAGATGATGAGCGAAAGACTGAAAAAATTAGGCAATTTGAAGTTAATGATAGGTCCATAAAGGAGAACGAAGGGAAGGAATTTGGTGCGTGCAGAATCGTTTTCTGAAACTATTAGAGAACGCCTAGGCGGAGAAACTATAACCTTCTGTTATCAATGTGGAACTTGTGCCAGTAGTTGTCCCGTGGCAAAAAGGACGACTGATTTTAACCCAAGAGAGATTATAAAATTGTGCCTTCTAGACGAGAAAGATGAAATTCTGGATGGCAAGTCAATTTGGCTTTGTTGTTCATGTTACAACTGTCAAGAACGGTGTCCCCAAAAAGTTGAGATAGCAGACGTGATCTATGCAGTCAGAAATATTGCTATTGAAAAAGGAAAAGTTCCGAACATCTATTTTGAATTCTTCAACGCTATCTCAAACGATGGTCGCATCGTCAAGGTTTCTCAATTCGCTGAAAACAAGAGACCACAATTAGGTTTGCCCCCCTTGCAGCCAACAGGTGTAGATGCATTGAAAAAAATCCTCTCAACAACAGGATTCGATAAATTCCACTTGAAAAAGGAAGAACCCCAATGATGAGCTACGCAATATTTCTGGGATGCACCATACCTGCACGTCAACCAAATTATGAGCTCTCAGCGAGAAAGTCCCTGTCCAAACTAGGAGTCAAGCTTGTCGACATAGCTAATATGACTTGCTGCTGTCCTCCGCCAGTCCAATCAATTGATTTAAAAACCAGCTTGGCCATAGCCAGTTACAACATTTGCCTAGCAGAAGAAGCGAATCTAGATTTGCTAACACTATGCAGTGGCTGTTTTGAATCTCTTGCCATGGCAAACAACATGTTGAAACATGATCAGAAACTTAAAACAAAAATTAACAAGATTCTCGCGGAAACTGGCAAAGAATTTCATGGAACCAAAGAGGTTAAGCACTTTCTCCAAGTCTTGAAAGATGATATAGGGTTGAACCAACTAGAACAAAATATCGTTAAGCCTCTTACGGATCTAAAAATTGCGCCATTTTATGGATGCCATGCCCTAAGACCAAGCGAGCTTCTACAGCTGGATGATCCTGAACGTCCTCAAATCTTAGAAACACTAATAAAAACTCTTGGCGGAACGAGTATCGAATATCAAAACAAGCTGAAATGCTGTGGCGGACTCTTGAGAGGCGTATCTGACGATCTAGCTTTAGATTTAGCTAGAGATAAACTAATAAACGTTTCAAACTCAGGAGCTGATTGCATAGCGACTCTATGCCCATTTTGCTTTGTTGCATTAGATATAGGCCAAATTCAGATTAGATCGAAATTCCAAGAAATATACGATATTCCAGTGCTTCATTATTCAGAACTGCTAGCATTGGCTTTAGGGATCGCTCCCGAAGAATTGGCACCCCGAACTCACAAAATACGGATTGACAAAATTATTAACAAAATACTCTAAGAAGAACAACTCCTGGAAATCA
This sequence comes from Candidatus Bathyarchaeota archaeon, assembly GCA_020354575.1. GTDB lineage: Archaea > Thermoproteota > Bathyarchaeia > Bathyarchaeales > SOJC01. Next base: position 1,383,807 of record CP070649.1, on the reverse strand, counting down.
AAAAACCATTACTGGCTTTCAGTTTTCCATTGACCTACATTATCATCCCAAATTAGCCTAATTGTGCCATCTATTTCAACGTATGCTGTTGCTTTTCTCATATCTCTTATTAGATCCCAATGACGGACAGATTCATTCAAACCAGACTTGTCCCCATTTCCCAGAACATGTAGTTTATAGGCTCGACCCAAGGCAAAATGCAGCGTGCCTCCCATTTTTTCATCCAAGAGAATTTGCTTTGATATTCGATTTATGCGAGGATGTCTGCCAAACGCAATTTCCCCAAGATAATTAGCTCCTGGATTCTTGGTTAAAAACTCATCAAGGTAACTCTTTCCGACATCAGCTTCCCACTTTATGACCTTTCCATCTCTAAATTCTAGCTTTATTCCTCTGACCTCTGGACCACCATGATCATATTGTGACAAAGATGGTATTTCCAAGACGCCATTAACTGAGGTTTTTCTGGGAGCATTAAATATTTCATCACTAGGAAAATTAACATGTCCATCAGATATTATCCATCTATGACCTTTGACACTCATGTCAAGTTTTGTGTCATCTGCTTCATCAATAATTGTCAATTGGTGAGCCTTGTTTAGAACCTCTTTTAGCATCTTTTTCTGGCCTTTTGCCACTCTTTTCCATTCTTTTGCAGGGTTTTTCTCGTCCAAGTACATTGCTTTATAGATGTATTCTTTGCATTCTGCAAGTGACATCTCCATATCCTGCGCATAAGCTTCTGTTGGAAAAATCGCACCACACCAAGGAGTTAGAAAATTCCCTTTTTCATCGACGCTCATGGCAGCATTTGAGTACGGTTTTAACGTTTTACTCCACATTGTTCTTCTCTTAGGATTCACATTTGCCAAAGCTTTCGTATTCGAGTCACTCAATATAACTAGTCTAGCTGCAGAATGCTCAAGCTTGTACAAATGAAAGTCAGGCTTCCTTTCCAAGACATCGTCAGAAGCCTTTGTAAAGAACGTGAAATCCTTCCATGAAGGCTCTTGATCTAAGAAGACATTACCGCCCTTCTCAAAAATCTTCTCAGTAATTACTCGCGCCAATTCATCAGCAGGAGGTTTAAATCTAAGCCAAAGTCTTTTTTTATCTCTCTTCCAAGCCTTCTCAAAGTCAACCATCTCAAAGGAATAATCCAGTAAGGTATCAGCCAATCTTTCTACATTTGTATCTGCCATTAGTTCATCACATCCGTTATTCTGGGAAACAGTATTTCTGCCATATATTTTTAACGCCCCCCCATGAAAATGACACACACACTCCCCGTGAGAAGCCTCTGAGGGATGGAACTTCTCAACCCACCCCACCCTTCTAGAGAGGTATGAGTGCCCCACCTATGACACTCATGCATGCAAGCAAGCTCTAAGCTACTAGTGCATAAATCGTAGCAATTATCATTATTGCCCAGAAGCCTAAGGGTAATAGCATCAAATAGAACACCCATTTCCGTCCGATAGACCAAAGGATAAAAAGAACAAGAAAGCCAAGGAGTAGAAATGGCACATATGCCCATATAATTAATGTGTGTCCCCCAAACACACTAATGAAATTTACCACGGAAAGACCCCAGAAGAGGACTAGTGTAAAAATAGCACCAATTACGACGAACCAATCAGGCTTAGAAAACTCTCTTTCTTTCTTCTTCCACGGTTCTTTCTTCTTCCTCGGTTCTCCCTTTTTCTCCCACTTTTCAGCTTCTGCATCGCATAGGGGACACACATAGATTTTTTCCCGCTTTATCGGAGGATGATCATGATGTGAAGCCCCACATTTGCCACAGAACATCCTCAATGCGTTGATTGTGTCTTGCATAACGTCACATTTCGGACAGATAGCAGCTTCGTCTAGTTCAGCACCACAGGCGATACAGAACTTGTTCATTTCCTACCCACTAATTTCCCAGCTTCATTTTTCAGATAAGCGTTTTTATGACTTATGGAAGGTGCGGACATACATTTGATGCGGGACAGTGTGGAGAGCGTGGTTGTGTGTGTTAAGAATATGCCTCCTCACAAAATTCTGCGCACTGACTCCACTGACTACTAAGAGAAAAGAGGGACTCTCGGGCAGGATTCAGGAAATAGAGGCATTTCAGAGGTTCTAGGCAGGAAAGGCTTAAAAAGCAAACCCCTCTTCCCTCACTACGTGTTCAGTGAGTCAGTGCGTTTGGCATCAGGGGAGGCATATATTTTTAACTATGAAAAACTGGGAAATAGCATTTGCTATCATGATTGGCGATTTCAACAAGCGCGAATCTTGCGATGTAAATATTCATGAATGGCTCGGGCTGCTCTTTTTCCAGCTCCCATTGCACTTATAACTGTCGCCTCACCAGTAACGATGTCTCCCCCTGCATAGACTCCTTTAAGACCGGTCTCCATGGATATCTCATTTACTACTATTGTTCCCCATTTAGTGGTTTCCAATCCTCTAGTCGTTCTTTGGATAATAGGGTTAGGGGTTCTTCCAACAGCTATAATCGCAGTGTCTATATCGATAAAGAATTCCGAATTTTTGATAGGAATAGGTCGTCTACGTCCAGATTCATCGGGTTCTCCTAATTGCATCTGTAAACATTCCATCTGCTTAACCCAGCCCTTTTCATCCCCTAAAAACCTTGTAGGATTCGTGAGAAGCCTAAAAATGATGCCTTCTTCTTCAGCATTTTCAATTTCCTCAGCTCTAGCTGGCATCTCTTCCTTCGATCTCCTGTAGACAATAGATACCTTTTCAGCGCCAAGTCGTAGCGCGGAACGAGCTGAATCCATGGCTACATTTCCAGCACCGATTACAGCTACTTCATTGCCAATTCTGATAGGTGTATCATAGCTTGGAAAAGCATATGATTTCATCAAGTTGACTCGAATAAGAAACTCGTTCGCTGAATAAATGCCTCCAAAATTTTCACCAGGGAGCCTCAAAAATCTTGGCAGTCCTGCCCCAGTTCCAATGAAAACCGCATCAAATCCATTGTTAAGAAGTTCAGGGATGGTGAAGAGACGTCCAATAAGAGCATTTGGTTTAACATCAACGCCTAGCTTTTTCACATAATCCACTTCTGCTGCGACAATCTTCTTAGGTAGCCTGAACTCTGGTATTCCGTACACAAGTACTCCTCCTAGCTTGTGTAGAGCTTCAAAAATGACAACCTTGTATCCTAGTTTTGCCAAATCTGCAGCAGCAGTCAATCCCGCAGGACCACCGCCAATAACTGCAATCTTTTTTCCATTAGTTGCCTGCTTCGAGTGAGTCCCTGCTTTCCTTTTCATTTCATAATCTGCAGCAAACCGTTCAAGCCTTCCGATGTTAATGGGATCGCCAGCCTTGCCCATCACGCAGTGCTGTTGGCATTGTTCTTCTTGCGGACATACGCGCCCACAAATGGCAGGAAGGCTATTCTTTTCCTTTATTTTTTCAATTGCTTCATCAAATTTCCGTTCCAACAGAAGTCTAATAAAAGCAGGAATATCAATCTCAACTGGACAACCTTCTACACATTGAGGTTTTGGGCATTGCAGACATCTCTCAGCCTCTGCTATCGCTTGCCCTTCAGTGTAACCCAAAGCAACTTCTTTGAAGTTTTTCTTTCGAACCTCGGGCTTCTGTTTAGGCATGGAAATGGATTCTTTTTTGATTTTAGGCTTTGATCTAAGCTTTTTCATGGCAAGCACCTTCCAGATGCTCCCAAAGAAGAGAAGAGGTCCTTTCTTCGGGCAAAAACATACGTTGCCGATTGACAAGTTCTTCAAAATCCACTTGATGACCCTCAAATTCTGGTCCATCAATGCATGCAAATCTAGTTTCATTAGCTACCGTGACGCGGCAGACTCCACACATACCCATGCCATCAACCATTATTGGCGTTAGTGTTACTATTGTCGGAATATTATATTGCTTAGTAATTTCAGATACAGCTTTCATGGTAACAACAGGTCCCATAACGACCACCCGTTGGAATTTCTTAGTCCGAACAAGAGTCTTAAGGAAATCTAATCCCTCAAATCCTTTTGAACCATCATCCGTGGCAACGTAGAATTCATTACTGATTCTTTTTACTTCTTGTTCAAAAATCAGCAAATCTTCTTTCCTAGCTCCTAGAACAGCGGTTATCTTATTTCCAGCTTCACGCAAAGCCCTAATCTGCAAGCATAATGGAGCAATCATGACCCCACCACCAACACATAAGACATGACCGAACTTTCTAATCTCTGACGGGTTACCAAGTGGACCAACAATGCTTGAGATATTATCCCCTTCTTTGTAACATCCTAGTTGTTTGGTAGTTTTCCCTACTTCATTAAAGGCGAAGCTTAATGTCCCTTTCTTATCATCAAAACCAGCTATAGTAAGCGGGATTCTTTCACCTTTCTCATCTAAAATTAAGATAATGAATTGCCCTGGCTTAGCCTTGGCAGCGATATTAGGAGCATGAACTTGGAATAATTTAATTTTAGGAGCTAATTCTTTAGTGGCAATTATTTTATGCACTAGTCCCACCCTTCGAGAAAGTTAAACTAGTTGAGCTGCTCTGTCTCGAAAGAGTATTGATTTTTTCGAGAAATGATTTGAGGTGCTCAACAAATTTATCAATAGTTCTAGGTGATCCTGTGTGAATTGCAAATCTATCTTGAAGCCCCATTTCTTTTAAAACACGGTATAACATTCTGACATTTTGTTCAGCCACATCATAACCCTCTTCCAATTTGCAGTCAACATTTGAACACACAACTGCAAGAACGCCATCGAAGCCTACATGCAATGCCTCAATTACGAGGTAGGGATCCAGTCCTTTGAAACATGGAATCTCCAATACAAGAGCTTTATTATTAAATAGACCTTCAGGATGGTCCAAAATTGAAAACTCAGACCATTGACAACAAAAAACTAAAATCAGGGGTGACTTATCTTGTGATTTCAATTCTTCTATCGCAGCTCCGTAGCGTCGAAGGCGGTGTGATACAGTTTCATATTCAAATCCTTCAACTTGGATTGCAAGGTGAGGACAAACAAGGGCACATGACCCACAACCTACGCATTTTTCAAAATTTACCTTTGGAGTAGCAAAATCTTCCACTTCAATGGCTTCATAGGGACAAATAAAAACGCATTTGTCACATCCTACACACTTGTCAGTATCGTAGACGGCCTTTCGGGCATAAGTCACAAGTCTTAATCTATCATCTTCATATCCTAGCTCTCTTAGAACCTGCTTTGTTAGTAATAGTCTTTGGTTATTAATTCTACTTCCATCCTTGAATCTACAAAAATCTTCTTCGCATCGTATGGCGATGATGCTATTGATCCCTATGGTTAAGGCTTTGAATAAAAATTGAGGAGGTATTCTACCAACACAAGGAACTCTTAGCGGAACGTAGTTATCTGCACCAATTTTTAAAATGTCTTCAACTTCACATGTAGGCGGGCTATTACCCCGACACATTAGAATCAATGAATCAGCTTTGCTCTTGATAATTGAAGCCTCGACTCTTTTCAAAAGTGAGTCATAATCATAGTAGATTACTTCGATGGCTTTAACCGGACAAGCACTATAGCAAATGCCGCAGAATTGGCATTTCTCAGTATCGATTTTTATTTCGCCGGTCTTGGGCTCTTCCGAAATTGCGTCATATGGGCAAATAGAGGAGCATATTGAGCATCGACCGCAAAAAGTATCATCCAACTTGATCCCTAGAGTCCCCACTTCGTTCATTGTTAACCCTTTTGCTGATAGGTAATTCTTAGAAGTGCATTAATTCGTGAATCAAACTAATAAATCGATTGTTACGCTTCTGTAGAATCTGTTAAATGCATTTTGCATGTGTGCAGGAACGTATTTAGGCTCAAAAACACATGAAGCAAACGTTATATATGCCCTTTCATAATGTGTTGCAAATGTTATCTAAATTGGTTAGGTTGGTAATAAAATGGCACTTAGAAAAGTGAAGACGGGCATAGCAGGCCTTGACATGATGTTGCAAGGAGGCTTTCCGGAGGGAAGAATGATATTGGTAACAGGCGGACCTGGAACAGGAAAGACCATTTTTTGTTCACAATTCTTACACCATGGTGCTACTGAACAAGGAGAGAAGACTGTCTACATCAGTCTTGATGAGACAAAGCCTCACTTTATTGAGGAGATGCTTGGTTTCGGTTGGGATTTCCGAATGTTAGAACAAGAAAGCAAATTCACATTCGTAGATGCTTCTGCAATACGACGCATCCCAGAAAAGACTAAGGTCGGAAGATTACCTGTAGGTGGAAAAGAACTTGCACGAGCACGCCTAATTGATAGTATCTTTACAACAGCAGATGGATCGGGATCAACTAGCATTGAGAAATTCATTGGTGATCTTGGTGCTCAAAGAGTAGTTCTCGACTCCATATCTGGTCTTCTATTTCGCTTTCCCGAAGCTTGGGAGAAAAGACAAGCCATATTAGATATATATGAAGCATTAGATGCCACAGGCGCTACTTGCCTAATCACAAGTGAAGCCTTATCAATTGGTGAAGAAAGACAAGTGCAGTCCGAAGAATATCTATCACATGGTGCCATCCTTCTTCAAACTCTTGAGACAGGAGCAAGGGCTGTTAGAATCTTGAAAATGCGTGGCACTGAAGTTGATTCCGCTCCTAGACCTTATCGTATTTTAGGAACAGGGATTGAAGTTCACTCCGATCAAAGCATCTTCGGAACCTGAACCTACAACAATCGAAAACTTTGCTTCACGGTTTATGGTGTTCAGAGTTAATTTTGCATCAAGTTTCACGTTATTGCTAGTATGCAATAAAACAGACCCAAATATGTTGATGATTAGAGTTTTGTCGTAACTAATAAAACTAATCCTATAACGCCAAACATGCATATAGCATCGTAAGATTTAAGTTATTCTTTCGCCATGTTAATAGTGGAGGTAGCGACGTGAATATCATATTGATTAATCTTCTCTCTGCAATCGCTGCAATACTCTTGCAAGGAGAGTGAATTCATGGGAAAATCCAGAACTGTCCCATTGGCACGAGGTTTAATAGGAGGAGAAGTTGGATCAATTTATGGTCAACTTGAAATTTTTCTTATCAATAATAGTCGTATCAAAATTCTGATTCGACGAAAACCATATTCAGGACGTCCAGATATAAAATTCTCAATGGCATGCCCTAACCTTCAAGACTTCATAGACATCTTGCAAGATGCCAACGAACAACTGGATGTGCAATGGCTTTCAAGAGTAGCTCTAGCAGAATTGAAAGATACGTAAGAAGTGAACCATGGAGTAGTTTTATCCAGATTCTCTAATTTCTCTAAATTAATTTGAGATGTTTTTAAGGAGTAAACATACTGCAGAGCTTTTTCCTTCTCAATTCAAGCATCATTGCCACATCAGAAGCAGCTGAGCAATGAGTGAGATTGATTGGATCCAAGTAATGGTAGTACGCCCATAAAGTTTATGTTTTGTGTCGCAAGAAACATGAGGTCCAGGAGGCCACATCATTGCCTGATCAGAAGATTAAAGCAATTCTTGAGGCTGCTGTCAAAATTGAAGAGCAGTCTTATGAACTCTACAAAATGGCTCAGAAAAAAGTTGATTATCTTTCATCTCAAAAGTTCTTGGGAGAGTTGGCGCAGGAAGAAATAAAGCATAAAGAAAAGCTCTTGGCGATAATAGAAAATAGAAGAAAAATAGCAGAGCTAGGAGAATCTATTAGCATACAAGACCTTAAACTCGTGGATATCATGAAAGATGTTCCTTTAGCAAAGGATGCGGATTATCAAAAAATTTTAATATACGCTGCGAAACGGGAGAAAATTACTCACGATTATTACCAATCTCTGGCTTTGGGACTCGAGAATACTGATACTGGCAATTTGTTTTCTAAGCTAGCCCAAGAAGAGTTGATCCATAAGAATAGACTTGAACGGGAATACGATGACTATATATTGAAAGAAAATTAAGAAGAGTGGTGCATCCGCAAATTCTCGGGAGATAAATGCCTAGAAAGAATGCATGCTAGTCTTTTTCCTTGTAGTAATAAGGTCGTTTTATATAACCAAAAGCTTCTGTTGCTGCCACAATGGCTTGACCTGTTGCAGTTCCTATTTGTTTCACAGGACCGTTTGTCACATCGCCAGCAGCAAAGACACCAGGAATGTTTGTTCTCTGACGAGAATCAACTATAATATAACCTCGCTCATCAATCGCAATATTTGCTCTTTCAAAAATTTTAGTGATGGGAACCTCTCCAATCTGTATAAAGACGCCATCTATTTCCATTTCGCTAGTTTCTTTGGATTTGTTATTCCAGAGGACCACGCTTTTCACGGTATTGCCGCCTTTAATTTGCTTCACTTCCGTGTTCCAAATGAACTGCACGTTTTGATCCTTTAAGTATGTTAGATATGCTTCTTCAGCTCTAAGTTGGCTTTTGCGATGAATTAATTTAATATTCGACGTGATGCTTGAAAGATAACGGGCTGATTCTGCAGCAGAATTTCCCCCTCCAACAACAATTACGCTTTTATCTTTGAAGAAAGCGCCATCACAAAGGGCGCAATAGCTAACACCTTTTCCTTGAAATTCCTTTTCCCCTGGGATATTAAGCAACCGATAGCGTGTCCCTGTTGCGATTATGATGGCAGGAGCATTGTAATCAGTTTTTTCAGTTCTCACGAACCTTTTCTTTCCTTCGAGATCAAGAGATACTACTGGTTCTAGCTCATTTATCTGTGCTCCGAATTTTCTGCAATGTTTAACCATCCTCTCAATTAATTCAGGACCACTAATAGCCTCAAACCCAGGATAATTTTCCACCAAGGGTGTAACTCCAGCTTCACCTCCTGCTAATTTTTCCTCCAATATGAGTGTATTCAATCCACTTCTTTTAGCATATATACCTGCAGTTAGCCCAGCTGGTCCCGCTCCAATAATTATCAGATCAAAATTCTCCAATTATAATCGATTCTAAGCTAGCAAATTGCAATTAATAAACTAATTGCTGTCGTAATTTTAGAAAAACCTTATTAGGCTTTTCAGGCTTTTAGCAAGAAGCCACTAGCGGACTCAATCCGCAGGAATGTAACCTTTACGGTTGAACCATAAATGGAGAACGTAAGATGACATACAAGTATATTGCAAAAGCTTGGGAAAAACCAGAAGCTTCTTATGTGAAGAACTTGATGTGGCAAAGGCGCATCGAGTGGCGAAAACAACCTGCAATCATCAGAATTGAAAAGCCAACAAGACTTGATAGGGCCCGGAAATTAGGATACAAAGCCAAACAAGGGTTTATCATCGTTAGGATAAGAATTCAACGAGGAACTCTAAATCGACCTAGACCTAAGTCAGGTAGAAAGCCTAAACGCATGGGATCAACAAAGTACAAGGCTGCTAAAAGCCTAAAATTAATAGCCGAGGGAAGGGCAGCTAAACGTTTTCCAAATTTGGAAGTCCTTAATTCTTATTGGGTTGGAGAAGATGGACGCTTCAAATGGTTTGAAATCATTATGGTTGATGTAGCGCATCCAGTCATTAAAGCCGATAAAGATGTTAATTGGATATGCAATAAGGTCCATAGAAGGCGGGTCTTTCGTGGGCTAACGAGCTCAGGAAAGAAAGCCAGAGGTCTCCGACATAAAGGTAAAGGCGCAGAAAAAGTTAGATAAGAATTCGCCATCGACTTCATGATTGACTTGATCTAAAAGAATATGCAAAAAGCAGAATCTTTGGTTGCCGAAACTGATTTATTAAGGATGGTTATTCTCGATAATGATAATAATGTGTCTGGCTATTCCGGCGAAAATCATTGAGATTCATGGAGATGATGCAAAGGTGGATTTTGGAGAAGGTGTTCTTCGAGAAGTAAATATTTCACTAGTAAATGCAAATACTGATGAATACGTTCTAGTTCACGCGGGATATGCTATTCAAGTAATTGATGAAAAAGAAGCACAAGAGACCCTTAAATTATGGACCGAAATCTTGGAAATGGAAAACCCAACTGCTTAATTCTGGAGTTATTTCAACTTGTCAAGCATCTTCAATGATGTTGTAAAAGCTGATGAAGGGGAAGTTTTCGATATCGAATTAAATGAAAACCTATTGGAAGAGAATCGAAGGCTTGCGGAGGAGAATAAAGAACTTTTAAAGAAACATGGAGTAATGGCTATTGATATTATGGGTTCAATCGGCGCAGGCAAAACATCGTTGATTGAAGAACTTGTAAAACTCCTTAAGAAACAATATCAAATAGCTGTTTTTAAAGGCGATTTGACCACAACAATTGATGCTGAGATCATTAAACGTCATGGCGTCAAGGTTGTAGCAATCAATACTGGGAAAGAGTGTCATCTTGACGCAAATCTAGTCAAGAAAGCATTGCAGAGACTCAATCTTAAAGAATTAGACTTGCTCCTAATTGAGAACGTTGGCAACCTTATTTGTCCAGCTGAGTTTCCCCTAGGTTCCGAAAAACGTGTGGTTGTTATCAGTGTTTCAGAAGGACCTTATATGGTGGTCAAACATCCTTTCATCTTTATGGAGGCTGACATTGTTGCAATAAATAAAATCGATCTAGTTGCTGCAATGGACGTGGATTTAGATCAGCTCAAAACTGATATAAAGAAAATTAACCGCAAAACCAAAATTGTGTTGACAGACTGTCGAAGAAGTGTGGGTATCGATAAGGTTGTTGAAGCGCTGATGGTCTAATGGAGATTGCGAAAGAGGTGCATGAAGGCTCAATAACAACACAAATTGTTGAAACTGTTCTAAATGAAGCCAATCAAAGGAAGGCAAGGAGAGTTGTCAAAGTAAATCTCACAATTGGTTCACTTACTTTTCTTAATCCCGAGCAAGTTCAATTTTGGTATAAAATCTTAACTAAAGAAACCATTATGGAGGGTTCAATACTCGAAATTGAAGGAAAAGATGGAACTGTACGTTGTCCGAAATGCGAGTATGAAGGTGACTTCAAATATGTTGACGATTCTATTTTTCATGCCCCCATACCTGTTCTGCAATGCCCCCAATGTGATGGCAAGGTTGAAATTATCAGCGGAAAAGATTGTCTAATTAGAAGTGTGAAGATGCTACTTTAAACGAAGGAGAAAGACATTGGTTAACTTCAGGAGCCCGGAGTTGGCTAAGCAAGTTGCTGGTCATCTAAAAGGGATTGCTCCAAAATTTCCAGTAAAATTCTGTCATGTTTGCGGAACTCATGAATGGACTGTAACGCATTTTGGCTTACGAAGTGTCCTACCGGAAATGGTTGAGGTTGTAGCTGGTCCGGGTTGCCCTGTTTGTGTCTTGCCAGCAGCAGAAATCGACGAAGCTGTAAAATTAGCATTGGAAGGAGTAACCGTTGCTACTTTCGGGGATGTTTTAAGAGTCCCAGGTTCCAGCCTATCTTTAGCTGAAGCCAGATCCCGAGGAGGAGATGTCCGGATTGTCTACGGAATCCATGATGCAGTGAAAATGGCTATAGAAGAACCTGAAAGAGAGTTCGTATTTTTTTCCATCGGTTTTGAAACAACAGCACCTTTGACAGCCAGCGAAATTTTAAAGGGACCTCCAGATAATCTGAGCTTTCTCATTTCCCATCGCTTGATTCCTCCAGCGATGGAGTTATTGTTAGGAATAGGAGACTTGCATATCGATGGATTTATCGCGCCTGGACATGTCTCTACTATTATTGGTTTGAAGAGTTATGAAATATTCCCAAGTGCGTATAATATGCCTGTTGTTGTAGCTGGTTTTGAGCCCTTGGATATTCTTTTTGCAATTGATATGCTATTGCAGCAAATTAACAATGGTGTAGCAAAATTGGAGAATGAATATAACAGAGTTGTGAAACCAGAAGGAAATGAAAAAGCATTGAGACATATTCAGCAGGTGTTCAATGTAGTTGATGGTCGATGGCGAGGTTTAGGGCGTCTGCCTTTATCGGCTTTTGCTTTGAAGTCAAAATTTGAAAAATGGGACTCCAGAAAAAAGCATAAGATTAAGGTCGGAGTTGGTAGAGACATTCTTCCTGGATGCCAGTGTCATCTAATTATGATTGGAAAGATAAATCCTATTGACTGCCCATTGTATATGAGCATTTGTACACCAGAGTCACCAAAAGGACCTTGCATGGTGTCGATTGAAGGCTCTTGCCGTATTTGGTCCAAGCATGGCATAGATACGCATAAGACTTAGAGTGATCTAAGGGATTTTAGGCCAAATGAGCATTGCGTGGATTTGATTGGAGTTGAACTAATGAAGACATCTAATAAGATAGTCGACTTGAAAAACTGGAGAAGAAGAGGATTTTATAGCGAAACCGTACTGGTAAAAAAACTTAAAAAAAATGGATATAATGCTGTTAGGGTTCCAGTAAGCAATCCCAGTCTTCATCCTCTTCCAGATGTAATTGCCAGGAAAGGAAGTCATGTTTTCGCTTTTGAAGTGAAGAACTCAAATTACTATGCTTATTTTCCAGGCAAGCAAATTGAAAAGCTTTTTAGATTTCTCGATGAGTTGATCCCTGCACCTAACGACCACAAACACGCAATCCTGGCAGCTCATCTGGGAAAAAAATGGATTTTTAAGCAATTGGCTTGGGAGCTATGGGAGAAAAAGATCCTAATTGATCAGGAACGAATTCTGAAACGCGATAAGGGTAATTACAAATTAGAGATGGATACATACTAATTCGAATATGGGCTAATTTATATTTTAAAAATAGTCATTTAATTATATTTGTAAATATTTGGGTTGTCATAACAATCCATTTTCCAGTTTTTTGCTTATTTTGTGCTAAAATTCCGCAAGTAGGATGGATGTGTCAAAGGAAATTGCTAATATTTTGTTATTTTCTTCTGCCTTTCTGTAACTTTTTGACTAAAATGAGCTAAACTATTGATGTGAATTGGAAATTCATTTATAAAGTCTTGAAGCTGAAGCACTGAAACTACAGGCACATTCAAATAGAATTTATTGAGACCTGGAAGGAGAGAGATAATAATTGGAATAGCTGTCGTACATCTCCATGTTATGACTTTTTCGCCTAACCTAAGATCTGGCAAAGCATTGAAGAAAGATCTGGTCCTTTCTACATGAGCCTCTACAACTGCTCTAATTGTTCCCCCTGTCCAGCTGGATTTCCAGTGTTTGCAATCTACTGAGGCAATTATGGGTTCTTTAAAAGCTAATACGTCAATTTCCCATCGCTTGCCTTTTTTAGTTTTAAACCTGAAGTTCTTGACAACATAATAGCTAAAAGCCCTGAACGCAGTCTCTGTTATACTTTCAAACTCCTTCCATTTCAAAGCTTTGCAGACCCGTTCAAAGTCTGCACCAAGTTTAATGGCCTGAACCGCTATCATAAGCCGTTGTTCACATGTAACTTCAATAACCTTTCCGTTCCGTCGAATTAGGGATTTTTCCAAAAAATCTTCTAAATAATCTGTTGCTGTCTGAGAGGGGATTCTAGCGACTCCACCAACCAAAGAATCAGTGGTTGGACCATTTCTTGTCAATTTTAACAAGGTAATTAGAATATTCTGTTCAACACTCATTGTAATAGGCTAATATTATGCTTGTCTTATGTTTTTCTACGCATGCACGATTGTTGCTCCATCATAATTGAGGACAACCTGTCAGAATTTCAAAGGATCGTTTAAATTATGATACACTAAACCTATTATTAGGAGCTTAAATGCAATATGCTGAAGGACTATATCTCCAAAACGACTCAATCGAAACGACTATACAAACGGGCAAAGCTTGTGTTGCCTGCAGGTGTGTCATACTTCATTCGATATTTTGCGCCTTATCCCTTTTACATCAACTGGGCCAAAGGCAGCAAAATAAAAGATATAGATGGCAATATGTACGTTGATTTTTGGATGGGGCATTATACCCATATTTTGGGGCATAGCCCATCAAATATTATTCGAGCTATTAAGAAGCAGATTGAACATGGAACTCATTATGGCATATGCCACGAGCTCGAGATTGCCTTGGCAGAACAGATTGTTAAAATGGTTCCAAGCGCTGAGATGGTGCGGTTCAGTAATTCTGGCACGGAAGCTGCAATGTATGCTACTAGGTTAGCGCGTTCTTATACTGGTAAAAACAAGATTGTGAAGTTTGAAGGAGGTTGGCATGGTGGGTATGATCCATTGCACATAGCTGTTAAACCCCCCTTCAACATCCCGGAATCCGATGGAATAACAGAAGGAACTTTGAAAGACACTGTAGTAGCTCCTTTCAACAATTTACATAGTACACTCGAAAAAACCAAGGATTTGGATATCGCAGCAATTATAATTGAGCCAGTGCTTGGAGCGGGCGGTTGCATACCTGCAAACAAGGAGTTTTTAAAAGGGTTACGGGAGCTTTGCAGCGACAAATCAGCATTATTAATTTTCGATGAAATTATCACTGGATTCCGACTGGCACCTGGAGGAGGTCAGCAATGGTATGGGATTATTCCTGACCTGACAATTCTTGGCAAGATCCTTGGAGGAGGTCTTCCCATTGGAGCGATTGCTGGAAAGGAAGACATCATGGAGAGAATGAATCCGTTGCTTTTTGATCAATCCAAATTTTCATTTCACGGAGGAACTTTCACTGCAAATCCTTCAACCTTGAGTGCAGGATTGGAAATGCTCAAGACCTTGGAAGATGGCAATATAATTAATGATCTAAATAATCGAGGAGACAAGATCCACCAGAGACTTGCAGATATTTTTGAGAGACACAATGTTGAGGCCATAATTAATCAAGCTGGGTCTCTGTTTAATATGCATTTCACTCGAGAAAAAGTATGGAATCCCCACCTCGCTTATGAAGCAGACAAGGAGAAGCTCCTCAATTATCATATGAGGTTAATAAACGAGGGAATTTTTTTCCTTCCAGGCAAATGCGGCGCACTAAGCACTGCCCATACTTCGGAAGATTTGGATAAACTCGTTACAAAGACAGAAAAATATGTCCAGGAAGTTGACACCAGCTAGAGAAATAGCTCCTTCTCAGGTAGCCTGAGCATGTCTTTTATAGTTGCCTCTTCAGACTTTTGATAAGGATACCCTCTGAGAATAGCTGCTGGAATTGCTTCATTTGTCTGTCCAATCACGAGCTCCGCAGCCGAAGCAAGCTCATCTGCGACTGCTGTGCGCTTAACTCGCAGCATGTAATTAAAAAGATCTTTCTCTCCTCTCCTATCTCGGATTGGCACTAGACCCGCTATGCCTATTGCAATGTTAATTTCTCCATCTCTTAAGGGTCTACCATGAGTGTCTGAAACGATTACAGCCACTATCTCTCCACACTCCTCTCTGATTCGCTGTCGAATCTGTCTCGCAGATTCATCAGGATTTTCCGGTAGCAAAGCCACAACTCCCTCTCCAGGAACATTGGATTTATCGACTCCAGAATTAGCACAAATAAAACCATGTTTTGTAAGGGTTATGATGCTGCCATTACCCATACGGATAATCCCTTCAGCTTCTCTTAAGATAACTTCAACCAATGCAGGATCTTTATCGGTTTTTTGGGCAATATTTCGAGCAAATTCAGAAGGCTGCACCTGGTTAAGATTGACAGTATTTCCCTCTGCACGCGAGACTATCACGTGAGTGACAACAATGATGTCGCCTTTTTGAATCGGTGTGTTCTGTCTTTTCGCAGCTTCGCAAATTAATTTAGCTATATCATCCCCTTTCTTGATGATGGGAAGCCCGATTACTGGGATTACTTGGACGACCATTAAGATAAACTCCTTTGAACTCTGTTGTTTCTTTGGAATCTATATAAAAAGATGTGTATGAATTGTATTTCGTATCCGACATATATGCAAAAAGGATGCTCTACTTCCTGAAGAGCAGAAATCGATTTTTGGTTCAGAAAAGCATTTTGAGTGGGTACCTTCATGGAGTTAAAAATCCTTATAACTAAAAACTCGTTAATCTAGCGTGCCGGGATAAGAATGCGTGTTGTGCCATGGAGCCAAATTAAGTCTTGGCATTGCATTGCATGTGGAAAATGCTGTAAGCATTATGATGTAGTACTGAAGTTCCCGGAATGGCTCAATATTGTTAAGACTTTTGGGATTAATTTTACTTCTCCAAGTATCAGCAAGTTCTTCTTAAGAAGAAGA
Source organism: Candidatus Bathyarchaeota archaeon (assembly GCA_020354575.1). Lineage (GTDB taxonomy): Archaea > Thermoproteota > Bathyarchaeia > Bathyarchaeales > SOJC01. The sequence continues at coordinate 1,367,646 of CP070649.1, read as the reverse complement.
ACCGATGGTTCATGCATATTCTTATATGAGACGCGAAGCCGATCTTTTTGCAGCTTGCAGGAGCATAAACCTCAAGCATGCAAGCTTTGGCCTTTTAAAATCTCGGATACGCCAAAGTTTGGCAATCAATATAAGGCGACTTATTTTTATAGAAATCGGAGGCTTTTTGTGTATGTTGATTCCGCTTGTCATGGACTCAGATTTGGCGAACCTTCAAAGGAATTCTCTTATTCGGTGCTTCCTGAGTTTGTAGAGATCGCCTTGGGCTTACAGCGACGGCAGTTTAAAACAACAGCTCTTCCGTGAACATTCTAACATTCTTTTTTTATATCTTGATCACTCGCTTGCATCTGGTTTGCCTTTCTTTCGTCTAAGAACACGATCAAGTAGTCTATTGATTATATCGTCATAAGTCTCGCCCTTTTTGCCTACGCTCTTAAGGACGTCTCTCGTCTCTTTTTTTATTTTTATGCTTGTTAATTCCTCTTGCATACTTGTTATCCTCCAATATGTTTTGTTATGTAATACGGATAATATTTATGCTTTTCTCCAGTTTTTCGTGGCCTCTTGAAATATAGTTACCAAAATCCACGGTTTTTACCCTTGCAAGCCTGGTTTGAGCCACTTTGCGTCAATATGCCGAAAATGTAACAAACTCAAGTAGAATTGGCAAAAATGTGCAAAGTGGTGATGCTATTGTATCCATTCCAAAAGGCATGGAAAAAATCACAGTTTTTTAATAGTTTGGGTAGGGTGAATAGTGCAAAAATGGCGCGATAAGACTTGCATCCATCAGGTGACAAGATCAGAAAAATGTTGCAGTGACCTACCTAGCGTTTTCTTGGCAGTGACAGGCATCTTATATCGGGTCAATATATCGAAGAAGCAATGGATGAAAATATATGAAGGTACATAGGTATACTAAGTTGCCGAGAATGCTTGAAAACCAAAATGTGCAATGTAGGTAGAAAAAGACGCAAGTGAGAGCATAACAGATAGTAGATAAGCCACTTAATGCCCAGCGTCTTTTCTAATCCAACATCAGAAGGCTGTTGAGTGATGATATATTTGAGAAAAATACAATGACCACCAATATCACCAAGATTTCCAAAATGATCATTTAGAATCGCCAAAGATAGGGTGTTTTGCCTACCCTTACTGCGCAGATACACATATTCTATGGTAAAAGGAGGGACTCAACTCTTTCTCTCAGAAAATTCTGATCTTAATATTGACAATGCCACCAGCTATCTGATACATCTTCAGCAAGAGGATACAAAGGCATTTCCGCCCTAGTCAACAAAATATGATCCATCAAGATTTCTGCCATATCAATGTCTCTTTGTTCATCCAGCATTGATGGCTCTAAGGATATTTGCGCAGTCATCTATGCATGCATAGATAGATCCTTGTTCGCCAAATAAGCGACCCTAAACAAGGTTTCAACATTTTCATTGGGACCCGTTGCCCTGGTCATATTTGGAATTGTGATCTCTTTGAATGCACCACATCGCCAGAATATTTTCCAGCGCAGTTCAGCAATAAGCCTCTACATACGCTACAACCATGAAAAATAGAGCCTAACAATCGACCTATCTTGTGTGTCTTAAGATTTCCAGAGTTTATCGGCTATTGGGTTTAGTCCTTTCCGTTTTGGAAAGCATGAGCCTCTCTCTATAAGTGCTTGTCAGAACATGGATACCAGTAAGAAATTTATTAAGTCATTCCATTTTCCTCATTGAGGTGGCAAATTGAAGATTTTTAATCAAAATATTGAGTTCTCCACAAAAGGGGAAATAGAATTTGTGAATATTACGAAGAAATTAGAAGAGATAGTTACAAAATCTCAAGTCCGAGATGGGATAGCCCACATATTTGCGCCACATGCAACTGGAGTATTAGTACTTACAGAGGCGGATCGAAATCTCCTAGAAGACATTGAAAAGATTTTAGAGAAACTAATACCAAAGCAAGCATCATATAGACATCCGTCAAATGCCCATTCACATCTTCGTTCCATGTTTCTCTCCCCGGAAAAGACTCTACCAATAAGAAACTATAAGCTCGTGTTTGGAACTTGGCAGTCCCTTCTTTTCATTGAAACGGATGTACATGCAAGACACAGAAGCTTGATCGTCTCAATTATTGGCGAATGAATCTTAAACGAGAGGACTTCAATCTTATTCAACGGATTTCCTTCGATCTGAAATTCAAAGGAACGTTCATCAGAGAAACTTTGGAGACATGCATTTTTTTTTGATTATTCGCCATGGAGAGTTTAGTTTGAACATAAAAGGCTAAAATAAACAAGAATCGAAGATAATTCGACATCTGGAGCCTGGATGTGAACTTGAATTTTGAGAGATGAATTATTCCTATCATAGAATTTATAAATCCACAGTGGATTTTTTTTCTTTTGGCCTCCTTTGAAAAAGCCTTTTCACGAGTTTGGGAATGGCTAATATAAACTTCGACTTATTTCGAAAAAATCCCGCTCCCGCTCATAGGGCTTCAGATACCAATTCGTTTTGCCGAGATCTTAATTCAAGTCTGATTCTACATGTGTATTATAGACTGATATCGCACTGCAAAACTCTCATTATTACTAGTAAAGGAAAAGCTTAAGGTGAAGTCTGATTCTCATAAGACGATTATCGTGAATGATCTAGAAGCTGCAAAACAAAAGCTAAACGAAAAGAAGCTTAGTTTAGTAATCGTTAAAAGCTTAAAGTCTATTTTCGAGACAAGTACAAGCGGGCTTGCAGGTTTTTTACAAGCGATTAAAGAGTTGAATGGAAGACTTTCAGGAAGCTCAGCAGCAGATGTAATTGTGGGAAAAGCTGCTGCTCTTCTTTGCGCCTATTCGCATATAGAAGGAGTCTACGCGCATGTGTTGAGTGAGAGTGGGTTGGAAATATTAGATCTGCATAATATCCCTGTCGAATTTGAGCATCTTGTGCCAACTATTCTCAACCTGAAGAAAACTGACAAATGTCCATTCGAGAGACTGGTTGAAAACATCGTTAATCCGCATGATGCCTATTTGACCATTTGCGATTCTATAATGCAAAAGGATTGCTCACAGGACAAAACAAGAGGGTACGCATACAAATAATTGGAAGTTAGAATCAAAATTAGCTGTTCATAACCGCTTTATACAATCCTGGCAGAGTTTTCAGAGTATGAATATTAAAGGTGACAGGAATATGGGTCCGCCTATTAGAATTCTTGTTATTGATGATGATGAAGACATCAGAAAAATACTGGTGGCGGTTCTAGAAAAAGAAGGATACAAGGTTGATACAGCCAAGAATGGAAAAGAGGCTATTGAAAAATCAAGGAAGAATTTCTATAACATGTCATTAGTTGATGTAAAGCTCCCCGACATGGAAGGAATTAGGCTTTTAACAAGGATAAAAGACACAACGCCAAAAATGGTTAAAATCATTATCACAGGCTACCCTTCATTACAGAACGCAATCGGGGCTGTGAATCAAGGTGCGGATTCATTTATTGTGAAACCTTTCAAGATGGAAAGTATTCTGCAAACGATTAAAAAATGTCTGAAAAAGCAGCAAGAAGCCAAAGAATATAGCCAAAAGAAAGTCACTGAATTCATACAAACAAGAGCCATAGAGTTAGAAGCAGCATCCTAAAGAAAAAAATTTCATGATTTTTAGTGTCTGTCAGTATTTGTCTTGTGTGCCTGTTTCGGATTTCATTTTATTTTCTCGACCGACCATGCAAGTGAGCTCTTCCCTCATTTTTTATCATTTTTATCGCCACTTCTTTCTCTAGATCGATGCCCATAACTTCGCAAGCATTTGCTAACCGTATGAATAAATCCGCGAATTCTTCACCAAGGCTCTCGAATTGATTGTCCCTAACACATTCTGAGGCTTCTGATACTTCACTATGTAATCTAAGTAAAATTGTATCAATATTTTCTGGGATCCAAACGAATCCTTTGGCCTCAGCCCATGAGGTTATATATTCTTGCCACTCTTTAATTTCCAGCAAAATTTCATACTCCAGGGATATATGAAGGTTTGTTGTCTCCAAGGTGAGTGTAGGTGATTATATATCAATTTCTGATTCTGCGTGCATATCCTTCAATTTATGATACATCTGATTTTGCGATATTGCTACATCAAATATTCTTTTGCAGAATTAACTTTCAAGCAACATATAGAAGTTGGCATCACCGCAGACCTCTCAGCAATCGAAAATGGGTCACGTAGACACGCATTATTTTAGATTAGTGAGAATCTCTATCGCTTTCTCTATAAAATAAGTGCATTTACTCTGGAAAATATTCGACTTTCGCGCAGTTTCTAGCTCTTTTGGGTTTGTCAAGTTAATACCAATTAGATCCCGACAAAATAGACTCCCACTTTCCTTCTCAAAACGGGTATAGAATTTTGATGCAAGCATGTAAGCTTCTTCTCTTTCTATGGATTTCGGCTCGTTGGATCCGAATTTTAGACCTATTGCGATGATACCTCCCGTTAGTGCTCCACATAGAGAACCACGCATTCCAATCCCTCCTCCGAAGGCAGAAGCAGCCTTTGGCTCCAATGGATGTTCTATTTTCCAGAATTCTTGCATTGTTACTAAAACGCATTGTGCGCAGTTGAATCCCTTTTTGAAACATGAAACTGCTTTTTCACCATAACTAGCTTTATTAGTCTTCAATTTTTTGATTCCGTTCCTTCGATTTGCATGCTTTTACTTATTGATGTTTCGAAGCACAATTTATATTGATTTCGAAATGCGATCGGAAACATGCATACCACTATTTTTGTGGGTTCGGGGGATGCTTTTGTATCCACGGCTACAAAAGTATGGATTAAAATTTAATTTTAGCTGAGGTTACCCCTACCTAAATGTTAGAAACTTGACAAGTTTTTTCATGCAAGAGTTCTCCGAGACTACAAGCAGGCTAACAAATAGGTATCCTTCCGTGAGCAAGATCTATGGTGAACTTGTCGATATTCTCTAATTCTTCATCTATTACTTCTTTGATATGTTTCTGCAGAGTATCCAAAGAGTTGCCAGATTGCAAGACGATTTGGGCAGCAGCGATTGCAGGTTGATCAATAGGCTTACCGATCTGGCTTAACAACCAGATATACACTTCCTCCATCCCTGGAACCTGTTCATAAATGCTTTTTGCGATGCGATGGGTCAACAGATTGTATATCTTCCCAACATGACTGACCGGGTTCTTTCCGGCAGCTGCTTCAGAACAGGTTGGTCGGTTCAGAGGGATTACTCCGTTGACACGGTTTCCTCTTCCTACCTCACCGGAGTCAGCACTCTCCGCACTCGTGCCCAAAACCGTCAGGTAGACGCCTCCAACACCTCTTCCTTTGACATCTAATGTGTTTAGGCTAATGCTGCATTTTTTGAATGCTGAATTGTCGTTCACAAACTTCTCAATCTCATCGAGTATTTCGCTTTTCTTTCTGAAATAGTCATTTTCATCTTTCACATATCTGTCGACCATTGCCATGGAAATCGTTAAGTTCAGCTCATCATTCTTCCTCAGACCCATCACCTTAATATCTTCCCCAGACTCAGGAAATTTGCGTTTGTATAGCGGTGAATTCATATATCGTTCCGTTTTTAACACGATTCTTTCAAGCTTGGTCATAGGTGCATAACCAACTGCCGCGGAAGTATCATTAGCACCAAGCACCTTTCCCTTTCGGTTGAAAATGTCAACGAGTTCGGGAGATCCAGGTTTTAGCTCAACTTGATATCTGACGTGGTTTTCAGGATTCACGAACCGAAGGTTGTTCTGGATCCACTCTTTCGCGGCTGTAAGAGCCAACTCTTCAACTGGAATTTTAATGCTGTTGGCTTCGCTTGTTGCCCTATCGCCAAATATGAGGAGCATTGGCTCTTTTACTTTCCCACCGCCAAAGTTAGGATTTACGTCGCCTGCAACTAGCAATGATTTATCTGTATTGTGATGAAGGATCGAGCCAATTTTTTCCAAGTATTCTTTGCAGAGTCTTACAGATACGTTATCCATTATAGCATCGCATATTGAATCAGGGTGTCCTAATCCCTTTCTTTCAACAATTTCTACCTTCTGCTGATCTACTGGCGTTCGATTTGAATGATCTACTAAGATATTCCTCATCCAAAGTTCACCTTGGCAAGGCTTATAAAACAAGCAGGAATATATAATTTGTGATATCTGTCACGCATGAAAAATAACTGTGGGTTATAAAAGTGATCTTAACAGGCTCACAGCTAAAGAAGCTTAGAACTGATGCAGGACTCACTCAGCAGAAGCTAGCGGAGCTTGTCAGCGTTTCTCAAGCACATATCGCAAAAATTGAGAACGGAAAAGTCGATCCAAGACTTTCTACAGTTAACAAAATTCTACAAGTGCTAACTGAAGGCGAAGGAGTAGGATGCAAGGACATTATGACGCCGAATGTGATTTTTGCTAGTGCGGACGATAGTATCTCAAAAATTAGCAATCTAATGATAGAAAAGGCAATTTCTCAATTTCCGGTTTCACATAACGACAAGATAATCGGTACTATCACAGAAGAGGCAATAATCAGAAATTTGCATATTGATATAGCAAGTGAAAAAGTTGAAAAGATTATGGATCTTCCCTTGCCTAATGTCTCAGCCGAGATGAGGGTTAACTTAATTCGACCATTATTGGAAGATCACCCTGGAATTTTAGTTACTAAGAAGGGAAATGTCATAGGAATAATAACGCGATCTGATTTATTAAAGACGGTTTCTAGAAACATATAGGTCCTTTCATTCTACAATTTACTGTCAATTCTTCATCGCAAAGATGTGCAAAATTGATAAATACTTGTCTTAGCAACTGATGAATGCATGCATTATGGATGACTCTGTAGAAACCGAGTGTGGCGTGTTTGGTGCTGTCGATTTTGACAAAAATCCTATTTTTCCCTATATTTATTGGGGAATGCGTGCACAGAATCACAGAGGTCATCAATCTCATGGCTTTTTAACCTATAGTGACAAATTTAACGCTTATCGAAATTTAGACCTAATTCCAAAAATCAAGAAGAGAGATATTCAAGAATGGATAAGGTCCCTACCAGGGCATGTTGGTATTGGCAATGTACGATATACCACCTCTGGGCACATGAATAGAGAAGCCTTAGTCAAAGGCACTCAGCCCATTTCAATGGAAACTAGCAACAGCAGATTGGCGATTTCATTTAATGGAAACATCGTTAATACTGCCGAATTGAATGAGGAATTCTCCAAATCCTCTAGGGATTTTTCCTACGAATGTGATGCAGAAATAATCAGCCAGAAACTTGTAAACGAATTATCAAAAAAGAGTGACCTAGAATCAGCAGTCGCATCTTGTATGAAAAATATTGAAGGAGCTTTTTCAGTTAGTGGAATAACCCAAAACGGCACCCTATTTGCGTTTAAGGACCCTTATGGCCTTAGACCCTTATGCAGTGGTTGTAGCCCTGATAGAAAAATTTGTGCGTTCTCATCTGAGACTGTAGGTCTAGACATAAATGGTTTAAATCATAGTTTTGAGGTAGAACCTGGGGAATTTGTAACCGCAAGCAAAGAAGGCTTTGAGCGTAGGCGACTTGTCGCTCAGAGCAAGAAAGCTTTGTGTGCCTTTGAATTTGCCTATTTCGCTCGTCCAGATTCCAAACTCAATGGAAAATATGTATATGAGATCCGCGAGGAATTTGGACGTACATTGGGAAGAGAATATCCAGATGTTGTGGAAAGAGCTGATCTCATACTATCCCTACCTGAAACTAGTGATGATGCTGCTTTTGGTTTGCATGAAGAAAGCGGGTTAAGATGGGAGAGAGGGACAAGAAGGCACCGCTACGTAACTGAAAGAGCTTTCATCCTCTTATCGCAAGAGCGCTTTTCCACAATAGACCGAAAAATTAACATTGTAGATCACAAATTGGCTGGAAAAAACCTCATCGTTATTGACGATAGTATTGTAAGAGGAGATACTACAAAGGTCATTATTAATAAAATGCGCCGATTAGGTGCAAAAAAAATCCATTTATTTATCACTTTTCCCAGAATCGTCGGTCCTTGCTTTTATGGCATTGACATGGCTACCTATGGTGAGTTGATAGGATCAACCCGAGAATCTAGTGAAATCGCAGATGTCGTTGGCGCAGAATCGGTAAATTACCAATCCATCGAGGGCTTCGTTAAAGCTACTGGGATGGATAAAAGCGATCTTTGCTTTGGTTGCGTTACGGGCGAATATCCAACGCCTCTAGCTCAAAGATTGGCGAATTGGATGCGCAGGAAATTTGAGAATGGACATGAAGAGACTGGCAGGATCTATGAGCTGGATATTAAGAGCTTACCATAAAACTCAAGATTATGGTGGTCCAATTGGAAAAGGTAGGCCTCTTAGTCATTTCTTATGGGGCCCGAGCAACAGCTATGATCGATGCTTTTTCACGAAGCCAAAACTATCTAACGAAAATATTCGTTGTTGATAAACAAGGAAATCCTTTCAATATCAAGAAGGCAACAGAGCATGCGATAATTCCAAATTTAGATATTAAAACCATATGTAAATTTGCAGCTAGGAGACAGAAGAAAATTGACTTTGGTATCGTTGGTCCAGAAAAGCCAATTATAAATGGTCTTCGAGACGTCATAGAAAAGGAAACAGACATAAGAATGATTTGTCCGACTAAGCGTTTCGCGATTGAATCAAGCAAAGTTATGCAAAGACAGCTCTTCGAGAAAGTCGTCCCTAGTGTTAATCCTAGATTCAAAGTTTTCAATCCTGTAGATTATAGAAGCCTGAATGAGGTCAAAAGAGACCTCTACAATTGGTTGGATGTCTTAGATAACCAAGCCGTAGTCAAGCCAGATATCCCGGCAGCTGGAAAAGGAGTGGGTGTTTGGGGAGACCATTTTACAGATCGCCAATCTCTATTCAACCATTTCTTGGCGAACTATATGCATGGACAGGTGATTGTTGAAGAAAAGATTGAGGGTGAGGAAACCAGCTTTCAATCTTTTTGTGATGGAAAAAACCTTGTTGCCCTACCAGAAACTCGAGATTACAAAAGAGCATTTGATGGAGACACTGGGCCAAATACAGGTGGAATGGGTGCTTATAAAGGTCAGGGAGATCTGCTGCCTTTCATGAAAACAGAAGACAGAGAAAAAGAAGTTGAAATTGTAAATAAGGTATTTAATTTTATGAAAAAACAAGGAGCTGACAATGAATTAAGAGGGATGCCCTTCTATGTTGCCTTCATTCATAGCTCAAAAGGACCGAAGATTTTAGAAAACAATAGCAGACCAGGTGATCCTGAGATAATAAATGTATTACCGCTTTTGAAAGATGACTTTACAGATGTTTGTTTCAAAATGGTAGAAGGCAATTTAACTAAAATTGAAATCGAAAAAAAGGCCTCAGTTGTCACTTACAAAGTCCCTCCTTCTTATGGAGGATATGAAAATAAGTTTCCTTCGGAAGTGGAAGTGGACAATATTGGAAAACCCATAGAAATAGAAACTATAAATGAAACATACAATCTCAGAATCTACCCTGCTTCGTTGGAGCTTAAAGAGGGAAAAATATACCCACTCACTTCAAGATCCATTGCCACCGTTGGGATTGCTGACACGATAGAAGAAGCGCGAAAGTTGTCTCTAAAGGGCATAAGCTGCATTCGCGGTGGCGCTCTCTGGAATAGAACAGACATAGCCTCTAGGAAAAGCATACAGCAAAGTTTGGAGCATATGAAGAAACTTGATCAACAAAAGCAGCAGATTCCAGGATAACAAGAGGATCTTCCTTACAGATTGTGAAGGTCCGTTATCTAAAAACGACAACGCATTTGAACTTACATCTTTTTTTCTTCCAAAAGGAGAAAAAATCTTTGCACAAATCAGCAAGTACGATGACGTTTTGGCAGACATAATCAAACGCGCTGACTACAAAGCAGGTGATACTTTAAAGCTAATTGTTCCATTCCTTAAGGCTTACGAGGTTACAAATTGTAAAATGATAAAATTCGCAAGAAAGAGCATTTTATTAATGCCAGGTGCTCGTGAAACAATGCGATTCCTTAAGAAAACAATGCCAAGTTTTATTGTAAGCACAAGCTTTGAGCAGTACATTAAAGTCGTATGCAATCAACTGGACTTTCCATATGAAAATACGTACTGCACAGCTCTGAATATTGATGCCTTTTCGGTGAATAATGAAGAAAAAAGAGTGGTAATTCGCTCCGCACAAGAAATATCAGAAATGCCTCTCATCGAAATCCCCAAAAATGCTGAATCAATAAGCGACTTTTCTATAAAGGATCAACATACTATTGAGAGGCTAGATGAGATTTTCTGGGACGAAATTTCTCAACTGGATTTAGGCAGAATGTTAAGAGAAATTAACCCGATTGGTGGCAAAGAAAAGGCTGACGCGGCAAGAAATATCGTCAGAAATATTGGAAGCGATTTAAGTAAGGTTTTCTATGTTGGAGACAGCATCACAGATGCTGAATGTTTTAGGTTAATTAGAAACAGCGGAGGTATTACAATTTCCTTTAATGGTAATGAGTATGCTGTTCGTGAAGCGGAATCTGCTGTTCTTTCCGTTAATAGCATTATAATTGCAGCCCTCGCTGATGTCTTTAGAAGGCATGGAGGAAAGAGAGTTCATGATTTAATTAACAGTTGGAGCTATGGAAATTTCAAACATTATGGTGTGAATTCCCTGCTTTCTGAAAAAATTCACAGGGCTTTTCCCAAGGCCTTACCTAAAGCGATTAATGTCAACATTAATAACATTCATGATCTTGTTCTTGAAAGTAACGCTTTCAGAAAAGGTGTGAGAGGAGAAAAGATTGGCAGTTTGGGTTAAATACGTCCAATTTGGGCATATTTCGTTCACCTGGAGGATCGCTCATGAAAGCTGAGATAGAGAACACTTATGCAGAAGCTTTTAAGGGGCTCTACTGTAGAATGCTTGTTACAGCAGACGATGAACAGATTCTGCGTAACGCTGCTGAAGATGCTACGGCAACACCATCTATTGTAATTGGAAGAGTTGAAGGTGGAATTGAAAAATGGGTAATTCAAGACCAAACTCCAGATGGTCGGAAAGGCGTAATCCTACAATTTTGGGGCGGTATTAACAAAAGGAAACCCTTGCCAGTTTCGGTAAAGAATTTCGAAGCCGAATTATCCTATAGGATCAGACAAGATATTCTGGTGAAGCCCTTTACAGCTCTTTTTAATTATTTGCCAAATCCTGAAGGGTGTTTAGACATGATGGAAAGAGTAGGTCATTGTGGCGATGGTTTTGAGTGGGAAGAGAAAAACTTTGGTCGACATGTTATAATCATCCCATTAATGGTATCAAATTTCCGTATAGAAAGGTATCTAGGATTTGCAACTGGTATTATGGGTGCAAATTTTTGGTATATGTGCAAAACGAAGAAAGCAGTTCTTTCTGCTGGAAGAAAAGCACTTGCCGCTATACATAAGGTCGAAGGAGTTATCACTCCATTTGAGATATGCTCCGCTGGCTCGAAGCCTGAGTCGAAATTTCCATTGATAGGACCTACGACTAATCACATATATTGTCCATCACTAAAGAAAAAACTAAAATATGAATCAAAAGTTCCTGAGGGAATTAATTTTATTCCAGAAATTGTGATAAATGGTGTTTCTTTGGAGGCGGTAAAAGCAGCTATGAGCGCAGGAATCGAAGCAATACGTGATATAGACAGTGTTGAAAGGATATCTGCTGGAAATTATGGTGGCAAATTAGGTGAGTTTCAGATCTGGTTAAAAGAACTTTCTCTTAACAAAGAGGGGAAAGAGATGTCGCTAGAATGAAGGTAAAACTATGTTGACTACATTCGATGTTGTTGGCTTCGGCGCCCTGAACGTAGACAAGCTCTTTCAGGTAGATAGAATTGCCAGGAAAGATGAAGAAAGCTCCATTCTTAAATTCAAAGAGTCATGTGGTGGTTCAGCAGCAAATACCATTGTTGGTTTGGCACGCCTCGAACACAATGTAGGATTCGTTGGCAAGGTAGGAGGAGATAGAGAAGGGCAGCTCTTAGTTGACAACTTAAGGAAAGAACAGGTTGATATTAATGGAGTAATAGTTGCAAAAAGTGGGAAAAGTGGCGTGGTAATGGGATTCGTTGATGAAGAAGGCGAAAGAGCATTGTATGTCGCACCCGGGGTCAATGATACTATTAGTCTGGGAGAAATCAGACAAGATTATCTTAAGCAAGCCCGTCTCATACATATGACTTCATTTGTGGGTGAAGCTGCGTTTAAAACACAAAAAAAAATCATTGGTCAACTTCCAGAACATATCAAGGTAAGTTTTGACCCAGGCTTATTATACTCAAAAAGGGGCCAATTTGCTATGCGATCCATTTTAGAAAGATCCAATATTTTCCTTCCGAACGAAGTTGAACTGAAATTACTCACAGGTAAGAACTACAAAGAGGGAGCTAAAATGCTAATAGAAAAAGGAGCTGAGATTGTAGGAATCAAATTGGGAAAAAAGGGATGCTTCGTAATGAACAGAAATGAAAGCCATTTCATCAAGTCCTTTAAGGTTAAAGCTGTTGATACAACAGGTGCGGGCGATGCATGGAATGCGGGGTTTCTGTATGGATTACTGAATAATAAAAATCTGGAAGAAAGTGGAAGGATCGGTAACTTTGTGGCTTCGAAATGTATAACAAAAATAGGAGCAAGAAGAGGCTTACCTCAACTTCCAGAGATCAATTATTAGCTGAGGCTAAGTTCTTCGTCCCAAATATTCCACAACTGAATCAAATATTAATTTTCCATCGCTATGAACACACAACGAGCCTTCGCCTGTCCAATCCGGTCGTTGCCAATTAAAAAACGATCGCTCTGGGTGAGGCATCAATCCTAGAATTTTGCCGGAAGGGTCACAAATTCCTGCAATATCGAAAAAAGCTCCATTGGGATTTGTAGGATATTCTCCACTGGCGAATTTGCCAGAAGGATTGCAATACCTAAAGACTAGTTGATCATTTTCCAGTAATTTCTCCAAGCATTTCTCTTCTTTTCCATTTCCGAACATGAAACGTCCCTCCGAATGAGCAACAGGAATCCTGACAACGAGGTTCTGGGGGATTTTATGAGTAAAGATACAGCTTCCATGATTTATGTGCTTAAGATAGACCCATCTGCAATTGTATCCAGTAGGAATATTAGTTCCCAAGGCAGCCTCTGGAAAGGGACTAATTCCGTCGAACAAAGGCAGTAGTCCAGCCTCAACTAGTACTTGAAAACCATTGCAGATGCCTAGAATAGGTCTTTCTTCCTCCACAAATCGTTTAATATCGTTTCCTAACTTTGCTATTAGCATCTTTGCCCAAATAGCCCCCGCACGCACATAGTCACCATAGGAAAAGCCTCCTGGAATAACTAGAACATTGAAATCGAGCAAAGATTGCTGCTTAACGAGTTGATTGAAATGGACTATTTCAGCCTTTGCTCCAGACTTCTGAAATGCCTCTCTAGTCTCAATATCACAATTTGTTCCGCCTACCCGAAGAATGCAAACTCTAGTTTCTTCAAGTTTCATATTGCTGCTCCAATCCGCTTTTCCATGCTCTCCTTAACTCATCCACTTTTAAATCTATCACTATTTCATTCCTCAAACCGTAGATGCAAAAGTGAGGATCCTTTGTCACCTTGCCTATAATGCTATGGGGGACTTTTTTCATTATTCTTGAGAATTCAGGAGCTTTTCCCATTGGCACTTCAACTAGGAACCTGCTATTTGATTCTGAAAATAGCAGATAATCCTTTCTTCGAACACTTTCAGCACATGCAATATTATTTAATCTCAACTCGAGTCCAAGGTTACTGCTGATAGCCATTTCAGCTGCAGCAATTGCTAGTCCACCCTCTGAAAGGTCATGGCAAGCTCTTACAAGGTCATTGTCTATTGCATTGACTATCCCTTCCATTGCATATTTTGCCTGTGGAACTCTCACCTTTGGAACGAAACCGTCTTCATGTTTTTTCAACCTAGCATATTCGGATCCTCCAAGCTCCGCAAAGGATTGTCCCACAACATAAATGAGATTATCAAACATCTTCAAGTCAATAGATACACTTTTTCTGATATCTGGAATGATACCAATAGCTGTTATCAATAGCGAGGGAGTTACTGGACCTAATGGAGATTCGTTGTAAAGACTATCCTTTCCAGATATAAAAGGAGTTTCAAATTCTTTTGCAAATTTGTAGCAAGCTTCACAAGCCCTTAAGAGACTCCCCATTCTATCAGGCTTTTCAGGGCTACCCCAAACAAAGTTATCTAGCAAGGCAATTCGACGTCCTCCAACTGCCGAATTATTTCTAATAGCTTCATCTATTGCGGATGCCGCCATCCAATAAGGATCGACTCTGCCATAACTTGGATTGAAGCCACATGAGATGACAACTCCTTTCCATTGATCCTGGAGTGGTTTGATTATTGCGGCATCGTTTGGTCCACCAAAATCTCCATGCAAGGGTTTGATAACGGTGCTTCCCTTTACCTCGTGATCATAGGTGCGCACTACTTTTTCCTTGGAAGCAATATTTGGAGAAGACAATAGCTTCAGGACATAAGGATTTAGATCGCTAGGTTCTGGAAAGATGGGCTCAACACTTTTCGGTTGATTCCATCTTGCAACTCTTTCTGTCCTTGGGGGAGAAAAAAGAAAGTCAATATCTAAATGTGCTGCTTCGAAGTCTGCATAATTTATCCTCAGAATCTTATCATCAGTAAGTTTACCAATCGGAGTAGCTTCAACTTCTTCTTCTCCAAAGATCTTCAGAACATCTGCAAGACTACTATTGGGGACTAATAGCAACATTCTCTCTTGAGATTCAGAAATGTAGATCTCCCATGGAGCTAAATCATCGTGTTTCAAAGGAATTCTGTGAAGCTGAATGTGAGCACCACATTTGAATCTGTAGGCCATTTCTCCAACTGCACTCGATAAACCACCCCCACCCAAATCAGTTATGCCTGAGGCAAGTTCATTATCACGAATTTTGAGAATCCCTCGTCTAAGTTTCTCTTCTTCAATCGGATTGGCAATTTGAACCGCAGGTCGAGCGATTTGTTCTGACTTTTCTGTCAGTTCAGCAGAAGCAAATGTTACACCATGAATTCCATCTCGACCAGTTTTGCCTCCCGCTAGGAGAATCGTGTCTCCAGGTCTAGCATTTCTGGCAAATTTGTCCATAGGAATTAATCCTACACAACCGCAGTAGACTGTCACATTACCCACATAGCTGTCGTCAAAATAAATGGCTCCATTTACAGTAGGAATTCCCATATTATTGCCATAGCAGCCAATGCCATCTACTATGCCTCTAAATAGGTACTTTGGATGTTTTATTCCTCTGGGGAGCTTATTATGATCATAATTTAGTGGACCAAATCCTAAGACATCGGTACAAGCAATGGGATCAGCCCATACACCCAAAATATCTCGGATAACCCCGCCGACTCCCGTTGCTGCACCACCAAAGGGTTCTATTGCAGAGGGATGATTGTGAGTTTCCACTTTTGCAGCAATTCCGAATTTTTCATGGAATGAAATAATTCCAGCGTTATCTTCGAAGACTGAAATGCACCAGGGCAGGTTGAGCTCGTCTGTCGCTTTGGCTATGTAAGTCTTGAAGAGATTCTGGATTTTTCCTTTCTTAGTTATTACGCTTCCTTTGAAGGTTTTGTGGAAGCAATGTTCTGACCATGTTTGTCCAATTGTCTGAAGTTCAACAACCGTAGGATTTCTACGTCTTTGGGAGAAGTACCTCTTAACCGCTTCCATCTCTTTCTGATTTAGGCCGAGGCTAAGTCCTTTGCTAATTTTTTGTAGTTCTATATCATTTGCACTTATAATTTCAACCTCTTGAATTGGTTGGGCAGAATTCAACGGCATCATCTAGCTTTTTCAACCTGAATGGCATACTCATCTTTTGTAGGGTTTGCAAGCAACCTTTTGCACATATCTTCGACCCTTGCTTCGGCCATGCTCTTAGATTTTGATTCGAGCAGAATTATGTAATTCTTATTTACTCTAACACTTTTTACGGGGTATAGCAACTCTTTGAGTGCTCTAGCCGTCATTTCGCCTTCTGGATCTGAATGTCCTGGTTTAAGATGAATCTTCACAAGTGCTTGGTAAAGCATGCGTTATAATTAAAAAGTTAAAAATTTAAATTTTTTGCAGATGAAATTTAAATAAAAATATAAAAATCTTCACATGAGTACTAGGCTCTTCTCCTCATGGGTAATCACTATTCGCCTTGAGGATGTTACTTCACCAATGGGCTCAGCCCCAACCTGCTCTTTATCTAGAATATCTAAAATGGCATCTCTCTCTTTCTTGTCAACTATAATGGCGAACCCCCATCCCATGTTAAATGTCTTAAACATCTCTTCATCATCGATCCCTCCTAATCGTTCTGCTGCCAGCTTCACAAGTCCAAAAATAGGTTGCGGGTTGAAATTATCCAGCAGGAATCCTATTTTCTTTGAAAACTCCATTAATCTAGAGAATTTTAGGTAAGCATCTCCGGTAATATGCACTGCACCTTTAATCTTGTACTGCGCCATAACTCGAAGAAGTGATTTCACATAGATCTTTGTTGGTTCTAGAGCTTCTAAAATAAGCTCTTTATCAAAGCCATTCGGAATATCATGAGCTTCAAATGCCCCTCCCCATTCTTTAAATAATATTCTCTTTGCTAACGTAATCCCGTTGCTATGCAGCCCTGAGCTTCGTAAGCCTATCACAACATCCTTTGGATGTATGTCATTGCCGAAAATTATGCGTTTTTTGGCAACCTCGCCTATACAAGCAACAATCAAATCAAAAGCCTTGTCTTCCTTCACTCCTTTTATGATTTCAGCAACATCACCAATCTCGCCACCAGATACGATACATTGGCTTTCAAGAGCACCTCTAGCAATGCCCTTCATCCACTCTTTCACTAACCATGGGTCAGATTTATGAGCATGAATATTGTCCGCTATGGCCAGAGGCTTTGCGCCTGACCTGATTACGTCATTTACAGCCATTGCTATGCCATCAATTCCTATAGTGTCAAACTTGTTTGCCAGCTGAGCCAGTAAAACTTTAGTACCCACCCCTTCTATGCAAAGATCCAAGTAGTTGTCAGATCCTAAAGGGAAAATGGTACCGAATGGAAGTTGCAGGATGTCTCCATAGAAGCTGCATTTAAAAGTCTGCTTGAGTGTTTCTAAAGCCATTTTTGCCTCTGCTCTGGTTGCTCTATCAACACCCGCTTTTGCATACGTTATTTTTTCCCGCATCGCTATTGTCTCGATTGGATATTCTTAGCTCTGAGTTAAAAGATTTTAAACTTGCATCCCTTTCGATATAACGCATTATAGGTGCATCGCTTGAAAATCTTGGCAACTACAGACTTTCATGGCAATTCTGAAGCCTTTCGCAAAACCGCAACGAAGGCAATACAGAGTGAGGCAGATGTTATTGTTATTAGTGGAGATATAACTCATTTCGGTTCATTACAAAATGGCAGAGAATTGCTTGCTCTCCTACTAAAGCTTAATGTGCCAGTTCTTTTTGTTCCAGGCAATTGTGATCCACCTGAGTTGGCAACAGAAACATTCGAAATGATCGAATCGATACATGGAAAATGTTTGCAAATCTACAACACAAGTTTTTTAGGACTAGGAGGATCTTCACCAAGCCCTTTTACCACGCCTTATGAACTTTCTGAACTGGAGATTCGTGATATCTTAATGCGAAGCTATAATGCGTGCAAAGTTCAATGCGACACTATTTTAGTTTCTCATTCTCCACCAAAGGATACTAAAGTAGATATCACTTTTTCAAAGGAACATGTGGGAAGCCTCAGTGTCAGAGAATTTATAGAAATAACAAAGCCAAAATTAGTGTTATGTGGTCATATACACGAAGCATTAGGGCTTGATAAGATAAATGAGACTGTTTTAATTAACCCAGGTCCTGCCCAACATGGAAATTGCGCTTTAATTGATCTTAATGGCAAGATCAAGGTCAATTTTGAACGATTATAAGCTTTTTGTACCATTCATCAATCTCGGTTAACTGGTAATTTCAAAAGCGTAAAGTATTTTGCCTATCAACCCTGCAATTCATGAGGAGTACCAGCAAGTGCGGGTCGAAATCAAAGTAACCGGTATCGTTCAAGGAGTAGGATTTCGCCCGTTCATCTATCGTCTCGCAATTCTTTACAATCTCAAAGGTTTTGTAAGAAATCGTGGTGATGCAGGAGTCGAGATAACAGTAGAAGGAAAAAAGGAGAAAATTGAGAAATTCATCAATGATCTTGAAAACAACCCCCCTTCCATAGCTAACATTCAGAAGGTTATCAAACATTACCACGAGAAAGAAAAGGGATTCACGGAATTCAAGATTCATAAGAGCTCAGAAACAAAGGAATTGGAGGGCTCAGTTATTCCACCAGACATAGCCATCTGTCAAAAGTGTCTGGAAGAATTGCGCAATCCAAAAAATGCCAGATATGATTACTTTTTCATAACTTGCACAGGATGCGGACCTCGCTATACGACAATCCAACAGTTACCCTACGATCGACATAATACCACAATGCAAGAATTCGAAATGTGCGAATTCTGCCGGAACGAATATGCAGATCCTACTAACCGACGATTTCATGCTCAAACAGTGGCTTGTCCGAATTGTGGACCAAAAGCGTACTTGGCAGAAAAAAATGGTCAGCCAATAAAGCATAAGGATCCGATACGCGAAGCAGGACGATTACTGGAAGAAGGATATATCCTCGCAATCAAAGGGTATGGAGGTTTTCACGTTGCCACAGCTACCACACAGGATGACTCAATCCTACGACTTAGAAAAGAAAAGCACAGAGCTCAGAAACCCTTTGCTATCATGGCGCGGGATCTAAAGAATATCCGTAGCTTTGCAAAATTCAATCCTAAGGAAGCCGAACTGCTGCGATCGCCTGAAAAACCAATTCTACTGCTTAACAAAGCAGAGGATTTTCAGTTATCCCAATATATCGCCCCAGGTCTGCACAACATTGGTGTTATGCTGCCTTACACCGGACTGCATATGATGCTTTTCGATTTGACAAAAGAACCTGCTTTTGTTATGACAAGTGCGAATCCTCCAAGTGAACCAATCGTCACAGATCATGTAAAGGCTATTGAATCTCTCGGATCCATCGTTGATTATTTCCTGTTTCACAATAGAGCAATTTCACAGCGTTGTGACGATTCAGTCCTTCGATTGCATGATGAAAGCCCAAGTTTTATACGGAGATCAAGGGGATTTGCCCCTGCACCAATTATCCTAAAAAAGAAGCTCAAAAAATGTGTGCTAGGAGTTGGAGCTGAAGAGAACGTAACTGCTTGTATTCTACACCATAACAAAGCTTTTGTCTCCCAATATATTGGCACTGTAAGAAATTTAGAAACCCTCACCTTCATGAAAGAAACAGTTTCGCATCTTCTGAATATTACAAACACTAGGCTTGACGCTGTTGCATGTGACTTACACCCAAAGTTTTCAACTACTAGGTTTGCCAAAGAAATTGCAGAAGAAGTTAGATGTCCAATTTTCCCTATTCAACATCATCACGCTCATATGCTTTCCTTGATGGGAGAACACGACTTAGATGATATCATTGGAATCGTATGTGATGGTTATGGTTATGGAGCACAAGGGAATGCGTGGGGAGGTGAGGTTTTCCTTTGTTCAAAGGGGGAATGCCATCGCATAGGAAATATGGAAGCTCAACCTTTACTTGGCGGAGACTTGGCAACTCAATATCCAATACGAATGGTTGCAGGGATACTAGGCAATTCCATGAACATTGAAAGCTGGCTTCTTTCTAAGAGCAGATATCTTGCACATGGAGAAAAAGAAGCGCAAATCATAATCAAACAACTTAAAAACAAAGAATCAGCTCCCACCACAACGAGCTGTGGGCGAATCTTGGATGCACTCTCAGCAATTTTGGGTATTTGTTATGAAAGAACTTACCAAGGAGAACCTGCGATGAAACTTGAATCAATTGGAGAAAAGGGGTACGATGTACTGAAGCTAGAACCGAAAATTAAGAATGGAATTCTTAACACGACAAGCTTGATATCAGCAGTTTTTGAAGCAAAAGATGAAATTCGTGCTCAAGATTTAGCATATTCAGCTCAGTCATATGTGGCAAGGGGTTTATTTCAGCTAGCTGCCGATGCATCACAGAAATTCGGCATAAAAACCATAGGCTTCTCTGGGGGAGTAGCATACAATAAGCAGATTACGCTGACTATTGAAAGATATGCGAAAAACAATGCTTTAGAATTTTATATCCCCAAAACCCTTCCAGCTGGCGATGGGGGAATTTCATTCGGTCAGGCTATTGCAGTCGCTTCGTCGAAAGGTTAAGCGCGGATATTCGCTGAAAACATACTTTTATTAATTTTGCAATCAACTTCTAAACTAGTTATGAAAGTTCTCAACGAGGAAGCATTGATGAGTTTACAGATCCGATCAATTGTTCACAAGAAGCGAAATGACAAACGTAAGGGAAGAGGCTTCAGTAGAGAAGAATTGAAAAAGGCTGGTCTCAGCCCAAAACAGGCCCTTCGAATTGGAATTCCGATTGATTCAAGGAGACGCACGATTCACCCTAAGAACGTCAAGCTTGTCAAACAACAACTAAGCAGACATTCTACCAAGATACGGAAAGGAGCTAATTAGACGGAAAGCTCTGGATGCAGAGAATATTGAAACAACCTATAGAATACATTGATATCCGTTTCTCAGTTCACGCAACCGAAAACTCAGAGAAAGTTGAGTCCGCAGCTGGTCATTTCTTCCCAGGTTTTCATATCAATGAAATTGGATTCAGAAAAAAAATATTAAAAGGTCACTATGGAAACCAGATTAAACTTTATCAAGCAAGAATAAAAACTGGTAAGATTATTGAAGCTTTTATTAAGAGACTATCTGCAGACTTGCAGAAATCTGACAGAGAGACAATCTACAGGGACTCCAATCTACTTGTTGAAAGAAATAATCTATTTCTTCGCCTTGATAAGCAAGCAGCTTTTAAAGGAATTGTAAGGCGCTGCAAATACGATCCCATCCATATTCGGATTCATTTTAAAAGGAAAAATGTTATTGAAATTTGCAAGGAACTTGGGGTAATGCAATGACACAATTTGCCGACCTTTACCTGTGCCCCGATCTAGCTAGGAAAGAAAAGGTCAAAGAATTAGTATTTAGAGCATCTGAGTTAGGATATCACCTCATAGGCATATCGATGCCCATGGATGTCAAAAGAGGTTTAGTAGATTTTCTATGGAAAATCTGTAGAGATCACAATATTGATCTATCCATGAGGGTTGATTTAAGGCCAAGATCTTCAAATGAATTATTAAGAAGTCTAAAGAGAGTTCGAAGATCATTTGAATTGGTCACAGTAAACTGTACTTCGAAAGTGGTTGCAAGGCAAGCAGCCAAAGATCACCGTGTCGACCTATTAATTTTTCCTTCACTAGATTCAAAAGGACATTTTTTTGACATCGCTGAGGCAAGATTGGCTTCTCAAGGATACGCCGCTCTAGAAATTAATATGAAATCGCTTCTGCAAAGCGAAGGATTTGCTAGGGCCCGGCTTCTTTCTTTTCTGAGAAAAGATGTATACATCAGTAGAAAGCATCACATTCCCATCATCATCAGTAGCGGTGCCACTGATAGTTTTGGGATGCGTGAACCTTGTGATCTTATAAATTTCGCTGAGCTATTTGATATGACGTATGATGCTGCATTAGAAGCGATTTCTACGACTCCTATGAGCATTGTAAAGCGAAATAGAGAAAAACTCAGCCACCACTACGTGATGGAAGGCGTTCGAGTAGTAGGGAAGGAAAAAAATTGCGTTGGGTAAAAAGACGCTATTTGGCTTTGAAAACTCACAGTAATAACAATTGTAGCGCCCGAGATATAGTAAAGGCAGTTCAGAACATGATTTTTCAACTTTTCGGTGAAGTTGGCTATAGCAAAACTAGTATATCCACGATTAGAAACTTTGTGGCTAACGAATTTGTGGTCATTCGATGTTCAAATATTGCATTAGGAATGGTCAGACAAGCGATTACTGCTGTCAATCGTATTGGTGGTAATCCCGCCACCATTCAAATAATTGGAATTTCCGGGACACTAAAAGGACTTGAAAAGAAGTTGAATAAGCTGCAAATGTGATTTCTTTGAGCGAAGTTTCAATATCTTTGAAACAATGGTTAACCGATGCAAAGAAAATTGCAGTTATTGGGATTGGAAATAAGTTGCGTCGGGATGATTTTGTCGGGCTCAAAATTGTCAGAGATTTGAAAGGTAAACTACCGGAGCATGTTATGCTGATTGAATGTGAAACAACTCCAGAAAGCTTTATTGAACTCATCACTAGGTTTGATCCTTCGCACATATTAATTCTAGATGCTGGATTTTTCAAGTCAGAAGCTAGTGGTATACAATTTCTGAGAACACCTGAGGAATTAGATCCTCTGACCAGCACAATATCAACCCATTACCTCCCTCTAAGAATCTTTTGTGAATATTTGGAGAAGACACTAGACGTGAAAATTGCCTTTCTAGTCGTGCAGGTCAAAAGAACAGATTTTGGTGAAGGTCTAACTAAAGAAGTTGAGACCACTTCAGAAAGAGTTAAAAAGATGCTGCAGCAATTGCTCCCAGCTAACACCAAACAATAGGATTTTCGTGTATCAAGTTTCAAGCCCATATACTTAATAATACGATCATAAATTGAATCGTGTTTGGAATGGTGACTATGACCAAAGAAGAGATGATTTGGGATTTATCACAACTAGTCGAAAACACCAATCCTGTTAAGATCCAAGAACAACTGCAGATTATGATAAAAGAAGCCAATAAATTCAGAGAAACTTATCGAGGTAAAATCAGTGATCTCGAAGTAGAAAGCCTACTGAAAATGCTGGAAACCAATGATAAGTTTATCCTTAAATTCGAAGGAGCTGTGATGTATTGTTTTCTCAGGTATTATGCCAATTCCATTGATGATGTGGCTAAACAGCTGAACGAAGCTGCACGAAAAGCGTTTACGCAAGTTGGTCAAGCAAAGGCTTTTGTAGATATTGAATTGGGTAAACTTCTATCGGAAAAACCATCCTTGATGAATGAACCAGCACTAGCTGAGTATAAACATTATCTTGAAAGAGTATTGCGAAAGGTTCCTCATATGCTTTCTGAAATTGAAGAACAATTAATCATCCTCAAAGATAAGAATGGCATTAATGCTTGGGAGATGCTCCAAAGTGATTGGCTTTCAACTAGGATGTTTAAAATCAAGATAAAAGGTGAGTTAAAAACGCTCCCTTATGGAAAAATGGTTGGTTTATATCAGAGTCCTGACCGGAACCTCCGCAAAAATGCTTATCAAATTGTCTATGAAGGCTTGGGTAATGATGAAATCATTTGGGCTAGTGCAGTTCGTGCAGTTTGCGAAGACCATATTCAAATGTGTCGGCTTCGAAAATACTCAGATCCCATGGAGCAAAGCTTGTTGGCTAACGATGTAAATAAACAAGCTATTGTCAGTCTTATGAAGGTCATTGAGAAAAACGCCAGTGTGTATCAGAAATATCTTAGAATGAAAGCCAAACTCATGAACCTACCTAAATTGGCTAATTATGACTTGGCTGCTCCTCTGCCAGAAGCTCCGGAAAAGCTTTATTCGTGGAACAAGGCTCGCAAAGAAATAGTCACTGCATATATGGGCTTCGACAAAGAAATTGGAAATTGGATTGAAGAGATGTTCGCGAAACGTCATATTGATGCTGAAATTAGGAAAGGAAAGGCATCAGGGGCTTTTTGCTCTTCATGGCTTGCAGGAAAAAGCGCTTATATTTTGCAGAGTTTCAATGGTAGAATGGGTGATCTTTTTACTCAAGCACACGAATTGGGTCATGCAATCCATGCATATTATTATTCTAGGGAACAGAAACCCAGCAATTGTGAGATCGGAAGCTGCATTGCGGAGACAGGTAGTATTTTTGGTGAACTTCTGCTAGCTGAAAGCTTGCTCTCCAAGACTGAGACAAAGGAAGAGAAGCAAGCAATTCTTGCGCATATCCTTGACGAGTTTGGTATGGCAGCATTTCAGGTGTCTGCACGATTTTTCTTAGAGAAACAATTGTACTCATCCATAGAAGAAGGCAAGTTCTTGGATGGTGAGACTGTTGCTAAGCTTTGGGTGACTGCAAGAGACAGCATATGTGGTGATGCCATTGATTGGCTAGATGTGCTGAAATGGGAGTGGACAAAATCTCCGCATTACTTTATTGCAAACTACCGATTCTACAACTATCCATATGTCTACGCTCAATTATTCGTTTACGCGTTGTATAAGCTCTATAAGGAGCAGGGTAAAGGATTCGTTCCAAAGCTTAAGCGGATCTTAGCTGTAGGATCCAGTAAAGCACCAATTGAATTAAGCGCAGAACTTGGCTTTGACATCACTTCAGAAGAATTTTGGGAAAAAGGGATTAAACAAGCAGAAGAATTCATAAATGCTTTAGAAGAAACATTGTGAATAGGCAAAAATATTCATTGGTCTGGTAATACGTGTGTTATGTTAACTCTTTGAAGTTTCCAGTGTCTAGAGGTGGACGCTTTTGTACATACCTATACCTTCTTGGTCTTCCCTCCCGAGTCAAGATCCCTTCTCGGACTAAATCTACTAGTGCGTGTGCCACTGCTGTACGGTCATAATGGAAACCCCTTCTTCCCATTTCAGCATGTACATCGCCTAAAGCCCGTCCCAATCCAAACCAGCCTTCGCTCCACAAGTCTAAAATCAATCCTTTGCAGGTTTCACCGCGTCTCACAAGGCTTTCGCGTGTGCTTTTGCCTTTATCTGATACAATACTGCTCCCGGCTACAGCCTTCAAGACCCTTTCAACAACATCGCCTACCTCTCCAACATCGCACTCAACCTCAACATCAGCATCACCTACCCGTAATCGAACTCGAACTTTCTTGCCTTCATATTCATTCATTAACCCACACCAATTGAATATTGAATTGTGCAATTTGTACATGCACAACATATAAATACCAAGATCGCCAAATACAAGAGATATTGGTGAATCTTGGTGAATGCACAATTACCTATAACAACACCACCAAAATATAATTTTCCACTTCCCAGCATGCATGCAGAAAACCTGCAGCTTCCCAAGCAATTTGTAGAGCTAAGTCTGCGTTCTTTAAAGAAACTCGAGAATACGCAGCAAATGTCTAAAAGAAATTCCGAAAACAGCTCGCTAATTAATGAAAATAGTAAGATAGATTTTCCAAGACTTATCAGACTAAAACCAAATCAAACGTCGACTCCCGTAATGGCTATTGATGTCTCGAGCATAAAAATTGGAGAAACTGAAACAGGATTGTTGTTAGCAATACGAGGAGCCATTATTTGGAAACACGCAAATCGCTACCAGTATCTACGGATAGGTCCATTTCCATTCCACATTTATGAAGAGAACAAAAATTTAATTTCCAGTATTCTCCGGAATCATTCTCAATTAGCACAATTCCAGGATTTCACTATCCCTAATTCATTTTACATACAAAGCAGACTAACTGCAATTTTCGAAAGATGGATACAAACGTCAATCAACCAAATAACAAATAATAGTCTGATTCTTTTTGATGGCAGCTTAGCATCTGGCTCGTTTGAACATTCATTAGAAAGCATAACACAAATGCTGAGAACTGCGCGATCCAATCAAAACATCATTCTAGCTTTTTCGAAAATGACGCGCTTAGTTTTCCGTGGTCAACGACTTACTGATCTGATTTTGAAGCACCCACCCCCTTGTCTCCTTAAGATGGCAAATTATTTTACTAATACACGATTGACTCATTTTTTTGGTAGCGTCTACGTAGCGAAATTATCCGGGGCCAACTATGCATTTCGGTTAGATATAGATAATGCAATCCCAGAAATCAAGGCGATTGAAGCAGTTAAGAAGCTCCTTGGGAATGATTTGATACTGCAGAGTTATCCAGAGACACTACGCCTAGCCCATATATATTCCACATTTACCGCAGCCGAGGTCTTAGGAATACAACGCTGGATTTCTCAAGAAGCCGATTTGAGAATTATTACGAAGCCTAACCTACGACGTCTGCTTTTTGGCCGCTTTGGCAAAGGTCCAGAGGGGTAGTGTTTGAGGCTCTATAAAAAGGAAGGGAGCACGATACAAATCATAAGTTTTCCCAGCGAGCGAGTGAATAAAGGCGACTATTTGGTAATTGCGGATTCAAGTACAGGGAAAGGAATAATCGTTCAGGTAGTAGAAATACAATACGCCAACATACCAGGCTTTTTGGAGGAATTGCTCAGGAGCTGCAACGACGACTACAGTATTCAAGGAGAAGATGTAGATCCCTTTGAAATGTCAAATCACATCAGATACATACAAGATGCACATTTACTTATTTGCAAAATCAGAGCTGTATACAGCAACAAAGGACCAGTTTTTGCAAGTTCTTTGCTGCCTTCTCGCTCAAGAGCTAAAATTAAGAAGATTTCTACTGAGAGGCTATTTGCTCAAAAAAAGCCCAACATAAAATATTTGGCAAATCTAGGGGAAACGACTGAAAAAAATCAACTTGAGGTTGATATCAGAGCTTTGGATGGAAGCCTCAACATAATAACAGGGAAAAAAGGGACAGGGAAATCGCATATTTCAAAGCTTCTAACTCTCAGCTTAGTAAGCCAAGGTGCTCCAGTCGTCATACTTGACCTTAATAGCGAGTACACAGGGCTTGGACAAGACTCTGACGGTAAGCCCAACAGATTTCACAAACAAATCCATATTTTAACACCTGGGCATAACCTCAAAGTGACTCTAAAGCAGCTAAAACTTGGCGTAATGACCAGTATCCTCGTTAATGCACTAAATCTCCCCGGAACCTCCGCCAGAGAGTTTCGACGCATATGGAGATTCCTTGAACAAAATGGCAACTTGACTATGCAAGATTTAGGAAGTGCTATTAAAAGCTGGAAGTGCAATCAGCATGTTCGTGACGCTTTATTTTCTCGATATTATACTATACTTGGTTCTGGCTTATTTACTGATGATCCTATGCAAGCGATTTCACTAGAAGACTCTTTGAAAAAGTCACGAGTCGGAGGCGCAGTCGTAATTGATCTTAGAGATACTTCAACTATAGACAGGCTTATCGTAGTTGAATATGTGCTGGGAAAGATTGTGGAGCTTCTATCACGCTGGAAATTGAAAGCGATCTTCTTGTTTGCAGAGGAGGCTCATTTGTATCTTAGGGAAACCTATTGGGATGATATAGTTACTAGGATGCGCCATTTTGGAGTATTCACCACTTTCATAACTAATCAGCCAGATACAATTCGTGAAAACATCTACCGTCAAGCTGATAACTTGTTCTTGTTCAACTTCACTAATGAACATGATTTAGAGACAATTTCAAGAGCTTCGAAAGTGGATGCAGAGACGATAAAGTCCATTGCTCATGATTTACCTCTCCATCATTGTGTCGTTTTAGGCAACATTGTAAATGATTTTCCAATCGTCGTCAAAGTTAGAAAATTAGATGTATATGCAAAGGGGCATACTAGGTTGTTTTTTTCTTCGAAAACTAATTTCAGGGAAGTCATACAGCAGTAAGAACATAAGGAAGTTAGAGTTTATTTCCACAATTTCCGCAGAATTTGGTTCCTTCTGGATTTTTAGCTTTGCATTTTGAACATTTAATTTCAGCCTTTTTTAAAGAAGCGCCACAGTTACCACAAAACTTCATGTTTGTCGGATTTTCTGAACTGCATTTGGGGCACTTTACTTTGGTTATAGGACCTAAACTCGATCCACAGTTACCGCAGAACTTAGTGCCTACAGTGTTTTGAGTACCGCAATTTTGACAGACGACAACCTTCTGTGGAGATGCAGGAGCTTGAGATGTTTGCATCGATTTTGCCATTGCTGTTCCCATTGCTATTCCCACGCCCGCTCCCACTCCTGCTGCAGCAGCCCCGCCTCCTCCGGATGGGAGTTCTGCCGTTGTCTCTTTCATATATTGCATTGTCATTGCTTGTTGTCCCATACCGGAAGCAAATCGCCTTGCTTCTTCTGGAATCTTTACACCCTCAAATACAGTGTCAATAACCTTTACACCTATTCTCGCAGCTTCGTCTCTGATCTTCAGAGCAACTTTGTCAGTGGTTTCATCCACATTTTTGACCAAGTTGAAGATGTCAAAATCTGCAAAATCATCAATGACTCTTTCATTTATGAAGCCACGGACATACTCTTCAACGTCACTAGAGGTGCTAGCTCCCCGGTTTCCGAAAAATTCAATCACGAAAAGTTTTGGATCTTCAACTTTGTATAGCAAATAACCGTAGAAGCCTATTTCCGCTTGATATTGAATGGATCCGCTTGGAGCTGAATATGCTTGTCCGCCAAAATTTCCTCTAAATTGGCTGTTGCTGACGAATATTACTTCACACTCAAAGATATCTCCAATAATTCCTAGAGCTCTTATAGCCCTTGTCAATAGGGGAATGTTGTTGCTCGTTATGGTGTGTCTTCCAGGGCCAAAAACATCATAGGCTTTTCCATCACGAAAGAAAATTCCCCATTGGTTTTCCTTAACTACGACTTGGCTTCCAAATTTCAAAGAGAGGTTTGGAAATCTATAAGCTATGTCTTCAGGACCTCCAAAGTCCCAAGATACTTTTTCTACAATTGGCATTTTTACTTCCATCCTAAATCTCTAATGGTCTAAAGCGATTTTCTCTCTCATCCCATTTCTCCTCAAAACCGAGTAATAAGGCTTTTATCTCCTTTACTTTAGCGGGCATGCCTTCAAAATTCTCGGTTTCAGTTTCGCTGTAAATCTTGCTTACACCTTCTTTCATAGTTTCTACATCAGTCCCTAAATCTCGATCATAGTTGAAAATCCTGGCGAGTTCTTCCTCGCGTATATGTCCTTTTCGGTCCATAAGACCAGCGTAGCCATAGTCAGCATGTCTTACTTTCTCCATGACTCTGTCCAAGACTTGAATGATTTTTTTAAAATCGCTATTTGATCCCCCAAGATTTGCATTCAAAACAGCCAGGTATGCATCCTCCCAAGTGTGACGCATCTTGCGAAACTCATCATAATAGATATCTCTAAGCTTCTTATCCAACTCTCTCAAATCTTCTTTCGTTCCATATCCTAAGGTGAAGAAATTTTGAATCTGGGAGAGAATCCCTTGTTTATCTTTCACTTTCTCGATCGTATCTCGTTCTGACATACAATCCAACCTCACTCTATTGAGAGAAACAGTCTCATTTATATGATTTCTTAATTCTGTATAAGAATTTGAATTCTCTTATCAGAAATTATAAATAAGTTTACGTCACTCTTCAACATAGTTCAACCTGGGAAGATTAAGTTTATGGGCTTTTTCAAGAGATTCACAAAACCAAAGGCCAGTGTTTCACTCACGCTTTCTGAAAAAACGATTGAACTAGGAAATGATTTGGATGGTTCAGTTGACGTGTCTTGCGAAGAGGAATTTGATGCGACTGAAGTAAGAGCCGAGCTTAGATGCATTGAGAAACGAAGGCGAGAAAGATGGATCTACGATAAAAAGAGGGGGCGCAAAATACGGCAAGTCTACTGGGATATTGCTACACTTCACTCCGATAATCCAAGATTAGGGGATAAACTTCATTTAGTGCCGAATTTTAGGAAAACCTATCCTCTCAGTATCAACATCCCTGTTGGAGGACGTGAGTCTTTTGATGGGCTGGATGCAAGCATTAAATGGTTGATCAAAGGGGTAGTTGCCATTAAAGGTCGCCCAGATGTCACTAGTGAAACAACAGAGCTGCAAGTAGTTAAAGCATCGGCTGGATCAGCGCCTAGGGAGAAAAAGGTTAAAATGGTGTCATGCGAGTATTGCGAAGGTTTGATGCCTCAGACTGACACATCTTGCCCAAATTGTGGAGCTCCACGAAAGGAGCTAAAGCAGAGAATATGACACACTAGATCAAATATCAAGCTATTTTTTCCAGCTATTCCATTATCCATAGGGTAGATACTCATGCGAGAATTATCAAGAGCAATCCTTTATAAGTGGTTTTTTGAATCTTCTGAAGGAAAATAACTGCAGGTAAAGAACCTTGCCGACACCATACGATGTTCCCCCACAACTCTTCATCAACAAGCTAGCCCAATATATCAAAAACAACATAGATCAGGTCACTCCACCACATTGGACTCCCTACGCAAAAACAGGCTCATACGCAACCAAACAACCCCAAAATCCAGACTGGTGGTATACTCGCTGCGCCTCCCTCCTACGAAAGACCTACATGAAGGGCCCAATAGGCATAGAAAGACTAAGAGCACAATACAGTGGAAGGAAAGACCGTGGAACTCATCCAGAACATGTAAGAAAAGGTGCAGGAGGCAACATCAGAAAGCTCTTCCAACAACTTGAAACATCAGGACTTGTCGAGATCAGAAAGGGACAAGGTCGAGTATTGACAAATGAAGGAAGACGATTGCTAGATACAATCGCTACCGAAATAAAAGCAAATTTAGAAAAAAGCATGCCTGAACTCACAAAGTACTAAGAGGATAATATGATGAGCGAAGATGAAGAGATTGAAACACTGCGCAAGAAAAAGATGCTTGAATTGCAACGGAGAATAGCCCAAGAGCAGCAACGAGCTCAAGCGCAACAGCAAATAGAAATGCAAAAACAAGCATTACTTCGCCGCATACTTTCCTCTGACGCTCGGCAGCGTCTTACAAATCTTAAAATGGTAAAGCCCGAATTTGCACAACAAATAGAGCTGCAGCTTATGCAACTTGCCCAAGCAGGTCGCTTAAAGACCCCTATAACCGGTGCTCAGCTGAAAGAAATATTAGCGCAATTTCAGTCTCAACGTCGAGACATCAAAATAAGGAGAAAATAAGAATGGCCAGAAACAAGCCAACCGCACGAAAACGTAGGTTAGCAAAAGCTAGCAAACAAAAGAAGCCAGTCCCAACATGGGTGGTTGCAAAGACTTTGGGTCGCGTTCGAAGGCACCCAAAAAGCAAGCATTGGCGAAGGTCTAAACTCAAGGCATAAGGAGGCATTTTCTTGGGTGAAAAAAACAGAGAAGATGAAGAATTCGTAGAAAATGAACAAGCACCACCAGAAGAAGCGCAAGATAACAGAGAAACCAAAGTCACTGATGATAAGGCAGATATAGAAAAAGAGCCTTCTGATGAAGAGAACCTTGAGGAGGAAGAAATAGAAGAGAGGCCACGTCGAGAAGAAGAGGAAGAGGAATTTGTAGAGGAGAGAATTTATACTATTCCTTTACGACGTGCCTGGATAATGCCGCCTAAAAAGAGAGCGCCCAAAGCTTCCCGCCTTATTAGATCTTTCATACAGAGACACATGAAGGTCGACAAAGGAATTCTCGAGGAGAGTAGTGAAGAAGAGAGGGGGCGCATAATTATTAGCAACGAAGTAAACGAGAAAATTTGGAGCCGAGGAGCCGAGAAGCCTCCTCGAAAGCTAAGAATTCGTGCCGCCAAAGATGAGAGGGGTAATGTTACAATTTTCCTAGCCTAGGAGACGAGCAGTTGGCAATTTTCTTGCTTAGTCTCTTCGGGAGTGCAAGCATAGGAGTGTATGCTCTTGTTACAGATAAACTAGCTATAGTTCCCCTGCAATCATCTAAAACAAAAGCGGAAAAAATTAAGAAATGGTTGAATGTCCAAATGATTGAAACCACGATTGGCGGCTCAGTAGTTGTGGGAGCTTTGGCATGTGGCAACTCTAATGGCGTAATCCTTCCTCATTATGTACAGGATAAGGAATTAGATAAAATAAAAGCAGTTTCTGATGATACTAATGTAAAGATAATGGAAACCAAACGAACAGCATATGGTAATATGGTTCTTGCCAATGATTATGGCGCTATTGTTGATCCGAGGCTCAAACGTAAAACTGTTGAGGAAATAGCAGACACGCTAGATGTTGAAGTAGTTCCAGGCGAAATTGCTGGCTTGCCATATGTTGGCTCGTTGGCAGTAGCCACAAATAATGGTGTTTTGGCACATCCACTTATTATGGAAGAAGAACAAGCACAGCTGAAAGACATTTTGAAAGTGCCTTTAGATGTTGGAACGATTAATTGTGGAATACCTTATGTAGCCACAGGGCTAATTGCTAATGATAGTAGTGTGGTAGTAGGACATCTCACAACAGGTCCTGAAATGTTTATAATTGGTCAAGCCCTGGACGTTGTCTAAAATCCCCATGTCATCTATGCATTTTCCCTATGCTTCGACCCACTTCTTTTAGGGAGTCCATAAAATCAGGTTGGAGTCTGCGAAGTACTTCCAGGCCCTACTAGACCCCCCAATGTAATCGGCAGAACTGCGGTAATTTTCTTTGGATTTACCGCAGACGCCGGGAATTGGATTCGAACCCCAACCAACACCAAACCCAAGCCCACATGCATGCATATATTATTCTATAGCATGATCAGATGGATGCGCGCGCGATTTAACACATGGACATAAGTCCATAGTTTAGATAAAATTACTATTACAAAACCCTTTACAAAACCTAAAAAAGCACCATTCATTCATTTCCATATGGCACTTATCCATAAAACATGTCAGTATTGTTATAGACAGGGTGCTGGCACTTTCCATCAAATGTGCGCGTGCGCGAAATACGAATATATAATCTCTCTGGCAGACAATCTGATGCGCGCGAGCACTAGCCTAAATTTCCGGTAATCCGACCTATTCTAAATATATTAATACAAATGAAGAACAACGCCAAAGGTGACTATTGGATAAGATTCGTGGACAAAGCACTGCGCGCACGCATGACCCATTACTAAATTTACTATCAAGAATGCAAAAAGCTCCTCGGCTTAAACTTTTAGGGAACGTGCCCTCTCTGCGCGCATTCAGATGTTCTCATACGCTTTCGTTTACTGCTGAAAATGTGCCTATGCGTGCAAGTTGTATGTAAACCAAAAGGCATGCACACAGTTTTTATGTGAAATCTATTTCTGTTGCTACTTCGTTTCTACGCATGAACCAGGGTGTCAAAGGTCCACTGTAACGCATGGTGAAAATATTTCCTTTTGTTTTTATCTTTGATGTTCGTAGTTCATTCAATAATTGCTTTGATTTTTTTGAAAAATTTGACGTTGTCCAACGACCAGTAAATCTTAATGCAGCTACATACCTTTTTGGGATTTGTTGGATTTTGATTCGTTCATCATTAGGTTTTGGGGTATTTTCTAGTGTGTATTCTTCTGGCATCACAAATGATATTGAGTCTTTTTCTGAGAGGACTGGGGCAGTCATCTCAATATTTTTTGATATTACGGGTGAAGTCATTTCTAAATTGGTTTGTGTGGTATTATCCCCTGAAATATACTTGAACAGAATGTTGAAGCCTCTGTCCCCGTAACCGTCAACTTCAGCAATAATCAAGGTGGTATAGAGCCTAATTTCTACTTTATTCAATTTTTTAATGAGGCGATATTTTGCTTCTTTGACCATAAAATCAAGTAAGTTGTACATGCTATAATTCGATTTTGGTTACTAACAACTAGTAAACGAATTACCAACATTTTTCAGAGTAAAACATATTCTAATTTAGGAACTTACATGCGCTGTAAATTCTACAACCTATTAGAAAAGCTATAGCTAACATAAATGCACTAATGAAGAAGGGGACAAATGAACTAACAAAATCGTATATTAAGCCAATGATTAACGGTCCTGGAATATTCGCTATACTGGCAATAGAACTTGCTATTCCTAATATGCTTCCTTGTTCATTAGGGGAGATTCTTTTTGATAGAAAAGCGGGAATAGCTGTGTTGATTATTCCAAATCCTGCTGCTAATAACGCATTTGTCAAATAGAAAATTACCAAGTTTTGAAAAATTGGCATTAAAATGGTTCCTGTCGCCATCAACATTGGACCGAGGGCAATTAGTTTTTCTTCTCCCAATCTTCTGGAAAGCGTGTTTATCAAGAAGCCTTGCATTACGATTTGAATTAATCCAATGTAAATGAAAACATAAGATAGTTCAAGAGAATTGAAGTTGAAAAAGTCTATACTTAGTAATGGGACGATTACGGGTATTGTACTAAAAGCTACAGTAACAATGAAGAGAATTAAAAACGTGGGGCCTAAGAGTGGTTTTCTTAAGGAATCACGTAACCCCCGGAAATATCCTGACCCAGCAATTGTTATTTCTATTTTCTTTTCTTTGTCTCTTTGAGGTTCTGGAAGAAATGAAATTACAGATAGAATGTTTATTAAAGTTAAAAACATGGCTGCATATCCGGGAATAGAAAACCCATAGATGCTAAGGGCTCCTCCTAAGGCTGGACCGATAATAAAACCTGCACCAAAAGCTGCACCAATTTTTCCCATCTCCTTTGTTCTAGTTTTGCGGTCCGTTATATCCGCAATATAGGCTTGTGCTACTGCTCTTTCTGTAGCGATACCTGCGATTATTCGGGATAAAAGTAACATAAGATATGAGTTGGCAAAAGAAAATATTGCAAAGCTAATAAAAGAGATTAGTAGGGATAGAAGTAATATTGATTTTCTCCCCTTTTTATCTGATGCTTTTCCTAATAATGGTGAAAAGAAGAATTGCATAATGGCGAAAGAAGCTATCAAAGCCCCAAGTGCTGTAGGACCAGCCTGAAATTCATTTGCATAAAATGGTAGAAGAGGGATAATAATTCCGTAACCTGTAATGTCTATGAAAACAGTTAATACGATTACAAAAATTGGAGATAACCCTTTAGGTCTATTTTCCTTCTTCATAATTAATTTTCAACTACTAAAGAGAATTAGTTATGTCTTTACACAATTTTGCTCAAATAAAATTACTGCTTAATATTTCGATATACGATAGGCGAACGATGCGCGAGTAAACTAAATCGGGAGTAGCGCGCGCATGTGATACCGGAAGGGGTAGGGTAACCCTTCAAAAATACGCGTTTGTCTCATGCAAGACTGAAATGTTCTCCGCAGCGCTTATGAATTAGGAATTTCAAAACAGCATAGTGAGAGCGGGGAAGCTTCGCCTTACGCAGCAGATGGACTGCGCTTGGTTGATAATGTCAAGGTGCAATGAATGTGAAGCCTCCCCACTAGTCATTCCTTGAAACACTGCTAAAAACATTTTCTCAGTTCATATGTCCTCCGCAGGGAGAATAGAGAAGATGGGTATCTTCTCCCTGTTGGAAAACGCTACACTCGCAGGATTCTCCCGTGCCGTTCTCCTTCTCCTTTCGTAGACTACACACCATATTTAGGGTGTTCGAGCGATAAATAATTGATGAACAGGTCGTGCGAAAAAACACTCACAGGAAGTCAAGAGAATTGCACTTAAATTGGCAATATTAATAAGACTATAATAACTCATTTTATACTAGAGCGGAAATCGCGTAGGAAAGTACAAGACTTGGCTGGGAGGTCAAATTGAATCCTACAGATTCCAACAATAGTTATCCCGAAATATTGCAGAATTTTGGTCTGACTGCAACTCAGGGAAGACTCTATCTTGCCATAGTTCGCATCGGTCTTTCTGGCGTGGGTCAGATTTCGAAGGTCTCGAAAGTGCGTCGGGAGGAAGTGTATAGGAATATTCCTAAGCTTGAAGAACTTGGATTGATCGAAAGAGTATTAGGTACGCCCCAAAGATTCAGAGCATTCCCTGTGGAAGACGCTTTATCGAGAATTATCCAACGCCAAAAGGAAAGTTTTAATCAGAAAACTAACGAGTTAAAGGCACAGAAAGACACGCTCATGAAACATTTGGATAGCAAATGGTCAGCGCCGTCTTCCGAAGAATATGCAAATTTTGTTTTGGTCCTGCAAAGGGATCAGATAATTAACAAACTAAAGAATTTAATTAATGAATCCCAGAAAGAAATCAACATATCAACCGCCGCGGACTTGCTTTTTAACTTGCTGTCTGACACCACGCCTTTGCTTGAATCCGCCTTAACGCAAGGTGTAAAACTCAGAATGATTATAGACATGCCTGAAACTATGAAAAGCCTCTTGACCTCATATTACCCAAGACTCCAAGAACTTGAATCGGAAATAGGCTCTTTTGGCGTTAGATTCACAGATCAGTCTTCGGGTCACTACTTGATTTGTGACCACAGTCAAGCAATGATTTGCACTTCGCCTAATTTGTATGGAGGTGTAAAGCCCTACCTCTGGACAAACGACGGCAACCTTGTTGGAATAATGCAAACCAATTTTGAAGAGACGTGGCATAGCTCTCTTAGGATCGACGAAATCCACACATCCGATTTATCGGAGAAAGCCACAAAATTCGCAAAAGCGTTAAACCTTCGAGACCATGTAATATTCATTTATCAGTCTTTAGCTGCAAAGCGTGAGGTTTTATTTTCTTATTTGAAAGCTGGCTTAGAAAATGACTATGCAGTTGTTTATGTGGCATCTGAAGAAGCAGTAGACGACATAAAGGACAAGATGGTGCAGTTTGGCATCGAAGTGGAGAAAAACATGAATAATGGTGCACTTCAAATACTTGATTACACGGATGTCTACGTCGTCAACGGAAGATTCGAAATTCCCACCACCATGTCTAAGTGGGAGCAATTGCAGGAAACTGCGTCCAAGAAATTCAAAGGCTTAAGAGTTACAGGCGAAACGAGCTGCTTCTTCAAGCATGGTCTTGTCAAGGAACTTATAGAGTACGAAAGATCTCTGCACAAAGTGCTAGACCTTCCAATGGTGGCGATTTGCGCTTACAACATTAAGGATTTGAGTGCTGCTAAGAACCCAATAGATCTATATACAGAACTGGTTAGAGTTCACGGTGCAGTACTATTTGCTGGAGTGGATGACGACCTAGGAAAATTAGAAATTCGAGCATAAATGATATAGCTAAAACTGCAGATTGGGCAGATTCGCGTCAAGAGTAATCAAGAAGCATAGCTTGACGTATACAAAAAGAGGTCATGGAGGGATCAATCCTTTTGAGGAGGAGAAAGGAGAAAGGATTTATAACAGAGGTCCCCCCACAACAAAAACGTACGCCACTTCTCCTTTAAGCTTTTGTAACTGTGGAAACACAGTTACACATAAGGGCAGCAAGATGTGACCACAGTCCATCTACCATAAGTTAACAAGAAACTCCCACACATACCCGTATAGCGAGAAATTTTTTAAGGACATCGATTTCAGCAATCCAAGTATACGCACGCACAAAGGCTTTAAAACGCGTCCACAGAGAGATTTGCTGGGTGATTTCTTGGAAGCTCGACTGTTCAATGCTAGGTTGCCACACCATTAAGCGGGTTTAAGTTTTGCCCCGCACACGGAACATTTTCCTTCTGAAGTTATCTTTGGTTGTTCCCCAACCTCAGCCTTGCAAAGTCCACATTTCAAACAGATTCACCTCCATAGGTCTACATGCACACGATTTAGAATTATTAGAATCTTAAATTTGTGTGACTGTGGAAAAACAGTAACATAGGATTAAATGTCAATGCGCCTGCATTTTCGCAGTGACGCAAGGGGTGAACTGAGTCGACTATGCAACAATTCGTGCAAGTGCCCGAAGAAAAAAGACTTGCAAGCGGACATGAGGCTCTTAACATTTCAGAACCAGATCTGCCACAAGATGAACCTTATCGTGTGACTGTTCAGGTGGTTAACACTCTGTGCAAAGGACTGCGTTTACTCAAGCGCTTTGACATTCGGCATTATGCGATGAGTGATGTAAGACGCTCACCAGGCGGTTTGACTAGACATTTGCTCGAGCTGTCTTCAGATGACGTCGCAAGACTCCTCAACACTAGGGGTGCTAAGCTCAGAGACAGCGGTGAAAACAACGGGAGAGCGTCTGTTTGGTTTGACAGCGACGACTGTGCTGCCTGTGAGACGATCTTGTCTCAAAACTCCTTTCTGGTATCAGGAAGACATGTGGAAGGTGACACGATCATCTACAGCTTCGTTGCTCCTTGTTTTGACGCTTTAAAGAACACAATAGAATTGCTGGAAGCGAAAGGCCTAGACCCACGGATAATGGAGGTCTCAAGATTCACTGAGAGACGGAAACCCTTGACTGAAAAGCAAGACAGAATCCTGTGGTTGGCTCTGAAGTTGGGGTTTTTTGAGTGTCCAAGGAAACTTACCATGGCTGACCTTTCGCATAGGCTAGGAATCGGTCTATCGACACTATCAGAAATTCTCAGGAGAGGAATGCGGCGACTGCTGGAACGTCATTATCGGTCCAACTCTCTGCGCGTGCACATGTGACATGCATGGTCCGAGAATCCGGAAGTCGTTTCTGATACCAGTTCCGCAACCAACGCAACGATGAGATCCGCGCGAGGACACCACGTTCCCAAATCATGTCTCTTTTCAGCGGTTTTATGACTTGTGGAAGAACCTTTCTCGTCATTCGGTGATGGGTCTGCCTCGGTCTTCAGAGACAAGAAAGAGGGAGTAGAGGTTAGCCTGAGCCTACCGCTAACCAAATGACATAAACTTGGGTTGTATCAGAAATGGATCCTCCACTGTATTTAGAGACGGTGAGGTCAAAACCTGTCCAGTTATTCGCTGCACCTTTGATGTCTTCTACCACCTTGATGGCTGCGCCTTCCCATAATCCATCGGCTGCTTGCTTAAGAACTATCATGATGACCATTTCAGGTTTTGCTGTTGTGGTGAAAGGACTCTGGAAGTTGAATACTGTGTTGGCTCCTGAGTCCTCCACCATATCCGTATTCACTTCTCCATCAAATTCGCCACTTTCCACATGCATCGCCCCACTGGATACTTGTTCTTCTAATGATGTCACTCTATCCTCAAGTGCAGTGATGTTCTCTAATACTTGAGTCCAGTTGATAGGAGAACCAGAAGCCCCAAAATGCTCAGCTACAATGACAATGTCATCTATGCCTCCATAGCCATCGACCGTCACATCCAACAGAGGATCATAATCTACAGCACTCGTGGATAAACTAGCAATTGAAACGACAAGAATGACTCCAAGAATAATATTCACCATGCTGGATATTCGAATCTTCATTGCTTCTTCTCACCTCCTCTTCTCTTGAGTTTCTGACTAGATTATCCTCTAAGGAACTTATGGTTTATGAACAAAGGTTCTATGGTGCATGTGCCTGGGGGTGGAAGGTTCTCTGGTATAAGTTTGGTCCTTGGAT
This sequence comes from Candidatus Bathyarchaeota archaeon, assembly GCA_020354575.1. Lineage (GTDB taxonomy): Archaea > Thermoproteota > Bathyarchaeia > Bathyarchaeales > SOJC01. Next base: position 1,328,242 of record CP070649.1, on the reverse strand, counting down.
GCAAGCATTTCTCTAGCTGGTCAGATCGGAACGTATAACATGATATACACGTATATTCCAACAAACAGCTCAATGGACCATAAGAGCAAGGTAGCTCTCATCAGGTTTCTCTTGCCAACACAGCCTTTGATGTTATCACTTCGGACTAGCCAGTTTGCCACTAGCCAGACTCCCAATACTTCCACTAATACTCCTAGAACAGCATGGGTGATGACGATTGCTGCTGGTGTAGAGAGATCAGCAAATAACCCACTGAAGCTTAGAAAGGATGGAAGCATCACGATTACTATAGAAATGGTATTCAGTGTTAATGCAATTCCCATTAAAGCACCATGTCTCTTGAATTTGCGTTTTCGTCTGGCTATTAAAATTCCAACAAATAAGAGAATCAGAATGGAAATCTGAAACACTAAATTCAGATCAGCATAGAGTGAGGCATTCACGTTAAAAAGACCCAAGACCCATCTCCCATACTAAGACCCATTCTTTAGAGCTCTATGAGTCTTTGACCGTAAAAGATATGCAATCATTGGAAGGACAGCCAAAGCTAGAAGTAAAAAGACTGTGAACTCAGGTATCAACAGAGGCTCAGACCAGCCACTCCAACCATGAAATGTGCAGTGCGCTCTAACAGAGACAAGCGGTGTACCTATAACCTCTCCAATATTATATGGAACGATGAACGTTACGGTTGCCTGAGGAAAAAGAGTGGTAAACTCAATACTTCCGTTTATATCCACTTCAATCCTATCCACATAATGAGTGCCTGTGGGTGAAGCATGTCTAATAGTTATGTTCAAAATCGTATCGGTCCCGCTTATCCAGGGTTCGATATTCTCAATAGTTGGTACATCAGCTAAAACAGGACGGATTAAAGAACTAGCAGCTACTCCCAAAATTAATATCAGCGAAAAAACCAGAAGCTTCTGTTGTGATTTCATCCTCTCGATCATTTTCATCAGACTTTAGTTACCATCTTCAGGTTTTATGACTTGTGGAAGAAGCTCCAGTTAAATATGCATGCATACAAGCCTGCATGCATGCATGCTGCAAACGCTGCTAAAAACATTTGCTTGATGTCTGCAAATCAGAATTAAGGATACCTAAAGGTTAAATGTATAGCAAACAACGAGAATTAGGTTTGGCAGGGGAGCTGGGGCTACCCGGCTGAGAGGACGATGGAGGAGTCGTCGACCCTTTGAACCTGAACCAGGTAATGCTGGCGGAGGGAAAGACCATTGATAATAACATTTCACTCCTACAAAGGTGGAACTGGAAAGACATTACTCTCGGTGAATCTTGGGAC
>CP070649.1:1322675-1326836 GCA_020354575.1 Candidatus Bathyarchaeota archaeon | reverse complement strand
TGATAGTGCCGTAGAATTGATGCATTTTTTGACCAATGATACCATCGCCACTGACTCCCCCAATTACATTTGTTATTCGTGTTTCACGGAAACTTCTGAGAAACTCTGCAATACCTGCAGCTAGAAAATATTCCCAACCTCCTTTTCCAATCGTCGGTCCCTTTGTTAATACAAGAAGAGTCTTGCTTTTCCGGAGCTGCTCGTTGGATTTCAAGCTTTGGTTGAAGTCAATCCAAGCATTATGAGCCATTTCTTTGCCATTTTCCATGGCTCCTCTTTCGCTTTCGAGACCCCAGGTTCGTCCGATACCAATGCGATAATTTGTAACCAATGCTAAGAGGGATAGGCCATTGTAGCCGATTCCTGAGACTTCCTTCAACTCGAGGTCTTCATTCTCTATCTCACCGGCTGTTGTATGCCCGATTAAACGAATCTGTTCTGCGGTGTTTTTCCTATTGAATCTTTTCTCTATGGCTCCGAGAATGCTTTCACAGATGAGTTTATCTTTGTCTTCAGTTTCGCCTCTGTAACTCGAGTAAAGAATCAATAGTTTCACGTCTGTCAGATGGTGTCCAGTCTGAGAAATGTCATTTTCAATCTTGTTCAGAACTTTTTCTGTCAGTCTTTGTGCTTCTTCAACGCTGTTTTCCCTTCTCAATTGCGTATCTTTGTTCGAATCGACTTCCAAATCATTTCTAGTATGTGCATGTCCTGCAAATCCTAGAAAGAAATTGTTAACCATGACTGGCCCAACCGTGTGTGATAGTGCACGGGTGTAATTATTTCATCTGTGAAAACTATAAAAGCATATCTAATTTAACAAACACCACGCGTGGAGACTGATATGTAGGGATTAAGGGGTCAAAATCTTCAGAAAACGCAAATGATCGGAAAACAACGTGGGTGCAACGGTGGCGCCGGGGGTGGGATTCGCACTCAACCAACCAAACCACCCAACGCTTAAAGAAATCTTGGCATGCATGGGCTTAGGGCGTTCCATACGTGTGGACTGGGACTTGGACCCTACCATAAAGACTTTCGCTGAATTGTGGCATTAAGTACACCCACGTGGTTCCTGACGTTGTTCTAGCACTACCAACGATTCTGAGAGCTAATCTCTCCCCTGGACTAATTGTAACATTCAAAGGCGTGGAGAGCTTATCGATGCTAAATTCCACAAGTCTATTAGCATGATGGTATTCATTCCCTGATAGACCTGTCTCTGTGCTGCCAAGATATTGAATTAGCTTCCATTCCCCGCTCCAACTCATATTTCCGAGGTACGCTTTCCACTCCACCCGAAACGGTAATGCATCGGAGATTGATATATTGACAGGCAAATAGACTTTCGGTTTGCCCAAGATATTGTACGCTCTTGTTGGAATATCTTCATAAACCCATGTGCGATTGTAGATTATCTTCCAATTCAGACTTACTTGTTCATGCTGGGAATCATAGAGATTTTGGAAAGTATGACCGTAGATTTGAAAGGGATTTGTCTCGTCAATTAGCCTGGGCAGGTCATATGACCCAAGTGGGCGATAGAGTCTGAGAGAGAGGATGTCAGGGAATAGCATGGGATCCGTTGGCCAATTTGTCACGACCACACTCCTCTCAGCGTCTCCAAACGTGCTGAGCTGTGTGGATACTGCAGTTGACAGTGTACTAGAAGCTATGATTGCTAGCACAATTCCAGTGAGAAAAGCAGTCTTTGAAATGTCTACAACCAATTTCTATCACCTCCCCTTCACTGATATAAGTCACTAGTTTCTTCCGTTGTGGTTAAAAGCTTCTCTGTCGCTCTGTCAAATCGTGAATCTCGACCAGATTTAATGATGTATGCATGCAGAAAAAATGGGGAGTGTGCAGGGGATATCGCCACTTTTGCTGTATTAATGAAATAGAGAAATCTTTCACAAGGCATTAATAAGAGATAAGATGAACTGTATATTCGTTTTTTGGAGAGAAAGGAGGTGAAAACAGAATGAATAAGAAAATATTAGGTATTTTTATCGCTGTGTTAGCTGTGGCGATGCTGGCAACTCCAGTGTTGGCCATTGGACCTAAAAAAACCGAAGGAAAAAATCCCCATGTTGAAATTCATGACTTTAACACGCAAATGTGGCTGCCCAGTGGTGTAATGAATGAGTGGGTAGAAAATCCCGCACAACCTGGTCCAATTGTAGTGACTGTTAAAGATGCGGCTAAATTCCAAATCAGAAATGCCTATGTTATTGATGACCCTGACCCAGCAATGGTTGGAATGGTTTTTGGAATGGAAAACCAATGGGTGAAGTTGAGCCAAGCGGCCCTTGCCACTTTCCTTGTAATGGTTGGGTTTGACCCCGCTGGTGCTGCTGGATTTCCAGCTGGAATATACATTCGAATGGTCTATGTAGGATGGAGCGCATAAGACTTCCCGCCACCCCCATGATTTAGTATTCACAACTCCTCAGTCTCTTCTCTCTCTCCCTTTCATCTTCGCAGTCTTATTCATGATTATCATCAAGGCAGCTTTGATTGGCATGCACGTTCTTTAAGGCGCTTAATCCTTCTCCAGTCTTTGCACTCACTGGGAACATTTTATCCGCAACAGCTGAGATATGTCTATTGCTGATCCTGTGCATGCACATGCTGAATTATAGACTTGTGAAACTAATACATCCGTGTAAATCTAAAGATGGTAATTTAATTTGTGTTTCATCATTAAAAGTTCATTTAAAAGATAAAAACACTACCATATATGATACCGTAGATCATTTTAAAAACGAGTTGGATTCGAAAATAAGGAAGACAGTAGAAGAAGTTAAAGAACTAGTTTTATTGAAAGAAATTATTAACCTCCATAATATTGATGGAATTAAAAGCATGAATCAAATAAGAACAATGGTTAAGGAAATAAAATCTGGAAATGATATTTTATCTCCAAATGGATTCCCTAATATTAAATTGGTTAAGACCGAAGAATTAGAATGGATCTTGTTTGATGGGCACCATTCTTTACTTTCTTATATGATTGCTGGAAGGACATATTTACATGAGGTCCCTCATTTTATTATCGAAGGCGAGAATGGGCATGTAAATGGTAGAGAGATTCTTATCTTTTTTGGAATTCATTCCAAAGAATTAAACAGTTCCAATTGGAGAAAATATGTAATAAATTGGCAAGCACCAAAAGAAAGACAATTATGTAAACGAGAGCAAAATAATATGGGGCAGCTCTTAGATTCAATTAGTGTATATTACTAGTTCTAGCGTTATTTTCTAGTCTTTGTGGACTTCGTCAGTTTTGCGTGCGCATTCTCCAATCCAGTTTGTATTGTATGTGTGGGTTTGGGATTTGAATTCCGCATGTGTGCTAGGATCCGTGAGGCTTAATGAAATGACTTTGATAAATGTACGCCACCAACAGAATTGGTTGAGCATAATTCGCGAACTACCGGTGCTGAACTAGAAAATTCTACCGGTTGGAAAAAGTTGTTTGCGGTCTCTGGCTTGAGAGAGGTTCGGTAGTGCGAACCTGCAAATTGGACGTTTTGGGCGAATTTATTGACAGAATTCAGCGGATAGGTTCGCGCGCGTTTTAGTTGCTTTGCTTCAACTCGTCTAAGTCGTATGTTGCTACGCATAACGAGGTGTCAGCACCTCCGTAGTAGATGAGGAGTTGATCATCTAACATGACTGCTCCGCAGCTGAAGACTACGTTGGGCACAGCGCCATAACACTCATACTCCTCAACCGGTTGCAATATAGGTGTTTTAGAGCGATAGATAACTCTCTCTGGATTTTTCTTGTCAAGTATTGCAACCCCTAGAGTATACATTTTTTCAAAGTTGACTCCATGATATATGAGCAGCCACCCCTCATTGATCTCTATAGGTGGTCCTGCTATGCCCACCTTCCAAGAGTCCCATTTTCTATATCTTGGTCTCACTATTGTGCGTATGTTACACCATTGTTTCAAATCATCAGAATAGGCGACACAGATGTCAGGATTGATCCGATGCAATAGCACATATTTCCCATTGATTTTGCGAGGAAAAAAAGCTGCGTCTTTATTACGAACACCAGAAAAGGGCAGCCATCGCTTCCCCCAGATCCACTTTTTTTCGAGGAAATCCTTAATTTCTATAGAGGTTATGGCAACTTGGTACGTGCCTA
>CP070649.1:1308530-1322575 GCA_020354575.1 Candidatus Bathyarchaeota archaeon | reverse complement strand
ACGTAAGCCTTCGTAAACAGATTCTGCGAATATTCCATCAAACTCGTCTTTTTTTAACACTCTGCCTTCATTCATGTTCGCGGAAACCGTAGCAAATATTTGATCTAGTTCACTATCACTTCTCACTTCATGCAACCTCCACTTGGTTAGGTTACATAGGGCATTAGCGATAAACCCTTATCTGAAATTACGATGTCACTGTAGTTTTGGTTATGGTTTGTTCCCCGCATCTTACGTAAGATCGCTCTTTTCCGGATACCCGATCGCGCTTCGATCGTCTCAAATAAGATAATTCCATCCACAACAAACTCTTCAAAACCTAGCCCAAGTCCTGAATGTCCCGTTGGCACTTCAACTATCAACAAGGTGGTGCAATTTATTTCGCGGGTTAGTTTCTCTAGCATGTGTAGGGCAATTCTTGCATCTATCTTTTTGTTAAATGCTAACGAAAGTGCTGAGAAAGAATCTATCACAAGACGCTTTGCTTTTGTTGCAAGTATTTGTTCCAAAGCAGCGTTAAGCGTATCTACTGAGATTTCTTCGTTTCGCGGAGTCATCATGTCCAGGAATTTAAACTTACCTTTGGACTCTAGTTTCTCGAAATCAAAGCCAAATCTTTTCATATTGCTATAAAAGACTCTTTTTCTTTCACCGAAAGAGACGTAGACTCCGTTCTCTTTGGCTTTTCGAGCACCATGGTAAAGATATTGAGCAGACGCAATTGTTTTGCCTGAACCGGGGGATCCCGCTAGCAGAATGAAGCTGCCCTTGGGAAACCCTCCTTCAACTAGTTCGTCTAGACCTTTGATTCCCGTGGAAATCCGATCTAACATTTCAACTCATTTCCCAGTTTAGAGCTCTTCGTGAAGTTCACGACATCATGAGACTTAAGATAGAATATAATATAAGGTTTGTGAACTGAAAACCTAGTTTGGTTTGCACTCCGCAAATCCACTTGGGCTAGACCGACAAGGTTTTATTTCGCGATTGTTCACAAACGGTCACAAAGTGATGCTTATGAGTAAGAAGGCAAAAGTCTATTTTGGTTCCATACAACAGGGTAGAGAAGCCCTTTTTGCTGCTTTAGCAGCTAAAGTGGACAAAATAATCGAATTATTGGATCTTTCGACTATTGAAAATCGAGATAAGGTTGCCATTAAGATGCATTTAGGGTTCCTTGATGGTTTTCAGACGGTTCCTGTCTTTTTCGTCAGGCGAGTCGTTAAGGCGGTCAAGAAGGTTGGAGGATGGCCATTCGTAACCGATAACCCAACTTCTGTATATAATGCAGTAGAACGTGGCTATACGCAGGAGACCTGTGGCTGTCCAATAATTCCTGCTGCCGGAGTCAAAGATGGCTACACAAACATAGTTAAAATTGGCTACAAAAATGTAGATAAGTTAGAGATGGGTGGAGCCCTTCATGATGCTGATGCACTAATAGATTTAACCCACTCAAAGGGGCATGCTTGTAGCGGTTATGGAGGTGCAATCAAGAACTTGGCTTTAGGTGGATATTCAGCTCCATCCCGGTGGAGAAAAATCCATGGAGTGGAACAGTCTATCCAATACTGGGATCCAGATAAATGTACGCCACAGCATGCTAAGACCCTTGTGAAAGCCTGCCCCTACGGAGCCCTCAAATATGACCCAAAAAAACATAATCTATCTTTGGTTCTTTTTGCTTGTAGAAATGAACTCTGCTTAGAATGCTTAAAGGCGGATGAGAAAATAGGATGCCTTCAAATTAAACCTGAATTTTTTTCAGCTTTCCAAGAGTTGATGGCGATTAATACAAAAAAAGTACTTGAAACCTTCGATGAGAACAAGCGTTTCTTTCTAAACTATATTCTGCAAGTGACACCTCACTGCGATTGCATGGGGATGTGTCAACCCAGTGTGGTCCCAGATATCGGCGTGTTAGGTAGTCCGGACATTGTCGCCATCGAACAAGCTACCTTAGATCTTATTGCAAAGGTGGGATTAATAGACGGATCCGTTCCGCCCTATTTCAAGCATGCAAACCTTGATCCCAGCGCTAATCTCCATCCCTTTGAGCGGCTTTGGGGACCAATGAAGAATCCCTATCTTGCAATAAAGTTCGCTGAACAGTATGGACTAGGTTCTCGCAAGTATGATATAGTGGAAATTTTATCCCCTGAAGAAACAAGCAAGATGAAACCACCAAAGCAGACGTATGAACGACAACCTTCATTCTATTAGGTAATTTAGGTGACGGATTCATTCAATTTCAAGCCTGCAACGTAAACCAGTAGATTCTGAATGTACACTGTAAGGTTTAATACACTGTAACGCTGTGAGTGCCGGGTAGCTTTCTAATTTCATCTATTAGTCCCGTAGGGATTTCTCCATCAATAATGAGCGTTAGTTTGGGATGAATACTTAAATCGGGATCTTCTGCCAACGCTTGCTTGATGCTCAATCCTTTTTCCGAAACTTTTTTTGTAACATTGGCTATAATGCCTGCTTGTCTAGCGTTCTTTGGAGTAAAAACGATCACGCCTAGATCGAACTCTCTAGCAACTTCTTGAAGTGAACAAGTCTGTCTTAGGTTCATGTATATCCTTCTTAATTCGGGGATCGAGAGAATGGTTTTAACTGAGTTGTCAACGGCTCTTCGTTCGACTCCTGCTTCCTTTGCAATCTGAGAGTGCGGTATTTCTATCCTCGAACTCAGAACCTTCCCCTTTTCGCTTACTTGGAAGCCTCTTTCAAAAAGCAGTTTTGCCACTCTTAATTGAGCAGGTAAATCTGTGAAATATCTTTTAATTTTCCGCCACATATTCACCCTTCAGAGGTAGAATATTGTTCCTTAAGGTTTATATTTCTGCTTTTAGGTATAAATCTTATCCCTAAGCTTCGAGTCGAGGCAAATACATGACCTTTAAGAAAACTATGCTTAATGAAGACGAAATTCCCAAACGATGGTATTCTATTTTGCCTGACCTCCCCAAACCATTACCTCCCATGATCCATCCTGAAACAAGAGAACCTGTCAAACTACCTCCTCCCCTGTTTCCTAGCGAGTGTTTAAAGCAAGAGTATAGTGAGGATCGATGGATAGGAATTCCTAAAGAAGTAAGACAGGTGTACAGATTGTGGAGACCGACACCACTCTATAGGGCGACAGGCCTCGAGAAAGCCTTGAAAACCCCTGCAAGAATCTACTACAAATACGAAGGCACAAGTCCACCAGGCAGTCATAAGCCAAATACAGCCGTCGCCCAAGCTTACTACGCCAAGAAAGATAACATTACAAGACTGACTACGGAGACCGGCGCAGGTCAGTGGGGATCTGCGTTAGCGTTCGGTTGTATGTTATTTGGACTACAATCTTCAGTTTACATGGTTAAAACAAGTTACCACCAAAAACCTTACAGGAGAATTATGATGGAAACTTGGGGAGCCGAAGTCTTTCCAAGCCCAACAAACAAAACAAAAAGTGGGACTGCCATTCTGGAAGAAGATCCTCAGAGCCCAGGAAGCTTAGGAATAGCCATAAGCGAAGCCATAGAAGATGCACTTGCTGATGAGAAAGCGAAGTACTCCATTGGGAGTGTTGTTAACCACGTTCTCCTCCATCAAACCGTCATTGGATTAGAAACCCAGAAACAAATGGAGCTTGCAGACGATTATCCCGACTTGCTTGTAGGATGCATAGGAGGAGGTAGCAGTTTCTCAGGCTTGTATTGGCCCTTTTACCATGATAAAATTTCAGGCAAGGCACCTAAAGAAGCGGAGTTTCTAGCTGTAGAGTCGAGTGCCTGCCCCAAAGTGACGAAGGGTCCATACATATATGACCATGGAGATACTGCTCGAATCGTCCCTCTTGTCAAAATGCATACTTTGGGGCATATGTTTGTGCCGCCCCCTATCCATGCGGGTGGCTTACGCTATCACGGGATGGCCCCCACTCTTTGCCTGCTGAATCAAGAAGGAATAATACAAAGTCGGGCTTACAACCAAATCCAAACTTTCGAGGCTGCAGTTCTGTTTGCTAAAACTGAGGGTATACTCCCCGCTCCAGAGCCAGCGCATGCTATAAAAGCTGTTATTGACGAGGCCCGAAAATGTAAGGAAACTGGTGACGCTAAGACTATCTTGTTCCTTCTATGTGGGCACGGACACTTTGATATGCAAGCTTATGACGATTTCATAAATGGCAAGCTCCCTCCGTACGAATATCCCAAAGAAAAAGTAGATGAATCAATTCGAAAATTGAGAGAATTATACCCATGGTTGAATGAGATAATCTAAACCAGAATTTACGACGAGATCTTCCCTCTGTTTACTAAAAGGATGTGAAGACCACGCTTCTATCAAAAGAAAACTCGTCAAATGAAAACCCTCTTGAACAAATTAGATTTACAGTGATTAAACTAAAAAGATTAAAAGTTCATGAGGAGGTAGACACGCTCCACTTAAAGAACCTGAAAGAAGAAATCAATTCTGACGGAATTCTAAAATTCGCTATAGCAGTTGATCAAGTCACAAACATCATCCTCGATGGGCTTCACAGATTTAACGCTCTAAAAGAACTTGGATGCAAGGAAATTCCCGCGGTTTTCGTTAACTATGACTCACCTCACATAAAAGTAAAATCTTGGAGAGATGGATGGGAGATCACTAAGGATATGGTAAGAACAGCGGGTTTGACTAGAAGAAAACTTCCTTCTAAAACTTCAAAACATTTGATTCGAGCCAACGGGAGGCTAGTGCATATTTTCGCGATTGAGAAAGAAGTTAATTTTTCTTTGGAAGAATTAAGACGTCAATAACATTGCACTCGCATCGAGCGATTAAACAAAGGCATTCTTAAAACGACGTCTCTGCACATAAACCTTAACTGGCAATTAGAAGTATTCAGGCGGTATAGGTGAAAAAAGTTGAAGGAATGCGTTGTTGTTGATGGAGTTCGAACACCAATTGGAAAATCTGGTTGGAATGGTATGAAGAAAGGAGGTCAATTTGCCCATGTCTCGGCCCAAATTCTCTTAGGTTCAGCAGTTGCTGAGCTGGTTAGACGGGTAGACGCAAAATCTGAGAAATTTGATCCGAAGGAAATCGAGGATCTTGCAGTTGGATGTTTAAGCCAGATTGGGGAGCAGGGAGGGAATCTTGGAAGATTAGCAGTATTTCTAGCTGAACTCCCTGATGATGTTGCCGGGATGACCATTGATAGATATTGCAACGCGGGGTTGCAGGCGATTAATTCGATGGCTCAGGCAATCATTTCTGGAAGTGGTGACATTATGATTGCTGCTGGGGTTGAGCACATGTCTCACTATCCCATGATGTCAAGCATTAGTGCTGCTGAAGCAGCAGGATTCCCCGTTATGATTGAAGACAAACTATACGAAAGGAATGTTTTCACGCCAATGGGTGTAGCCGCTGACCTGGTTGCTCAGAAATACAACATAACGCGTGAAAATTGCGATGGATTTGCACTGTGGAGCCATCAAAAAGCCACAAAAGCGTTGAGAGATCACCATTGGTATAAGAAAAGGATAGCACCAATTAGAATTATTCAGCCTGATGGAACGATAAAAACCATCGAAGTAGATGAAACTATTCGAACCCAATCCTTGGATGAACCTGAATATGCTCGCTCAAAGCTTCAAAAACTTGAACCAAGATTTAGTTCGGATGGAGTCCACACCGCTGGTAATTCCTCCCAAATTGTTGATGGGGCTGCTGCAGCAATGTTGATGTCTAGGGGCAAAGCCGAAAAGCTTGGACTAACGCCTTTGGCAACTATCAAATCAATGGCAGTGGCTGGCGATGATCCGGAGATTATGCTTTTGGGTCCGATTCCAGCAATGCGTAAAGCCTTGAAAAGAGCTGGTAACTTGACGATTGCTGACATGGATGTAATAGAGCCCAATGAAGCCTTTGCGAGCCCACCTTTGGCGTTCGCTAAAGAATTTGACTATGCCTTGGATGATCCAAGGGTGAATCCAACAGGAGGAGCAATTGCGCTTGGCCATCCAATTGGGGCAACTGGGGTAATATATTTCATTGAGATGATATATGAAATGCAAAAGCGAAAACTTCGCTATGGAATTGAGACTCTATGTGGTGGTGGTGGCGTAGGAATTGCCACCGTAGTAGAACGAGAAGAGTAATGCAGGTCGAGTATATTTGATACTTTATACTTCATACCTGCATATGAATTAGAAAAAACGGAGGTGAAAACATGACTAATGTTGGAGAAACTTATGTTTGTGAAATATGTGGCAACAAAGTAAAAGTCTTGGAAAGTGGTGGAGGAACATTGGTTTGTTGTGGTCAACCAATGAAGTTAGTCTAGGAAGACTAGACTGGGTCTAATAAATCCAGGTAAATGAAGACATAGTTAAGACAACGTACAGGATCATGTCAGTCTTACTTCTTTATCCACCGTATTGTCTATTACGCTGACCCATTTAGTGGCGAGAATTTGCTCAAAATCTTCGCTTTGTGGGTTTAGATCAGTTGCTACAAGATGCCAATGGTCATTTATTGTGGCGAATGTTGAATCCATAATGACAAATTTAGGTGCATAGCTGAATACATTCTTTCCTATCTTTGAGAGTATGTCAAGGGCATGCTCATATGCCTTATAGGGTATAGTATGCCTGTGCTGTTTGAAAATAATCATGATGCGCTCTTTGTGTCCTTTCAGATTTTGAGTTTTCAGAACGACAAAAGTAGGATCTTCGTGATATACTCTCTCACTTTCCAGGTTAAGTGTGCAAAAGGGACATTTGTCGGCTTTCAACTTTTTACACCATGTCATACAAGATCAGATCTTATCTATAAATCTTGAATGCGTTTTCATATAGATCCTCTTTAAATTCCACAAAATAAAAAAACTTTTGGGCATATGTTGATCACAACGATCATTGATTGGTGGGTTGAGTGAACTACGATAATATAATTTTAGAAAAAAAAGGTGTCATTGCAATGCTGACATTAAATCGACCTGAAAAATTGAATGCAATAAATGAAAAAATGTTGGGAGACCTTGAGAATGCAGTAGTAAAGATAAGTCGAGATAGGGACATTAGAGTGTTAATTATTACTGGTGCTGGTCGTGCGTTCTGTAGTGGGGCAGATGTTGGCGATATGGCAAAGTCAGCTACGGGGTCAATCATGCAAATTCGGCATTGGACTCAAGCTGCGCATAAGATAATCTTAACTATCACTGAACTCGAGAAACCAGTAATAGCCAAGGTGAATGGGCTGGCTGTAGGCATCGGGTGCAGCTTAGCTTTGAGTTCAGATGTAATCTTTGCGTCAGAAGAAGCGGAGTTTAGTCTGATCTTTAGTCGAATAGGGCTCATTCCAGACGGTGGGGCATTATTTCATTTACCAAGATTAGTAGGCTTGGCTAAAGCAAAGGAGCTCATTCTTACAGCGAGGAGAGTTAATGCAAAAGAAGCTGAAAGAATTGGCTTGATTTACAAGGCAGTACCAGCAAATGATTTGGGCAACCACGTAACCGCATTCACAACAGAGTTGGCTAATGGGCCTACTTTGGCCTATGGACTGGCGAAGAAAATCATGAATAAAGGCTTGAGTATGGATTTGAGTTCTGTCTTGGAATGGGAAGCGTCAGGGCAAGCTTTGGCGGGAACTACAGAGGATGCGCGTGAAGGAATTATGGCATTTTTGGAGAAAAGAAAACCTCGATTCAAGGGAATATAGATCCATTGCTTGTTCATAGACACTTGGGTATGTCCACGGTAAAAGCTGATTTCTATCTTGCCATTGAACTAGTTTGGGAAATGTTTCTATCTAAACTCCATATAGCTGATCTGGCACCAGGATATCAGGGAATCTTTTTCTTAACTTCGATCGGATATCATAGCATAAATGACATTCGTCAACGTAGTCTTCTTTATGTGCAACTTGGTATTCTCTAGCGAGTTCTGCTGGGCCTCCCTTTAAAAGGGGTGCACAAATGGGATGTTTTTTAGGATCAAAGGTAGCAAACAATTCAGCAAGTGGGATGACCTTCATGTTTCCTATCGTAATACCCTGACATACATGGACATGACCAAAAGGGTCTATGTGAACACGACCCTGATTGGAGAAGTCCTCGTCCAAACATTTGTCAAATTCCGTCCAGGGGCTTGTGCGTAGTCCCTCGACAAGTTTTTCCACGGCTCGACCTTTAAACTGGACTGAACCTCCTGTAACTGGCTGACCTTTCCACGGGCTCTTCTCTATACATCTTCTCGGGTCTTCTATGGAGATTTTGCTGACTGGTAGTCCGAGGGTCTTTGCAGCTGTGTATGCATATTTAGCATAGTTCTCCTCATTCTCACCATAATGATAGGCATCATCGCTTACCGCGAAATCATGAACGCCAATTTTTGAGATCGGAGTAAGCCATTCTATTGCATCTTCGACGGATGTAGCCCAATAAGAATTCGTAACGATTGATCTTCTAAATCCGTAGTCTTTTGCTGCTTGTAGACCCCAAAGCATTGTCTGATAGTACAGAAATGGTTCACCTCCTTCAAAGCATATAGCTTTGATGCTTCCGAGTTGTTTCGCTTCGTCAAGAATTTGACGTATATCCGAAATTTTCATTACACCTTTTGCATCTGGCTTACTCCAAACGAAACAGTGGTCACACTCGAAATTACATTGATAGGTTTGAAGAAGATGTAATCCAGTTATTAACATAGCATATTATTTATGTTCAGAGTCATTTAGCCCTTTCATCATAATATACACATTGAATTTTCGCTTCACAACATTAATAGAAGTAAGCTCTTCAACCACCAAGAAGTAAATCCATGAATGTTTTCAAAAACTCGTAATCTTCTATCTCGAAAAGGTGACTCGTGCAAGTGCAATCGGAACTACCAAACTTCCTAACCGCAGCGCTCTTTTCTTCCAGTTTTTCTGCAATTTTGCATTCCTCAGATTTGTCGGCCACCTTATGGAGAACGTCCACAACTTTCACAGAGTCATGATTAAGTAAGTAGTCAACATGCCAAAACTTGCTGTGCTTAGTCTGAATAAGATGTCTACTCACTCGATTTTCTAATCCTCTTTGGGCAGAACCAACATATGCATACATTCCCTTCTCGAAATATTTGTTACCTATCGCTCCGACTCTAATCACAACGTCTTTACTTACAGAAATAATTAAAACATAAACTCCGTTCATTGAGGCTCTCCGTTTCTTTTTCACTCACTTTTAAACTATGAATCATTTCAAACTGCGTTCGCGTAGGGTGGCGAGATACTTAAACAAGTCTTGTACTAGGGAAGTCTTCAAATCGCTTCTCGTACTTTTCCAAAAAATATCTAACTTGGCTGAATCGTATCCTTCCTTTTCATACTCTAACGCTTGAATTACCATTTCAATTTTGTCGATATCATTTGCAAGAATTGCATCATATGTTTCTTGCGCTTCAAACTCGCTCCAAAGCGCTTGATATTGTCTTTCCATTTTAGGAGGCAAAAGAGAAAGAATGTTTTTGATGGCGGATCTCTGTTGGGACCTCACTTGATGGGCTCCCAATTGCTTTTTGGCCTTTTGATCAAAATCACCCGTCTGCGCTTCATGGATATCGTGTAATAGTATCATACGAATTATTTTTTCGGTAGCAGCACCTGACAAATCACAAATGCACATTGCTAAAACTGTAGTTCTAAAGCTATGATCAGCCACGGATTCTGGCTCATCAACCCCTACTTGAGATACCCATCCTGATCTTCTAATGGATTTTAGTTTTCCAATAATCTTGCTAAATTTTAGTAGATTGTCCAGTAACATTGCATACTCCTCAGTTGAATTTTTTTTGTATCCTAGTGATTGACGCGCTTATATGAGCCTTTGAGTTTTTCGTAGGGATATGGTTAATTTTGTCATATTGTCTCTCTGTAATGTTCCAGTATCAGCTCTGCATCAGCTTTGTCGATTATTCCATCAAAGTTAATGTCTGCTTGATCATCCCAGTTTGGGTCTCCTGGCTGGCTTCCATAAGCGTTGTCCCACTCGATTAGGTCATTGATGTCTACATTACCATCACCATTGATGTCGCCCACAATTTTCAGCATTATTGTGCCATCGATAAACGTGTTATCCGAAACATCAGTTTCGTAGGGAACTGTGCTGGCTTCCGCTCTGATAACATAAGGCTGCATACTAGGAGGTGTTTCACTCGTGTTCCAAAAGAATTCTAGCAGCGTTTCTTCTCCTGAAGGAAGAGACAAGATTATGGTTGCTATCACTTGATTATCAGCAAATAAATTCACGGTGAAGTTTTCAAGTAGGTCTCCATCATTCAAAACCGTTACGTTTATGGATATCATTCGTCCCACATATGTTTCGTTATAAGGGATCGAGATATTTTGAACTATGATATTCCTTTTGAGTATCCATACAAAACCGTCATTGGTTTCGTGAGAGATAGGCTGTTCACTAGCATCTATTAGTGATGTAGATTCAAAGTGCAAGTCGGTTGATCCGTAATCCATCACGTAAAATTTTATCTCTACAAGTGAACTGTCGTTACTTATGGTTTGAGGGTTTTGGTAGGACATTTTAATCCAAATATAGCCTTTAACATCATCAAAATGCATATTTGCTTGAGGATATTGACCCTGGAGTTCCAGGATGTCTATCTGCTCAATCGATAGGATTTCCGGACTGAATGTGAGGTTGAATTCACAAGTCCTCAGATTGACAACACTATCTAGCATTGCAAATACAGAGATGGTATCGTATGGTTGAATAGCTGGATCAACGATTTCTGAAGGATTGATATAAATGGTGGTAGTTGATGAACCAACCAGGGCAAGCAGTGTTGTGGCTACGACTGATAATAAAATGCAAATAAGACCAACTAAAAATAAAACTATCTTTATTCGTGGTTTCACGAGCTCCTCTCCTCAGAGCTAGTTCATTAACAACAAACAAATATAATTTGTGGCATTCACCAATACAAGAGCAAAAACATTTCGCCATAGAATCTGAAGGAAACAGAAAATGAAGTTTTATTTAGCGAGTAGTTTTGATTTAGTGAAATATGTCAAGAAATTAGCTGAGACTTTGAAAGATATTGGACAAGAAATCACAGTAGAATGGTGGCGAAAGGATTATAAAACGATGCCCGTTTCTGATGAAGAATGGTATGAAAATACCCAAGTGCGAAATATATCATCACGGAACTTCCAAGGTGTTCGTAACGCTGACATATTTGTATTAGTTGCCCATCCTGAGACTCCTAAGAAATTCAATGGAGCAAACATTGAGCTCGGATATGCTCTTGCATTGGGGAAAGCATGCTTCTCGATCGGTAAACTTCAACGTTCAGCGATGTATGTTCCCGTGAAGAAATGTAAGAATGTAAAAGATTTTCTAACAAAAAGCGGCTACATACACTCATGACCACTTACAGGGGAAATCACTGATGCTTGTAGACAGTCATGCCCATCTTCAATGGCCACTCTTTGACAGGGACAGAGAAGAGGTTATAAATCGAGCTGAGAAAGCTGGGGTCACGAAAATAGTAAATATAGGCTTCGACTTGGAAGGCAGCAAAAAGGGGGTCAAGCTCGCTGAGAAATATAATAATCTTTTTGCCATTGTTGGAGTGCACCCCCATAATGCTTCGCAGCTGGATAGATATGCCTTAAATGAGCTTAAGCGCCTTGCAGAGAACTCAAAGGTTGTAGCTATTGGAGAGATTGGATTGGATTACTATAGAGACCTATCTCCAAGAGAGATCCAGAAGGAAGCCCTCACAAAACAGCTTCATCTGGCAGAAGAATTAGCCTTACCTGTTGTAATTCATAACAGAAACGCGCACCATGACATTCTTACGAGTTTGCACACTTTCAGAAGAAGATTGAAAGGTGTGCTTCATTGCTTCTCTGGAAGCAAAGAAATGGCTGCTCAATGCATTGATTGGGGTTTCTACATCTCCTTCGCAGGCACCGTGACATTTCCTAATGCTCGGAAGTTGCAGGCTACTGCAAAGTGGTTAAACTTGGGCAAAATTTTGCTCGAAACTGACTGTCCATGGCTAGCTCCTCAAGAGGTCAGAGGAAAAAGGAATGAACCCGCATTCTTGACTTATATAGCTGAAAAAATTGCTAAATTGAAAGAAACGACCTTCGAAAAAGTGAGCGATGTCACCTCAAAAAACGTTGCAGAAATATTTGACTTGCCTCGCTAATATGCATGTGGAGATGCAAGCATATTTTTGCCTTCTGCTATGACGACTCGTATTCTAGCTTGCCGTCTTGGATGTAGTATCTTTCGTCAGCTACTTCAGCTACCTTTTTATCATGAGTGGTTAACAGCACAGTTGTTTTTTTTCCTTGACACAAGTCGACTAATAGTTTAATGATTTCAGATCCAGTTTCAGTATCAAGTTCTCCGGTGGGTTCATCTGCAAGAATTAAGCAAGGATCATTTGCTAGGGCTCTGGCTATGGCCACCCTTTGCATTTCCCCCATACTCAGCTCTCGGGGTCTGTGGTGAAGTCTATGGGAAAGGTCAACCGCTGTGAGCAATTCAATAGCTCTTTTGTGCTGCAGCTGTCCTGAAATTTTTGCCAATGCCAGTGGCAATTCAACGTTTTCTACGGTTGTAAGAGTTGGTAGTAGATTGAAGGTTTGAAAGACGAATCCCATGCTGTGCAGTCTGATGTTCCTTCGCTCCTTATCTGTTAGAAGAGAGACGTCCTGATTTCTGAAATAGACTTTTCCTGAGGTTGGTTGATCGATTAACCCAATTAAATTTAGAAGTGTTGTCTTTCCCGAACCAGAGGGACCTAAGATTGTTACAAAAGAAGCATCCCTTATCTCCAAGTTAACTCGGTTTACAGCTGAAATAATGGAGGTACCCAACTGATAAATGCGAGTCAAATCTTGGGTTTTAACTATCAATACTCCGCCCTCAAAGTTTCTGGTAAATTTATTCTCAAAGCAGTGATAGCTGATAGGATTCCCGCAATACTGCTAATGACTACTGTAGACGTAATTATTTTGGTTAAAAAAAATGGAGAAATGAACGCTAGAAGATCGGCAAAGAACAGTGATAGCGGTATACTTGTGTAAATGCTTGCTATAAGTACCGCAGCTATTGAACCCAATAATACTCCTAAAACGCCACCCAGCAATCCAATCAGAGCAGTTTCGATCATGACTATGCGAAAAATAGTGCTTTTAGGAGCACCGATAGCATCCAACGTGGCAAAGTCTCTCCTTCTCTCAGAGATATTCATTGTGGAAACCATTATCACCAGAATCATGCTGAGTAAATATAAGACGCTACTTAGCCCTAGATTCCACGTTTCTATGTCACTAAGAAGGGGCTCAACAATTTGATTTCTTTCATTAATGGATAACGCTTTAAGCCCAGGAATTTCTTGTTCGATCCTATTTGCTATTAGCTCCTGTTGATCTATGTATTCGGGCTCAGCAATTATCATATTTACAAACATGGTATGTCCATAAGAGAGCTGCTGAGCTAATCTTAGTGGCAAAATTATGGATCGCGAAAGAAGAGCAGACCGTGTGTCAAGGATTCCAGAAACAGTCAGATTCATGTAAGCATGCTTGCTGCTCACTTTTATCTTTGAACCCGCATCAAAATTCCATTCAAGGGCAAGCGAAGGACCAACCACGACTTCTTCCTGGGCGACTACTGGCCAAGTTCCACCAGGTTTAAGAGGCGTTTGACCAATTAAAACGGACAAATTTCCAAAGGGAATTCCGATGCTGACATTTGTTGGAACAAGCTGAATAACAGCTTCGACTTGATAACCAAATCTAACCACCATTGGAACTACCGTCTTGACTCCTTCCACTTGGTTCACTTTTTCAAGCGTACTTATTGGAAGATTTTCCCCTATCACAGGAAAGGCCTGAACAACCCAGGATCCTTCAGCTACAACAACAATCTCTTCCCTGAAGAACACGTTCATATCTCTGATAACATTCGTGTAATTGGTGGTGGTTGTGCCTATAGCAACTATGAAAATTGTGGCTAAGGAGACCCCTGATATGCA
>CP070649.1:1241052-1308430 GCA_020354575.1 Candidatus Bathyarchaeota archaeon | reverse complement strand
CATACGAATATGTGGTGTCATAAGCTGTGTAGTAGTGGATGGCGGTATCGGTTCCGTCGATGATATAAGTTTTGTCGGTTGTTGAGTTGGCGGCATCTGAAATGTTTATTTCAGAGATAAGGCTGTCACCTTTACCTGGGACTGCCATTATTTCAAAGGTTAGAACAGCTAGAGCAGCGGTGTTTGGTGGTGCAACTACACCGATTCCTCCTGATTCACCGAAAGCGATTCGATTGGTATCAGGATCGACTACGGTGAATGAAGGAGCCACCGGGAATGTGCTAAGTCCAAGGAAGTAATCGCTTTGGGACCCAGCGGAGTACACACACGCTGTGGCGTTGAGGTGGTTGCTGTTGTAGTCTAACCAGAATTGCCAACCTTTAATGTCAACATTGGCTTTAGCCCACACGGTGACCTGGAATGTATCATGGAGACCAAGGCCTAATGCTATTGGATCAACAGTGGCTGGTTCGATCCACATTGCAATGTTATCTGGTGGGGGAACTGCGCTGATGAGAGGCATTACTGACAATAGTATCAAAGCAGCAAAAGCTATGCTAGAGAGCTTCTTAAGTATCGTTTTCATTTCTTTCTCCCTTTCTCCTTTCGACACATTAAGTTGGAACGTTTTCGGATTTAAGGGTTCCGGAATTATCTTCTATGCTGATAGGTATACATTGATATGGCTTTTAATGATACAAAATTGGGTGAATTCATTAAAATTCCGAGATTTAGTTTGCAATTTATAGCATTATTTGCCTTTGTGTGGTGAAAATAAAAAAAAAGGTAGGGGATTTGGTTTTTTTTGCTTTTTTTATGGTGGACCGAAGTCTTCTGCGATGTTGACGATGTCGTCAATACCACAGTACCAGTCGTCATTAATGTCGGTTCTTGAGTCCCATCTTTCGCTGCCAGGGAATGGTGGTGGAGCTGCGCCGAAGGCTTCAGCTGCACGCACTATATCGTCAATTCCCACGTAGATGTCATAGTTCAGGTCTTCTCGAGCTGTACAGATAATTTCTTGCGAAGAGACGTCGATCGGGTCAACAACGCCCTCCTCATAAACTGCCACCGTGAAGTTGTAAGTACCAGGGGTAAGGGTTGTTGTATGTGGACCACCAGTTAAGTGGCGGAAGGGCTGCAGCAAGGAACCCACTGTTTCTACGTGATCTACTACGCCGTCGATGTAAACTACATAAGAAGCAATTTCGCATGGTGCCAACTCGTGTGTTATGCTGTCCTTGCTTCCTGAATTGATAATGACTACCTCATAGTCCATCGAACCGGGGTCAACTCTGCCCGGTGCACTGATGGCGCCCTCGATTGGAGAGTCGCTAAAGAAGTCACCCACGTTTGTTCTCCGTGTCAAATTGGCGATTTCCAAAGTTGAGTCGTATCGGACAAAGTCCCAGCCACCGTTCGCTACTAATGCCATGTAGTCGAAACCTGCTGTTCCAGGCATTGTGCCAGTATAGTCGGCCATCCAATCGTCCCAATCTATTTCCCAAACGGGATCAAGGTATGGGTCTCGGGTGGGGTGAAGAGTTTCATCGTAGATGTGTTGTGGAAAGAGTAGAGAGAGGCCTGAGAAGTCCTGAAATGCATATTGTGAGGGAGTATCCAAGTAGATAGAGAGGGTCATTGGGTCTTCAACTTCGACCCACAAGAAGTATTGCGTAGTGGCTTGATATCTTGCGAATTCATCTGCGTATTCGTTACTGAATTTCATGTCCTCAACTGTAATTGGGAAACCATCGTTCCAGTAAAGGTCGTTTCTAACCGTATATGTTACTTTTGTTCCATCAGTGATGCCTAGGGGCACCCATGAGAATGGCTCTGACGTCCATGATAATGCTATCCATGGGATGGTCAGCAAATCCGGTGTTTGTCGGAGCAAACCATCAGTAACTCTGTTCATAAGCCATACCTCGTAAGCTGTATCCACCCATCCGGGATGGAGGGATTGAGCATATTCGCCCCAGTTGTATTTCACCAATCCACCTGTTGGTGAGCTTGCCCAGTGCATCAGTTCCCAAGTCCAGCCATTATCAGTACCTGTTCCACCGAGGTTAATATAGTTCACAAGAGCGTCAGGCGTGTTTTGTCTGACGGCAGTCATGTAGTTTCTGGAGTATTGGTATATGTATGGGTTAAGTTCAACAAGGAGCTCCTGAGCGTCCCAACAGGCTTGATATTTAGCTTCCAAATCTGTGCCAAACTTGACGATCGATGTGAGAGCGTCAAGCGTTGGATCGCTTATTCCTGGTGTGTTTCCAAACATCCATGGACCATCCATATCGGAGTGGAAGAAATCGTAGACTTGATCGGCGACACTACCTAAGCCCCAACATAGCCAATACAGGTCGAAGTTACGCCAGTTAAAGACGCCGTCTGCCATGACAGTGTTAAAGTCAACTGGATCGTTCTGGAAGTTGCAGTTTGTCACACCCATGACGGTGTCAAAGAAGGTGTTCCATTGATCTACAAATCTCTGGCACATTTGTACAGATGTGGGGGCACTATCAGGCGATAGAACGTGGAAGAGAGCCTTTACTGGCTGACCGTTAGGTGCAATCAAAGTACCTGGAGTTGTGGTGTTGTCGAACCCAGCGGCTATAAGGATTTCAGCAGCTTTGGTGAAGTTTCCGCCTGGCGAAGTGACATTGGGATTGTGCCAGATTCCCTGGGATGGTGGGACGGCGCTATAGGCTGGAACGTTTATGCCTGCACCATAGATGTCGGCAATTGCCTGATCCTTCTGGGCTATAGATAATGAAGACCATGCTAAGGCAAGTCTGAATGCGGTTAGGTTCTGTGGGTATAATGATCTGCCAGCATCGGGCTGTCCAGCGTCGTTAGGTACATAGTCTCTACAGTTAATTCCTATGTAGCAGAAGTGGAATCCGCCCATACTCTGGACGATGTGCCCTGCAGCTTCAACAGCCTCTTTGTCGACTGACCTTATCAAATCTGGCATGAAGTCAAATATGCCTGTCAGAAATTTCTGAGTAGCTATCGCAGGGTCAGTTTCAACTTCCGCTTTGATCTCATCAAGTCTGGGGTATCCATATCTTTCAACAGCGGCGGCGACGGGTGCTGTGAGTAAAAGTGGCAAAAGAAAAAGCAACGAAACTAGTCCAAAATATCTCTTGTTCAAGTGAATTTTTCTCCTTTCTCTTACATTCGGTAAAGAATTTTATCAAGCGCCAATCTTAAAAGTGTTATGGAACATTTGTACAGCATAGAACTTAATGCTTACCCAACCTTTTTCCTTCTGTGTACATGAAAGCCAAAGCTTAAATTCTTGCCGCTTTTCTCTCTTGAAGAGGAACGAATGATGCTAAGAGGCTACCTACTGAGAAGGATACTTACTTCAATTTTCATTTTATGGGTTGTAATCACACTTAATTTCGTTATATTCAGAGTCATTCATCCAGTTGGCGACCCTTCCCAACTCATAATACAACCAGGTTTTCCTCCTGAGGCTAGAGAGATGTTACGAGAAATCTGGGGGCTAAATCAACCCTTGTTTCCAGATCAATACGGAAAATACATATTAAACCTACTAACTTGGCAGTACGGATATACTTTCTCGACGCCACCTCGACCAATAGGCCCAGAAATGGCATGGAGACTGAGAAACACACTTATACTCTTGGGCATGGGACTCATTGGAACGGTGGCTATTGGTCTCCCCCTTGGAGTTCTTGCTGGTTCAAGAAGAGGAAAGAAGACAGATGTCTTGGTTATGGGAGCTGGATTACTAACTTGGGGTCTACCTTCGTTCTTTCTCCAGCTGCTTTTTCTGCTTTTTTTCGCCTACTACTCGAATGTCTGGTTTGGATTCCAATTAATGCCATTTGGAGGTGTCATGAGTTACCCGCCACCAAAAAACCCAATAATATTAGTAGGAGATGTCTTACAGCATGCAGCTGGCCCAGTGATCACACTAATACTCATTAGCTTCGGGTCTTGGGCATTATATGCCCGCAATATGATAATTGATGCGCTCACAGAAGACTTTATTGTAACGGCGAAGGCTAAAGGGTTGAGGGAAAGAGATGTGCTATACAAGCATGCGTTCAGAAGCATATTGCCACCAATAGCAACAATGATCGCAATGGCTATACCAGGACTGGTTACAGGAGCAATAATCACAGAATCTATCTTCAACTGGCCAGGTATAGGACAATGGTATATCGCTGCTCTCAATACGGGAAACCATCCAGTCACCCAGGCAGTGCTATTTAACTTCGCTTTCCTAATGATAATTGCGAATCTTCTTTCAGATGTGCTCTATGGTCTTTTAGACCCCCGTATCAAGGTTGGCGTTAGGAGGTAGATGATGGATGTGGAGGAAGGAAAAAAGGAAGATCTATCTAAGAAAAATTAAAAACTTCTGGTTAGATTTTAGCCATAACAAAGTAGGATTCGCAGGACTTGCAATCTTAATTTTCTTCACTGTTACCGCAGTTTTCTCTTCTGTATTTGCCCCACAAGATCCAATATACCAAGATAAGGTTGCAGCGAGATATGCTGGGCCAGGTTGGTTGAAAATTTTCCCGCAATATGCAAGGACGCCTATAACCCATGATATTTCTTTTAACGTGACAGAAGCACAGCCATATAATGCAATAACTACAGAATATCCAGAGGGTTCTTCATTTGTGATTAACTACCTCAATGATGGAAACCTATCCGAGCAGATCTATATTTTCCAGAGAGAGTTTGATTATCAATATGAGAAACCCCGAGATTGGAGCCTCAAAACAAGTTGGTCTGCAGACTTTTCGGATTTGGATTATAGGCTTGAATTCCATTTTAGATTAGCGAACGGCTCAGAATACATAATATACGGTGTAGATTATGACGTTTGGACTAAACGAGTTCATGTGCTTCCTAAAATGTGGAATGTCAGAGCGGATAATGATATAACTACATCGGGTTCAACATACCTTAACCAAAGGATTTACTATGAGAAGTTTTATCAAGAGCGCTATGACTACCACATAGCGAAATATTCAGCAGGAAATTTCACTATTACTCCTGAATTTCTCGCTTTTACAAGCGAAGGATTTCAAAATAAGTCAAAAATAGAAGTTGTGGACAATCCAATATATTCCCAATATCTCGATGCGGTTTCAGAAGGACAAACTAATGCCACTTGGATAGAATATTGGCAAGCTTGGAATAGCTCCGATGGTGCCGCACTCTGGCTTGTTACATATGAATACATGAAAACTAGTTGGGTTGAGTTTGTAAAAACGAGGAATATCACAAGTTATGCTAGTGCTGCCTATCTAGCGTGGGATCTAGGAAAACCCGAAGGGGCAGACTACAACTATAAAGATAGTATCTCATGGTCTGAATTCATGAACGTGTGGAATCTCACTTTTACATCGATCAAAGATGATTGGAACGATTATGTCAACACGATGAATAGGACCGATCCTACAAGTCCAGCTTATGTAAGATGGCTCAATCTTAATGCAACAGGACAGACAGATGCTCCATGGACGAAATATTTGGAGATGTGGATAGATATTCAAAGCAGAGCGAGCTCCTCGTTTCTAAGTAAATATGTTGCGCCTTTGGAAGCAGCCCACGCACTTGCAGACAGACTTGCAAAGGAGGAAGCCTTCACCTTAGCAGCTGTCGCCCCAGTGCCAACATACTTTCTCCAATACAATGGAACCCAAGCGTTGTTACTCAAGCTTCATATTCTACCTAAATCAGAAAACGCAACATTATCACTGACGTTTGGCGAAACAAGTAAATTCACAGTTTGGGGATCAGTTTGGGGTTTACTAGGCACAACCTCTTTCGGCTATGATGTTTGGACACAACTAATTCATGGCGCTAGGGTTTCATTAATAGTTGGTAGCCTTGCAGCAGTACTCGCCACTTCATTAGGAATATTTTTTGGAGTTACTGCAGGTTATGTCTCAGGAATAGTAGATGAAGCAATTATGCGAATAGTTGACGTCCTATTATGCTTGCCAGTATTACCATTGCTTCTCACACTAGCTGCATACTGGAGCCCTAATGTTTACTATCTAGTCATAATAATTGCTATCTTTGGATGGCAGGGACTTTCAAGAATAATAAGATCAAGAGTGCTTTCTCTAAGAGAAATGCCATTCATAGAAAGCGCAAAAGCGTCGGGAGCCTCAAGCTCGTATTTGATATTCAGACACTTGATACCAAACGTCTTTCCTCTTGCAATGGCTTCTTTGGTTCTTGCTGTACCAGGAGCGATACTAACAGAAGCTGCATTGAGTTTTCTTGGGTTCGGAGACCCACTTGCACCAACTTGGGGAAAGATGCTTCATGAAGCTCAAGCTGAAGGTGCATTTGCGGAACTTGCATGGTGGTATGTGATACCCCCTGGCATTGCGATAACATTTTTGTGCTTAGCCTTTGTTTTCATAGGACATGCTTTAGACGAAATAGTTAATCCAAGATTGAGGAGAAGACGTTAAAATGGGCCTTCTGGATGTTGAAAATCTAACAACCTATTTCGACATCTTAAGAGGAGAAGTGAAAGCTGTGGAAAATATCAGCTTTACTGTGGAAAAAGGAGACGCGTTCGGACTAGCTGGAGAAAGTGGATGCGGAAAAACAACAACAGCTCTTTCAATCTTGAGACTATTGCCACAGAACGGAAAAGTAATCTCTGGAGAAATTCATTTCGAAGGCAAAAACCTCTTGGAAATGAACCCAGAAAAATATCGAAAAGACATCAGGTGGAAGAAAATATCTGTAATATTCCAAGGAGCTATGAACTCTCTCAATCCTGTGATGACTGTAGGCCAGCAAATTTCGGAAGCAATTTTAACCCATGAAAATCTTAGCAAGGAGGAAGCCCTAGACCGAGCTGGAAAGTTGTTGGATCTAGTCGGCATTGGGTCGGAGAGAGTTGAAAGATACGCCCATGAACTCAGTGGAGGTATGAGGCAAAGGGCAATCATCGCAATGGCTTTATCATCCAATCCCAGCTTCATAATAGCAGATGAGCCAACCACTGCACTTGACGTAATAATAGAAGCTCAAGTGTTGAAAGTAATAAAGGACCTTCAGAAGAAGCTGAATATAGCAATGGCAGTGATTTCACATGATTTGTCAATGATAGCTGAAACGTGTGATCGGATTGGAATAATGTACGCCGGAAAAATTGTTGAAAGAGGAGATATAGCGCGAATTTACAAGGAGCCGTTTCATCCATACACCAAGCTCCTTTTGGGGGCTTTTCCAAGCATTTTAGGACCTATAGCTAAGCTCTCAAGAATTTCAGGCTTTCCGCCGGATCTATTGAGTCCGCCACCTGGATGCAGATTCCACCCCAGATGCCCCTACGCCATGGATAAATGCGGAAAAGAAGACCCTCAATCTATACACATAAAAGGCGAAGATCATTTCGTTGCTTGCCATTTGGTTGAGTGATTTCAATGGAAGAGAACACTGTTTTGGATGTTAAAAATCTCAAGAAGTATTTTATGGTAAAAATGGGCTTTTTAAAATCGCTCCTTTCCAAGGAACAACTATATGTACGTGCTGTTGATGGAGTAAGTTTTAGGATAGGAGAGAGAGAAATCTTCGGATTAGTAGGAGAAAGTGGATGCGGAAAAACAACAACTGGAAGGTCTATACTACGTTTAATTGAGCCCACCTCTGGACAAGTGAACTTCAAAGGCTCAGACTTAATTAAACTCGACCCAACAGAAATGAGAAATATGAGGCGAAGACTTCAGATAATTTTCCAAGATCCATATGAATCTCTCAATCCCAGAATGAGCATATATGACATCTTGGCCGAGCCACTTCAACTTCAACACATTGCTGAAGGCCCAGATGAAATAATTGGTCTTGAAACCAAAGTTTTGGGAGAAATGGGATTAGTGCCACCAGAAGAATTCCTTTATAGGTTTCCTCACGAACTAAGCGGAGGCCAAAGACAAAGAGTTGCTGTGGCGAGAGCTTTCATCATGACCCCTGAATTCGTCGTAGCCGATGAACCAGTCTCTATGTTGGATGCCTCAATGAGAACGGAAGTTGTGGAACTGATCCTTGGGATGGTTCAGAAATTGGCCTGTGCATTCCTTTACATCACCCATGATATAGCGCTAACCAGATACATCTGCAACAGAGTTGGGGTTATGTATTTAGGTCAAATAGTTGAATTGGGGCTAACTGAAGACATAGTTCACCATCCCCATCATCCTTACACAGAGGCATTATTAGCTGCAGTGCCAGTGCCAGATCCCACGGCAAGACGCAGAGAAATAGTGATAAAGGGAGAAGTTGCAAATCCAATAAATCCTCCACCTGGATGCAGATTCCACCCCAGATGCCCCTATGCTAAGGGGAGATGTGGAAAAGAAGAGCCAAAACTGAGCCCGTCTGGAAAAGGTCGAACAGTTGCTTGCCACTTTCCATTAGAATAAAGGGATCTAGTTACTATTGTCAAATTTCTTCGCACTATATTTATAGAGAAGGGGTTCAGATAAACAAAAACCTGCAACAAAACATGCTAATCCTATGAACCAGGCGTGAATCTCAAGAATGGAAAACACTACTACGGGTAGAAGTAATGCAACTACTATGAAGAAAACGATTACGAAAAACCGTCTATCAATAGAATGGCCTTGATTTAGTCGTACTATCTTATCTTCTTCCATTTCTTGCATTTTACGAATGATATAAAGCTTAAATTTAAGCGATGCAAGAATCACGACAGCGGTTGAACCAAAAAATACTGACAAGTAAATAAGTGGATCGCTATACATTTCAAGCAGAATGGGGATCGAAAAAATCACCGTCAGGAGACCTCCAAAAAGGTAAAGATATACTCTTGTTTTGCTGAAGGGGTATTCAACCTGGTTCTCATCATCACCCAGCAATCAATAACCTCTCATATTGTTCAAATCAGGTAAGTGGCATATAATGATTAATATAAACTACACATAAATTTAAAGATTAATTCAAGTATTCAAGAGATAGTACTGTTCCGGATAACCCCCAATTTCTCGTAGTTGTACAAAACGAAAAGGATAAAACGCAGAGCCCGAATTTTATGGATGCTCGCATGCATGTGTGAAGGTCTCATAATGGTCGACAAAGCAAGAACAGTTTATGGTCTATTAACTTTTATGCTTTTTATAACGGTTTTTTGCTCAAGCACGCAGGTGGCTAGGGCACAAGAAGACATTATTTTAACCAGCTACAATGGCTTCCCCATAACCTCAGAGTTTTATGTCGTTCTGGGCGAAGTTCAGAACGTGGGATCCAAACCTATAAAGAATGTAATCTTAGATATTGAATTTCAACTCAATAGCAGTGAAGGGACCTTCTCAGATACAGACACGATTGCATTGCCAGTAATACTAGAAGGGAGAAGGTCTCCGTTTATTTATTGGATTAATAATGCTTCTCTCGCAGCCCAGATCAGAAGTTTTCAAGTAAGTATAAAAAGCTACGAAATAGAGGTTGAAACAGTGCCTGCCAGACTGAACATTACTTCGTATGCATACATACCGGTGCAAAACAGCATACTAGTATTTCTGGTAAACGAGGGAGATTCCCAGGTATTTTCAGCGTCTGTTTATGCTACTTACTACGACTCAAGTCAGGAAGTCATAGGAGTTCACAGTGAGGCCACATTTTATTTAAATTCCAGCGAAGGCGAATTCTTTAATATCACTTATCCGTTTACGGAGAATCTCGAAGAAGTCAAATGGTACTCTTTAACAGCAGTCTCCATTAACCCCACCTATGTTACGAAGGAAGATGTTGTATTCGCGCCATTTAGTGTAAACGGAGAAAACGGAGAAAACGGAGGATTCCAAAGTGTTGTCACGGTTTTCATTATCTTAATTGTCTTTTCTTTTGTTGTTTTAGTTGGTGCATATGCTGTAGCGAAGATTAAAAAGCGTACACGTCTCCGCAACAAAAGAAGACGGAAACATACGCAAAAGTCCAATCAATCCGCAGTTGGTGATTTGGCACGAGATTCCCAAAATAGAACCGTCTCAATCAAAGCATTGGACATGAAAGTTGTTTGCAAATTTCGAACGAAGGTCTGAAAATGAAAGCCCCACGAGTGGTCAGTGTCTTTCTGATTTTGGTATTGCTTGCCATTAGTACAGATCTCAGAGCCGGTATGGCGCTGGAATCTTATGATATCACGGTTCCTGACGATTATAGTTCGATACAGGAAGCAATTGACGCTGCAAGTCCAAATCACTTCATTCTTGTGCGGAGCGGAATTTACACAGAATACATTGTGATCAACAAGACAATACATCTGTTCGGGGAAGACAAATCGACAACTGTAATAGAAGGAAATGGAACGAAGGTTCTAATTCAAGTATTAGCTAATAATGTCACCCTCTCTGGGTTTTCTCTGAAAAATGCTGGCACAGGAATTCTGCTGCATGATGTGAAAAATTGTTTAGTTAAAGGAAACATGATCACGAATTTTGGAATATTCGATGGTGGTCTATCAAGTGGTATTGGCGTCTTTGTAGATAACTGTGAAAATATAACGCTTATCGAAAACTTCGCTAGCGATTTCTACTACCACGCTATAAAATTCTTCAACACGGATAAAAGTTACATTGGAAAAAATGTCTTTATAGCTACCATGAGGTGGAGCCAAGCGCTGTTCTTGCACGTGTCAGACTGCAATGTAATAAGTTGGAATGATGTTCTTGGTCTCGCTGGGATGAATGAAGGAGGAATAGGCTTGTTGCGTTCAAACAATAATACAATATCTTACAACAACATTTTTGAGAATGATTGGGCGGGAATCTCAGTCCGATTGTCAAATTATACAATTGTAAAGGGAAACAATATAGCTAACCACAGCTGGTGGGGTATGATTCTGAGGATGTCCCACAACGTAAGTATCTATCTAAATAATTTCATCGATAATGCTATGCAGCTCCTAGTAGAATCTGTAGAAAATGTATCTTGGTATCATGATGGTTACGGGAATTTCTGGAGTGACTACACTGGAAGAGACAATAATAATGATGGAATAGGCGAAACACCATATCTGGATAATGGCGAAGAAATCGATCTCTATCCTCTTGTTGGGAAAAGCTCTTTCTGGGAACTCTCCCGAGATGATGAACGCTTTTTGGTTGAGATCATTTCAAACTCAACAATTATCAGTGCTGTATATTCGCCAAGCTTCACTTCCAATGGAACGATAATTTTGGAAACCTCTGGACAAATAGGAACTTGGGGTTTTATCATAATGAAACTTCCACACAGCTTAATGCAAAAACCCTACAATGTGACAATCAATGGACAAAATCCTTTGCTATTAAAAGAACTGGCTACTAGCCAAGATTTTACTATGCTCTATTTTGCATATTTGCATGAGAGTGAGCAAGAGATAATCATGGTAATTCAGGAATTCCTCTTTATCCCCTTAATTTTGATGTTGGCGTCAATTCTGATGATAATAAAGACTGTTTTGAAAAAGATCGGCTTTTTCGGATCTTTAAAAAGGACAGAATGATCTACTTAGCCCTTTGCCTTGATTTTTGAGGTAGAGGATTATTCCATACTTCTTAAAAGAGAGAAAAACGCGTATACTTTGAGAAGGAATGTTCATTAGGAAAGCGGTGTCTTTTTCGTTAATCCTGTTCGTTCTTGTTCTTTTTTGTGTAAAAATCGGACATTCAATAGATTCTGTTCCTATTGAATTTCTCTGGTTTGAGCCTTGTGCTGTATGTCCAGGATTTGAGGAAGACTATCAGATATTTCTACATAACCGCCAAGTAATTTTTGACTTGGAAAGTGACTACGGAAGCGAAATCACAGTTGAATGGATAGAATTCTACTCTCCAGAGGGTCTTGAGAAGCAAGAACAGTACAATCTTAACGTGACAGATTGGAATACGATTGTAGTGAATTATGAAGCAGTGTTTAGGGGTTTTGCCAATGAAACTGAGATGCGAGTGCTTATTGATGAATATTTGCGACCCGCTCCCATTCACGACATTGCAATTCTTCATGTCGTTGCATCAAATACCAGCATCCAAATTGGCGAGCCTCTCCACATAAATGTCACCATCAAGAATGAGGGAAATCAAATAGAATCCTGCAATGTAACAACTTTTTTCAACTCCAACATTATTCAGACTTTACTTGTTGAAAATTTAGAACCTAATACAGAAAGGCTCTTAGAGTATCATTGGGACACTCAGAATGTGTTAGAAGGCAACTATTCTATAAGTGCACAAGCAAGTCTTGTTCAAAATGAAACTGATACCGAAGATAACTCACTCAGTTACGGGCTTGTAGAAGTCAGAGCTCCATTCACTCCGCCAACAATCATACACGATGTCGCCATCCTTTCGATTTCTCTGTCACTTACCACTGTAAATGTAGGGGAGCAAGTACCTATCACAGTAATTGTCAGGAATAACGGAACAGCAACTGAAAGCTTAAATGTAAGCGCTTATCATGGGAATCAATTTTTAATTGGGATGATGCCGGTCTGCAATTTAAGTCCAAAGACTGAGGTTTCGCTGATTTTCAAGTGGGATACCATAAATCAAACCACTGGAAATTATACAATAACTGCTTGGGCCATGCCAGTTGCGGATGAAACCAACTTGGAAAATAATTGGTTTTTCTTTGGTGATATTGAGATTCTGGCTTTGCCATCTCAAGATTTGGCTGCTCTTTTCGTTGTAGCTTTCTCATTTGGGTTTTTTGAAACCCTTTCTCCTTGCTTGATAATTATGTTATCATTCATATTGAGTTTCACTATAGGCGAAACAACAAAATTCAAAGAAAGTTTTACAAAGGTGATGCTTTTTGGAATAGGGTTTGTTTCAGCGGCTGCCATTTTGGGGTTAGCTGCTGCTCTAGTGTTTCTCTCGTTACCAACCCTCCAGACTTCCTTGACATTAACCGTATGTGTTTTCGCAATAATTTTCGGGTTAAATCTGGTTGGATTATTAAAAGTGCCCTTCAAGACTAAACCAATTCTCCAGAAGCTTGCCAGAAGGCATGCAATCACGCTTGCAGGGATTCTCATTCTTGGCTTCATCTTCTATTTCCTAGATCCTTGCATTGCACCAATTTTCATTTCGATGGTTAGACTAGAACCTGCGCTCTTTGGTAATCTGCTGCCACTAACGCTTTCAATTTTTGCCATAGGTGCAATAATTCCCTTCATTGGCATAGGAGTCTTTGCTGGATCAATTTCCAAAATGGCTAGAGAGGCCTACAAACATCGATTTAAAATTAGAGCAATTAGCGGTCTTATTCTTATAGGCTACGCAATATATCTGATAATATTCATAATCTTCTAGGGCTAATCCAAACACTACTTCATATCTACAATTGAAGTCTCCTTTTATTGCATGCATGTTGTGATCAGGTATTGGGATTTCTTTCTTTTTCTTGGAAAAAAGAAATTAGGCAGAATGGAGTAGTGAAAATCAGTACACACGCTTGAAACTTGTGATGTGGGTTTGTCAGGGAAGTCTCCAGTCAACAAGTCAATCACAGAGATGAGAGAGTATCATACCCGCTATTTAAGAGCCTTCAACAGTCCAATAAGAAGAAAAATACTTGGAGCTCTAAAACGGGGATGCGAAACTATTGATGATCTCCAATCAATAATCAAATTGAACAGGAAAACTTTGGAATGGCATCTAACCATTTTAGTGCACGGATCCTGTGTGAAGAAAGAGGTTAAGCAAGGAAAGCCTATCTACAAACTAACCAAAGAAGGAACTCTCGTTGACTATATTGAATAGACTGCAAAGCAGTCCAATTAAATGGTGACTAATTCTGATCGAGATCATGGAAGAATTATACGTAACAAGCACAGAAGATTGGCGTAACTGGCTTGAAACGAATCACGATAGCAAAAGCGAGATTTGGTTGATTTTCTATAGAAAACACACTAACAAGCCTAGTCTCTCCTACAATAGTGCTGTTGAAGAAGCGCTTTGTTTCGGGTGGATAGATAGCACAATAAAGAAGCTAGATGAAGAGAAATATGCCAGAAAATTCACTCCTAGAAAAGCTCAGAGTAGATGGTCGGAATTAAATCGAAATCGCGCTAATAGAATGATAATGACAGGCAAGATGAGAGAGGCGGGTTGGACCAAAATAAAGGAAGCAAAGAAAAGTGGAGAGTGGTTTAGAAAATCCTCCAGGAGAAGTCTATTTACAATTCCTCCATTTGTAGAAAAAGCGTTAACTGCCAATAAGAAAGCCCATAGTAATTTCAGCAAACTGGCTCCATCGTATAAACGACAGTATATCGGCTGGATAATCGGCGCAAAAAAAGAGGGGACTCGAATGAAACGTCTTAAAGAAACTATAAAGCTTTTAGAAGAGAATCAGAAACTTGGAATGAAATGACCTACTCGGTATGTGAATGTTTACCTGCTTTCTAGATAAAGCATGCTTGCCTGCAAAAGTAAATTATGCGTCTAAAAATCTAGGATCTCGAATCACAACTAACAGAAGTCTGCTTGCTGCTCGTTTCTCATAAAGATCAGGTATTGGGCGTATTCATATTCTCCTTAAGCATCCTGGATAACCGTTGAACTCCTTCTTCTATTTGTTGTTCTGACGAGTAAGAGAAATTAATTCTCATAGTATTCTGTCCTTTTCCATTACAATGAAAAGCTGAGCCAACAACATAAGCAACATTACTTTCAATTGCCTGGGCGAACAAATCGTTAGCACTCATCCCAACGGGAAGCTCGATCCACAAGAATAATCCTCCATTCGGCTTGGACCACTTCACTCCTTCAGGCATATATTGGTTCAAGGCCTTTAGCATGACCTTCAATTTTCTGCCATACAGTTTGCGGATTTTCTCAATCTGTATGGGCAACAATCCGCGTTTCAAATACTCCGCAACCAAAAGCTGGGTGTATGTTGGAGAACAGAGATCCATGCCCTGCTTAGCCACAACCATGCGCTCCATCCACTCAGCGGGAGCCATTATCCAAGCGATCCTCAAACCAGGGCACAAGAGTTTCGAGAAGGTGCCAAGAACCATAACTTGATTTTGAGTATCTAGGCTATAGATAGCTGGAACGTCTTTACCTGCGTAACGCAAATCTCGATAGGGACTATCCTCAAGAATGGGGACGTCAAATTGATAGGCCAATTGCAAAAGCATTTTACGTCTGGCTAAGGATAGAGTAATCCCAGAAGGATTCTGAAAATCAGGAACTACATAGATGAATTTTGGCTTCTTCCTTTTTCGTGCTAGATCAGCAAGTTCGTTCTTCAATAGGTCCATTCTCATCCCTTGACTATCCTGGGGTATGCCAATCATTTGTGCCCTTGATGCATTAAAAGCCTGCAATCCACCAATGTAAGTAGGTAATTCCATAATTACAACGTCATTCGGATCTAAAAACACTCGGGAAATAATGTCTAAGCCTTGCTGGGATCCAGCAGTGATTAAGATATTTTCCGGTTTTATTGAGGCTTTTTCGCGATTCATCCATTTGGCAATTTCCTCGCGTAATGGAGGTTCCCCATCAGTCGGTCCATATTGTAGGGCGATAGCCCCCTTCTCTTGTAGAAGTTTACATGAAATATCCTCCAACTCTTTAACAGGGAAAGTTTGAGGATCTGGAAGACCACCAGCAAATGAGATAATTCCGGGTCGTCGAGCTACTTTAAGAAGATCTCTGATCTCGGAACGTCTCATACTCAAGGCAGATTTAGAGTAAAACGCTGTTAAGTCTTTAACCAATGTGATACTTCCTGTTTTTTGGAACGCCGCTATTTGCTGCCAACGTTTACTTGGGAGGATATAAGATTTCCGAGAGATGCACGCGTCATGCCCAATCAAAAACATTTTTTCGTTTGCGCTAAGCTTATCTTCTAGAAACATTTTTTGGGTTAACGAGACTCATGCCAGAAATGACTACAGTTCTTTTTACATGGAATGTTGAGGAACGCCTTAGGGATTTCTTGGATAATAGAATCGGAACACTACCGAGCATTGAGGTGATTTTCCCAGCTGATACATCCCCACAAGCAATTGTAAAATTGGCTCCCAGCGCGGACATAATAGTCGGTTGGAGACCGACAGAAGAGCTCTTGCTCGCAGCTAAAAAGCTTCAACTTTTCATTAATCCAGGAGCAGGAGTTCAGCATCTAATTGAGCCTTTTAAAAGACTTGGCCGTTCAAGGGAAGTTCAACTCGCAAATTGTCACGGCAATTCATACTTTGTTGCTCAACATGCTGTAGCGTTGTTGCTTGCATTGATGAATAAGATAATCCCTCATCATAATTGGATGGTCGCTGGAAAATGGAGAAAGGGAGACAAAGATGCCAAATCAATACCTATAAAAGAAAGGAAAATTGGTCTACTCGGTTATGGAGCCATTAATACGAAAGCTCATAAATTCTTAGCAAGCTTCGATCCCGAATTTTCAATTCTCCGTAAAGATTGGGGCAAACACGATGTTCATCTGCCTGCCCCAGCAAAGAAATTTTCATTTTCTGAACTCCATCTATTCTTAGATGAAATTGATACCCTAATAGTTGCTATGCCTTTGACTTCGCTTACACACGACTTAATTCGGACAAGAGAACTTGACCTTCTAGGCTCTAGGGGACTTGTTGTAAACGTGGCACGCGGACAGATAATTAATGAAGAAGCGCTATTCATTGCTCTCAAGAAAAAAATCATTGCTGGAGCAGCAATTGATGTATGGTATGATTATCATCCTACTCCGGATAGCCATGGGCGTAGATACCCCTTTTCCCTTCCGTTTCAGCAGCTTGAAAATGTGGTTTTGTCGCCACACCGAGCTGCATCACCGTTTGATGATCTTCAACGCTGGAGTGAAATCATAGAAAATATCGAAAGATTTTCAAAGGGAGACAAGGAGCTAATTAATATCATCGATCTGGAAAAAGAGTATTAATAATAATTTGCACGCTCACGATTGATGGCTTGATAGTGGCAAAAATCATAAACCGCAGAAGGGACTATTTTTCACAAGGTGTTTCCAACGACTTCAGAAAAAAAGTCTGTTCTTACCTGGATTACAAATAATCAGAGTCAATTAATCAAGATAAGCGATAAGATTTGGAAGCTTGCTGAACTCGGACTGGTCGAGATTAAATCTTCAGAGCTTCTAGCTAACGAGTTTGAGCAAAATGGCTTCAGAGTTGAGCGAGGAATTTCCAGCATGCCAACTGCCTTTGCTGCTACTTGGGGTGAAGGCAAACCAGTTGTGGGGATAATGGGAGAGTATGATGCATTGCCGGGACTTTCTCAGAAGAAGATTCCGTGGAAGGAGCCCTTAGAGATGGAAAAGCCAGGGCATGGGTGTGGACATAACATTCATGGAACAAGTGGTATGGCAGCAGCAATCGCTGCAAAGAACGTTATTGAGAAGTACAGCATCAAGGGCACTGTGAAGTTCTTTGGAACT
Source organism: Candidatus Bathyarchaeota archaeon (assembly GCA_020354575.1). Classification (GTDB taxonomy): domain Archaea; phylum Thermoproteota; class Bathyarchaeia; order Bathyarchaeales; family SOJC01. Next base: position 1,290,979 of record CP070649.1, on the reverse strand, counting down.
CCTGCAGAGGAGAATTTTTCAGGTAAAGTCTTCATGGTAAGAGATGGGTGTTTCAGCGACGTCGACGCTGTGATAAGCCATCATCCTGATGATATGAATTCAGCTGATTTAAGGAGCAGTTTAGCCATAAATTCAGTGAGATTCCACTTTTATGGTAAGGCTTCCCACGCTGGGGGTTCACCCGAACAAGGAAGAAGCGCTCTAGATGCGGTGGAACTAATGAATAGTGGTGTTAACTACTTAAGGGAACATGTAATTCAAGATGCGCGAATACACTATGTCATTGAAAAGGGTGGATGCCAGCCAAATATAGTGCCAGCCTATGCCAGGAGCTGGTATTATGTCAGAGCTCCGGAGAGAGATGAATTACAATTCATCTACGATTGGATCCTCGATATCGCTAAAGGAGCATCGACGATGACTCGAACCGAGATAGAGACGGAGTTTTTGGAGGGAACCTACAATGTCATTCCCAACAGAACAATCGCAGAATTAATCGTGGAGAATATGAAGGAAATCGGGTTGCCAGATTATACCACCGAGGAATTGAAGTTTGCTGGGGACATTGCCAGAACATTCTCGATGGAGTCGAAGACTGTTCAATTGAAAAAGTCAAAACGTCCAAATTGGGAGAGCCTTATGGATAAGTTGATAGATGATGAAATTCCGAAGCCATGGGGAGAGGGTGATACAACCCATGGCAGCACGGATGTAGGAGATGTCAGTTGGCAGGTTCCGACGGTAGAATTCGGTACGGCTACGTGGGTCCTTGGAACTCCTGCCCATTCGTGGCAAGCTGTAGCCCAAAGCGGAGTTGGTCTGGGTCACAAGTCATTATTGTTTGCATCAAAAGTAATGGGTACAACAGTTATCGACCTCCTGACAAATGAAGAGTCTCTTAGAGAAGCGAAAGAAGAGCATAAGAGAAGATTAAGAAATAAAGGGTACCGTTCACCGATTCCATCAGATCATAAACCTCCTCTTGATATCTGGAAAAAATAGCAAGAGTTATGTTGAAAGGGAGAATTCTACCAGCGTTCTCGATGTATTCTAGCGCTATCAAATTGGGTGCGAGGTTCCTTCTCTTCTGCGGGATGACCTATGGAGATTAGGTTGAGCGGAATGATGTTCATAGGTATTTTCAAAACGTTTCTTACAGCAATTATGCGTTCTTTCCTTGGATGTACCCCAAGCCAGACGGCTCCAAGGCCTAAGGCAGTAGTCGCCAAGAGAAGGTTCTCAGTGGCAGCAGAGCAATCCTGCACCCAATAGCGGGAGGAGATCCTTATATCACCACATACTACTATGCATAGGGGAGCTGCGAAAAGCATCTTGCCATAAGAGTGAGCTTTCGCAAGGCTATCTAGAGTTTCCCGTTTAGTCACCACAATAAAGTGCCAAGGCTTGCGGTTGGAAGCTGATGGCGCAGCCATAGCAGCTTCAAGCAGTGTGGCTATATCGTCACTACTGACGACTGCAGCCGTATATTTTCGTATGCTGCGTCGAGCTAAGATTGATTGTATAAACTCCTTTGACATTAGCTACTCAAAGGCTGTATAAAGGGCAACGATAAGAAAAGGATAATGGTTCATTTGCTTCTCAAACATCGTTAATCATTAACTAGGGTATTACAAATGCTAGGCTGTTGTCAGCTTTGGATGTATTAGGTGACGACAATGGGGACATACAACTTGTCCTCTATCATATGTTGATGTCCAATACTTCTTACAGAAGGGGCACTGCAATTTCATGTTCTTGCCTGGCAGGAAAAACCATTGCTTACTAAAAGCAAACACTGCTCCTGCTAAGACTAAGATTGCTCCAGCTAGTATAAAAAGAAAAGAGAACTGAATCCGAACACCCAGAAATAGGCCAAGCTCTTCAGCCCACAGAAAATCCCAGAAAGCCTGAAGGGGAGTGGAGCTCGAGTTGATTTCCGGAAGTGCTCTCGAAATAATCATAACTATTATTAACAAGCCAATAAAAGCCAGCATTGTTCCAAGAACGTATCCAAACTTGTATCTACGAAGCTTTCTTTTCACTTCAAGCCCAGCTTCTTGTCTGTAGATCCTGTTCCTTCCAAGTTCTTAAAACCATTATGAATCTAGACACCAGTTTGCTCGTGCAGAGTTAAGTAACTGTAACTATCATTTATGAGTGGTCACAACAGTGGCTTTGCATATGGAGGCGAGTAGATTGAAGCTCTTTGTAGATCATCGTGAAAGAAAATTGGCCAAATTGCTAAAAGACGTTTGTGAAGATGCTTCATTTATCCAACTGCCAATAGGTGATTATCTCCTAGTATTAGACACAGGGGCAGTAGTTGTCGAAAGAAAAACTGTAAAGGACTTCCTATCCTCGATCAGATCAAATAGGCTATGGGATCAACTGCTTAGGATGATGAAGACTGAAAGTGTTTTGGGATACGATATTAAACGAAAGATATTAGTACTGCATGGAAGCTTTGAGAGTTTCCTGGTTCAAGCCAATCATGGAATCCAAGACATCTTGTTTAAACACTGGTCCCAGTTGATGGGCGCATATCTCGAGATTATCTATGTCTATAATATACCAATTATCCATGCTGAAAGCGATCTAGCACTAAAAGCTTTCTTGAGAATACTTGGAAAGAGGGAAGCTTCTGGCAAAAATGAGAAACTTCCTGACGCTAGATGGTTCAGAAAACCTGCTAAAGTAGATTTACCAATAAAGGATCGTAAAAAGTATATTCTCTGCGCTCTGCCTTATATTGGAAACCAATTAGCAGGAAATCTGCTTTCAAGTTTTGAAACAATAGCAGACATAGCTTGTGCCTCGATCGAGGACCTTCAAGAAGTACCAAAGATTGGCAAGAAGAAAGCACAACTTATCTACAGCCTTTTTCACTGATACAACGGGCGCGAAGCCTTATCATTCAGCTCAATGCCTTACGAAGGAAATATATTCAGGAACCGTATAGTTTCTGGAAACCTCAAGGAGAAGCAATTAATTGAATAACCTTCTGACAAGAATTAAGACCGAGTTCTCCTTTATGCGGGGGAACTTGCTTACTTTAATTGTCAGTTGGCTCTTTGTCTTCTTTACGTTTTCGATGACAGCCTCTTTTGAATCGCCTTTCAGGAGGGCGCTGGGAGCTCCCCCTGAAATTATTGGGCTGATGGGATCTGTAGGAGCTATGGTTCTAGGATTGGTTCGGATTCCCGGGGCGGTTATTGCGGACAAGTATGGTAGAAAACAGATTATTGTGATAATGACCTTTGTTATTACATTTTCTTTTCTCTTTCACATCTTCGCTCCTGATTGGAAATTTGTACTGATTGGGCTGGTAATTTCAAATCTTAGTTTGATTTACCAACCTGCTCTTGATGCTATACTCGCAGATTCTGTCCCTCCGGAGAAGCGAGGTATGGGTTATGCTGCCGTTAATGTAATCCCCAACATACCTACCATATTTGCTCCGACAGTTGCAGGTTATTTGGTTGATGTCTATGGCACTATTCCTGGCATGCGGATAGTTTACACGATCGTTTTCTTTTGCATGTTAGCTGCTTCGCTTGTTAGGCTGTTCTTTCTTCGAGAGACGCTAGACCATCCGAAGCCGATCGAGCTAGGGGCTTTCAAGGTGGCTTTTAAAGACTCATTGGGTGCGATTCGGGATGCTTGGAGGGAGATGCCTAGAACTCTTAGATTCGTAACTGCTGCCTTTCTTATCAGCGCCTTTGAAGAACCAATGTTTCGGATGTTTACTTCGCTCTATATTTTAGATGTTGTGGGAGTAGGTGAGGTTGAATTAGGCCTTGTAACCACAATTTCCATTGCTACAACTCTTCTTTTGGGATTTCCCTTTGGCAAGGTTGTGGATAAAATTGGTAGAAAGAGATCGATTCTATCCGCGTATTTTCTCTTTATACCTACGACCCTCTTGTTTTTATCAGCTCGAAGTTTTCCACAATTAGCGATTGTCTATCTGATTTTTGGTATAGGAGGATGCCTAATTATGCCAGCTTACAATGCACTATTAGCTGATCTGATCCCAAAGGAAAAAAGAGGTCGAATCATGGGAACAATCGTAACTATGAACATTTTGGCAACAGTTCCTGCATCTGCATTTGGGGGATTCCTTTATGGAGCCTCCCCCGTCTACCCATTCATCTTCACAATGATCTTGGGGATTGCCGTGAGCCTGGTATTTCTTTTCAGTGTAAAAGAGCCAAAAATTAGAGAAGTGTAAGTGGACTCCCATTGGTTTCGACTAATATTCTTCGACCCTCTAGAATCTTCCTCTTTGTCTGTAGCCTCTTCTGTCTCCTCTTCTGTCCCCGTATCTGCGAAATCGTCTTTCTTGTTCATACCGCTTATCAGATAAGTTATTCTCTGTGTTGACATCAGTGATGGGCGATTCTTCAAGAAGATCGAAACTACCATATTTTCCTACATTCAAACGCATATTTCCTCTGAACAGATTTATGTAACCATTAGTGATTCGAAGAGTGGCTCCTTCGCCGATTTTATCAATATTTTCATCCCAGAGAGTTAGATACACACATCCTGTTTCGTCTCCAACTAGGGCATCTTGAACGCGGTGTAGGGAATAATCTTTTCCTTTAACGTCCCTAACTTCGCTTTTGGAAATAACCTTCACAACAGTGTTCACTTCTCTCGAATTTGGGGTTAATTTCTCAATATTAATTAATTCTTCACTCTTAGGTTGCTCTTCATCTGACATCTTTTCAGCACCTTTAGTGATCAAGCTCTTACTGAAAGCAGTTCTTAAGAGTTGTGGCTCGTCAGGAAGTTAAATCGAAAGTGAACTTGATACTGTAAAGACGGATTTTTAGATTTGATGCAACGATGAGATTAAATGTTTGAAGCCTTTACATTCAGCAGAAGAAAGGAAAATGATGAAAGCTTCTAATCATTCCATGTATCTAGCGCTTTTTTCATGTGTCGTGTAGCTTCTTCTTCTAATGGTTTTACTTTTCTTAGTATTTCAGCAGCTTTATTTCGATCTTTCGCTTTCATTTCGCCTTGAAACTTGAAAGGAAAGATTCGGGTAAATTCTTCCATAAGCTTCGTTCCTTTCCTATAGCATTCTGCGGCAGCCAACAGGTGCTTTGAATGTTGACCGGGATGCTTTGCAGCAAGTCGCTTCAGAAATTGATGGGATATTTCTCGTCCTTCTTGAACACAGGCAGCAACGTAGCTGTTACCGTGATAATTCTGCTTTTCTTCTGGAAGCTTTTCTAGAATGTTAGCCCATTCGTTTAGCGCTGAAGGTCCGGTCGTGTAATTATCGAGGGTTGATATTTTGGCATTTGAGAAGCGAATAGCTCTATTAAGAGTCTTTTTGCCAAGCTGGGTCTGATCTGATCTAATCCTATTGCGGAAGAAGAATGCCTCTAGACAGCCAGGAGCTTTCAAGTCATAGAAGAGAATGGGATCCTCAGGCTGACTAATTAGATGTCTAAAGGTGCTGGTTAGATATGAATCTCCTTCATATCCGTTGACAATACCATATTCAGGTGCTACTAACCCCCACAGGACCACAGGTTTATCTTTCTCATCAATCTCTTGCTTAATCATCTTGAATAGCTTTCTTGCAATTTCGATTTCTTTGGGGGTGGGTTTGCCTTCAATCTCAGGATAAGAGCGGGGATAGTCGTAATGTTCCAATGTCCAGCCCAAGTTTTCGGTAGCTTTATGGATTTGCCTCCAAGTGTCAGGATGTAGAGCAGTCGGTCCAGAGGGACAGGTAACATCTTTTGAAACGTTAATTAGAAACGCGTAGCCTGTATAGCCACCTACGTCAACCATGTCGCAGTCAGTTCCTAGTGCGATCATTGATCCAGCCATTGCTCCAGTATAGGATAACCAGCAGGGTTGATACAAGGCTTCTCTGCTTATTATTTTTTTATTCAAGGTTCTTCCCTCAAGAGAGCTTCTGGTGTAGCGGTTTCGCATGGCTTCTCTTCTCTTCTCTTCCCGTTGCACAGAACTTTGATATACAAGCCCAGCAGCCTTCAGCAGTTCTCTGCCATCAATAGTCAATGCATATTTACCCCAGGCAATTTTCCGCACAAGTCCACGCCCAAGCAGATGATTAAGGTGATTCGCCAAAGCTGTTTTGGAAAGCTGTGTCAGACGCTTCAAATCAGAGAATCCACTATTTTTTTTCATGAGAAGAGCGAGGATTTGTATCCGAGAAGGATGAGCAGCTGATTTTAGAAGCTCAGAGATTTCCTTCGGAGATTCAGAGAGAAGGCTTTGTATTTGTGGGTCCTTGATTTTCTCATTCAACAAACTACACCGTGATGGTTTATCTTAGCATTTTGGCCGCATTTAAGTTTTACTATTTTTTATGAACTCAATAACTAATTATTATGAACAATTATGGAATGTTTTAACAAAATGCCCGCATAAAAACTTATACGCTTTTCTTATTGCATGGGAAGTAGGTTGACAGATGATATGGAAAAGCCCCATATGCTGGCACTAGCTGAGGCGCTGCTAGTCACCTTCCTGTGGTCGTCATCGTACGTTTTGATTGAGATAGGCTTAGAGCAGATCAATCCTCTAGCATTTGCAGCATACAGATATGCTTTCGCAGCCATTATTCTATCAGTATTCTTGTTCTATAAGAACAGAAAGGACTTGATCAATCTCAGCTTGAGACGTGTATTAGTATTTGTAATCCTGGGATTTGCTGGCTATTTTATTGCTCAGGGGTTGCAGTTTCTCGGACTATATTATTTGGAGCCAGTTACAGTTAGTTTTCTGCTCAATCTTACGCCAATCATTGTTCTGGTTTTGAGTGGGCTCTTTCTTAACGAGCGCCCCAAAGCTATTCAGCTATTTGGGATTGCTCTCACGTCATGCGGAGTATTTGCATTTTTCTACGATACTTTTGGGGGCTTGGATATTGCCGGCGTTCTTCTGACCCTAATTTCAGGGGTTGGGTGGGCATCTTACATGATTATTTCAAGGCACTATCTTAGTCAAAATAGGGAAAATGTCATTACCTTGACTACATGTTCGATGGTTGCTGGTTCAGTTATGCTTCTAGGAGCGACAACTTTGACGGGAAATAATGTTAGCCTCTCTTTCGATAGTTGGCTCATTATAGGGTGGCTTAGCGTTGCGAACACGGCTTTCGCGTTTGCTTTATGGAACCATGCATTGAAGACCTTGATGGTTTATGAGCAATCGATATTGCAAAATACGATGTTGATCCAAGTGGCATTATTGTCATTTGTATTTTTGCACGATCCTTTAACTTTGCAGAAAATCTTGGGTATGGGGATCGTTTTTATCGGCGTGTTAGTTGTGCAGCTAGGGCATAAAGAGTGAATAAAGTTTTAGCATATGTGCTCACCTGTAATTTGGAAGCAAGGCTTTCTATTGCATGCATGCATCGGGAGTAAAATACTGCAAAATTTCCCTTAGATCTTTCTGCACAATAGATGCAGTTGCGTTTTCTTTTACTTTTTCATCTCTTGGATTGAAGGCGATGCTGAAACCTGCTGCTTTAAAGAGTGGAACATCATAAATTGAGTCTCCTATTACTGCACATTGTTTAGTAGTTATTCCTAGATGTTTGACTAAACTGTAAAGAACCGCGACTTTGTTCCAAAGATCGACAACTTCCTCGCCCTCACCAGTCAGGATCCCTTGGCTATTGATCTGCAAATCATTTGCGTAGACGTAATCTATTTCAAGCTCTTTTTGGAGGTTTCTGGCTAATACGTTCAATCCGGAACTTATGATAGCAGTCTTATAATCAAATTTTTTAAGGCTTTGAATGGCTTCTTTTGCTCCTTTCATCAAAGGAACTCGATTTAAAATATTCCTAATCTGGTTTATGTGAACGGATCCCCAAAGTCCGATGTCTCTTCGCATGAATTCGCGGTAGTCAAAAGCTCCTTGCAAATATTTCTCTAAATTCTCGTTTCCGTCAACCTTGAAGGCTTCGTGCACAAATTCCCAACTACTCTCGATATCGACTAGAACGCCATCCATGTCAAATACTATCATTTTGATTCCTTTTTGCAGGGTGTTCACCTCGTCAGCATCAAAGTGTTAAGTGCGCCCTTTCCAAGAGAACAGGGGATGTACTCCTCACTGATGAAAATCCCTTTCACAATCAGTTTGCTTCTTTTTTGACAGCGTTTTTTAGGAATTTCAGTATTTTTCCTTTATTTGAGAATATTTTGGTTGCATACCATTCAAAGAAGGGGCTCGGCTCAAATGGATAGAAGGCATAGACGAATTTGGCTAACCTTTTTGCATGAATCATTTCGCACATTACTCCTGCCGAGAGTTGTTCCCGAGGATGGTATGCTACTATGCAATAGCTGCTCTCAATTATTTTGTAGTCGATGTCGATAATTTGAGCTCTGAGACTCTTTATGGCAGTTTCTATATCCCAAGATTCTAGTTCATATTTCCTTGTTCCATCAGCATACTCAATGGAAACGGGAATCTTGGTAGGAAGATCTTTTCCCTCTCTCATTGCCTTGTTTCGCATTTTCCTCCATGTCTCGACCATTTCCCAGTCTTTTATCATGTAGGGGTCAAAAACCGTGTAATAAGGCTGAAGCGCTGATGCAAATTGTGTGATCTTCTTGAAAAAATCGTTTGATTCCCCTGTTATTGGATGGCTTAAATAGACCTTTTTCTTGTGTCTATTGAAAATGAGCTCTCCTAGGAATTCTACGTCATGCTCCCTAGCGACTAGGTAGAATTCTTTGTATGGAGTGAAACTATGAGAAAGGTTGTAGACACCGATAATCTCTTCTCTTCTCCAATGGGCGAGTTCGAGGAGAGTGAAGGCATATTCTCCCCATTGGGGATCGTCTCGCAATCTATCTCTAATTCTAACAAGGTCGTCCATGATCACTATGAAGAGGTCTGGATCGAGAACTTTGACCTCATCTTCTTTCAACCCGTTATATGCCATTCCTTTCCATTCAAAGCGATAGGGTGTACTAATGACGTGGACGCCACTTTTCTTCTGGGTCTCGTCGATTATTCTCTTCAAGGCTTCAGCACGGAAGGCTTCGAGTTTGTCTGGTTTGCCATCATAAAAGTCTAGGACATTTCGTTTATTCAGAGTGTACCCCTCTTTCTCGGCCTCTTTTACGATATAATCAAAGAGGTGATGATGGAAAAAGTCTCGTTTTTCTCCTAATCTTCGGAGTAGGAGATCTCTTCCAGTTCCAGGTTGTCCCGTGCAAATAACTACGACCTTATCCGACATTCAAATCACGAGTACAGGTTTATTGATCGAATAAAGTTGATAAGGCTTCTGGGGTTGGATATTGAATAGGAAATATAAAATGGTGGAGACTATGGGCTATGAAAGGTTGTCCATAGTCTTGGTATTTTTGATTGGTCTTTCTTAAGACACATCCAGTCAGCTACACTGATTTGCTTCGTCGACTGCTGCTTGGAACATAGTTGCACCCCAGGTCTCCCATCCTGCTTGAACCGAAGCATCCTTGTAAGACACTGTCTTTAGACCATCTAGAGTTTTTACATTGTCTGGAACAGCGGTGTAGTTGGCTACTGCATATTGATAATGCAGGTCCGTTTTGTTATCAGTCTCACATTGCTTTATTAGTGGGTAGGCTTCGGTGGCCTTTTGATAGTTGGTAACAAGCCAGTCCTGGTATACTTGGCGTATTCTGCTGTAGATATCATTGTGAAGGTCGACGTCATAGTTGGGAACGAGCGTTGGGAATTGTGTTTGGTTGAAGGGATTTGGAACTGGATCTGTTGTGATTACATCATCGCGAATTGGAAGTCTATAATAGCTTACTGCTTCTTGGCCTCTTTTGCTCGTTATGTAATCCATGAAGAGTTTAGCTTCGTCCAAGTTGGAGGCTCCTTTCAGAATTGCGGCTGGGTCTGGGCTGACTGTTGTGGGCCAATAGGCATAGCCAACAGGCTCAGCATCTCTCAATGGATCAAAGGCGTAATAGTCAATGCACACTCCAATTCCATATTCTCCTGCAACGACCTTCGCGGGAACATCCTCGCTTGAGGTAACGTATAGACCTATATTTCCAGTTAGATTTGCCCAGTACGAAAGGGCGAATTCCCAGTCATGGGTTTGGTTGAGGTATTGGGTCATACCAATCACTGAAGCTGTGGTGGAACCAGAAGTTTTGGGATTGCACATCACAATATGATCGTGATAGACGGGAGACAATAGGTCTTCGTATGTACTGGGGGTGGGTAGACTATTTCCAGTTAAATATTCGGTGTTCCACATGAAACCAAACCCGCTTAAAGCGGCTGCATAGAAAACAGGGTCAGTAGTACTCTCATCTTCATTGTATTCCTTCACAGCCCAACCGTTGAACTCCTCAACTATGTCGGCATCATTAGCAGTTTTGTAAGGAAGCAGAAGACTCTCATTTGTGGGAGTTGTCGCCCAAGAGTGGAGATTTGCTGCTTCTTCGAAATTATAGCTTCCTCCTCCCCAGTAAATATCTGCTTGGGGTGTTCCGTTCCATGCCCAAACTTGTTCCAGTACAATACCAGAGCCGCCAGGAGTGGTTTGAGTTATAGTGATTGCATAACCTTCTGTCTCCTGAACCCAAGCAACAAAGTCATCAATAACGTGACCAGCAAAAGCAACGCTGTGAGGGTGAATTATAATTAATTTATGCTCAACTTGTTGAGTGTAATACCAGTAAATTCCAATGCTAGCGCCTACGAGTATTATCACAATCGCTGCTACTATGTAAAGTCTTGAGCCATTTGACATTTTTTATCACGGGCTATTCAGTGTATTGAAGGCTTTTAAATAATTTTTGACCATATCTTCATTAGAGAAGGGAGATCGAGGAGCCAAAATGGGCAAGGTTGCATCGATAAAGGGGCGGGGATCCTCAGTCCTTAAGGCTTTGCGCTCAATCGACCGTTTGTCATTAATACTCGTTATTGCATCTGCAACATTGCTTTTTGTCTTTATCTTTCTTCCCATTTTCACAATCGTCTACAACGCGTTTGAGGAACCAGATGGGGGAATTGGGTTAAAGAATTTTGAGAATTTCTGGACGACACCCTCTTATCTTCGAGGGCTCCGAAATAGTGTTATTAGTGCTTTTCTCACCCTCGCTTTGGCCTCAGCAATTGGGGTACCTGTGGCTTTCGTTATGACCAGATACAATTTTCCAGGGAAGAGAATCTTCACTCTCTTAACTATTCTACCTCTGATGGTGCCCCCCTTCGTTGGGGCGTTAGCAATTACAGGTATGTTGGGGCGAAATGGAACTATCACAAATTTTCTTCAATGGCTCTTCCAATCATTGGGCCTAGATGTTGCTTTAGAAGGAGGCTTTATTCAGCCAAGTATATTCAGCATTGTCTTCATCCAGACTCTTCACCTTTGGCCTTTGATCTATCTCAACACATCAGCCTCATTAAGCAAGATTGATCCGACTCTCGAAGAGAGCGCGAAGAACCTTGGTGCTTCTGGATTGAAGCTTTTTAGAAGAGTAACTCTTCCACTTGCGTTTCCTGGTTTTGCCGCAGGAGCCCTGCTTGTCTTTCTGTGGAGTCTCTCTGACTTGGGTACACCCATTATGATCAACTTCCCTGAATACTCCGTTTTTCAGGCATTCACGGAGTTCATCATTGAAGGAGGTTACAAGGAGATTGCTTCTGTTATTTCTATTGTGATTACAGCAATTTCAGCATTGGCTCTCTTGCTTGTAACCCGATACGTAGGTTTGAAAGAGTATGCGGTTGTACGTGCTGGGGCTGCGCCACGAGCGATTCAGAGAAAGGCTGGGAAGAAGTTGAGCGTAATGATTTTGCTTTCTTTGACTATTCTAATTATTGCTTCCGTGATTCCTCATATTGGTACGCTAATAATGGCCTTCACAACTCGCCCTGCATATGGGGATTGGATTCCAAGGGGTGTAACGATGGAGTATATGATCAGGGCTCTAAGCGAGGAAAGTTCTTCTACAGCTGTCGCAAATAGTCTCACCTATTCTCTTCTTGCATCTTTCTTTGACATCTTCTTAGGAGCGGCAATTGCTTATCTCCTCGTTAGGAAGAAATTCCCAGGAAAAAGCCTTTTAGATATCGTTTCCATGATGCCTTTCGCAATCCCAGGAATAGTAATCGGTTTGGGCTACATTCACTTGTTTTCACGCCCCATTATTGGTAACTTTCGGCTTACGTCAATTTGGTTTATTCTAGTAATCTCATATGCTATGAGGCGGCTTCCATACGCCGTTAGATCAGCACATGCTGTGTTACAGCAGGTTCACGAGTCTTTAGAAGAGGCAGCAAGTAATTTAGGAGCTACCAAAATTAAAACTCTAATGAGCATTACAATACCCCTAATTATGCCAGGCCTAGTGGCAGGAGCCGTATTAACATTCATCAATTGCTTCACCGAAGTATCGACCTCTTTGATGCTTCAACCAATTATTGGGCCTTTTGGATTCAACGCAAGTCCTTTAGCGCTTCAGATATTCCGTGAGTCGAAAGGAGGCCCCACAGCTGTAAGAGTTGCCTCGTGTTTAGGTGTCATTCAGATAATCGCGACCATTATCGGATTGTATATTACAAATAAATTGTTAGGTGGTAAAGCGGGATTAGCTTTTGGAGGTTAGGTGGATAATAAGATGGTTGATGTAAAATTAGAGAATTTAGTGAAAGCTTTTGGATCAGTGATCGCAGTCGATGGCGTTAGCCTGCAAATTAGCAAAAGCGAGTTCTTCACTCTGTTAGGTCCTTCGGGCTGTGGAAAAACAACTACGTTGAGAATGATAGCGGGTTTTAACCAACCAGATAATGGAGAAATATACTTCAACGACCGGTTGATGAACTATGTTCCGCCCGACAAGAGAAATACGGGCATGGTTTTCCAGAACTACGCACTTTGGCCGCATATGTCTGTGTTCAAGAATGTTTCATTTGGGTTAGAGATGAGGAAGATTCCGGGACAGGAAATCAAAGAACGGGTTAAGGCAGCTCTTAATCTGGTCGGCCTTGGAGGATTTGCGGATCGAACGCCTGATCAGCTCAGTGGAGGGCAACAGCAACGAGTAGCCTTGGCACGGGCGCTTGTTATCGAGCCTGATGTTCTTCTCCTTGACGAGCCCCTTAGTAATCTTGATGCAAAGCTGAGGGTCGAAATGAGAAAGGAAATAAAGAGCCTGCAGAAGAAATTGGCCATAACTACTATTTATGTCACCCATGATCAGAAGGAGGCTCTTGCAGTTTCAGATAGATTAGCTGTGATGGGAATCGGGAAGATAGTTCAGGTGGGTGCCCCTTCAGAGATTTATAGTAATCCCAAGAATCGCTTTGTAGCGAGTTTCATTGGACTAATAAATCTCTTTCATGGGAAGGTCGCAGTGGCAAAAGAGAAGGAGGTTGTGATAAAAACGAGGATGGGATTAGAGATTGTTGCTAGTGCCCTTGATGAAGTCAATACCGGGATGGAAGTGTTAGTTGCGGTGAGACCGGAAAATGTTGAGGTTCATCGCTATGGCTTCACACATCCTCAAAAAAACGTGATTAATGGGGTCATTGAAGCCATCGAGTATTTAGGCAGCATTTCACGATACAGCATAAAGTCTGACCAGAAGATAATTAATGCCGATCAATATTCTCCAGAGGCTGAGGAAACGCTTCAGCTAGGTGATAAAGCGACAATAAGCTTTGAGAGAGAACATATCAGTTTAATAGAGATTCTCTGATCTTAGAGTTGCCTATAGGAGTTCGAGCTCAAACATCACCGGATTCTTGGATTTTTAGATCTTCATAAGGACTGACTACCCGCCTGTAGAATTCCTGCTTAACGGATTCTAAGACCCCAATGGCTCTATTGAGATGAAAATATCGAAGCGGATAAACCTCTTTGAGTATTTTAGTTATTACATAATTTAACTCGCCATCAACCTGTTCTAAAGGGACCAATTTCACGATGTTAGTCAATTCTTTAAGCACTCTATTGTATTTCTCTCTATTCTCAGATTTTATATAAGGCAACTGCCCGGACTCTCCTTAAGATATCATTCTTGAATTTTGAAGAGATCATATCAAAGTTTCTACTTATATGTAATTGCTGCTTGCATATGCGCGAGGGAGGCATCACTGTGACAAAAGGTTTCCGGTGGATCTTCTCGTTGAATATTGAGGGTCGCTAGGTTACTGTCGAGGAAAAAGGCGAAGGCTGGGGTGTAGTCGTTTCTAGTGGTTTCTTGGAACCTCTTCTCTTCAAAACCATGACTAATACAACGACTATTATGCATGCTAATGTCCCGAATACAATCAAGCCCCCGATTCCTGTTCCTACTGTGGGGGCGAAGTAGATAGTTTGCAAGGGATCGTGTTCTATTTTATAGCCGCTGTAGTTCGGATAGGAGATTAGACAGAGATAATCCGCTCGCGTCATATTCGCGATGGTGTCTTTCGCTCTGTCGTAAAGGTCGGGATACATGTATACCAGAATCAATGGTAGATACCGTGCGAAATTTCCATGAAAGTTGAAGAGGTTGCGATTTCTGGCGTACCCATGGATTTGTGCAGTTCTAGCGATGGCAGTGTAATCTTGTGATGTGTTTTCGGAGTCATCTACAGTGTAGTTATAGAGGGCATAGGTGTCTTTGACAGCAAAATTAGTGTTGCTGATTTTCTCACCATCATCAGCATAGGTTGAAATGGACGAATCGCTGACGAGTACTTCATCATCTGTAACGTTCTGTCCGTCTGCGGAGGTGCTGTAAGTCTCTCTATCTAAGAGGATAGAAGTCTGGAAGTCAACTATGCTCATCTTGACGTGGTTCTTGAGAAGGAATTTGTAAATAGTTTGGTTTGATACTTCAACGCCATATCGATAGCAACCGGTGCTGTTATAATGATTATAGAGAGGGACCCCCAACCATCCCCAGAATATCCAGAGGTCACGCATTCGTCCTATGACATGGTCTTGGCTTACTGTGGCTGTGTGGGTGTTTGGATCTATCGAGAGGGTGTAGTTGAAGGTCAGTTCGTCGTAGGTGGCCAGTCCAAAGGGTCTACTAGTGTCGGTCTCATTTTTGTCAGTGACGTAGGTTGTAATCCACAAGGCTGTTAAATTGGTGTATCGCATACCCCATTTCCATGTTAATCCGTCATTAGAAGAGGTTAGGGCGAAGATTTCGCATTGGCTGCTCAGGGACGGAAAGGTGGCGTTGGGAAATAGCTGGTTAAGGTTGAGGCCCAGGCTGAACGAGGCCCAGAGAGTATCGTTTCTATCTGGTGAGTTTTGGTAAACGGATTGGGTAGTGTCATTGAAGCCCATTAGCATTAGGAAGGAGGATGCGACTAATGCATCTCTGTTGTTGGTCTCAGTTTTGTAATGCAGCAAAAGGGTTTGCATAGGAATTGTGAGATAGACGAGATCCGCTAAGCTGATGTTGCATAAACCCGAGTACAACATTTGTAAGCCCATTTTATTAACGTAGGTCATGTAAACATAGGCATGCCAGAAATTGGCGGGTCTAGGTAATCCTCCAAGTAACGCTAAGGCTCTTGCATAATCGAAGTAGTCAACTATTTTGGCAAAGCTCTCTTTTTTGAAATCCGTTCGCAGTAGATTGTCTGCTGAGATTGCTGTGGGAATGAATATGACGGTAGTGAATATGCAGATTGCCAGCAATGCTCCTGGCAAAATCTTGAGTTTCATTTTTTCAATCACTTTTCATTGTTTTAGTGTAAAGGCAGCGAGCTTGAGGAAAAAGCATTATGAATTGAAGTTAAGAAGTGGCAATCAATATTTGGAGGATTTAGCAGAAACCGTTGGCGAATCTGTTAGGATTCGGTCTAAGCTAGGGATATTTTTCTCCGATTCTCTCTGAATGCATGTGTGGGATTCTCCCGCGCCTAAGCTAATTTCCTAAAATTCTCTGTTTTCCTTCCTTCTCTTTCCTTCCTTTCTCCTGCTGGATCCAAGGGAGACCCCTGGATCCACCATGCTCCAAGAGGTCTTATTGCAATCAAAGAGAGAAGGTTGTAGGAGTATAGAGAAAGACGAGGAGGTTAGGAGAAGTTGTACTAGTTAGAAGGAATGCTACAAAGAGTACTAGGATTTTTGAGAACGCAAAAGAGAAAATTGCAGAAGGTCGAGAACAATTAGGAAGACTAGTTCCAACTTATCAAACAAGCTAAACGTATCTATGTGTGCTCAATAAGAGGGAAAAAATCACTCTGATAGGGCAAAAGTATTTACCAACTTCAACTAAGTAGTTCGTTTTTATGGGCTTCAAGGAGTGGATCATACCACAAGACAAGATCTTCTTCGATTTAATCGAAAAGGAATCCCATTTAGTCTTGAAGGCAGCTGAAGCATTTAAAGAGATGCTGAAAGATTACTCTAACTCTGCAAAAAAGAGAGAGGAGATAAAGAAGCTAGAGCACACTTGCGATGGGATTCTGCATGAAATTTTTGCAAAACTAAATAGGAGTTTCATTGCACCGTTTGACCATGAGGATATCACGAAGCTTGTTTCGCTTTACGATGATGTTTTGGATCTAATTGATTCTGTGTCAAATAAGATGCACTTATTTAAGATCGAAATCCCGGATAATACAATGATCAAATCTTCTCAAATAATATCAAGTATGTGTATGGAATTGGATAGTGCGTTGAAGCAGATCAGAAAGATAAAGGAGGAACAAATCAGAAGGACATTTATGGAAGTACACAAGCTTGAGAATGAAATGGACGATGTTGTTGACAATGCAATAGCCAAACTCTTCAACGAAAAAGACCCTGTGAAAATCATTATTCTGAAAGAACTCTACGAAAATCTAGAGCTTATTACAGACAGATGCGAGGACGTTTGTCTTGTTATTCAAGATATAGTAATAAAGAATGCTTGATCTCAATGCTAAGTCTAATATTGCTTTCTGCCTTGGCCCTTGCACTTGTATTTTCTTTTTGGACGGGGTTCACTGATGCAGCATATGCAACCTCAGGCATCATTGCAACAAGAGCGATGAAACCCATTCATGCAATTGCACTGTCTAGCGTTGCTTCGTTTATAGGCATGACCATGTTTGGTTCTGCTGTAGCAAAAACAATCGGTACTGGCATAATCTCGCAAAATATCACCTCAGGCGAGGTCATCATCGCAGCTTTGGGCGGTGCGCTAGTGTTTGATATGATATTTTCGTGGATTTTTTCCCTGCCAATTTCAGAAACACATGTCTTAATAGGGGGGCTAATTGGGGCAGGAGGAGCGGCTGGTGGAGCAGATGTCGTTCAATTAGAAGGAATAATAAAGAAGGTTATCTTGCCTCTAATAACTTCGCCGTTTATCGCTATTATTATTACAGTTTTAATCACAGCCCTTGTAATCAGAATTTTTCGGGATTATTCTTCCAGTAAAATGAACAAGTATTTTAAAAGGTTGCAGATAGTTTCCACATTTCTTTTTTCTATAACTGATGCTACTAATGACGCTCAGAAAGTCATGGGAATCATTACTGTTTTACTGATGTACTACGGTCACCTCGCAGAGTTTTCAGTCCCTTTATGGGTCGCATTAATCTCCTACGTAACAATTTCAATGGGAACATTGTTTGGTGGTTGGAGAATCGTGAAAACAATGGCAAAAAGAATTACTCTCATAAAACCATACCAAGGCTTCTGCAGTGATTTGGGAAGCTCAATAATGTTGGGAGTAGCAGCTTCAATGGGAATGCCAGTGAGTTCAACTCATGTTGCTAATGGAACTATAATTGGTGCAGGTTTGACTCGTGGAGTCAAAGCAGTTAAATGGAAAACGATACGAAATATTATCTGGGCATGGATATTATCAGCACCATTATCTGCGATTTTTAGTTTTCTCATCTACAAGGGAATTGAATTAGTGATCTAGATGCTCTGTGCATCACAAAATATTGAAATCATCGCAAAAGCTCAAACTCTACCCGGAACATTAATCTCATTCTAATTCTAGTTCAGCTCGCAAGCCTTTTTCGGGGTACGGAAACATATGACTTTTTTCAGGGGAAAAGCCTATTGTTACATTATTATCTTCTTCTAGCCATTCTCCACCCAAGCTAGGCCTTACAACAATTACCTTTTCATCATTAACCAAACGGATTTCATAACGGATGTCGGTTCCTTCAAAACGGACTTTTTCAATTACCCCAACCAAGCTATTTTCTAGTTTCTCTTTTCCTTGTACTAGCTCAAAAGCTTCTGGTCGTATCGCCAAGACAACTTTGGCTCCAGCCTTAAGCCTTCCATTGCTTCGGGATTTGACATCGAAATCCCCTCGCAGTCTCACAATTACCCCAGCTTTGCCTTCTTTCCTAACTATTCGCCCTTCAAGAAAATTCGATTCTCCTATAAAATTCGCTACGAATATTCCTTGGGGTTTCATATACAATTCGTGAGGTGTCCCCACCTGGAGTATGCGCCCTTTTTTCATCACAGCAATCCGGTCAGAAACAGCCATTGCCTCGCTTTGATCATGAGTCACGTGAATAGCAGTTAAGTCTAGATCTTTAACGAGCTTTCTAATCTCATAACGCAGTTCGGTTCGAATTTTAGCATCTAGAGCCCCGAGAGGTTCATCCAACAATAGTAGCTCAGCTCCTGCCGCTAATGCGCGTGATAAAGCTACGCGTTGCATCATCCCTCCGCTTAATTCTCTTGGAACCGCATCTGCTCGTTCATATAGTCTAACCATCTGGAGCATTTCTCGACCAATTCTTTCTCGTTTCCTATCTTCCCAAGCCTTCACGGTTGGGCCATAAGTGACATTATCCCAAACATCCATGTTTGGAAACAATGCATACTGCTGGAAAACATATCCTATATCTCTATCTTCAGGAGGCAGCTCGCTTACAAGGCGATCACCTATGAAAATTTGCCCTTCGTCTGGTTCAACAAGCCCTGCAATCATTCTCAAAGTAGTTGTCTTACCACAGCCACTTGGTCCAACCAATGCAAAATACTCCTTATCATGCACATGAAGATTTACTTGATCAACCGCAACAACTCGACCTTTTGCGAAAGTTTTTCTTACATTCACTAGTTTGACGTTAGGCATTCGATTTCACTCCTATAGATTGGAAAATACGATACCTCACAGATGATAATTTCATCTTCTTGTAACCATCCTAAAAAGCAGTAATAAAACCAAAGATAATGCTATCAAATAAGCGGAAGAGAAAAGGGCTGCAGATGTTGCAAGAGATTCTGCCATGTTCACTACTAGCGGAGGAACCGTAACGTCACTCCCCATTACTAAGAAGGTCGCTCCTGTTTCACCTAGAGAACGTGTAAACGATAAAATTACTCCAGCCAAGATTCCACGTTTTAGCATAGGAAGGGAAACAGTTTCAATGGCATCATAAGGCGATGCACCTAATGTGCGAGCCACTCCTTCATACGTAGGTATCCCAGAACCTTCGTAAGCTGCGATTGTGGGCTCCATCACTACGGGGACTGAGAACACTACATGGGTTAGAATAATGAGCCAAATCCCTGGAGAGACCAGATTGAATCCACTTGGTCCCCAGAGGAGGAGGACAGATAATCCTAAAGCCGATGAAGGGACAATTAATGGAATTCTTAATATATAGCGGAATATTCGTCCAACGCGATATCGTTTGATAAAATAAACTGATGGTATGGCAACACATGCAGCTATGTAAGTTGAAATGGCAGCTGTAATCACAGAAATCAAAGTAGAATCCATCAGAGTGGCAAAATAGTTTGGAGGACCAAAGAGTTGGTAGAGCACACTTCCTTGAGGTCTACCTGTGTCAGGATCTACGGACCAGTAAGCTCCGACCGATGCAACTACGACAAATATAGGTAGAATAACAATGAGCATTATTGCACCAAGACCTACAATATCCTTGATATGTCTTGGTTTTCCTGAGGCGGCTTTTTCAACTTTCAACAGCTTACCTCTAATTTTGGGCATTAAGGAAAACCTTGGAGCTTTAATTCTTCCACCACGTTGCAAAAGAATGTCTACTATGAGAATAGCGACTGTCGCAGCTATTATTAAAAGAAGTCCTAGAAAAGACGCCGTTGCAAGTTTAAATTCGGATACCCATCGGACGATAGCCATTGGAGCAGTTGTGTGAATACTGGCGACAATCATGGTTGCTCCGGTCTCGCCTAAAGATCTCGCGAAAGCTAACACTCCTCCAGAAAAGAGAGCGGGAATCGAGAGTGGAAAAATAATTTTTCGAAAGGTTGTCAAAGCTGACGCCCCTAGGGTTCGTGATGCTTGTTCGAACACGGGTTCCAAATCCTCCAGTTTTCCTTGCAGTGTTCGAACAATATAGGGAAAAGTCAGAGCTACATGAACGAAGAGCATTAGGAACGGAACATTGACTATAGGAACCACATAAGAGGCTTCAATAACGCCTCTGCCGATTAGAGCGCCCAAGCCGGATACCCCCGTCCATGTCAAAAGGGTAGCTACTCCAAAACCAGAAGTAGGTATCACTAAAGACAGAGTAACTACATCTTCCAGTAGGGACTTACCCCAGAACTGTTTTCGTGCTAGGAAATATGCAAGAGGTATGCCAAACGCTAAGTCAATTACAACCACTATCAAAGATAGACGTAACGAAAATGATAGATATCTGAGAATCTGATGCCAATTTTCATCACCTATTAAGGGATTGGCAAAGACATCGGTGTATACTTCATTCCATCTAGTAATCGTAAAAGAAATCAGATAGAATGTTGGAAGAAGCACTAGAATTAGTAGACTGGCAAGAACCGCTAATACAAAGATTGTTGCAATGAGTTTTCTACCGCTTAACCTCATGCTTTGCTCAAGTTCCTTGATTCTTGACCTTAATCCAAATGGTGAAAATGGCTTCTAGGGCTTCTCCAGATAGTGGGCTCAGCTTTGGTACATCAGCTATGTTTGCACGAACACCATTTTCTTCATTAAAAATGGTCGTATTGATTGAGACGTTCGGGTTCACAGGCCTAAATCCATATTGTTGGGCACGCAGTTGGCTTTCTTCATCCAAAAGATATGCAAGATACTGCTCTGCCACAGCACTCTGCCAAGACTCTACCCAAGACGCATTAAGAATCACAAATGGATGATCCGTAAAAAGCGTACCATTCTCTGGATAAACTGCAACCAAAGAGTCTCCCCACTTCGCCTTAGCCTTGAAAGCATTATCCAAGACCACGCTCTCATAAACGCTGAAGAAACTAATAGCTGAGGGCCCATTCTCAACTGCCCATCTTCCAAAGAATCCCGTGCTTTTGCCATAATACACAGCTTTAGACTCCAATATACTAACAAAATCCAAAACAGATTCATCCTTGAAATCATCAATGTGAAGCTCTGAAGGCTCTTTGCGAGCTGCTTCAGAAAATTCAAGGGCAACTGCCATTGTGCCTCCGTTGCTATCCCGAGGATCAGGATGCCCAAACTTGAAATCAAAGACTTCTGTGAGTTCAAAAAGATCTCTAAAACTACTGATGTTATATTCTTCAATCAAGG
Organism: Candidatus Bathyarchaeota archaeon; assembly: GCA_020354575.1. Classification (GTDB taxonomy): domain Archaea; phylum Thermoproteota; class Bathyarchaeia; order Bathyarchaeales; family SOJC01. Next base: position 1,269,464 of record CP070649.1, on the reverse strand, counting down.
TTTTCCATCCTGCAATAACGACAGGCGACAGCACAGTTCTATTCCAACTATCCGTGGCTATTTCTCCTTCGTAACCCAATTTCTGCCACATTAGGTTTAAGTAAGGTATCCATATGCTTGAAGCAGGGCTCCACGCAACAGGTTTAATGTTCCCCCATAGAATCTGAATTACGCTGTCATGTGTCCCAGCAACCGTGAGTTTGACATGAATTTTTTCACCGTGTGTCTCGAAGTACCACTGCTCAAAGCGTGGCGTAATCTCCTCTATCCAACTCTGCTTTTCACTAGTGTAAAGAAATTCTATTGATTTTACTCCGATCTCTCCAAAAATCATGGAAATAAAAGCAAAGATGAGAAAACCAACTAGTATTCCTATCAAGAAAAGGACATAACCACGCCTGGGAAACAATCTACGGCGGCGCTGGTGCTTTTTTCTTTCATCCGTCATCGGAATCATCCAATGAGGTTTCAGCTGCCATCCTAGAATTCTCTCGTCGCTGCAAGGATTCTCACATAGTCTGCTGTGTCATCACATGAGTCAGCTACGTGCTCCATCTCCTCAGCTAAATCTCTTAAGAAAAGCACTACAGCTGCGCTCATTTCGTTTGAATATCGAAGAAGGAGCTCCTTTATATCTTGATATTTCTCATCAATTTCACCCTCAATCTCATCAATCGTTATTGCCAGCTTCCTTGCTTCTGGCGGATCAGTGCCAAGTGCATCAATTGCTTTTCGCAGAATCCTGGTGATTTCAACTAGTTTTGACGCTACGAAAACAAGAGGCTCCCAAAAAACCTTTGGAATTTCCGCTTTGAGCAAAAGATTTAGAGCTCTCGCAGCATCTTTCACATGGTCGGCCATTTCATCAAGCCTTTTAACAAGATGCATAATGTCTTCTCTATCTTGCGGAGACATGGTGTCCTTTGTTAGCTCCTCAAATATAGTTCTCCGCAATTCGTCAATCTCATGTTCACTCTTTGACAAGTGTCCAATTCGATTTTCAGCTTCTCGATCGTGATTCTTCGAAGTTTCAACAACAGCCTTTTGCAGGTCGACGACAGTATCCAATGCAAGAATCATTTGTCGGTCTGCCAGTTCAAGAACTTTGGATTTCCGCCTTCTTGCAAACCACCTCTCCATATATTCTCACCTTTCTTGAAAGTCATATCCACCTCTATATAAAACTCTTCATATACTGTCACGTGAAATGAGCTAGGCTGGTGTTTGTATGCCATCCTGAGCATACATGCAAGTTTAGGAAGGTTTTTATGTATCAATGACGATATCAATAATGATACCAATATTGATATCGATATCGATAATAGGAGGTGAAAGTATGTGTGGATCGCATAGGCACCATTTTGGTCCTTGGATGAGGCATATGGCTTCTGTTCCAAAGGGCTTCTTGAAGTATTTAGTGTTGAAGCTGCTTGATGAGGAACCACGATCGGGATCAGAGATCATGAACGAAATCGAAAAGAAAACTAGTGGACATTGGAAGCCAAGTCCTGGCTCCATTTATCCTCTCTTGGCTTGGCTACAGGATAAAGGCTATGCAAAAGAAGCAACGGCTCAAGAGCCGGGCATGAAACGCTACGCCTTAACTGATGAAGGTAAAGCTTTTCTGGAGGAACATGTCAAGCGAAGGAAAGAACTTCGAGAGAAATTTGGCGTTTTCCGACCACCATTCCACGGGTTTCCATGGCTTAACTTCTACCCAGAGAAGACGAAAGAACTGTTTGAAGCGGGAAAGAACCTCGTGATGGCGAGCTGGACCCTTCTTGATAATTTACGCGAGAGATACTCTGAAGAAGCTGCTGCCCAAGCCAGAGATGTTATCACAAACGCTGCCGAGAAATTAAAGGACATAGCTAAGAAATTAGAACGAGATAACTAGTACAGACTAAAATGAGGGAGATTTCCCCTCGCATATCCATTTTTCCTCGAAGTTTTAATACAGCTTATTCACAATCAGAATACTAGCTATTTTTCTGGCAAGGTTTATATACTTAAAATCACTAATAAATATATTAAACGCAGAAATAAATGAGTTGAAATTAAAAATGTCTGCAGTTGGTAACGAATACGAATTCCTCGCTGAGTGGAAGATAAGACACATACCTGAACCCTGTAAAGAACCTCATGAAACCTATGGTGAACGCTTAAAATCCTGGGTTCTATCCTCAATTGGTATCGATGGAGTAGCTCAGGACGTATTTCTTTACCTTGAGAATTCAAAAGTTGCAACATTAGAAGATTTGTCGAAGCACATTAAAAAGGAGCCTGAAGAAGCCCTTGAAGTTGTTGACCTACTCTATTCAACTGGGCTGATTGAGCGTCTTGGAAAAGCCTACTATATCCGGGAGTCATTATCAGCTTCCATTATACGACGCTTAATCCCAAGGATCACAGAAAGTCTGCGAATCATTGCTAAGGCAGAATCAAGCGTTCGCACTGATGCAGCATACTATTCAATTATGAGGGGCAGAGCCTTCAGCGATATAGGTAGCGCTATTGTTGCATGCAAAGAGATTTCTCGCTTAGGAAAGAGCCCTGTAGGAAGGGTAGTAGGCGTTCATAGTTACAATGATGAGACAATTGAAGTAGAAGGTCCTGTTTCAGATTATGGCCATACGCCTCAACATCTTGTGATTATCACAGAAAGTGGGGAAAAGCTCGTTGTCGGAAATCGAAATAGCAGGGGCGCAGACGTAAAAGCCCACACTATAATAATCAGAGGTGAGAAAAATGAGTGAAGAAACAAAAAAAGAGAAGAATGAAGAGACGAAAAAGCCAGCTAGAAAGGAGGAGATCGAAGATTTTGAAGTCTTGGCAGAATGGACAGTTCGTAGGCTGAGACCACTACAAGATGTTTCGGATGAGGACTATCCTGAGAAAGTCAAACGCTGGGTCATCTATTCTCTAGGTTTAGATCGGCTACATCAAGACATCTTCTTATATCTTGAGAAGAATTTCCGAAGTACAACAACCGATATAGCTAGCGAGTTCGACATTAGCCCAAACACCGCACGCAAATATCTTGACGAGCTTCACACCGTGGGTCTAGTGGACTATATTGGAAGAGAATATACTCTTACTTACGAATCACTTTCCAGGGCAATAGAATTGATGCTCATTCCCCGCATAACAGATACGCTAAGAACAATTGCAAAGGGCGCGTCAAATACTGACAAATCTTTCTCGACATCTTTTCCAGCCTCAGAGGATCAAGAGGTAATTGTTGAGAGCGGTGTCACATTGATCAATAAGAAACTGCTTGATTCGTGGTATAACCAAGGAAAAAAAGTTCGCGTGAAAAGCTATAGTGGCCTAACCGTCAAAGATGATGTTGATCCGGATCTCTTCGATGCCGTAATAACCCATCTCAAGTGTATGGGAGGTCTAAGAATACCAACTGAAGTTTATACCCGAGTCGCTCATAAAATCAGGTGTATAGGTGGAGTTGACACGTACTAGGAGGATGGGGAGTTTCAAGGAACGATTGTTATGCTGAGTTCGGTAGTCACAAATTGTGACTACAACATGTGCGTCGCTTTTTATACGATCTATTGGGTATGAATGAAGAGGTGACTTAATATGGAAATGACATGGCTTGTACAGGCGATCATCACTGTACTTTGGAATCACAGAGGGTTCTTTTTCACCTCATTTGGTATGATGGGAGCTCTCTATATCGCAGAACTTATGGCTGTCGGAAAGAAGAGAAGCTCAATTAAGATAACGATAATTATTGCCCTCCTCTACTCCTTGATTGCAGAAATCTCAACAGTGCTATTGTCCCCAATCCCTATTCTGGTTGTATTCGTTCAAATAATCTCATTAGCCCTGCTAATACAATACTACTATGAAGGTGACTGGGTAACAATATTTGCAGTAGCTCTTGTTGCAGCGTTCATTCTCATCATGATAATGGGACTTTCCACGGCTTTTTTTGAAAGCCCACGTCCCTTTTAGCTTTTGAGGATGTCGCTTGAACAGATACATCAATGCTTGATCTAGAGCCCTCCGATTCCAAAAAGCCGACAATTAACTACTCAAAATTCGAGAGTTTTATTTAAAATAGCATTTAAATCGCGAATATGGATTTATTTTTGAAAAAACGTGATTTTTAAATTTATTTTAGGAAAAAAACTTAAATATGGTCTTTATCAATCTCCTCAGAGCGTCATCAGATTAATAATTGAATCAAGATGGTGGCTATGAGTCCAGAATATGAACTCATCACCGGAGAGTTTCAACATCTAATCCTCGAAGGCTCTCCGTACGAAGTGGGTCAGATGCAAGGTGCGATCTTGAAGAGGAATGAAGCAATGCGCGTGCGTGTTGAAACAACGATTTCTTCTTTCTTGACACAGTTGGGTATTCCTTCATCCGAGAAGGCTTATCTAAAAATGCTAGGGTTTGAAGATTTTAAAGAGTTGAAGGCTCTTTTTGAAGAGTATTGTCCTGGACTAAATGATGAAATGCAAGGTTTTGCTGATACCCTGGGAATAAAAGTCAGCGCATCGCCTTTTTACAGTCCAAACTATCAGATTCCTGGAAATTGCAGCCAAGTGGTTGTGCTTTCATCTGTAACAAACGACAAGCACGTCTATGTTGGAAGAAGTTATGAGTGGATACACTCACAAGAAGACCTCCGATTATGCACAACCCGAGTAGAGGGAAAAGCGAAGCACACTGGCTTTTCGATTTTTCTTTTTGGTCGCGCCGATGGCGTCAACGAACATGGCATTGGAGCGACTTTTACTGGTGGAGGCATCTTTGGGAGACCTTTGCAGTCTGGTGGTTTTCAAGGTCATCTAGTCATCCGTGCCATACTTGACAACTGTAAATCCGTTGATGAAGCAGTGGGGCTAATCCAGAAGATGCCTATCTCCGGTTTTTTCAATCTCTTAATCGCGGATAGAAAGAGTAATGCTGCATTGGCAGAGTTTGCGGATGGAACTCGCGACATAAAACGAATAGATAACGACTCAGCTGACAAGTGTCTTTTCTCGACTAATCATTATACTCTGCCTGCCACTGCGAAAGCTAACGAGAGTAATTGTGGCATAATAAGAAATTCGCAGAAACGCTATCACTTAATTGATTCAAGCTTAAAGGCTTCCACACCAGCAATCAGCAAAGAAACACTGAGAACCATCTTGTCTAGAAAATTCCCAGAAGGCGTCTGTGACCACTATTATTCCGATAATTTTGGCACTCTCTGGTCCTCGATATTTGATTTGACCATGAAAAATGCTGATATCTGTTTTGGCGCACCAACACACAATGAATGGCAAGAATTTACGCTTGATACACCCATTGATGTTAGAGGGTATCCAGCCATCTTTCCAAATAGGAAAGATGAATGGCCATATTAGAAAGATCATCCTGTTCTTGTACTATAAGTATTTACATAGATTAAGATGGCAGAATATTCTCCGCCTTATCGCAAATTATGTCGTGCTATTCTGTCCAATAGACCCATCCAAGAGGTTCTTTTGCAGCCTTTAATTTGCCCTTTTTCACTCTTCGCGTTAAGGTAGTTGTGATCAAACTGATGTTGCCTTTTGTAGAGACCCCACGGATTTCAAAAGCCCTCGCCACATCTTTTCTTGTTCGTTTGTTCGGGAGTTGGAAAAACCCATCTTTGATTAGATTGTCAATCGTTGGTGCCCAGATACTCGGCGCACCGCCATGCTCCTTCCATTTCTTTCTAAGCCTTTTCGCTGCTAACTTGAACTCTTTTCGTAAGCTTCCGAGTGGTGTTCCCACAATTTCAATGTTCTCTAAATTAGCTTCTCCGAGTCCTCGTTTTGCGAATTCCTGTGTTACAGGCATTTTTTCAGGTTTCAAGCCGGCTAAGATAGCTCCAACAGTTTCCACAGCTACCGCATCCCTACCCACAAGGAGAGTGTTCATACGTACTCGAAGATCTCCTGCACCACGCCAAAGATGAGTTCCATCCATAACAGAGAGATCAATGCCACCTATAGCTTCGTAGATATCCGCCAGAAGTGAGCTGAGAAGCTCAGTTTTGTGGAATTTTGCCTTCTTTCGTATAGGAATACAGCCAAATAGATTCTTTAAGATGCTGCCCCTCGTAAAAGTTCGCAATATATGCGTGTTAATCAATACATTAGGCTTGAACAGAAAGGAGGAGAGTTTCATCTTTTGACCAGCAAGAGTGACATTCTGAGCATCCTTCAAATCCGAGAGGTTGATGGGTGCAACGCGTTCAGAGAAAAGCTCTTTCCAAATTTGTAACCTTTCTAACCCTGTTCCTTGGTAATTATCTGATTCAGCAAGGACTATTTTAGGTGCGTTGCTGAAGCTGCGAATAATTCCATCTACAAAGCGGACAGATGTATGATTGGCTACTTTATGGCTGAAAACCCCTACTTTTATAACTACTGTTTTCTCTGGAGTGTTTAAATCGCGTACTCCACCGATTAGGTCAAGAGCTTCCTTTAGCGCCTTCTCCTCTGCGTTTTGAATAAATTTTGTGATAGCAACCTTTGAAGTCAAATTCGACCCTCTCCTAAAGAAGATCCCATGCTCCACCGAAATCACTGCTTAAATAGTTATCTATTGGGAAAATTAGCGTGCCCACACACAGACCTCATCCAATCCTTCTCTTTTTTTCGAGTTGATGGCACATTTTTTAAATTTGCAGGACTAAAAAAAAAGAGGATAGGTTGAAGTGGCTTTGGGAAAAGAAATGATCTGGGATCTTTCACAACTGGTTCAGAATTCAGACCCTGCCTTGATCCAAGAAAAACTAAATTCCATGGTAGCTGAAATAGAGAAGATTCGAGATCTATATCACAGCAAAATCGGAAACCTTGATGCCAATAGCATACTGAAGCTCTTAGAAACGAAAGATGCCCTTTTCCTAAAATATGAAAGCGTGTATTTATATTGCCGTTTGATATACTCTGCGGATTCTACAGATGCGGTCGCCAAAAAACTTAACGATGCTGCTCGAAGAGCTTTCATGAAAGTTAAGCAAGCGTTGGTTTTTATCGACTTGGAATTGGGCAAACTTCTCGTAGAGAATCCATCTTTGGTCAAAAATCCTGTTTTAGCAGAGTATAAGCATTATCTTGAAAGAATCTTGAGAAGCGTGCCCTATATGCTCTCAGAAATTGAGGAACGCTTGATAATAACCAAGGATAAAAATGGAATTAATGCTTGGCAAATGCTCCAAAATGATTGGCTCTCCACTCGTGCTTTTGAAATAGAAATTGAAGGTAAACTCAAAACGCTTCCTTATGGCAGAATAATTAGTCTCTTCCAGAGTCCTGATCGTGTGCTTCGGAGACAAGCCAATCAGATAGTCTATAAGAGTCTTGGGATGGATGAGATCATTTGGGCAAGCGCTGTCCGTGCAGTGAGTGAAGATCATTTGCAGATGTGTAAACTCAGAAAGCACCCAACTCCAATGACCCAGAGTTTAGTAGATAATGATGTCAATCAGCCGATCGTTGAAAGTCTTATGCGAACCATCAGAAAGAATGTGAAGCTTTATCAGAAATACTTGAAGCTTAAAGCCAAATTAATGGGCTTAGATAAGCTAGGCAACTACGATATTGTTGCTCCGCTACCTCATGCCCCAAAGATGGATTTTGCGTGGGGAGAAGCTCGGAGGGAAAATGTGGACGCGTACCGAGAATTTGATGAGGAGACAGGAGGGTGGGTTGATGAAATGTTTGAAAAGCGACACATTGATGGAGAGGTGAGAAAAGGCAAGAGGTCAGGAGCCTTTTGTGCTGACTGGCAAACAGGAAAGAGTGCCTACATCTTACAGAGTTTCAACAAAAAACTTGGTGATGTTTACACATTGGCGCATGAACTTGGTCATGCCATACATGCATACCTTGGATCAAGAGCCCAGAAACCTAGCAACTTGGAATTAGGTATGTGTATTGCTGAAACTGCAAGCAAATTTGGTGAACTACTTATGACTGAACGATTGCTTTCGAAAGCTAGATCAAAGGAAGAGAAACAGGCAATCCTTGTTAGCGTGCTAGATAAGTTTGGCATGACGGCCTTTCAAGTCTCTGCACGGGTTCTCTTTGAACAGAGTATGTATGAGAGCATCAAACAAGGTGAATTTTTGGACGGAAACACTGTGGCCAAGTTATGGGTCAAAGCTAGAGACACCATCTATGGTGATTCTGTTGAATGGCTAGATGTGATGAAATGGGAATGGACAATGAAACAGCACTACTACATTGCGAACTTTCGCTTCTATAATTATCCCTACGTGTTCGGACAGCTATTTGTATTCGCTTTGTATCGGCTGTACAAGGAAGAAGGGAAGGCTTTTGCTCCCAAATTAAAAAGACTCCTAGCCGCGGGTTCAAGCAAGTCTCCTCAAGAACTTGCTGCGGAAGTAGGCTTCCAAATTGATGAAAAACTTTGGGAAAAAGGCATGAAACAAGCAGAGGAATTTATCAACTTGCTTGAAGAGACCCTCTGATTAATTGCTCAATGGATCGACGATGCAGATGTTTCTTCGGAATGCTTAGCTACACGCATCTTTGTAGATCTAAATAGTCGGTATTTTGCGAGTCGAGGCCAACCAGTCTTTGCATATTTGAGTTGATCAGGGTTCTCTCTGAGCCATCTCAACATATGAAAAAAGCTTTTAGCTCTTTTTCCTTCCCTCTCCTTGAGAGGTTCATAGCCTAAGTTTCTTATTTCATCCAAATACGCCATTTCAGTAAGTCGTTGCGGCTCCCCTGTTACTTTTATCCGATCAATTGGTGAATCGCTAAACCTTTCTTGCAGATCCTGAACAGCTTCATCAAAAATGTAGCCTTTACAGATCTTGACAGGTTCATCCCTTTTAAGATTAAATTCATCTAGCAACTGGAATACGATTTTTGAGGCTGCCTTGAGATATTCCTTCCGATGAAAGCGAGGGGATTGAAAATACTGGACACTCACCACGCCGTATCTAAATTCTCGCGTTTCAAGTCGATAGGCCCCCAGAACAACGCCAAAGAGGAGATCACCACTCCCAGCGTCATCTACAATTATAGTCATTCAACTTCAATCTCTCAGTGTACATCAGCTGTTTTCCAATACTCTCAATGTTCCATTTCTAGCAACTCTCAGCTGCACCCGACCTCGAAACATTGCGACTTTAGCATTATCAACCTGAACGGTATCTTTGACGGAAACTGCTTTGATGTTGTTATTCCATAATGGTAGTTCAATAGTCCCCGTTTCATCAGAGAGGGTGGCATTGGCCAAAAGAGCATAATTGTAGTTTCTAGTCAAGAGCAATTTTGGTTTTGAAATCTCTGTTACTTGGGCTTTTATGCTAACCTTTTTCATTCCCACTTCTAAATCTTGGATGTGTAGAATTCCAGTGTCAGGAAGCGTTTTACTTTTCTTTTCTGAGGTAGGGTTAATATTCTTGTGGAAAATTTCAAATCGACCAAATGGGCTAGGTTCCTTGAGATATTTTTCTAACATTGGGAACTGTGCAACTACATCGTGCCCTCTAGTGATTAGAAAGACGCATCGGTCTTTTCCCTTCACACGGGCTTGAATAGTCAGTTCTCGACATCTAGCTTCACCATTCGCCCATGCGTATACAATGGCGTTAAAAAATTCGTTAGCATCGATTTGATTTCTTTGGGAGAGTTTTACAATGTATTCAAGAGTTCTAGCATCGGATCTAGGCGGATTATCACCACCAGGACGTCCTCTTGATCGCCACATTTCATTCCTCACCTTGAGCTCACCTTTGAACCTTAAGATACCCCTTATTCCTCAACCATTCAGCTTCATTTCTTCTATATCTCCAGTAGATGTCGCCCCGCTTGTCCGATTGAAAATCCCAAGGAGAGACCAAGACAATGTCGCCTTCTCTAATCCAGAAGCGTCGTTTCATCTTACCTCGAATTCTGCAAAGCCTTATAGGCCCGTCCTGGCATTTCACTCGAATTCGGTCATTTCCCAGCATTTGAATGGCGATACCCAATACATCATTAGCAACTGGGAGCTTAACATTTCCGAAATCCGCCTCCCTGATAATTTTTCTCTTTCCCATTGCTAATTCACCAAAATTGAGTTGGTGTTTCCAGCTGGGATATCGTGGTTCTGGTTAGTTCTTTTATGCTGGTGAATTGATCCAGGTCTCCGTATCCAACAAGCGTTATGGCCGTTCCCTCGCGACCCATCCTAGCGGTTCGCCCAATGCGATGAAAATAGACCAAAGCTTCCATTGGAACATCATAATTTATTATGTGAGTTATGCCTTCGATGTCCAATCCTCTTGCTGCAACATCGGTTGCTACGAGTAAATTTAACTTACCTTTCCTGAAAAGATTGATTACGAATTCTCTCTGACGTTGGCTATATCCTGCATGTAAGGGCTTCGCATCATAACCGAGGGCTTTCAAGCGATCTGAAAGCAGAGTGGTGTATTTGCGTGTTCGGCAAAATATTATAGCTCGTCCTATATGATTTTCATCTAAGATAGATCGTAATATTCTAAATTTATTCGCAGGGTTTACAACCATATAATACTGGTCAATCTGTTCAAGAGCGATTTCGTCTTTGCTTACGAAAATCTTTTTTGGGTTTGTCATATATCGGTGGCATAAGCTCATTACTGATTGGTCGATTGTTGCTGAAAATAGGTTTGTTTGCCTTTGGGTTGGTACCTTTGACAGAATATATTCTACATCTTCTATGAATCCCATATCAAGCATTCTATCTGCTTCATCAAGTACAATGACCTTCACTGATCTGAGATCTAGTGTTCTCCGTTTTAGATGGTCGATTATTCGACCTGGTGTTCCAACAATTATGTGAACACCTCTTTCTAGTGCTGAAACTTGTTTGTGGATAGGGTCTCCGCCGTAAATTGGCAGGACCTTTAATGCGGCATATTTGCTGAATTGACGCAGATGATCGGCAACTTGTATTGTTAGTTCACGTGTTGGTTCTAAGATCAAGCCTTGAACCTTTTTAAGCTCTGAATTCAGGCATTCCACCATAGGAATTCCAAAAGCCGCGGTCTTACCTGTTCCAGTTTGAGCTTGTCCGATAACGTCTTTGCCATCTAATAGCGGGATTATTGCTTGAGACTGAATTGGAAAAAGCTCATTGAACCCAAGCTCTTCAACACCCTTCAACACTTTTGAGCTCAATGGCAAGTCTTTAAGGTAGCGCATTTGCATTTGTTCTAATATTCCTATCACAAAATTTTGCATGCAGTTTTTAAAGCCCTCAAAAGCTTCATAAATTAGGCATGAGTTAATGTGATATCTCCACTACAGCATGCGGCTCTTATAAAGACTTTGCTACCTCCTTGAAGAAATACGATTTGTGTGGTCGTAAGTGTAGATCATTTCATTGGTTGCCGGATAACGGTCTTCATTTTTTCGGGTGCTGATCGTCGAGGATTACTTAGATAGATCTCATGATGCTTTCCCTTCGGTTCGTAATTATTTTTTTTGATGAAGTTATGAAGTCTGGCAATAGTGGCAGCTTCAGCTGAATAAGAGCCAATATGCATGATCTGGGCTGAGAGCCCTTCATGAAAGCTCTCGAATCTGACTTTGGGAAGGGCAATCGGATTTTTTTTCCGCTTGACTTGGTCAAGAGCTTGATTGACAAGCCCATCAGTTACATGCTCTGGCTGCATAATCATCGATGTCCATTTCCAAGCATCTTTATTTTCCATACTAAATCGGTCCACGTCGTCTGTCCACCACAGACCTTCAAGTGGTAACACGCGATAATCAATTCTTTTTGTCTTCTTCACCATGAATCTAAGAGTGTACGACACTGAGAATAATGCTTCAACTGCGTCTTTGAATTCTTGTACCGTATTGGGATCACCAGATCCATCGATCATTAAGAAGGTCATCCGCGGAACTTCCACGATTCCAACCTTCTTCGAAGATGGATTATAGAGATGCTTCAGTTCTCTTTTAAAGTCAAGTTTCATCATAAACCCAATTCTTCCAGAGTACATTTCAAGTATTTTAGGATCGTTGCGTAAAGCTTTCATTTCCGTTGATTGGTTATTATCGAGGCTTTGTCCCGAATACTTTAATGCTTGCTACTGAATCCCCGATTTCCTCCACTTCTTTTAGGGAGATCTTTGAATCGCTTATGACCGCCTTCGCCGTAGGGTCATTATTCATATACTTAATAGGAAATCGGGTCTCTTCAATTATCTCTACTTTCTTAAAGCTGGCTTGTTTTATGGTCTCAATATAATCGTCTCGTATTATTGCCCCAGAGAGACAACCGATATAAGCTGCGACACTATTTTTGATCGCTTCAGGAAGCTCCTTTAATAGTACAATGTCAGAAACCATTATCCGCCCACCAGGCTTCAAGACTCGAAACGCTTCTTCGAAGACTCTCTTCTTATCAGGCGAGAGATTGATTACACAATTTGAGATAATAACATCAACAGTCTCATCAGCAACAGGCAGATTCTCGATCTCTCCCAATCTGAACTCAACGTTTCTGTACTCACCCTTCCTGGCATTCTTCCTGGCTTTGTCGATCATTTCAGGAGTCATGTCCACGCCAATAATTTTGCCCTCTCTGCCAACTTTCTCTGCAGCAAGGAAGCAATCCAAGCCACCACCAGATCCAAGATCAAGAACTACTTCGCCTTCTTTTAAAGCTGCAAGAGCAACGGGGTTCCCACAGCCAAGTCCAAGGTTGGCGCCTTCAGGGATAGAAGCGAGATCTCGCGGAGTGTAACCCAGGCTCTTGCTTGTTTCATCTTGCGTACTATTAGCACAACATGATGATTTGGAGCTACAACAGGATCCTTGCCTTCTAGCGATTTGGGCATACCCTTCTCGCACAACCTTTTTAATTTCGTCTTCTTTCATTCAACCACCGACCATTCTATTAGCGTTATTCCTTCTCATGAGTCCAATCGAATTTTAAATCAAAATTCTTTGTCAATAGATCAGCTTTGACCATCGCAACACAACAGATTTCTCCGCCCTTCACACTCGTCAAAATTGCTAATTTATCTCCACCTTTGAGACCCCATCTTTCTCGAATTTCCTTAGGTAGCACCAATTGTCCCCGGTCATCTACACTGACTACGCTTTCAAGAGGAGTACAGTTGCTGTTTTCACCACAACAATTCATGCTAATCAACTCACTCGAATACCAAGATTATTTTGAATATTTAAACATTTCTGATTTTTCAGAGAAATCAGAATAAACAATGGGGGGGGGAGTCGACACATTCAAAAAAGAGGGATATTTACTTTTTTGTCAAACTTTGAACTGCAGAAGCTATTATGAAGAGACCGATCAGTATAACTATTGTAGCGAAGAGATCTAGAGAATAACCAAGAATCCCAGCACCACCGATGGCCAAGGCTATGATGCCAACAAAAAGGCTAAACTTGCTTATCGAGATTCCCGTTCCTGCCCTTATTGCGTTTAGACCAATCAGAATTATGCCGACGCCTAACGCCAAATAAGGTCCGGTATCCATTTGGTAATAGTCCCCAGCCCACCAGCCAATTCCAATCATGATGATAAAGGCTCCCCAAGCTATGCCTTCTAACGCTTTGTTGCTAACCAATGAATGCACCTACTTTCCTCAAGGGGACATTGGTCTTTTAAGATTTTCCTTGATGCTGATGAGGATGGATGCATATGGAAGTCAACGACAGCTTTCCAAGAAAATACCGGGGGGAATCAAAGCAACGCAAAAGAAAAGGCTCAAATACCACTATCTTTTGCCTTACCAAGAAAAATTATTGATGAAATGCATGCACTACAAGATTTTAGGGATGTGCTACTTTTCAAGTAGTAACACGCCGAAAATGAGATTTGAGGGACCAACAATTCCCAAGATAACGATGCTCAAGAGTTCACTTGAAATTAGCAGGCTTAAAGGGGATAAAAGACAAATGAGAATACCAGTGACGATGGTTAGGTGAGAAAGGTGTTTGCGGGAAGGCGAAGGATGAGACAACCAGTTTTTTCGCATTCTTGTGTTAACGTTAAGGATGCCAGCGATTATAGATAATACGCCAGCAAAAGCCAAGGCAAACACGGTGAAAGGTCGAGGAACGAGAGTACCAAAGGGCCACTCGGAGGAAGCATGAATCAAATAACTCAGCAAAATGGTAAAACCTCCGAATCCTAGGGTTATTCCACCTGTGGCGACTTTGAGCCTATTAAGACCAATCTTCCTCAGATAGTAAGATAGAAAAACCATACCCATTAAACCGCCGAAAATGGGAATGTCTATGAAGCTGGTCTCCTTGATCCAGAGAACAGAAGCGAAAAGCCCCAGAGAAACCACGATTCCCGAAATGGGAGAAAACGGGTAGAAAGGGGCTTTGAATGGTCTGTACCGATGGGGTTTCTTAATTCTCAAACTGATGACTGACAAGTTTACTATCATAAAGACCATAATATTTAGCAGGACCGCAGCAACTGCAAGGTACGCCGCCATCGTGGGTACTACACTAAACATAACCATGGAAAGAGAGCTGATGATTATAGCTAGGCGATGAGTTCCCGACTGGCTAGTGGATGATACAATCTTAGGCAAAAATCCATCTCTGCTCATTCCACTAAGGATGCTTGATTGAACCATTAGTGCGCTACTGATACCAGAAAGGCAGACGATCATACCAATGACGGCGATAATAACGCCAGCCATTGGGATTCCATTGACTAGAGGGAAGATTTTGTCGGCTGCTGCTTTCAAGAAAAATCCGTTAGGAGGAACAACAGTTACTCCAACATAGACAACGGCGCAATAGACTATTAATAAAACCAGTGTAGCTAAGATAAAGGTTCTAGGAGCATTCTTTTCTGGATCTTTCATTTGAGGAACACGGGCAACTGTTGCCCGCATGCCTATGAAGAGCTGGAGGACAAAAGCAATGGCTAAGAGGAATCGAGGCATGCCGCTAAATGTTGGCAATACTTGGGGAGGTGCAGTAGGTTCTCGCTGTAAATACCAGAATCCACTCAATGCATAAATCGCAAAGAAAATCAGAACTGAACCAAGTATGAGAAGCCCAAGTCGTTTAGATCCACGAATGCTTGACCTGCCCAAGGACCAGATGATTGCTACTGCAATCAATGGATACACGATTTCCGTAGGCAGTTGCACTCCAAACTGATAGAATGATGGAAGGGCTAATTCCAAGAAGATAAGAGTGAAGGTGCCTGCAGCCAATGCTCCGCCTATTACGCTGCTGAGCCATCTGATGCATCCAGTTGTGAAGCCAACGATGTCACCGAAGGCTGTTCGGGCATATGTGTATTCTCCTCCTTCTTTTGGCACAATTCCAGCCAGTTCGCAATAACTGAACATTGTTAAAAGATTCAACAAGCCAGATACAATAATGGCAGAAATAATAACCGATCCTGCTAATTCATATGCTGGCCCTAGATATACAAAAATCTCATATCCTATTGCGGCGCCCAGAGCTAGCTTCAATCCGTATAGTAATCCTCCAAGTTTCCGATCTGCTAGCATATATGATCACCCCTAAAGTACATCTATTGCTCCATGAATCAAGAATAATCCGCTGATTGCTGAAAAGAAGCAAAAAATTATCAAGCTACATAGAATTGGGAGAAAGAGGCTGTCAAGTATAAATCGAATTTGAAGGGCGAAAGGATCTAATAAAAGGAGACCGATGAGAATTGCGCCTAGAATACTGACGGCGCTTTGGACTGCCCCAATGATCAACATGAAGACTTGCTTGGGTCTCATGAAATTACCTTCTTCTGAGCAGAATTCCAGTCACGATGTCCAATCCACCTATAATTAGAAAGGTCATTAACATCACCACGTTAAGCTCAGTGCTCAGGATTTCAAAGTTAAAATGTCCCAGAATTTTCAAGGAAAACATAATTATGCAGCCTATCCCCACAAGAATTAGAAAACCCCCAAAAACCACCAATGCCTTATGCAATCCGTGAAGTCCACTGGCCATATCAATCACTATCTATGAGAATTCGCTTATGTAAGGGATTTACATTTTATGAACTAATCATACTTAGTCGAGGTTCATGGATTGTCTTTTATAGATACGCGCTCGACCAGGTTTGTATAAGTAAAGAAGGATCCTACAAGCTCTACTTCTGGGTTCTTGTGTGCATTTCACTTAAGTTGCTCTTCGCCATGGTCCGCTTTTCAGACGATGGGAGAGATCTTCTCGAATTCTTGGGTTGATTCGATCCAGTAAAAGCCAAATCTTCTCAAACTTGGCTTTATCATTTGGGCGTTTTATTTCCAGGTTCCATATTAACTGCCCAATGTTTTGATGAAGAAGATTCTTTCCTTGAAATTCATTCAATATCGCTTGGATTTCTCGTATGAATTCTTCATCAACCAACTCGTTGGTCAGATACCTATGCAATGCTAATTCCACTTTCAACTTTAGCTTCGGCATTTACTTATCGCCTTTAAACGAAAACTTCAAATATGTTTCGGAAAGATGCTTCCGTCGAAATATATATGCAGGCATTTGCGTAATCATTGTTTCTTAAACCTTTTGCGGTCCTTTACTCTCTCTTTTTCCTCTTCACTGTATTTCTCTTTCTTCCTTTGTCTAAAAAGTCTCTTCACTTTTCTTTTTAGCTTCTCTTTATTTTTTTTCTCTTCTTCTCGCTTTCGTCTCCGTCTCCTCAACCAATCATATAAATAGGCAAAACCTGATGGCAAATCAATTGCCTCAATAAAAACTTATAGTAATTTAACTCATTTAAGATTACCATCACGCATGCAGCAAGCTTTTTAGCGCTTCATAGTTCGCAGAAGTAGGATGCAAATGAGAAGGGATGCTGTGTCAGCAAGAGATCGAGATGTCACTCGACGAAGAGCCTTGATGCTAGTCTGGATAGGTGAAATCTGGAACTTTTTCGAGGCAGGAGTAGCCCTATTGTCCGCAATCAATACCGGCAGCATTGCTCTTCTGGCTTTCGGATTAGATAGCCTGATAGAGATCTTTGCAGGGTTTATCCTAATTTGGCGTTTGGGTAGAGAGTTGAAAGGCCGAGAAGAGGAAATCGCTGAAAAGCGAGCACTTAAGCTTGTGGGGGTCACTTTCTTTCCATTGGCAGGATATATCCTAATCCAGTCGTTGGTCACCTTAGGAGGGTGGCTTCCCGCGCCACGGGAAAGCCTAACAGGCATTGCTTTAGTGATAGCAAGTGCTTTTCTGATGACTGCGCTCTTCTTAGCGAAATCGAGAATGGCAAAGAGATTAGGCTCTCGAGCTTTGCGGGCAGAAGCTCTACAGAGCTTGGCCTGCGATTTGCAGGATCTGCTGGTGCTCTTAGGTCTTGGACTTAACGTTCTTGTAGGATGGTGGTGGGCGGATCCTGTTGTTGCCTTAGCACTAATTCCCTTCTTATTGAAGGAGGGCTGGGAGGCAGTCGTTTCAGGAGAAGATTAACATTGAACATGATCGCCATAGTGTCTTACGGTTAGTAATTCCGATACCTTAGTTTTCTAGCTATGCCAGTCACTGATAAGGTGTTTTTTCTCAATGGCAATTCATTTCCAATATAATCCTGTCCATACATCTTCTTGATCCGCAGAAACTTCTGCTGATTCTCTTCGTAAACTTCTATCTCTCCCTCAAATAGATCGAGCACTGCTTGGACTTCCTCGGTGGGGTGCATGTAGGGATTTATTAGTGCTAAAGCTGTGAAACCTTTTAATTTGAGGTCAGCGATTAGTCCAGTCAACCACCTTCTTGTTTGAACAGCCTTGTGCTGTAATAGAATGTCCGAAAGAATTTCGATGCATACTCTTCTTGGTTTACCATTAGTAGGCCTTAGTTTGCGCAGCATTGAGACAAGAGGAATATTAATGTCAGTCAGGTTCTCCGCCCCTCTCAATTTTACAATGTTAGTCGGGGTTTCCGAAGTTGTTTCTGCCTGAGGGTTGCAAAGGAAGAGGGTGAAGTTCGGAAATTCCTTCGCCAGCTTTTCCCATCGACCGATTTCCATTGTAAGGATAAATGTAGTTTCACCGTCTCTAGCGCCTTTCTCAATAAACCGATCGATCAGAAGTTTTGTTTCGTCACAAGAGACTGATGTCAGTGCAACAGCATGACGGAAAGGTAATCCACCAAAAAGCAAACTATCAAGCTCTTTGTATCCAGTGCTCAATCGGTTAGGTAAGAGGATTTCTTTTACTTGAATGGTAACTGGTTCAAGGTTACGGATCTTTAGCACTCCCTCTTCAGTGAGATAGACAACCCGAGGACCAATCATGTGCGTGCCTTTTTCGAGAGCCCGCACTGAGAACCGTAGTTTCTCTCTCGTGGATGGCTCGAGGACTCTCCCGTTTAGGTCGAGATAGGTCTCTTCAAGACTGTACATTTTTGGAGCATTCATTACTTCTAGCCCACAACAAGGTAAGATTTCTTCAATTCCATCAAGTGTCACTGGAGATCTTCCAAAGTTGATGATCTCAATTTCCATAAGAAAAATCTCTCCCGCCAAAACTTCGGATTTGGCAATCGCCACCTTCCCTTGCAGAAGGGTAGGAGGTGTCTTCTCCGCTTGTTTCTTCATATAGACTTTGTTGCCAAGCAAGACCATGTTTTCGAGCACAGCAACTTTCTTCAAAAGCAAATCTAGTTTATCACTTGAATCCGAGAGATTGTTGGGCTTTGCCTTCATCGTCCACTACCTTTTATAATTGAGAAAAAGAACAGCAGCTTCATGCTACAATTTATTTCAGCATTAACCTCCCTTGTTTGATGATAATTTTTCCATCAAGATTAACAGTAGGCTTCGAGAGAGTAACGGGAAGTCTATAATCACTACTATTGTTTCCTCCAAGCTCCCTATTTTCCCCGATCCCAATCGTGACTGTTCCCCGAACTATCGAATTAGTTAAGAACCCTAGAGAGGCTTTTGGATTGAGACCTAGAGTAAACCAACCCATTTTGTCTTTATCCCCTGTTGACTTTATCCACATATTTCGTATGACTTCGATATTCTTACCTCCTGCAAACGATTTCACGCGGCCATCCTCAAAACTAAGAGATACACTCTCAATTACTCGTCCAGCTTGGGGAAAGGAAAGGTTGGATACAAGAACACCATGTGCACTTGCCTCGGTAGGAGCCGCAGAAACAGCGCCATCAGGTAATTCTGCAAATATTGCCCCCTCATTAATGTCATCTTCACTGATTACACCATCATATATATGGGCAGTTCGATTTTCTAAGGTGAAGTGTAGGTCTGTTCCATCAGGATTTGTGATCTCAACTTCCTTTGATTTCTCGAGAGCACCTGCCAATTTCTTCCCAAGTTTCTGCATTCCTTCATATTCTACATCGGTAGATTCCTTGACATTCTTACTCCAAGCCTGGTAATCAAAACCATAGGTTTTGGCGCGTTCGGGTGTAACAAATCCCAGCAATATTTCGACCATACGAACTTTCCTCTTTAGAACGCGTTCGTAGTAGGGCTTATCAGCCCTAGATAAAGCCATCCATCTTTCCGCGGGCACTCCTCGCTGCCTTTCAGGGTTTTTGGGTCCCGCGATGAAAATAATGGCCGTCGCAACTCCAGCTAGCGCGAGGCTAAATGGGTTTGGAGTCTCCAAGAAATCTATAGGAAGAGTAGTGACGGAATCATACAAAATTCTATCAGAGACGTATTCAATTAGGACGTGGGCATCAGCCTTTTTACACTCCATAGCAAATGATTCGGCTAAATTAAGCATGTGCCGCCAGCTCAGAATTGAGACTCTGTCATCTTTGCCTATTCTAAGACAGGTCTTGACGACTCTTTTAACGAATGAAGGGGCAGTCATCTTCTCATCTCCTGACACTAAGAACAATTCCATACTTGCTTATTTCAATTTGGTTAGTCTAGTGTTCTTCATCAAATGGCTTGAGCATGATGTCATGTCAATAAATATGCGTTTATGAAAAAACAGGGGAAAATCGTAGATGTTTGAGGATAATCAACGGTAAGTGTCTCGACGAGCAAGTTCCATCGCCATTACTCGTCTCTTTTCGACTTGAAATTGGTATGCTTCCATAAGCTTTCTTTCCGCGCTACTAAGCGTAGGAACAGTAGTGTGAGGTGCGCCAGAGGTTGCGTTATGAGAATTGAGCAACCCTAAAGCCTTTGAAAAGCCTGTGGGTTCCATTTTGCCAACGCTTGTCTGCCCATTTCCTCTTAAGATTTGAAGTATCCTTCCAAACGATCTTGTTTTTCCCAGTTTCTTGTTCTGAACATTTTCCATATTTTTCACCCCTTTATTTAAGCCTGCAATTTATTATAAAGCATTCACTTTATATAAGCTTTGTGTTTTTTTAATCAATAATATTTTGATTAACCAAAAAATTAATATGCTATACTGTGATTACTTTATTTGGTGGATATCGTGGAAAATAGCGTCGAAACAGCGAGTTCTTGCAGGGTTGTCAAATCCGAGGTCTGTCAATTCCTTGGGAAGGAGACTCCGAGGAGAATAATGAATATTCTGAGAGAGAAAGGATTAAACATAGGAGAGATTGCAAGCCAATTAAATATGACGCCTCAAGCAGTTCATCACCACATGAAGAAACTGGAAAAGGCAGGGTTAATCAATGTTGTATATCAAGAGCGTCGTGGTCATCTTATTGAGAGTTACTATCGCACCACTGCACAGAACTACATCTGTTATGATGAAGAGTCTCGTGGTGAGTCTACTGCACCAGTGAAGGAAAATCTGAATGTCATCATGGATGGCTTGAAAGAGATCGGGTTCCCGATGGAGGTCGATGAAGAGAAGTTAACTAGGCTTGTGAAGGCTCAGAACCGGATAAGGAAATTCCGCAAAGTGACTTCCCCTGCGGATCAGATCTGTGCAAGGTGTGGCGACGCAGGTTTCTTTCTTAAGTCAGGGCCAATTGATCCTGTAAAATCAGATCGGGTCTATTATTATGCTAATCTGATGCTGATGAGCGATGAAGAGTATGAGAAGCGAGTGGATGCTGAGAGAGCGTTAAGGCAACTTTTGCTTTCTCTTCGTTCAAAACAGACTCAAAAGGAACATACATAGTACTGAGCAGTTTCACTGGTATTTTCAACTGCTTAGGTAATCCATGTTGGTCTAGGCGTTAGTCGGAAAGACTAAAATGCATTTTGCTGTTACTACTTTGGAGGTTTGAGTATGGAGGAAAACAAAGGAAGAATAACTCGTCTGTGGCTGACCATGATCCGAGTCTCAGACATGGAGAAAGCCATACGGTTTTATAGTGAAATCCTGGGCTTGTCAGTTGCCCTTGATGCAAGAGGATTTAATCATGTAGAGGTTGGCCCAGAGGAGCCGTTGGCAAAGATTGGGTTACACGCTACCGGCAGGAAGTTAAAAAGGAAACGGAGAACAGGAATTGTACTTGATACCGACGACATTCACGCGCTTTACCAGAGGCTTCTGAAAAATGGAGTAAGGTTCACGTTGAAACCGACTAGAATGCCGTGGGGAGGAATCGCTGCTGACTTTCTAGATCCTGACAATAACGAAATAGAGGTCGTTCAAGACCCTAAACATTATGAACGGCAATATCCTCTTTAAAACAGAGCGAACTATGGTGTTCGTGTTTGAAGCTTGACGAAGCGAAAGTAGCTGGAACACTATTATTTCTTGGAAGTATACAGTGGTTTTTAGTAATCGTATTGACGGAAGGATTGCATCCTGACTATAACAGTGGAGCCCATTATGTGAGTTCGTTGGGGGTCGGAACCACTTCTCTTTTGTATAATTCGTCCTTGATCTTGTTTGGCATAACGATAGTGGCAGGAGCGTATCTCCTTCAAAGGGCTTTCAGCTCTAAGTTCTTTTTCGTGCTTTTGATTGTCACAGGCTTCGCTACTTTAGGCGTTGGACTCTTTCCTGAAGATGTGCGACCATTGCACGGTATCGTAACTCCGATTGCGCTCTTGTTCGGGGCGTTGTCGGCTATCGTATCGTATAGACTGCAGAAACCACCTCTGTCGTACGTCTCTGTGGGATTGGGAGTGCTATCACTGGGAGCGAGTGTTTTCTTCAATTCCTATTTAGGGCTACCACGGGATTCTAATATCACTTTTTTGGGGTTGGGCAAGGGAACAATGGAGCGTTTAGTAATTTATCCGATCCTGCTCTGGTGCATTGGCTTTGGAGGTCATTTGATTGGTTATTCCAAGGATAGAGATGGAAGCGTGGAACCATAATTTTCTCGAAGCCCTAGTCTCCACAATTACAGTGCAGCGATTAGCTTTGACGACACATTTTAGTAGCTTTGCACGGTATTGAACAGTTGATGCAGGATGGAGTCTGACAGAGAAGGACAACCGCTTATTGCTCAAGCAGCCAATTTGAAGAATTTGATAGGTTATCAAGAAGAGGCTGTTGTAAGTAGAACTCTTATTGATAAGAAAGCCGGAACAGTAACGCTATTTGCGTTTGATAAAGGTCAAGGATTGAGTGAACATACTGCCCCATATGACGCTTTAGCTCACATCATTGAGGGAGAGGTGGAGATTAGAATTGCGAAGAAAGTTGTTCGCATGAGGGCAGGCGAAATCGTCATCATGCCCGCCAATCAACCTCATTCCCTTACGGCTTTAAAACGGTTTAGGATGGTTTTGACGATGATAAGATCTTAACAGATTATCCAGCCTATCTGAGCTGGACGTATCAGCCAAAACAAAGCGAACCAACATTACCGTATGGATCACTCAGAATTATTAGTGTGGATGTAATCCCCGAGATCTTTGAAAGTCAATTCTTTGACTACATTATCACTTTTGTTACTGACGAGAAAGCTTTTAATTTCATGGGCATATTCTGCCCAATCTATCTTCAGCGTTCGTGTAAACGCAGCGAAATCAGCATAATTCTTGTGTACAGAAATCGCGATTCCTTCGAATCCCAGCCCACGTCCAGATGACGCGAAGATTATGTTGGGATGTTTGGAGAGTGTGGTGAAAATCATCTTGGACGACTTCTCGCGATTCATTACTTGTCCGAGAACAGAGTGATCGTAATGAACAAAGCTGACGGCTAAGATTCCAAGACCAAGCTTCTCGAAGTTTGGAATTGTAGTATAGTTGAGGATATTCTCTTGCTCTAATCTCGTCCGTCTTCGAGTGACGGTTGGTTGGGAAACGCCTAACTTCTTGGCTAGGCGTCGATCGCTGATCTTGGAGTTTTTCATTAGTTCAAAAATAATTTGGTAGTCTATCTTTTTCAGTGTCACCAAATTACATCAATAATACATAATCTAAGTTCCTACTTTAGCTTTTATGCATGCATGAGGAAGCTTCACATTCTGCAAACCAATCATGGTGAGGTAGTCTCGATAGGCATTCACAACAATATCTTTCGTTCCACTAACCCAGTTACAGGTGTTAAGAAACCTAACGAAACTATCAGGGTTAGATAGCTTGACACCGTGCTTCCATAGACTCTTAATGCATTTGACTTTACGTTTGATGGTTGCTGGTTTCAGAGTTTTCTTGCATAACAGATGGTTGATGTATTTTGCTTGGATTTCAGAAAGTGCGGGGTGTTCAGTGATGGTGCGGGGGGGGTGGGATTCGAACCCCACACACACAAAATATCAATATTGGTGATCCCTACAAAATGTGAAAAAATGGAACTGACTTTATCATTATTATAAATGTACAATTCATTTAAGCAAAGACAGCAGAGTCTGCTTAGGTGCGAATATGGGGAAGACCTACAAAGACAAGAAAGGCTACCCAAGATGGAAAGATAGCGGAAAATTTGTACATAGAACGGTAGCATCGAATAAGGTTCGGGGTCCTATAGGAAAGGGAAGAGTTGTTCACCACAAAGATGGAAACAAGAGTAATTTCAGAAAGAGCAATTTGACTATTATGAGTAGAAGTACACACTCGAAGCTTCACAAGAAGAAAAAGCGAAGTTGGATTTAATACGTAAAGACAGCTTACACAAAATAACCCAAAAACCTGACATAAAGCTGTTGAGCATTAGAAGGTGTGTGTAGATTCGAACCCCACACAGAAGAGATTAAAACCATCTTTAACTTAGTGAATAATGGTGAGGTGAATCATGAAGAAGCTCTCACTTTTTGGAATGTTTACATCGACATTTCTCATCAGTTGCTTCTTAGGCTTGTTAATTTCCAGCCTCATAGCACCATTTGCTATGGCTGTGAAAGCAGGAGGAAAATCCTCCAAACTACAGCTGCAGTTTAGGAACGGAACAACAATAACCAGCTATAATTGGGGAGATTTCGAGGAAGGACAAGCCAAACGGCTTGATTGCCAACTCACCTATACTGGAAAAAAACCTGTCCAAGTTCTATGGAATACTACAAATTTCCCCTTTGGGTGGAGAATAAGAATTTGGCTTGAGTTTGAGCCAAAACAAAAGTGGTGGATTGAAAACACTACAAAATCGTTTATCACAGGAGAGACCCGACCCATTCAGATAATTTTGGAAGAAATAAACGGAATTCCAAGTCAAAATGAGTTTTTCACTCTAAACTTTATGGCTTTGGTTGACACCAAGAAGACAAATTAGAGCATATAATTTTTGCATTTGCGCGCGCTAAGTTTCGATGGAAAAGTCTTCTATAAATCCTTATTAATCAATGAGCAAGTGAACTAATAGATAAGATATAGAGAAAGGAGAAAGGTTTCAATGAAAAAATCATATATAGCTATTCTACTGGCAATTGCGCTTGTGATAGGCACGGTCTTGGGAGCGTATATTACGCGATTTGTGTGGCAGGCCACGATGACAATGAGGTTGACGGGGATTCACACATTTAACGTGGAGCTTCAATATCCCAATGGCACGCAACTCAGCACCTACGATTGGGGGGACTTCTCCTATGGAGAAATAAAAGAGTTGGAATGCAACCTCGTCTTTCTTGGAAACGGAACCTATGGCGTATATTGGAACGCCACTAACATGCCAATTGGCTGGACTATACTGATCTGGGATGATGCTGTGCCTAACTATTGGGTGGAAAATGACATGACGATTGGTATATACGATGAATTTTCCGCAGGGTCTCCACCGCGTCCACTCATCATCTACCTAGCTGCTCCCACTGGCGGCGGAACATTGGATGAATCTCTGAGCTTCACTCTAAACTTCGTGGCTGTGGAAGACGTACCATAAACATAACTACTCTCCACTCACCTTTTTTTCCCACCAAATTAGTGCGCGCGCATGTTTTAATTAGCCAAACCTATCTACAGTTAATCCTTTGGTGTGTGTGGGGGGTGCGAATCCTACCCAACCAACCAACCAGCCAAAATCGCGCGCAGTTTTATAATCGTTTGAGGACGCATTTTTATTCTTATGGTTCTCTTGTAATTTGAGTGCTGATATGCAACGTGCACGCATAAATTTAATATCTAAACCTACAGCAAGACTAACTTATGTCAGTTATCACGTTACCACATTCAACTTTGGAGCTTAAAGATCAACTAAAACCAAGAAATTTCCTGCATGCATGTTGTAGTAAGCGTTAAATTCTCATTAATCAAATACGATCGGGTTTCACAATGAAAAGAAAAGCGATTGTGTGCATGATATCGATGTCGTTTCTCATAGCCATGTTGGCAATAGCCTTCAACATTCAACCACTTAAAGCATCTGGGACAATTTACATTAGGGCTAATGGAAGTGTTGACCCATTAACGGCAAACATCACCAGCTCAGACAATATCACCTACTATTTCACTGAGAATAATTATGATTCTCTTATTATCGAAAAGGCAAATGTTGTGATTGATGGAGCAGGTTACAGGCTTCAAGGAACAGGAAGCGGAACAGGGATAGACGCTCAGATTTCGGGACCTTGGGAGATAAATGTAACAATAAAGAACATGGAAATAGTGTCATTCGCAAGTGGCATAAGGCTCTCAAATGATGCAAATATCACCATTTATGGAAACGAGATAAGAAATTGTACAGATGGCATCGACTATGGCGAATCTTTTAGCAACACTATTTCTGGAAACATCATCACAAACAACACAAATGGCATTGGTGGCAGCGCGTTTTCGGACAGTATTTTCTCCAGAAACATCATAGCAAACAACACAGTTGGCATCTATCTCCGTTGGGCTAATGATAATGTTATACATGAAAACAACATAACAAACAACGACTATGGAATTTGGTTCTCTGGGTCGAATGTCTACAACAACACGTTCTACCATAACAACTTCATTAACAACACAAACCAAGTTTACATTGAGCAAACTAATCCGAATACTTGGGATAATGGCTATCCTTCAGGTGGCAACTACTGGGACGATTTTCCAGACCTCTATCCCCTTGTCGAAGACATTTACAGCGGTTCAGACCAAAATGAATCTGGAAGCGATGGAATATGGGATGGCCCATACATAACTGACGCAAATAACACGGATAACTACCCGCTAACAACAATAATTTCAGAGTTTCCCGCATGGACATCAATGCTACCAATATTCTTCGCGCTAACCATTGCCATAGCCGTCTACAAACGAAGACTAGCTAAAAAGCCAATCCGTTAAACAATTTCTCCATTCCCTTTTTCTGTCAAACACGCGCGCCTATACTTTGCGAAGTTTATTTTTTAGCGCACGAGAACGATGAAAATGCGTAGGCATGTATGCATGTATTATGCTCTTTAGGAAAAGGAAATAAATGCATGCATGCTTGACCTTTTCTCAATGCCTATGTGCGCACTAGCTAGTTTTTAGAGTTGCGTGCACGCATTACTAAATAGACAAGAGCTCCTATGCTTATTAGAAGAAAGCCTATTCCGAAGATGAGCCACGCATATCCATACATCAGAAGGAGGTTTTCGCTCCCTCTCAATATGCTTACAAAGGTATCCTCAAAAGTTGACCATTTCTCTGTTTCGTTTGACCATGCTTGTTGCACAAATTCTAACGCATTTTGGTAGTGCGTAATCGCACCATTGAAATTCCCGACGTTGTACTCGTGTTCTCCCATTGATTTGGCAACTCTCGACATTGTCAATAATTCCCTTGAATTCACCATAACGACGGGAACATACTGGTAGTAGGCATATGCATTAATTTCTCTCTCTAATCTGTGAATAGTCGCTTGGTCAGAAGAGAAAACGGCGAAACCGTGACCAGATTGTGTCCAAGTGTCCACTATTTCTTTATTACCCGTGGTGCTGTTAACATGTTCCACGTATATGATGTAGCTGTGTGTTACGAGGTTTGATGCTACAGATGATGATGGGACAGTGAAAGTCATGGTGAAGACTTTTGACTCGTAGCGACGTATTGCCCAAGGGTTGTCGATGTTGCATTCGTCTGAGGTGTAGTTGGTCCCCCAGTCAAAACCTACTATTACTGCGGAAACGTTCACTTGGTTGGCCGCTGAATAATCATTGTACACGTTTATAGCTAGGCCCGCCATCTTTCCTTCTTCATAGGCTGTAACAGATGTCCCATAGAACGGATCGTAATCGTTTCTAAGGGTTGTTCCAATCCAATTGTGATCGTTGATTGATGCCCTTACAGTTGGTAGGATTGACGTAAAGATTAGAACTACTGTACAGAAGATAATATAAAATGTAGCAGCCTTTTTCATTTTCATCACAATGCATATTCGATGCATTTAATATTTAAGTTCTTTGAAAATGAATAAAATGGCGATGTGCAACTCATAGGGTTTGATCTTTTCTTCGGTTAGTTGTGCATGCAGCAGCGCGCGCGTAAGACCTTACGCCAATAATACTTGAGAACCGCGCGCGCATCATTTCTCAGCGTCTTGCGGATTCTGATATTTCTGCTTGTGCCACTTTTCTATGTGATTCAAGTCTTCCTCTGTATTAACCCAAAAGGTTGCTCTATTCCGTGTACAGATTTCACATTCTATAAAGCCAAAATCTTTTGCCCGTAATGGTTTATCGTTCTTTGTGATGGTAATTCCCTCCTATCACTAAGATCCCTTACGCTTTTAACTACTTTAGTAGAGCCGATGCTTGCCTTTCATCTTGCTTAGGCTCCAGACCTGCTAAGAACCATTGCATGCTTGCATGGGGCGTATGCAAAAGTGCGGGGGGTGGGATTCGAACCCACGAACCCCTACGGGATAGCCGCCTCAGGGCTACGCCTTTGACCTGGCTTGGCAACCCCCGCCAACTGCAGAACCTACAGATATTCGTTATTGAAATTAAATCTTATTCCAGTCCACGTCGACTCGAATCCCACAAATGCTCAAAGTAATCCTTGGCAAACTTCACTAATCCCACGTGATTACTCCACACGACCAAACTCGGCTTCCCTTCTTCCCCTAGAAATAACAAGGCTTCCGCACCATCCACGATTACTCCACCCCCAAACAATTCCTCTCGACTTCGTATTTCCACCTTATTTGCAAGCTCTTC
>CP070649.1:1203674-1240952 GCA_020354575.1 Candidatus Bathyarchaeota archaeon | reverse complement strand
GCTTACATCTTTGTCATTATCGATGCGCTTGCAGACGCAGGATTGAGGCTTGGTCTTCCTAAGGATATATCAACAGTTCTCGCCGCTCAGACTACACTTGGCGCTGCAAAAATGGTCGTGGAGACTGGAGAACATCCCGCCAAGCTTAAAGATATGGTGGCGACTCCGGCGGGTACTACTGTAGAAGGATTACTCGCCCTTGAACAAGGCAAACTACGAGCGACTCTTATCGCTGCAGTTACAGAAGCTGCAAGAAGGGCTAAAGGCCTGTCACTGGCTTAAAGAAGAATGAAGGGTATTGTCGATCTCGCACGAATTATTTATAGGCGATGTATTCTTTTCCTAGCAGTTCTCGGGCAATGACTACTCTCTGGATATTTGCTGTTCCTTCTGCGCCAACGCAATAAGACATTATGCCTCTCAATCCCATCTCGATTGGACATTCCTTAGTATAACCATACGCGCCAAACCATAACATGACATGTTTGAAGACATCAAATGCGAAGTGCGGAGTTAGTAATTTGCAGGCAGAGATCATTTTGGCGACTTCAAGAGGGGTGAATCTTTTTTCCTCATATCGTTTGTCCATCATCCACGCTGTCCTATAAACAAGCGATCTCTGTGCTGCTAGACGAGCCCAGTCATCTGCTAACTCAAATTGTATGCCTTCAAACTTGCCAATCGGTCGTCCGAAGGCTCTTCGTTCCTTGATATAATCCATTCCTAATTCTAGAGCGCGTTTTGCTGCGCCTAAACATACTGCACCTATCAAAATACGTGCACAATCGAACCCTTCCATTGTTAGATAAAAGCCCTTGTCTACTTCACCAATAATGTGATTCGCTGGCAGGCTCACGTTATCCATAGAAAAGCCCCCAGTTGATATGGCCATTCGCCCCATATCTTCAAAACGTTTACTGATTTCAACTCCTGGCGTATCTATTGGTAAATAGAAACCTGTCATACCACGATGGGGGGATTCTGGTGGTGCAGGTGAGGTTCTCACATTAACAAAATAACCTCCGCCCCACTTCTTAGCCTCTTCTGTGCCACTGAGATACATCTTTTCGCCATTTAGAATCCATTTACTACCTTTCTTCTTAGCATGAGATTTGAAGCTAGCAACATCTGATCCACCGCCAGCTTCGGTGGAAGCTATGCCTATGAAAGCATCTCCTTTGATGGCTTTTCGTATCACTTTTTCTCTAACATACTCATTGCAATGTTTGTCAACCACATAACCCCAAGATGATTCGACAAGCCACAGCACCGGTAGAGCGATACTAATATCCGCATACCCTAATTCCTCACCAACTATACAGGCAGTAACCCAATCAGCTCCAGTCCCTCCATGCTCTACAGGGGCAGTCATTATCAATAATCCCATATCAGCCATGCTTTTCACTAACGATTGAGGAATTTCCCCATTGCTATCCATTTCTCGAATTTTCTCCAGAGGAAGATTCTTTTCACACCATCCTCGTAATTCGTTCCGAATCAGTTTCTGCTCTTCCGTGAAACTAAAATCTACCATCGAAGTTACCTCTTGAAGAAAAAATAGTCTCATCTAGCGAATATAAGGATTGCCAGCCAGCATTGCCTAGCCTTTTCAATCATAAAAAAGGAAATAGAAGATAATTCCACAAGGGTTAATTTTCACCAAGATATTAATTTTGCAGAAGAGAATTGAAATACGTCATACGCAAAGTGGCCTTAGTATTCATTTTTTCTATAGTGCTAGGAGTTGCATTCTACGCTCAAGAATACAAAGCACTTTCAGAGTTATTCTCTATGTCTGCTACATCGGAAACTGCTCAACCCCCCTTAACCGCTTGGACTAATGCATATGGAGGATCCGAGTGGGATCAAGCATATTCAGTGGTTCAGATTGATGATGGGAAGTATGTATTCGTGGGCAGAACCAACTCGTTTGGTGCAGGGAACCTTGATTGTCTGCTAATCAAAACCGATACAAGAGGAAATACAATCTGGAGCAAGACTTTCGGAGGAACCGATGATGACTGGCCAAGTGCGGTTATTCAAACTGATGATGGAGGCTACGTAATAGCAGGTGGCACACGTTCTACTGGAGCAGGAAGCTATGATTTTTGGGTTTTAAAAACAGGTTCCCAAGGAAATGTCATTTGGGATAAAACTTATGGAGAAGCTGCTTGGGATTTTGCACATTCTGTTGTGCAAACCGTCGATGGGGGATATGCAATAACAGGGGTAAAGGATTTCATGGGAGCTAACTCGGGAGATTTTTGGCTTGTCAAAATTGACGCATCAGGCAACGTACAGTGGAACCAGACATATGGAGATGTAGCGCCTGATGAAGCCCTGGCCCTTGTTCAGACCAGTGATGGAGGTTACGCAATGGCAGGTACCGGTTTTGCTAACCTTGTGAAAACCAATGCTGATGGAGATCAACAGTGGGCGAAATATTATGGGTTTGTCGCTAACTCTTTGGATCAGACAAATGATACAGGATATATTCTCACAGGCTATAGCTATGATACGAATGCTGAGGATTATGATCTATGGTTAATAAAAACGGATGCAGATGGAAATATTCAATGGAATAAAACGATTGGAGGAAGTGGGTGGGATTTTGCTCGTTCTGTGATTCAAACAAGTGATGGAGGTTATGCGATTGCGGGCTATACTCGCTCTTATGGAGCAGGTTCATATGATTTCTGGCTAATCAAAGCGGACATTGCTGGCAACTTGCAATGGAATCAAACCTATGGAGGAACCTATGTCGATCAGGCATTCTCGGTAATAGAGACGAGTGATCGAGGTTATTTAATGATAGGAAAGACAGATTCTTTTGGCAGCGGATCTTCTGATTTCTGGCTCGTGAAGCTGGCAGGTCCTTGGAATTATGATGTCACGGGTGATGGGTATTGTGGCATAGATGATATTGTTGCAGTAGCTGAACATTTCAGTACTTACCCAGGCCATCAAAATTGGAATCCTATTTATGATATAAATGAAGACAGCTATGTAGGCATAGACGATATAGTTTTAATAGCTGAACATTTCGGAGAATCAATCATTTAATGCATGTACGGTTTCCATTATGCATGCAAAATTCAACAGCAAAATGAAATTATATGATCTTTACGGAAGATGCTTTGAAAGTAAGGTACACCAGCGAACCAACATTCAGACCCATTTCGATAAAAGACCGTTTAGTGATTTGCACTATGAAATCCCTTCCGGTGTTGACTTTCAGTTTCACTAATGAACCATAATCCAGAATCTCTTCAATTGTCCCTTTGAAGACATTCCTAGCGCTGGATTCAAGTCTTCTTTTGGAAATAATGATGTCTTCAGGACTGATGAAGACAGAAAATCTACCCTCTCTATCCAAAGCAGTTTCTATTAAAATTCCATTTTCCAGACTTAAACGAGAAGTACCTCCTTCTAGAAGTTCCAAAGTACCAGAAAAAATATTCTCGATTCTTGCTAACTCAGCTAGTTCGCCGGATTCTCCAGTGAGCATTTCTCTAATGGTTCCGATTTTTATAATGCGACCATTCACAAGTAGGGCTGCACTTTCTCCAATGTGCTTAGCCTGAAATAGATTGTGCGTGGCCATTATGATCGT
Source organism: Candidatus Bathyarchaeota archaeon (assembly GCA_020354575.1). Taxonomy (GTDB): domain Archaea; phylum Thermoproteota; class Bathyarchaeia; order Bathyarchaeales; family SOJC01. Next base: position 1,237,339 of record CP070649.1, on the reverse strand, counting down.
TCTTTGCTTTTCTTGATTGACTTCTTTGATTATCTCTTCAATAAGCGAAGCACTTTTAGGGTCCAAATTCGCTGTTGGCTCATCAAGAAGCAAGAGAGACGTATCGAGCGCCAATGCTCGGGCTAATGAAACTCTTTGTTGTTCTCCTCCAGAGAGTTTCTTTGCTAGTCGATTTTCGAAACCTTCAAGTCTTACGGTTCTTAATGCCCTTTTAACAGCACTGTAAACGTGATTTTTTGACAGATTTCGAAGTCTCAAACCATAAGCAATGTTATTATATACCGATGTAGCGAACAGGCTTGTTCTCTGAAAGACTAGTGTGGTGTTTAATTTCGCTTTATCCCTGTTCTTGTCATCAATTTTTCGCCCATGTAAGTATACATTTCCGTTATCTGGTGTTTCGATACAAGCTAGAATCCTCAGCAAAGTAGTCTTCCCAGAGCCATTTGGTCCAATTAGGGTGAAGATTTCGTTTTTACCAACCTTCAGTGTTGCATCATCAAGAGCTAAGATCTGGCCATAGCTCTTCGAAACATGTTCCAACTCTGCTGACCAACTCACTTGAATCGCCTCTGGATCAAATTTGTCAAAAGACTTATGGATAAAACAATGACAAGCAATAACACTGCAAGGGCTATACTTAATGCTATATTTCCTCGAGTAGTCTCCAAAGCAATAGTCGTTGTGAGAACCCTTGTTCGCCCTCGAATATTTTGCCCAACCATTAAAACTACACCCAACTCTGCAATCGCTCTGTTAAAACCTGCAACAATAGCTAGCAATACTCCTGAAGTCGATTCTTTAAGAACTGCAAAGGAAGCTGCTCTTTCTGAAGCGCCTAATGTTTTTGCCAGATCTCTAATTTCTGGGCTAACAGCTTCTACAGCACTCGCTATGAAGCTAATTATAATCGGTGTAATCAGAAGAGCTTGCCCAATCGATACCCCAATAGGATTTAAGAAAAGATCTAGTGAACTGAGCGGACCAGATGTTGAATACAACAAGTAGAGAATTAATCCAAGGGTTACGGTAGGAAGCCCCAAGAGGGCATTGAATATGCCTTTCACAAAGCTCTTTCCCACAAAATCGTTGAGCCCTATTAAGGTCCCTATAGGGATACACCACAAGATAGCTAAAAAGGTGGCGCTCCCAGAGATATAGATTGACCTTAGCGTAATTCCGAGGATTTCGGGATCACCACTAAGTATAAGCCAAAAAGCGTCTCTAAGACCTTCAATCAATTCCTGTACAGAAAACACGATCAACAGAAGTACGGTCGCTATGATGAGCATTACAGCAATCAGAGGAAATACATCTGTCGTTTTCATCATCCAACACTTTGACCAATCAGACATCGTAGAGCTCGGGATACATAGATCTATATTGGGGAGGGCATTCTGAATTTTCAAAGAAAGCGAAGTCCCGAATCATCTGTGCAAGTATTGGATCAGCATTTGACTGGAGGAGATCTACAGCTGGGAAGAAAAGGCTCTTGTCATATTTGTCCTTTCCATATTCTTCAATTAAATACTGGCCATCTTTTGAAATCAAAAATTTTATGAAAGTAATCGCTCCTTGAAAATTCGCTTCTTTGTGCAGGGTTTGATTTATGGCAATGGCGCTATAAACATTAAGTAACTCATCTTCTCTGGTGACGAGTTCAATAAGGTTTGGTATCAGATTTGGGTCAGCACTTGTGTATGCAAGGAAAGTGCCAATATCAGCCAATGTGTAGGCTTGAAGCTCGTTTGCTGTTTTGAGTGTGCTTCCCATGCCAGAACCCGTCTCTATGAACCAGTCTAGTTCGTCTCGGATTTCTTCCCAGTCAAATCCAGCTGCGTCCCAAAGATGTTTTTCTTTGGAATGGGTCCCAGAATTATCTCCCCTCGAAACCCATAAGGCTTGAAGGTTCCTCCCCTTCGAGACAATTGCAGACAACCCTTCTGTCACAGATAATCCTCTAATTCCTGCAGGATCGGTGTTAGGTCCAACTATTACAAAAAAGTTGTAAGCAATAATCTTCCGATTCACACCATAACCCCCCTCAAGAAAGGCAAATTCCTGAGATGGTGAATGCACTAGGATCATGTCTGCGTCTCCCCGCTGTGCAAATTGGAGGGCTATACCTGTACCCACCGAGACGAAGTAAACATCAATATTATGCTTCTCTTCGAATTGGACTTCTATAGCATCAAGCAACCCGGTATCATAAAGACTGGTCGTGGTCGCCACCACTAGTTTCTGCCTTGCAATTACAGTAATGTAGAAGGCTGTACCAACAATGGAAACCAGAGAGACTATTGCTGCAGCTACGATTGCTACTTCCCAAGCGTCACGAGGCAACCTTAATCACCATTATGTTTGACTGAACATATCGATTCGATAACCTTAAAAAACTTATCGTTTTCAAGAAGCACCGCGAGTCAACCAAATATTTCAACGGTGACCAATTATCGTTTTATCGTGAATTCATAGAATTTATTAAGACTTACTACACTATATTACCTAATTCGTAGGCCTACATCAGCCTGTTCGCTCAGAATACATGCTAAAAGGTAAAGGTGCACTAAATGGCAAAAATCGAACAAGTAAAAACAAAAAGACCAGCACTTTTTAGGCAAGTCTATCCTATTCAAGAGCCCTATGTCTATGCCGCCATAGTCAAAGACCCTGAAACACAAAAAGTTCAGTATGAAGTCATTGAACCCACATTGCATGAAGAAGAGGCTGAGATGGTCAAAGAGATCAAAAGCATATTGATGGAAGAAATCGATGTTAACATAAAAGAAATTGATACAAAAGAAAAAGCAGTCGAATATTTGAAGCACAAAATTCAAGATACTATCAACGCGTATCGCTTGAAAGTTCCCCCAGAAGCAGTTGATAAACTGATGTATTACATAGTGCGGGACTTCATTCACTATGGGAAAATCAGCCCACTAATGAAAGATTGGATGATTGAGGATATCTCGGCAGACGGTGTTGATATTCCAGTCTATGTTTGGCATCGAGAATATGAGTCTTTGCCCACAAATATTATTTTCAAGGAAAAAGCCGAACTTGATTCTTTCATAGTTCGACTAGCCTATCTCTCGGGTAAAAACATATCTATAGCATCTCCTATGCTTGATGCTTCACTTCCCGATGGAAGCCGGATTCAGCTAAGCTACGGAAGCGAGGTAACAAGACGAGGCTCAACATTTACCATACGACGATTCCGTGTTGACCCGCTTACGATTTCCGATTTAATAGGATCTAATACTTTATCCTCTGCAATGGCAGCATTTTTTTGGTACGCCATAGAGCACAGGGCTTCTGTTTTAGTAGCTGGAGGAGTGGCTTCTGGTAAAACCACCATACTGAATTGTCTATCAATGTTCATAAGACCAGAGCTCAAGATCGTGAGCGTTGAAGATACCGCAGAATTAAACCTGCCTCATGAAAACTGGATTCCTTCAGTCGTAAGAACTCGTTTTGGACAAGAGGAAAAAGGTTTTGGCACAATAACACTATTTGATCTCCTAAAGGCAGCTGTACGGCAACGTCCAGACTTCATAATTGTCGGTGAAGCTCGAGGAGCAGAATCCTATACGCTTTTCCAAGCTATGGCAACAGGACACTTGGGCATGAGCACGATACACGCTGAATCAGTAGATGCGGTAATTAATAGATTAGAATCTGAGCCAATGAACATACCAAGATCTCTCCTAACCATGATTGATGCCATTACGATTCAAGTGAGAACAGAAATCGATGGGAAACCTGCAAGGCGAACGTCATCAGTGACTGAAGTGGTTTCACTTGATCCTAAAACGAAAGAGCTAACCACAAATAAGGTCTTTGATTGGGATCAGAAAGACGACTCCTTTCAATTTTCAGGTAGGAGTCACATTCTAGATAGGAATATGGAGCGGACCGGAAAAACTGAAGCCGAAATAGAAAAAGAATTGCAGAGAAGAAAAGTCGTACTTGAGTGGATGGAAAAGAAAGGCATAAGAAATCACACAGATGTCGCCAGCATCATTCGAGAATATTATTCGAATTCTGACCGAATATACAGGAAAGCCAGGATGGGACGAGTGTGAGCTTTGCCAATCTTAAGGAAAGGATAAGCCGCATAGGCAAACGCATTATAGAAGCTTATTCGAAGATTTCTTCAGTTCGCAGCCAACTAAAAGAACCGATAAAAGATAAAGGATCGCTAAAACGGAAGCCGGAATTATTCGCCTATCATTTTTTTGGGAGAAAAACGGATCATGCCCTTCCACTTTTTCGAGATATGGACACTGGACTACGGAAATCAGGCTTGAAAATCAGTTTCAAAACATATGTGAGCTTGACTATCTTGGTTAGTTTGGCAGCTGCAGTCTCTACAATTTTGATTGTACCTCTATTATTTCATCTTCTACTAAGAATCGCCCTATTTCCCTCCCTTCTATTTGGGATAGGGTTTGGCTTGTTGGCTGGTGCTCTCACCATCATATTCTTCTACATCTATCCTCTCTACAGGGCAGACAACACCAAACGGAACTTGGACAACACAATGGATTTTACAACTGCATATCTAGCTATTCTAGCAGGTGCAAGTATACCTCCAGATCGTATGTTCCGCTCTCTATCAAATATTCCGCAAAAATTGGCTATTGTTGATGAGGCGAGAACTATTGTCCGAGATGTGGAGCTTTTTGGAGCAGATATAATCACTGCCTTAGAAAATGCGTCAAAACGAGCTCCTTCTGAACGATTCAAAGAACTGCTTGAAGGCTTTATATCCACAATTCACTCTGGTGGCAACCTGATGTCTTATCTCATAGAGCGATCACAAGAAAATATGAGTCTCAAGCATATATTGTTGAAGAAATTCGCAGATACACTCGGTGTCTTATCAGAGTTTTATGTGACAATATTGATAGCTGGACCGCTAATCTTCATAGTGATGTTCGCAGTCATGGCTATGTTGGGAGGAAATGGATTGGGAATCCTTGATCCATCCCTGTTGTTAATGCTCCTCACATACATTGGCATACCTGTTGGCTCAGTTGCCTTCGTAGTAATCCTAGATGCCCTTTCGCCACGGTGGTGAAAAATGCTAAAGATTAAACCACGTGAGAAAAAAATTGCATGGATAATCTCCATTTGTACAGGTTTTATAATTTTTGTTACTGCAGTTCTGATACTAAGAGGTTATTCGCTTTTCGAAGATTTTCTCTTTATTGCCATAATTATCACAATCTTTCCTCCCGCAGTTGTTAATCATCTGGAGCATCGTTGGAAACGATCGATCGACGAACGTCTTCCCGAGATGTTTAGAAGCATTGTACAGGCTCAGCAAACAGGAATGACGTTACCTCAAGCTTTAGAAGAGGTATCAAAGCGCAATTACGGTCCTTTGACTAATGAATTGAAGAAGATAGTTAATCAGATGTCATGGGGATTAACTTTTGAAGAAGCACTTGAAGAATTTAGCAAACGCACCGATACTCCCTTAGTTCAGCGGACAGTGCCACTAATCATTGAAGCGAGCCATTCCGGAGGTCATGTAGAAAAAGTCTTTGCTCCTATGGGGAACTTTATTCAAGCAAGTCTTACTATGGAGAAAGAGCGGAAAGCTCAGACCAGACCATATATAGCAATCATATATGTTGCCTTTTTTGTCTTCGTTTTTACAATAGTTCTTCTTTTCAAAACATTTTTCGTAGAATTGGGTGGCTCATCAATCATTGGCTTTTCTGCACTAGCCTCTGAGGAAGCTTGGCAAATATTCTTGCACATGAGCATTATACAGGGATTTTTTGGCGGTTTGGTTGCAGGGAAAATGGGTGAAGGAGCAGTAGGTGCTGGTTTGAAACATAGCGCTATTCTGATGGCAAGCGGCTACGCTGCTTTGAAATTTCTCACTTGGTGATCAGTGATGAAACAAATCCTGAAAAATAAAAGGGGAGTAACGCCAGTTCTCAGCAACGTTCTCCTAACTGTAATCGCGGTGGCAGCAATGTCCCTAGCAGCTTCTGCAACCTATATCATAACCGAAAATCTACATCAGATTATGGGTGAACGTGCAATTGCAGAAGACATTTGGTTCACTACGGACGGGATCTCGATCTATTTAGCTAATATAGGAAAGGTAGCGATCGAAACCTCATCAGTATATGTGAACTCCACAAGTCAGCCTTTTATCCCAATTTTATTGGACGTGGGAGAACATGGTTGGCTGAATATCAGCTTTAGCTGGTCATCTAATGGATTGTATTACTTGGCCATTATTACAAGTAGAGGAACAGAAATTGCAAACTATTATCAAGCCCCCTCATAAGTTTAAGCGTAATAAACGCGGCATTAGCAACATCATAATAGTAGTACTGAGCCTCGTTATCCTGGTAATAGTTGCCTCCAATGTCATATTGTGGAGTTTCGAAATGAATCAACTCGACTATGACAAACATAAGGAGGACATCACAATTGTAGACGTTTCAGCCATAAGTGAAGAAAACTGGACATTTAATCCATCGAGCTACGCTCTTGGAGGTTTAACAACTTGGTCATCTGGTGATGTCTTAAATCTTTTCTCGGATGATGAAGTCTACATGGCTTTTGGAAGTTACTTCTCTGGATCAGATATCTCAGATATTGTCGACAATAACATAGTAGATGTGGATTCAAGTCCGGATATAGGAACACACTCAAATTTCACCGCACAACAATATGGTCCAGACCTAGCAAACGATGAATTAACAGAGGGAAATAATGGTACCAACAATACATTAGGGCTTTATGTCGATACAGATGATGGAATTCGGGCTGATTGGACTAGAATAGGTACAAATCCACACCTTGACGCAATAGACTATAACATAAATTACATATATACCTCGGGAAACAACGAATTAGCTGGCAATTTCGGCTTCGCAGATTCAGGAAAATCTACGGAAACAATCAACACTGTCACAATTCAGCTCTATGCAAGGCAAACTGAATTTAACAATGACCTAGAGGCTTTTGTCTGGAATGGTTCCATTTGGTTATCATTAGGCACGCAGAGCATACCCACTTCGTGGACTTGGGTCAGCTGGGCAGCAACTTCAAGTCTTGATACTTGGTCGAAGATTGATGGAGCTGAAATCTATTTGCAGTCACAGACAGCCGCCGGAGTCTACGAAGTTGATTGTGCAAGACTTCAGATCAACTACACAAATGATAATTTTGAATTAGACTTAGAGGTTCAATGGACAAATGCAAATTATAATGAAACTAATGAGGAGCTCTGCATTTATGGAGGAACGATGGATACAGAGAATATTACAGTAAAGATCTGGAACGGGCTAGCATGGGAAAGTTTGCTTGCTAATATAAGTAGTGGTTGGAACAATGCTTCAATTACTTCTTATCTGATCTCTTCAGATCTTACAATTAAATTTGAGGATATCGATGATACAAATGATACTACGCAAAATCGATGGAATATTGACGTGGTTCTTCTGCACGTCTGGACTCATGAACAAACGGTAGAAGTTGAATTTTCAGGCTCAAGCAATATGGAAAACTGGAAGGAATTATATTGGACAATCGACAGTGCATGGACGACCAGTGCTGTATCTGTTATGTATCAATTCTATAATTATGTTACCGATGAATATCCCACAACTGGAGAAGGATTCATAGCCTATACATCAGGTAATACACCTGGTGATGACGAAGAAAGGAACCAGACAATCATAGCAAATCCATCTAGCTTCAAAAGTCTTGCAGGTGATTGGAAAATAAGAGTGAAAGGAGTCAAGACGACCGATACGCAGTTCGAGTTGAAAGCTGATTTGATAGAATCTAAAGCCTTGGAGAATTCAGGAACTCTTTTCGCATTTAGGAATGAAGGGCCTATAACTTCTCATTTGGTTGCCTTATGGATTAACAATGTAACCAAACATCAAAGATATGGCTTGAATATTTTCATCAATCCTGGAGAAACAGAATCATACCTCCGGAGTGATATCATTTTACCGACTCGTCCCTTTATTGTTAAAATTGTCACAGAGAGAGGGAACATTGAATTATACTCTAACTGACTTGAAAGAAGGTCATCCAATTCGATCCAAAATCAGGAACTGGATTTTTCGTCAAGATAGTCGCTTAAGGCACTCACTGCTTCTTCTTGGTTTCTTGCCTCAATGACACTAATTCTGTAGAGCTTAGCCATCTTTTTCCCATTATCTGAAATCTTAGGGATTGCAATTAAACATGCATCATCAGGAGCAACATCATAGATTTTTGCAAACATGGCAATAACTGGTTGTTCAGAAACAAGGGGATCAGTAGAAGTTGCTAAGTCTATAACTGTCATTCCCTTAGTAACATCCTTCTTGAAAGCGGTAATATCAAACATGTGGCTAGTTCCTGATTTTCCCATTAAAAATCCAGGAGTTTGGACCTCGAAGCCATGATCCTCTAAGAAAGCTCTTATCGGAGTGATGAGGATCCAACCAAGCGAAGCCTCTTTTTGTGCATCACCACTCAACCTATATGAAAAGACATTTTCATAGCCAGCATCTTCAAAAGTGAAGTTACTTTGACACTTCCTGCAGAAATGTGATGGACTTGGAAGGTCAAAATTCTTATCACAATTATTACAGGTACACCAAACTCCTGCCCTTTTATAATCAACATCTAATTTGACTAGCTCCTTCGTGCATCTTGGACAGAAGAGCTTGTCGCCTTTTGTGAAATGATCTTCAGTATCGATATATCCACATGGCAGATGTTCTATCAAAGCGCTTTTTGTGACATTAAATGATCCGCAATGAGGACAATTATAATGGGTGGAAATTTTTGGTGAGTTGCAATTTGGGCAGAAAAGAGTTTTGTCGTACAATTCCTTCTTGAAAATCCCTGCTTTGCTTAGTTTGTCTAAGAATTGCTCGACTTCCCCAGCATTCCCCAGAATTGCTTCAACGAGAGGAAAGACATATCCACGGTCAGGATCGAAGACTGGCTCAAGCCTTTCGAGCTCTCCGCTCAAGAATTTGCTTAGTAATACTTGAACTAGATGATCTTTATAGAGTTTCGATCGCTCTGATTTCAAGGCTTTGGCCATATCCTCAACCTTCTTCTTTTTTCCTATTTCAAAGTTAACATTAGATTTGCCTCAATTTGCTTCTTAAATATTTCCAATTTTTCAAGATTTCGCTGAGTTTTTGAAATATTTCCGGCAAATTGTCTTTCGACGAGAAATAATGATAAGGATTTTTTGCCTAAGGCTCGTTATATTACGAATTATTTGCTTAAAGGCGAAAGGGCTTTTATTCATAATAGAAGAAAAGATGATAACGAGTTGAACATGGAATTCAAACTAGTAATATATGAGAAAAGCGAAAGAATCGCCACAATAACGCTAAATCGTCCTGAAGCCCTAAATGCGTGGAGCAAAGAACTTACAAACGAGTTCTTCGAGGCTTTAAAGGATGCACAAGAGGACGAAGCAATAAGAGCTATCATCATTACTGGAGCGGGAGAGAAGGCTTTTTCGGCGGGGGCGGATATAAAGGCTATGAAAGGTATGAATGCACTAAAGGCCAGAGCATTATCACAGAGAGGTGACAAGATCTGCAGCGCTTTAGAAAGCATCGAGAAACCCATTATAGCTGCAATCAATGGATATGCACTAGGCGGGGGTCTAGAGATTTCTATGGCATGCGATTTCCGAATAGCTAGTGAAAATGCTCGTCTAGGACAAACTGAGATAAATATTGGTCTTATACCAGGTTGGGGCGGTACTCAACGCCTCATAAGACTCGTGAGTAAGGCAAGAGCAAAGGAACTGGTTTATACCGGCAAAATAATTGATGCAAAGACCGCATATAGATGGGGTTTAGTCAATAAGGTGGTTCCAGCTACTGATTTAATGACAGAAACGAGGCAATTTGCTAAAGAACTCGCCAGCAAAGCACCTATTGCAATTAAAGTTGCAAAATCTCTCATAGAGAGAGGAGCTGACACTGACTTGAAGGCAGGTTTGGCATTAGAACGCGAGGGCTTTGGTGTAGTAGCATCAAGCATGGACTTGCAGGAAGGCATATCAGCTTTTACAGAAAAGAGAACCCCTGAGTGGAAAGGAAGATAAGTCTCGGTTCGTAGTCAAAATATCCAAATAGGCGCCGAAACCTTAGTTGTACTCACATTCTCCTTCACATAAGAAATATATTCAAAGGTCAAATACTATTGCTTTATCTGGCTTGTATGGGTGAAGCCCTTGCACTTTAAATTAACTACCGAGCAGAAAATGATAGTACAATCAGCCACTGAAATAGCTGAAGACTTTAGTCCAGAATATTGGAGAGAGAAAGACAAGACACATACTTTCCCTGAAGATTTCTGGAAAGCCTTGGTTGAGGCTGGCTTTGTTGGCATTTTGATCCCTGAAGGGTACGGAGGAGGCGGAATGGGAATGGTTGAGATGATCCTAGCTATGGAAACATTGACTTCTCAAAGCTGTGGTTTAGCTGGCCAATGGTTTCTATGTTTAACATCAATATTCGGAGGATTATCAATCGCAAAACATGGAAGCGAGAACCAGAAAAAGAATTACCTGCCAAAAATCACCAAAGGCATGGAGTTTTGCTTAGCTTTGACTGAGCCAGACGCAGGGACAAATACATTGAACACACAGACAATGGCAATTGAAGAAGGAAATGGATACGTCATCAACGGACGCAAAACATTCATCTCAGGAGCAGATAGAGCAAAGGGAATGGTTCTTATAACGAGGACAACTCCTCTTGAAAAGGTTCCTAAAAGAACCCTGGGTTTAAGTCTCTTTCTTGTAGACCTGCCAAATCCTGCAATTGAAGTGATGCCCATAGAAAAGCATGGAATTCACTACTCAAAAACCTGCGAGGTCTATATAACTAATCTGAAAATCCCGAAAGAGAATTTGCTAGGTGAAAGAGACAAAGGTTGGTATCTAATCCTAGATACATTAAATCCCGAGAGGATGTCGTTCTCAGCGGCTGCAAGCGGAATCGGGCTTTTAGCAATCAGCAAGGCTGTTGATCACGCTAGGCAGAGAAGCGTTTTTGGGGTGCCAATTGGTTCTCATCAAGCCATTCAATTTCCCCTAGCTGAGGCAAGAGCAAAAATTGAAGCTGCAAGGTTGCTGAATTATAGAGCTGCTTGGCTTTATGATGAAGGCCAACCCTGTGGCGCTGAAGCTAATATGGCCAAAGTTGCAGCAGTTGAAGCGGGTATTCAAGGAGTATATCATGCTATGCAAACATTAGGTGGATATGGTTATTCTGTGGAATATGATGTTGAACGTTGGTGGAGAGAAGTAAATCTTATCAGACTGGCACCTGTGACCCACCAAATGGCTCTTGCGTTTATTGGAGAGCATGTTTTAGGTTTGCCAAAATCCTACTGAATATTGAGCGAGTCTTACCTAGAAAAGGAGTTGGTTTGTTGGAATTTGAATTCAATGATGAGCAAAACGAAATCAAAAAAGCAGCTAGAGAATTCTGCGAAAAAGAATTCACTCCCGAAATAGCATTGGAATTTGATCAGAAAGAAGAATTCCCAATCAAACTTTATAGAAAATCCTCAAAACTTGGATTCACAAGTATGAGAATACCAGAGGAATACAATGGGCAAGGATATGGCCTTGTTGAGGAATGCCTGGTTGTAGAAGAATTTTGCCGTGTAGACCCAGGATTAGGCACCGCAATTTCTCTCGGAAACCTCATAATTCCAGATGCATTACTGAATCAAGGAACTGAAATGCAAAAAGAAGAATATATTCCCCCTTTGGCAAAGGGTGACGCAATATCAGCTGCTGCATTTACAGAACCCGAGCATGGCAGCGACATAACTCGCATGGATACAATCGCCACCAAAAGCGGAAGCGAATGGATTATCAATGGAAGCAAAGAATTCATAACTAACGCACCAGTTGCTGATTTCTTTCTCATCCTATGCCAAACAAATCCCGATGCTTCTCCACCACGTAAGGGACAAAGCCTCTTTTTGGCAAAGAAAAGCATGCCAGGGTTAGAAGCAACGAAACTTCATGGGAAGATGGGCATAAAACCCTGTTTAACCGGATCAATTAGCCTAAGCGATCTAAAAGTGCCTAAAGACAGTTTGTTGGGTGAACTTAACAAAGGCTTCTATTACACCTTAGAATTGTTCAACGGTACCAGGATCATTGTAGCTGCCCAGGCTGTAGGCATGGCTCAAGGAGCCTTTGAACGAGCCTTCCAATATGCCAAAAATCGCAAGCAATTTGGCAAACCAATAATCAAATTCCAGGCCATATCGTTCAAATTAGCAGAAATGGCAATAAAAATCGAAGCTGCAAAACTTCTAACTTACAAAGCAGCTCACCTCTATGATCAAGGGAAGCCTAGTCCTCTAGCTACTTCGATGGCAAAGGCTTTTGCTGGAAGGGTTGCTATGGAAGTTACAGACGAAGCAATACAAGTCCATGGAGGATACGGCTATCTGGCGGATTATCATTTGGAGCGATTCCATCGCTGCGCAAAGGTAACAGAAATTTATGAAGGAACTACTGAAATTCAGAAATTGACCATACTGAACCAACTAATGAAATCACTGTGAAGGTTTCTCCCCACTCATTCAGTAGGACGTATTATGTGAAATCAGCGATGCGTACGCAAACCTTATATATTAAGTTGGTTGGTTTATCCAACCATGCATTGGACTACTAGAAAAATCGCTTTAGCATCAGCGCTTACAGCAGCTACTATTGTAATTGCATATGCAAAAGGCTTAGGAATGGCTTCTTTACCAGGTTTGGTTGAATTCATGACCGTCACAATTTTTGTCACAGGTTTCTGCTTTGGATGGAGAGTCGGCTTAGTTGTGGGCAGCATTGCTGTAACACTTTATATGCTTATTCCATCGCCTTTTGCTCATCCGGCAGCCTGGATTTTCACAACCTCACCCACTCTCCTTGCAGTAATGGCTTTGCTAGGGGCATTCTATGGAGTTGTAGGAGGAGTCTTGGGAAAAATACGTAATCCAGAGAAGAAAGGGCTTAAATTCGTTGTTGAAATAGCCTTATGGGGGGGGATACTGACATTCATTTACGATATATTTTCCAGCATAGGATTTTATCTGGCTTATCCAGTTTATTCCTCGGTCTTTGAGGCTATCGTGCTAACGTTTATGCCGTTATATTACCCATATCCTCCAATTATTCATACTGCTACTAACATTGTGGTTTTTGCTATAGTAGCAACACCTCTGATTATCGCAATTCAGTCTGCCCCCTTCGCAAAGCAGGTCACGGAGAGATTTCATTTCTGATGGTAATCTTGAATCTAATGAGTTTTTAGGGATTTACGTCAGTTCCGTCTGAAATAGACCCTTTCTGGATTTGTATAAATGTTCATTTTTTTTCCTCTAGCAAATCCTATCAAAGTCACGCCAGTTTTCACTGCCACTTCAATCCCTGTGTCAAGTGGGGCAGCTATTGACATGACTATTGGCATTCCAACCCGCGCTGCTTTTAACACAATATCTCCAGTTAACCGGCCACTCAAAGCCAGGAAGCAATTTCTTAAATTTTTTTGCTCCATAGAGGCTGCGCCAACTACCTTATCGACTGCGTTATGCCTCCCCACATCCTCAGCTGAGACAACTAACTGCCCATCACACTCAAATAAAGCAGCGACATGAACACCACCTGTTTTCCTGTACGTTTCAGCCAAGGTATTTAATTGTTTAACACATCTCAAAACTGTCTCTGCTTCTACTTTCCAAGTTAGCAAAGGTGTTAATTTGATAGTATCAAGCAACTCAGAGAGCGATTTATACCCCACACTTCCACATGCAGACACAATTAGTTGTGCAAAAGGTTTGGAAACAGCAAAATGCCTTTCTTCATTGATCTCTGAAAATGTTACATAACATCGGTTTTCTTGATCAACTTCAAAGTTTAGAATCTCATCAGCAGAGTCTATGATGCCTTCTCCAAGCAAATGTCCTATAACTAATTCTTTTAGCAAAGCTGGGGAACAAAGAATCGAGACAAAATGAATGCTCCCCAGAAAAACGTGTAAGGCAATTTCTCTAGCCACAACTTCAATTCTTTTTTCCACAATGCCATCGATAACATTAATCTTGGAAATGGGGATTTTCTTTACAATAGTTGTCATTCATCTTTTCACCTTAGACAACACGTGTTCAACAATGTGATCCGCAATATTTGTTTGTGTTACAGATTGTAATCCACGCCAACCAGGTTGACTATTGATTTCAACGATTAATGGTTTGGAATTCGTTTCTATAATATCCACACCTGCAATTTCGCAGCCTACGATCTTGGCAGCTTCAATCGCTAAATTCTGCATTTGTTTATCCAGATGAATTGTAAGAGGTTGAGCACCTTGACTGACATTGGTCTTCCAAGAACTTCCAATCCTTCTCATGGCAGCAGATACATCATCACCAATAACGAAAGCCCGGATATCGAAATTGCCATGGGGAACAAATTCTTGAAGATATAAAATCCCATGATAATATTGTATGGAGTTGAAAATTCGGAGGGCAGACTCAACATCAGTAATCCTGACTGATCCTACTCCGCGCGAACCAAAGAGAGGTTTCAAAACGATATCATTTCCTAATTCCTGAAAACCCTTCAACGCTTCCTTTGCGCTTTCAGTCACAACCGTGCGTGGAACAGGTAATCCATTCTCCTCCAAGAGGGTCAACGCATAATATTTGTCCACACAATGCTCAATTGCACTAGGCGAATTGATAACTGGTATTCCTCTTCGCACCAAAGCATGAAGTCTGTCCATTCTAAAAATAATCTCTTCAAGAGATCCGCGACCAATTGGTCGAACAATTAGGGCTGCAAGATCTTTAATCAGATCAATCCCATCAACACTGAGAACTGGTTTATAGCCAACTCTTGCAAAGAGCTTGGGAAAACTCAGATATGTACAGGGCAACCCGAACCGCTTCAGAGAGGCTATCAACTGTGCACTTCCCCATTCATTAGGGTTTTTTCCAACAATGCCGATATTCATTAGTTCCACTCTGTTAGAGGCAACATGCAAAAGTAGAAATATATATTTATGGTCCTGCAGGCGGAATGCTTATATTTCAATTCTGATATAGTAATATTTGCTATATGTCTGTGCGGAGACATATTGTAGCTTTGGAAAACGGACAAACTGTTCAACAAATAGACAGTCGTGTAAGAAATGAGATGTCCATATCTCTCAAGCAATTCAAAGGAAAAGTGTACAAAAATGCTAGCTGAGAATATATCAGAAGAACTCACTGATTTTGATTTGAGACATTTTTGTTATGGACGGCCCATTTACTGCTATTATTTTAGGACACATGATACATCTGTAAAAACACAACTTGCAGAAAACAATTCGCTTGCTGAAATAGAAATGGAAAGTCTCCGGGCAACAGCATCGAAATAACAAGGTTCTTTTGAAGTTAAACTAACCATCAGCCACCTAAAATAGCAGCGCGGGACTAATCGGTTGCGATCTTAGGAATCTTTCGTCTTTGATCATCTTTAGGTTTTAGCAAGTCTTCAACAAGGGTGAATTGCCTTTCATAGATATGACAATTTTTCGAATGGAAGATTAGTTTACCAGTTTTCAGACCAAGATTTCCTCGTCTATTGAGCTCAGAAACAAACGCTTCATTGAATAATTGAATCCCAGCTATATTGGCTGGCAGTCCAGCATAAGCATCCCAAGATCGAAAATAGCATGTCAAGTGAAGTAACCCTTCGATGACTTCTGTATCGATCAGGCTTAAACATGGCGGTTCATGTTTTGCATTATTAATATGCTTCATAATATCTTGGGGCAGTCGTACTGCTAAGGTTATCTGTCGATCAGCGGGTTCGTCTAGGTAACGATTTATTGCTTCTTCTATCTGATCCACTGGTTTCCTCATTCTACTACCGTAGGTATATTTTTCATCTTCGATTGTGTCCGACCATAAATACTTTAAAGCATACCAAGAAACATATTTCATATCACAGGGCGCTCCTTGTCCAATAAGTGGCCTGTTCTCCGGCTTAGCGATTTCTATGGAAAGATTAAGTTTCTTTGTTGTCGCCTTTTCTGACCCATAGCATACTCCGTACATCTCCCCCTTCGTCCATATAGATTCCAGAGTTTTAAACCACGCGTCAGGACAATCAAATGCGCTTATCTTGACATGTTTCAATGTAGCGCCTCCTCTTCTCTGGATCTTAGTAATGAAATACCCAATCTATAAAATTCTTTTGTCAAACAGATGTGAATGTTTGTAGCAAGCGCTCTAGTACTTGCAGTCAAGAAAAGAGGGAAAGGAGTGAGATTAGCTCAGGTATTCAATCTCTAGTTTCAGCGTATCAGCGCCTAATTGCATCTCGTCACCGTTTGCATCGAGGAGCATGGTTGGATGCCACATGAATTTTGGCAGCAAAGCAGGTTCACTGAATTCCTCTGAGTAATAGGCAAATTTTATGCCTATCAGCATACCACTTCCGCTAAATCCTTCAACTCTACCAATGAATGTATTGCCAAGTAGCAATAAACCCATTTCGGGGAAAGTATTGTTCAGACTATACGGAAGCTCATCGATAACTCCTGGAAGGATTTCCACCCAACGTGTGTTATCCGCATCATACGAGATCACTGCTTGCCAACCATACAGCTCTTGCACATCAGTGATAATGATTCGAGCCTCGAAATAGCCTTTTACAGTAGGTTGAGGGGGCGTAATTGGCTTGGGCACGAAGAGTGCATACGCTTGAAGCCCAGCCGGGATCATCATTGCCAAAACGAGGAAGGCAAGCAACATTCGTCTCTTGATCACAATTGGACTCTTCTGAATCTTTAGTAGTTTTTTTGTTTCATCGCTATCATTCAAATAATAAATCCCATTTTTTGTTATAACGTCCATACCCAATAACTCCTTAAGTCTTAAACTCAAAGTTTTTCTAGGGAGCTGTGTTATCCTTAGAAGATCAGTGAAGCTACATGGTTTCTTTTGCACTGCTCTGACTATCATGCCTAGATCTGTTTTTTTGCGATTCTCCGAATTTATTGTAATCCCACAATTTGGACATTGTATCTGAGGACTCATCGTTCTCCCAAATAATCCAGATGAAAAGACTCTTATAAAGGTAAGTGTAAAAAAAACCATTTAGGTTTATTGTTGGTTCAGTCACGAAGAATCAAGATTTAGGATGAAAATCATATTGCACACATAGCGGGCCCGTGGGGATTTGAACCCCAGATCTCCGGCTTTCTTCCTTCTCGCAGACCGGAGGCTTGCACGCCACACCATTGGCTCGGTGCCTTAATCCTGACTGGGCAACGGGCCCTTCAGTCAGCAATATAAACTTCAAGACTCATAAGTTATTTTCAATCTTCGATTTGTTCATCATGAAGCCACCATGCTTTCTTTTTTCCCCTTTTCTCGCTAGCTGAATACTCGACTATCGATTTTCCAAGCTGTTTCTTGGATAATTTCTGAATCCTTCTCAATCTGTTGAGAATAAGCCAGCGATTTGTCTTCAAATATTCTGCTAGTTCAGGAGTTGTCGCGCCCTTATAATGCAAGAGGTAATCGATGATCTTATGATCAGTCTCGTCTATGCAAAAAGCATGAGGATTAGCTTTTCCCCGTTCATATGTAAGCACTTCTAGTTTTCCAAGATAGCTTTTAATTTCAGAAAACTTGGTCTCTAGCTCACTTACTCGTTTTTCAAATTCGAAAAGCTTGTCGGGTCTTGGGATTTGCTGCAATTTTTCCATAATTGCATCTCGGATAAAGGCGCTTCTTTCACCATTTGATACGCGCAGTACTAATTCCTCGTAAATTTCCTCCGGGAGTTTTGCAGAAACGACTTTGAACTTGACCAAGATTTCCCCCAATGTTAGATTATAATAGAGATAAAAAGAATATTGGTTCCAACTCGAATGTAGAGTTGGGCCAACCAAGTTCATTATAAAGCGTTTGCGTCTCAAAAAATGGTTTTGCATTCACAAATGCTGAGGAAAGCAATAGTTGGTCTAGCATTTCAATCTTGAGTGTGTGTATCCATATTTGCATGGAAAAGTTAAAGCTTTAATAGAGAGAAGTAGTTGTTGAAGAAAGGAGACGAGCATGTCACAAGACAGACTTGTAGAACTAATCAAGAAGCAGATAAGAATTGAGAAGAATTTTGTTAAGACCGTTGACGAGCAAATAAAAAGTCTTCATACTGTTGCAGCCAAGCTTCTAATGCTGGAAACTCAAAAAGATTCCGAGAAACATGCGATGGTTTTGGATGGCATATTAACCGTGATTAAACAGAAGGGGACCAAGCCTCTTTGGAATACTCTGTTGGATAGTTACGTTGACAAGATTGTGGCTAAGAGAAATTTGGAGAAACACATCAAGACTGAGGCAGCAATGCTTGAAAATATAAAAGAGGCAATGAAGGAAACAAAAGATGAAGGCATAAAATTGCTACTGGAACATATCGGAAATGACGAGAAAAAGCATCATGAGATAATGCATGAGGTTCTTAAGCAAGCCTACAAGATTAAACCTTAGAAAATGTGTCAATTTTGTGTATCATCTGAAAAACACTGTGCTTGTAATAAACTAAATTGCATTTGCAATACCTTTTCTTTTTGGTTTCTTAATTTCTTAATTAATCATAACCCAAGCTTATTGACATGTAAAATAGAAACTCGCGATTAGCAAGAAAAGGAGATTAACGGGAGTTAGCGAACGTGGTCCTAGGATTAGCTGATGAGCTTTCCTCACGCATAATAAGCCATTTAGGTTTGTAGTAAAAATCTCCATCAATAATCAATACAGAGCTGTAGGAAACGTAATAAGTAATGATGTCATAAGCGATAGAAACAATATCAAGCACTTAAAATAGGTGAAATACATGAGAGTTGCTGCAATGGTCTATGAATATCCGCCCAAAATAGTTGGAGGCTTGGGCACATATGCTGCTGAAATTACAAGGAAATTCGTGCTTTTGGAAAATGATGTATCCGTATTCACAATGAATGATGATGAAGGGGCACTTCCAACTAGAGAATTGTGGCGAGGAATAGAAATCCATCGTCCTCTTCATATTGATGTCTCAGACTCGCTGCCAGACGTAATTGCGGAAGATGTTAGAAAATGGGGACGAAGTGGAGGTATCCAGTTCTTCTCCAAAATTCTTGTCTATAATTATCTAAGTGCTTCAAAAATAATCAATGAGCTTGTTAAGAAAGAAGGATTCAAATATGACATTTTAGTTGCTCACGACTGGCTTTCCATTATTGCAGGAATAACAGCCAAGAGGGAGTTAGGGTTGCCTTTGGTATTTCACGTTCACTCAACAGAGAAAGGTCGTACTCTGGGTAACGGATCAGAAGTAGTTAGTAGCATCGAGTATCGAGGAGGGCAGATGGCTGATCTAGTAATTACCGTGTCAAATGCAATGAAAGACGAGTTGATCGAACTGGGCTTTCCAAAGAACAAAATTAAGGTTTGTTATAATGGTGTTGATCCAGAAAAATACTCGCCAAACCAGATTGATATAGCAAAGAGGAAAGAGATACGGAGAAGCTATGGGCTAAATGATGATGATCAAATGATACTATTCATTGGTCGTCTTGTGTTGGTCAAAGGTGCTGATAAGCTAATTATGGCGATGCCACATGTTCTGAAAACCATTCCCAAGGCTAAACTTGTGATTGTGGGTTTAGGGGATATGGAAGACCACCTGAAAAGCATGGTTAAGGGTCTGAAGCTTGAGGAAACTGTGAAATTTCGCTTTGAGTTTGTATCAGAAGAAGAGCGTATCGCCCATTATGCAGCATGCGATTTAGCTGTTTTTCCAAGCTTGTATGAGCCCTTTGGAATCGTTGCTTTGGAAGCAATGAGTATGGAAAAACCTGTTGTTGTGGGGGCAAGCGGAGTGAGTGGTATGAGAGAAATAGTGATATCCGATGGTCCGGGGCAATGTGGCTATCACATTAATCCTAACGATCCAGTGGATATTGCCTGGGGCATTGTCAGTAGCCTTCAAGATTCAAATAGAAAGCTTGAGTTGGGCAAAAATGGTAGAAAGCGCGTCTTATCAAGCTTCACATGGGATATCATTGCCATGAAGACTCTTGAAACCTACCAAGAGGTCACCAAAGGAGAAAGACCAAGAGCCTAAAAGATCATATTAATCGCTTGGGATTTTGAAATTAGTGAATGAGCTAAGAAAAGATTATCTTCTTAGTCGATGGGTTGTTATTGCTACTCATAGAAAGCGTCGACCAACTGATTTGGTAAAGAAGAATGCTGCTTTTCAGGCAACTAAATTAAGTTCATGTCCATTTTGTCCTGGAAACGAACATATGACCCCACCAGCGCAGCTGGTTTTTTTAGCAAGTGACGATGGAAATATCGTGAAGGATAAGGATACAGATGGATTACGTCACAAGAACTGGTTGATTCGTTGTGTGCGGAATTTATATTCAGCTTTTTCTCCGCCTAGAAAGGGAGAGAGCTTTGAAGAAGGCAAAGCAATAGGACATCACGAAGTACTTATAGAGTCACCTAATCACGATGAACACCCTGCAGTGGCTAAACCGCAACAATTGATTCAGGTGATTAATGGATATATTGATCGCCTAAAGGTTCTCTCTTCAAAGCCTTATGTTAGATATGTTTCAGTTTTTCGAAATCATGGTTTGGAAGCAGGTGCTTCGCTGTCCCATGCCCATAGCCAAGTTATTGCAGCGCCTATGTTGCCAAGGATTCCAGCCGAGGAGTTGAAGGCAAGTAGGGATATTCATGAAAGAAATGGTAGATGTGCTTTCTGTGAGATTCTTGAGAGGGAAAGGAAAAGCCCCCGATTGATAATGGAAAATCAAAGTTTCATTGCATTCGCGCCCTGGGCATCTGTTCATCCTTTTGAGTTTTGGATAATGCCAAAAGCACATGCATCAACGTTTAAAGATATAAAACCAGGTCCTGTAAAGGACTTAGCTATTATAATGAAAAATTGTCTTGGAGGGTTGAAGTCGCTTTTGAATGATCCACCCTATAATTATGGTTTTCACATTGGCCCAAATGCAAAGACGAGTGAATTTTATCATTGGCATTTAGAGGTTTATCCCAAGCTGACTATTTGGGCAGGATTTGAGAAAAGCACGGGGATATACATAAATGTGGTTCCTCCAGAGGACGCAGCACAGAATCTGAAGAAATTAATGAAAAGTCAATGACTGCATGTAGAACTTATGAATGGGTCATGTCCAGCATTTTGGACATCTACATTCCTTTACTTTAAGGGGTATACTTGAATGGATGTTTCGATCGATCCTTATTCTCTATTACTTCATCCACCAAGGGTCTGCCTTCGATAGTCCTCCGAATGGCGTGCCGCATGGCCTTGTAATTATTAATGTATACTCTTTGCCGGTTAACTGCAGAGGGGTGTACAAACACATTCGCAATGATAACCAAATCCTCGGCCAATTTTTTAGGGATTGAATCATCAGCCAAGCTATCTGCCACTGCTTTGGCTACCCCAGCTTGTGCGGGTCCATAAACAAGGCTCGCTTGCCGCATATTTTTTATAAGAACTGTTGGAACCATTAATGTAACAGGTTTCACTAAAACATTAGGTTCTAAAATCGCCACTAAAGGTTCATGTCCAGGAGTCGGATTTGCTTTCGCCTGAGCATATGCCTTTCCTACTGGACCAGCCTTCAAGCCAATCATCAAATCGATATGTGCTACTTCTGCTCCACTGCCTGCAAGAGCTTCTCCAACACGGAGATCAAAACCTTGAATTATCTCAGGTGTAACGTGAACTGCCTTGAATCTCTCCACTAAAATTTTCTTTTCCAATTCAAACCTTACTGGCTTTGGCTCAATCTTGCCAATCTTTTCCAAGTCAAGCCGCAACTCTTCTCGAGCTTCATAGGTTAACTCACCACCAATGCTTAAAGGCTGCCTTACATGACCTACTTTGATGCCCATCATATTCAATGCCTCCTTAGCGCCTACTGCTCCACTTGATGCAGTGATTCGTGCGATTTTCTGGACTTTGTACTGAAGCTCACGAGCCTTCTGCAGATCGCCATTTTGGATATTATTGTAGATTTTTATCCAAACATCAGGGATGAAATTAGCACTTGCCAAGATGGCTCCGCTCGCACCGGCAGCCAAGGCAGCAACTACTATTTCATCGTGTCCGCACATCACATTAATTTTATCACGAACCTTTTCCAAAACTGCTAAAATGAAATTAAGCTGTCCGCTGCTGTCTTTCAGCCCAATAATATTTGGGATTTGAGCTAGATCCTCCACCATCTGCCAAGGCATTGATAGTCCAGTACATTGGGGGATATTATAAAGCATTAAAGGTAGGTCCACCTCTGATGCAATAGTGAAATAATGCTCATAGATCCCTCGATCCGCAGGTTTAAGATAGTACGGGGTTACAATGAGGGCTGCATCAACTCCTGCATCTTTTGCATATTTTGTCATCTCAAGTGCTTGTTTAGTTCCACTTGCCCCAGCTCCCGCTACAACAGCAACCCTACTATTAACTTCATCAGTAACAATATCAATAACTTTCTTTCTCTCCTTGATGGTCATATTTACAAATTCTCCAGTAGTTCCGCAAGGAACGACTCCATGAACCCCAAGCTCAATGCATCTGTTAACAAGCATCCTCATTCCTTCTTCATCAATCTTTTTCCCTTTTTGCTTAAAGGGTGTCACTAGAGCAGGCATGATCCCTTTAGGTTTGAACATTAACATAACTCCTTAACTTCATATCGTCTATTTTGCACACATTTAAGTGCTTTACTTCCCATTCTGGGCATTCGACGCTCGTTTGTAGCTAATCTTATAAATCTACGGGCGTTAGTAAACCAAACACAAACTCAAAATTAATTGAATAGAGGTGGCTTTCATTGAGTGATATCAGAAAGAGGTTAAGAATCAAAGAAGAAAATCTCCAGAAGATTAACAATTTCATCCTAGAAGAGAACAATCCTCTTGTGAACGATCTAATAAGAATCATTGAAAAGAACGGTGGTGTTGATGAGATCAACCGAAGAGCTCGTGAAGCCAGAAAAGTCGAAAATCTTATGACTCGACTTGAGGTGAATAGGTCTCCGTATTTCAAAGATCTTGAATGGCTAATCAAGCAACGAGATAAGGAAGCTTTTATTAGCATCACTAATTATCGCAGGAAAATATTAGGTGACAAAATTGACTCTATGAAATTCGATAAGTCATTTTCCGTTACCTTGGAAATAAGTGCATGCAACTTTTTCCCGTGGATCATAGAAGAAGCAAGAAGGGCAATTAAACAACAAGATCTTATGCCAGGACGGTTCATCCGTGTTCGCTCCATGAAAGATCAGATCGAGGCTGACGAGATAACTGCATTTGCTGCAGCGATGCAAATCATCGGGGCCTCCTATGTTGAAACATTGGATACAAAAGGTACCCTTCCTGGACCTGATGGTTTACCGATCAATGTTCATCTAGGTGGTCCTGGAACTATCACTGGATATTTTGGCGGTGTAGGAATGCCAAATGACTATGCTTTGAAATGGGTTGAGGAATTCCTACATTATTATACTGAATATGGAATTCAACAAGTATTGAATATCAATACGGGAAGTGTAATGCTAGGTTATTGGCTTTATAAATTGGGCATTGACATTGAATTTAAAATTTCAGTCTTTCTAGGTAACGACAATCCCTATTCATGCCTATGGACATTAATGACTGCTAAGCTCTTTAGCCGTGATGATGGCACAAGCCCCCTCATAGGTTTTAATCTTGCCAATTCTGTCAACAACAATACAATTGAACTATCAGCTAAAATACGAAAAGCCTTCGATCTGGAAGACATTGTAAGGATAGAGCACCACATTACTGAAACCTTCAAGAGCATTGTTAGACAACCATACGATCGGCTAGATGAGCTTCTTGAAATCGCAAATCATGTAAAGAATATTAGTGCCAAACATGAGGGTGGAGTACCTGAAGTCGAAAGGACTCGAAACCATCAGTCAGATATCTTGGATTACTTCATCATGAAAAACGATGTTATAAAACAAGGTTTGATGCCAAAGTTAACATTAAATTACCTTGATAAACACGATGCTTTGAACAGAACTGCCAAAGCCCTCACCGAGAAAGGATTAACTTTCATCGCTGCCCGGAAATTGCACCGGAAATAGAAAATTTTGGTCCTTTGTAGCAATTGCTCTGTTATAAAGAACGGATAAAGCGTTGATACACATAGAGAAAGTAAATTAATGCGAAAAAAGTCAATATTACTTCGAGAGAAAGGATTAACTGGTTCTGTTCCACAGCAAAAAAATAGCCTTGAGTGATAATATCGGTGAAAACCAGCATCTGCAGAAAAATCGCTCCGCCGATGCAACTGAACCCGAGACAATGAATGAATTGTCGCAATCGTGGATCAGCTTTGAATCTCAGCAACTCCATCATGGAGTTTAAAGTAAATCGGCTATCTTAAGGTTTACGAAATATAACACACAATATAATATAATAATTATTTCTGCAGATTTAAAATAGCTACATATATACTATGCATGCAATTATCCGAACATGAAACGTTAGCTTTGATTGAGAAGCAAGCTCCAATTGGGCCCTGATTCTTCTTCAGATAATATATTGCTGTCTACCCAGTATTTATTTCTCCAACTCTCTTGCAAATGTCCGCGATTAAAAGAATAATATGAGGCAAAGTGAATATACTGAAAACTTTTGTGTATTTGGCAGAGGCGACCTCTTTTATGATTTCCTTTTTTCCTCCAGCTTCCAGATAACCCTCTATAAACGATGAGGTAATTATCCTAGCAGCTTCCTCAGAGTGAATCGGAAAGATATAATGACCTGAATAGTAGAGAAATTCAGCAATGTCCCAAGATTCATTTCCATTTCTTGCTGCTTGTTCAAGATCCAAGAAGCACAAGTCGTTATCTTTTGTGATAAGTATATTCTCGGGTTTGCAGTCTCCGAATGTTACCCCTAGTAGGTGGGCTTTTGCGATTGCTCTTCCTGCTGCCTTGATGATTTCTGTGTTCTTCTTTTGGGGATGTTTTGGCGATAAGGAAATAATTTCCCTGATTATTTCAGTAAGCTTATCTCCTTCGACGAATTCTGTGAAAAGCAACCGTTCTTTAAGGCTAACATAAATGATACTTGGAACCAGAAAACCATGTTTTCTTAGAAATTGATTGATTGAATACTCTCTTTCAAGGCGTGATGCACCTGATACGGCGAATGATTTAGTCCCTAAAGTCCATAGGGCCAAAGGAAACCATTTAAAGCCAAGCCAATCTTCAAATCTCTTTACGATAACCCTCTTAGTTCTATTTTTATTTTGAAATTCGAGTAAGAAAACGCTGTTTAGAACACCACCCATTTCCTTAATCGTTATTCTCAAGGCTTTGGTTCCAGGCACTGTTTTTCGTATGAATTCTTCGATATTTGTCTCATCAGAAAGCGGAATTGGTCCTAGCGGGGTGGGTACAAGTAAAAATCTTTCAGTTTCTTCAAGTTGTTTGAGAAAATCTCTCTCCGCTTTTCGGTTAATTTCCTTCGTATAGAACCTTTGATCCAGCAAGAAAGTAGTCACAATTCTCGAGGAAACACCTCGAATATATGGAAGGAGAGCTTTTTGGACTGCAACGAGAGCTTTTGAAATTTGTGCAAGTCTGGATTTTTTGCGTTTTGTATTTTCAATGAAATTACTGTTAATCTTCACAAAGCCATTTGATAAGGTTATAAAATTCTCTTTTTCCAATTCTTGCAGAGCCTTCGAATAGCCATTCATCATTGCCTTTATATTGCGAGTACGAGTTGGCGTCGTAAATATATCTATGAAGTAGTATCTGGAGGGAGGGAAAAACCTCATTTTTTTTCTTATAACCTCATACATGAAATATTCAGGCTGGATGAGAAGCTCTAAAGATAATTCAGGGTATTGAAGAATGGTATTTTCTAGGAGTTCTTGGATGAAACGCTTTTTTAATTCTACTTCCATTTTTTCCAGGTAAGAGATATTTATCAATCCTGCGTAAGGAAAGGCAACAATTTCTGCAGCAAACTCTCCGAATTCTCCGTGGTTCACATCAGCTTCAAATACTTTTTTATCAACTACTAGAACATTGAGATTTATGCCAGCAATTTGTTGGTTGAAATTTCTTATCTTGGATGGGGGATTTTGCATTATAAGCAATGCATTTATGTCAGTCTTTTTGTATTGTTTGCCATATACTTTAGGTCCATAATAGCAGGCTGAAAAGATTTCTTTGGATTGTAGCATCTTTTTGCATAGGTTTAGGATGTGCTCTTCACGTAAATTCTTACTGGCAAGTCGAGTCATAGTCGCCTATATATAGTGATCTATGATGTTTAAAGACTGTTAAAAATTTCAAATTACTTTCAGATGTGTAATGCCCAAAAAAAGGGGGATTTACGTTGTTGATGGCGGGGATTCCGAGGGAGGTGATGTGCTTGTTGGACGCATTGAAAAGAAGGCGATCGCGATCAATAGGAAAGAGATCCAGATCAGGATGAATCCTATGACAACTATTGTGAGAACTGCCCCAACCAAGAGCAGCAGCCCTGCTGTACCAAATAAGCCTACGCTTGATTTTGATGAAAGTATGCCCAGGGATTTCCGATACAGATAAGCTGTCAGAATAGCAAATGCAAAGAGAAGGACAAGGGCAATGATGACGCCTCCAAGTAGAGTTAAGAGAGAAGCGAGTGCAGTTTCTTCGGTTAGTAAGGCTGTCCACTCCGCTGCATTGGTCCAATCTGTGATTCCTAAATCAGCAACGACAGCAAGAGCAGTTGCTATGAAAGCCCCCACTGCCACAACGACGCCTACAATTCCTGTGATGAACCCATAGAGTGCGTTGTTAAAGATGCCAGCATCGTTGTAATGGTCGGCGAAGCTTTTCAGTGCCACTAGAATCAATATAAAACCAATGACAGAAATGAGTCCGCCGAGAAAGTGGGCAAAAGATAACAGAGGTCCTATGAAAAGCAGAATTGCGCCTATACCGCCTAAGTTCTTGTTGGTTTGGAAGTCCATGCTGAATTCCCTGCCGACGTTTTCATTGTGTTTGAATAAAAGCTTTTCGAAAGCTCTAGGGGGAATGCTTTAACAGAGGCTTCTTCCATGACCACCTTTGCTACTAATACCATCTGAGTTTTCTTCCTGCTATGTCGCCTGCATACGCTCCAATGGCAAATAGAACAAGAAAGAGCAGAAAGGAGTGATGGTATGGAAGGGGTCCGAAGAGCACTGTCAGTAATATGAGGATTGCACAACACATGCATGCATGCATGTTGGTCTAATCACTGTTGAAAGCATAAGAACGGTTGTTGTTTTACCCGCGCCATTAGGTCTTAAAAGTCCAAAAATTTCCCCTTCTTTAATGTTCAAGTTTAAATGATCAACTGCAACCAAATCTTCAAATCGCTTTGTCAGATCCATCGTGCTAATGATCGACATAAAGGTCTCCTCATTTGGCAAGATTCGCGAGTTTTTATTGGACTAACAGTAAAGCAAATTTTCAATTGATAAACATTTAGTTACTTAAAATTCGTTTTCGAGTCCTTCAGTAGAAGGCTCATTTCATAAAATATCTCTGCGGGGATAGTAACTTCTATGGATACGTAAAATGGATGATGAGCTTTCGAATTTTGGACACTAAACAAAGCATATACCAGATTTCGTCAATTTATTAATCGATTGCTGTGATTACATGGTTAATTTAACTTTCTTTGGTGGAGTTGATTCAATCGGTGGTAATAAGATCCTAGTTGAAGACACAGACGGTTCTGTCTTCTTTGACTTTGGCAAATCTTTCTCTTTCGGTTCTGATTATTTTGAGAATTGGCTAGTCCCCAGGAAAATAAATGGGCTCGGGGATTATTTTGAATTCAATCTGCTTCCTAGAATGAAGGGCTTGTACTCCCGAGAAGGGCTTTCATCTACGAATCTTAAATACTCGGAACCATTAGTGGATGCAGTTTTTTTGTCTCATGCACACTTTGATCATGTAGATCATATACAATTTCTAGATCCAAAGATTCCCTTGTATTTAGGCGAGGGTACCCAATTTTTCCTCAGGGCTATGGAGGAAACTAGTGGTTTTTGTGATTATGGAAAGCATGCCTATCGTACTTTTAGAACAGGGGAAAAGATCAAGATAGGCAGCATGGAGATCGAGCCTATTCATGTTGATCATTCAATCCCTTCAGCTTATGGCTTCTTAATTCACTCAAGTGAGGGTTCCATCGTTTATACAGGGGACTTGAGAGCTCATGGACCCAAAAGCGAAATGACAAAAGAGTTTTCCAAGAAAGCTCGAACCTGTGAACCAATAGCAATGATCTGTGAAGGGACCAGAATGGTTGAAAACGAAAAACGCAAGAATTACTCAGAGGCTCAAGTGATGCAGCTGAGTGACAAAGTAATCTCTTCAACTGAAAAGATCGTGTTTGTGACTCATTACAGTAGGGACATGGATAGATTCAGAAGTTTATATCAAGCTGCGAAAAAGAATAATAGGAAAATGGTCATTTCCCCAAAATCTGCCTATCTGCTGAACAAGCTTGTTGAAGACAAACGACTCGACCTTCCTGACCCTTTGAAAGACGAGTATATTCGCGTCTACTACAAACGCAAAAGAACGGGGAAATTTTCGGAGAAGGATTATTACGGGTGGGAGCGAGGATTCATGGATAGGATGGTGACTTACGAGTTTTTGCGTCAGAATCAAAGCGATGTAGTTATGAACCTGGGTTTCTATCAGTTTACGCAGCTGATAGATATCAGACCAGATCCAGGAAGCCATTTCATACACAGCATGAGTGAGCCTTTCAGCGAAGAAGACATCAAGGATGAAGTGATGCATAACTGGTTGCGTCATTTCAAGGCCCACTTTCACCAGTTGCATGCTTCCGGACACATGAACAAGCAGCAATTAGTCAATTTGGTTGATTATGTTAAACCTAAGTTATGCTTTCCCATCCATACAGAAAATCAAGAGCTTTTCGAGAAACATTGCAGATGTGTTAAAAGAGTTGAACATGGGAAAAAATACGTAATTTAGAATCTAAACGTAGTGAAGAAAAGCTACAACTGCATTTTTAGTCAAGTAATTGCCAAGTTTTACATCGGAAGCTTGAGTTTATTTCTTTGCGACTGGGTTTTTTATTGTGGAATAGATTGGTCTTTGCAGAATTCCGCTTGTATCATTTTTGCTAATTCCTATGTTGGTGATTTTCCGGCAGATATGGTTTAGCGAATTCTCGGTATAGTTCAAAAGGTTATGCCCTTCCTTTGTGAGTTCATAAACTTTCCTTGGTCTCTCATTGCTGAGGTCCCACTGACTCTTAATGTGTCCTTTTCCTTCAAGGCTGTTTAGGAGGGGATAGATTGTGCTGGGGCCGAAGTAGACGCCAAAATTTTTGCGGATACTGGAGATTATTTGATAGCCATGCATTGGTTTGGCATTCAGAAACTGAAGTATGACAAGATCGAGGAGTCCTTTCATTAGCTTATTCTGTACTTCTCTATTCTTTGGTGCCATTTTTCTTCCCTTTTCTGTAGACACGTTGAACAGTTAGGTTGTTCACCGCGTATACAATATGTCTTTTTTGAGACATATCTCAAGACTTATTATACCTGAAACAGCCATATAAGGGTTGATGCGACTACAAGTCATATAAAGGCATATTAACTCACCATATGTATTCTAAAAATTAATTAGCCAGTACAGAGGAAATCCATGAAAATGCCTAGATTTGAAACAGCTGAGGCACAGGCTAAATGAGTAAAAGCTTCAAAACAAGAATTGTTCAACGGATATACAGAACCTTCCTCGACGTAATGGTTTTGAAACTAGTGCAGAATGAACCGATGTGGGGCTATAAAATCATTAAATGTGTAGAAGAACAGCGTGAAATTAGACTTCGTCATAGCGCACTGTATCCCCTATTGGGAAAATTGGAGAAAGATGGCTTTCTCAGAAGCAGCAGGAAGGCAAAAAATGGTCGTGTCAGAAAGATCTATAATATCACATCAAAAGGCATACAACTTGTTAATGCTTACAATGAATTCTTAACCGAAGAATTGAAATCAGCGCATTAAAAGAGCGAAGACTGTATTAGTTTTAGCCTTACATAATAGGACGACGATTAGGATTTGAGGTTTGAAATTGAAGGACTCCAAAGGCACATCTATGGAAATGGGAAAGCTCTTTGCTGAGGTCAAAAAATCTATCGAAAAGGAAGGAATTAAAGGATGGAAGCTAGTCCAAGAGACAATATTTAAGAAGCAAACAGATAGCGAAGCTCTTAAAGAAGTCTTTGATTACGCAATGTTTAGGTATCAACCAGATTATTTTAGATCAGCACTTCTTTCTTTCTGTTGCAGAGCTGTGGGAGGAGACCCACAGCCGACAATTCCCGTCGGTGCAGCCTTGACATTCTTTGCCTGGGCAATTGGCATCCATGATGATATAATAGACCAATCGACGACAAAGAATAAACTTCCCACCATTTATGGGAAATTTGGAAAGGATCTCTCGTTAATTTTCAGCGACATTCTTTTCTTTAAGGGTTTTACATTGTTTCGCAGAACATTAGGATCGAGAATTTCAATTTATAGAATTAGAAAGATTCTGGAAATAATTGAAGAAGTATGGTTTGATCAAAGCATTGGAGAGGTAGCAGAGCTTGAAGCGCGAGGATCGACTGAAATAACACCCGATGAATGCTTGAGAAAAATTCACTTGAGAGCTGCAGAATTCGAAGCCTGCACACGTATCGGTGGAATTCTTGGAGGTGGATCAGAAAGACAGGTTGAGAATTTAGGCGCTTACGGTAGGATGATTGGCATAATGAGCATTTTGAGGAATGAGATAGTAGACATGTTAGAGCTTCATGTGCTGAAACATCGGTTACGAAGAGAGTCTCTACCATTACCATTACTTCATGCCCTGAAAAATCCCAAATTAAAGTCTCAACTTGTTAAACTGATTACTAGCTCACGGTTAACTAAGAAAGAGCTGCAAGAGATTTCAAAGCTCTCAGACAGATCTGGAGGAATTGAATATACTGCCTTACTCACTCATAAGATGGGACGAAAAGCCTTGGCGCTAGCTAAAAAATTGGACTTCAAAGAATTAGAGATTATTGCAGCTTCGCTTCCCCTACATCCAAAAGAGTGGAAGCCCCTACTTTCAGATTAGAACGGAAATCCCCAGCTGCCCAATGGACGCGCTGGAATTCTTGGAGCCTTCTTCTTTCTCGCCATTTGTAATCACAAACTGTATTTGTGTACTACAGTTATATAAGCGTTTTGTACTCCAAGTGGACACTTGAAAACAAGTATTTGTGATATTTATCCTAGAATCTTAATCTTAATTTGGCGTTGAGTTGAAAGTAGCTTTCACCATATAGTGCAAGTGTTGATTATGCCCGTTCGATTAAGAGGAACTTACTCCTTCACAAGAGAGCATACTATGGTTCTGTTACTTTTGTTCAACTCCTTCTTCTGGTATTTCATTGGGCAATCAATAGTTGAAGAGCTTGCAAAGAACCTAGAAGTAATATTTCCCCTTTCGATATTAATTTCCTCTTTGGTAGGATCGATCCTTCTATCGAGAATCCAAGAAAGGAAGGCCCTATTCATTTGGTTATTTTTTGGCTCTCTTGCTTCATTTCTCCCGATAATTCCAATTGGCGATTCTTTCGTTGGTTCCCTTCTCATCATCACAATTCTAGGAACTTCTTTTGGTTTTGGTATGCCCTTACTCTTGAAGTACTTCGCAAAGTCTCTTCCTATTGAAAACAGAGGAAAGATGGGGGGGCTAACTTTCTTTCTGGTCACAATTAGTGCATCTCTATTTATTTTTATTATTACGAGCCTGCCTGCGTTATCGGATTCAATGTCAAAGGTTATTTTCTTGGGGATTTGGAGGTTTTGGAGCATACCAGTAGTTTTCGTTTTCTTTAATCACGCAAACATATCCAAATCAGCCTGTACACCTGAAAGAAGCACATCATTTTTTAGCCTGTTTCAAAATAGGTCTTTCGTTTTATATTTCGTTGCATGGCTCATGTTTTCAATGGTAGATGCGTTTGAGCCACTGGTAATCTCTTCGTCAATAGAGGAGCTTGAATTAACAGGAGCTATGAATATAATTGAACCGGTAATTGCAGGAACCACGGCTCTAATTGCGGGTATACTTGCGGATAGAACTGGGAGAAAGAGGGTGATAATTTTTGGTTTTGTATCTTTGGGGGTTGCGTATGCAATTCTAAGTTTAGCTCCTATTGATGACATTTCTTGGTATTTCTACTTCGTGGCTGATGGTGTGGCAATTGGTGCGTTATGGTCAATTTTTACGATAGTAATTTGGGGAGAACTGGCAAAACATGGAGTTGAAAAATACTATGCAATCGGTGAGGCACCGTTATTCATAACTCAGATACTATATCTATTTCTGCCTTATGTTATCTCAGTTGGCGGCGGTGCTCAGACCCTAGCATTTTCTTTGGCTGCATTCTTTCTCTTCATTGCAGTAATCCCACTACTCAACGCTCCAGAGACTTTGCCCGAAAAGAAAATACAACAGCGTCAACTTAGAATCTACACAGAAGAGGCTTTAAAGCTAAAGCAGAAAGTCGAGTAACAGTAAGTATAGCAAAACATAATCAAGTGTGACTCACATGATGGTCAAGTCTAGAAATTGGAAAACCTTAAAAGCCTTCATTTAGCAAACTCATCACAATGCCAACTCTCTTATTAATCTATAATACAAAAACTGGAAACACTGAATTGATGGCAAAGGCTGTCGAAGAAGGTGCGAAAACCGCCAAAGGTTTAGCCATTATCCTTAATTATCGTGCTACTCCTTTACAGCTTCGAGACGCTGACGCTGTAATCATTGGAGTTCCAACCTATAATCATCATATGACTTTGGATATACAAAGCCTTCTGGAAAAGGCAGCAGCAGCTGAAGTTATATTGGAAGATAAGCCAGCAGCGGCGTTTGGTTCCTATGGATGGAGCGGAGAAGCCCCAAAGGAAGTGTTGGAAATCCTACAGAATAAGTTTAAAATGAGAATCATTGAACCAGTTGTATTGGCTAAATACAAACCTGACCAAAAAGCCCTTGAAGACTGCAGAGAGCTTGGCAAAAAAGTGGCTGAAGCCGTTCTTTAGCCAAAAAGAATACAAAAGAGAAAAGACAACTAAAATAAGATATCCTTGGAGAGAATGAGATAATGAGCGAGATAAATATCAAATTTGATCCCTTCAAAGAAATTATAGTCATGGAGCGCACTCAATTTCCTACCCCTGATGATTTGGCCCGTTTCACGAATATTGTTGCTGGGGGAAAAACAGCAGGGATATACTGGGCGCGAGGAGTAGCCTTCATCTATTTTCCTTTATCCATAAACACTGAGGCGGCAGCAAAGGAGCTCATAGAAGAGAGACGAGTCTACTGGGCTTTCCTAAGCTATACCATGATGCCCGGATACAAACCTCTCATAGAAACAAAAGAAAGAATCCAAGTTCCAGTCCTCGATATGTCAAACAATCCGCTATT
>CP070649.1:1094359-1203574 GCA_020354575.1 Candidatus Bathyarchaeota archaeon | reverse complement strand
AGACTTTCCAATTGCATATTTCATCTTTGGCCAAAACCTAGATGAGTCAGGGGTCAAAAGCTCATCTATGAGAACTAGCTCATTATCGAGAAGCCCAAACTCCATCTTCGTATCGGCAACAATTATACCATTAGCCTCAGCTTTCGCTGAAGCCCTTTCATATATTCTCATACAAATATCCGCAACTTCCTTCACTAGCTTCTTCCCCACTTTCATTTCTGCTTCTTTGAAGGTCATCTCAATGTCATGCCCTTGTTCAGCTTTTGTAGTAGGGGTTAGAATGGGGTTAGGCAGTTTCTCGGCTTTTTTCAATCCTTTTGGCAAAGTTACGCCACAAATAGACCTCCCCCTTTGATAGCTTTTCCACGCTAAGCCATAAAGATAGCCGCGCACGACGAATTCGACTGAAATCGGCTGTGTTCTTCTTACCAGAACGGTTCTAGGGTCAACAACCTCCAAAACATGGTTTTTTATAATGTCTCGTGTTTCGTCAAACCAATAGGCGGATAACCTGTTTAGAGCCTCGCCTTTGCAAGGAATACCATTAGGAAGAACAACATCGAAAGCTGAGATACGGTCAGTTGAAACGATAAGCAGTTTTTCACCCAAGTCATAGATGTCCCTAACTTTCCCTCTTTTCAAGAATGAAAGGGGAAGATGTGTTTTAAGGATAATTTCTTGAATCATCTACTATTTCCAACTAGATTTTGGCTTTTGCTATTTCTTTAAGCCTCTGCATGTAAACCTTAACCCTTCCTCTCAGAGCTGGATCTGAAAGAGCAATCATTTTAACAGCGGATAATGCAGCATTCTCAGGTCTTGGAACATAAGCAACAGAAATCCCTTGGGGAGTCACCGCTGAAGAAAAGAATTTTGCCCACCCAAACTTTTCTAAATCAGGAGGACACGCGACTACAGGATGACTCGTAGCTCCAGCTACAACCCCTGAAAGGGCATCAGACAGTCCTGCAACAGTTATGAAAACGATGGGCTCCTCTGTTCCCTCATGTTTGTTAACTTCTTCTAATAATTTCTGAGGAGTTTTGTGAGCGGAGGCAATCAAGTAGTCACACTGAATCCCAAAACCCTCTTGCTTCAAGAATTTGTTTATGCGAGAGGCAAACTCGTAATCCTTCTTTGATCCCATGAAAACAACGATTTTCCCTTTAGGCATGGTGTAATATTGCAAGAAAAACCATTTAAAGCTTAATTATGAGGCACCTTTCTATCTTCGCTAAGGTGTAAAGCTTTGAGTGCAGATGAAAGATTCGAAAAATTAAAAAAAGAGACATTCGACCGATTCTTCGAAAAAAACCCTACATGGGCTAGCTTCTTAGGTCTTCATGATCCTTATGATAATTTGCTGCCTAAGGGCAACACTGAACATATACTTGAAAATTTGAAGATCCTTGAAGAAACCGTCAAGCACATGAAGGAAACAATTGAATACAATGCTTTAAATGACAATAACAAAATTGATTGGCAAGTATTAGAGAAAGCTTTAGAAATGAACAGATTTGAATTTTATGAACAACGCCAGCACGAGTTGGACCCAGACGCTTTCGGAATGATTGGTTCTACCTTCTTTGCTATGATCACTAGAGATTATGCACCCTTGGAAAAACGAATAGCAGCCATTGTAGAGAGAATGAAGAAAGTTCCTCAATATCTAAAAGAGTTCCAGTCACGATTCGCAAACTCACAGCCGGTGAAGCTATGGACTGAAATCGCGATCGAGTCAGCACAGCAGATACCAGGATTATTCCAATTCATTGCTGCAGCATCAAAGGATAAAATCTCGGATAGACTTCACGAACAACTTGAGAAGGCTGCAAAGGACATAGAAAAGCCCTTTCAAGAACATCTACAATGGCTTCAAAGTTTAAAGCCCAAGACGACTGAAAATTGGGCGCTGGGCAAAGAAAAATTCGAAAAACTCATCAACCTTCGTGGTCTCGGAATGTCCCCTGAAGAGATCTACCAAACAGGGGAAAAATATCTGAATGACTTGAAGGAAGATAGGGCGAAAATTGCAGCTCAAATAGCCCCAGGAAGAAGTGTCGAGGAAGTCATGAAAATGATTGAAAAAAATGCCCCGAAAACTCTTGAAGAAGCTCTAAAGGCGACAAGCGAGGCAATGACCGATGCCAAAGAGTTCATAATAAAGCACAATATCGCCACAGTTTATGAAGATGACAAGCTGATAGTCGAAGAAACCCCAGCATTCTTAGCGCCAATTATTCCCTTTGCTGCCATGATGATGCCCTCAAGATTCGACAAGCCAATGATAGGAGTCTACATAGTCACTCGCCCAAAGGATATTGCAAACATAGGCAAGCATCTGAATTATACAAGTATTCGAAACACCGCAGTTCACGAAGCTTTCCCAGGTCACTTTCTTCAAGGAACAATTTCAAATAGAAGTTCCTTAGTCCACATGCTAGGTGGAGGAACGGAGACAACTGAAGGGTGGGCTCATTACTGCGAGCAAATGATGATGGAACATGGTTTCGTTAAAAGCTCAGAAGCTAAGTTAATTCAAATTAATGATGTACTGTGGCGCGCAGTGAGAATCATTGTTGACGTCAAGTTATCACAAGGCGAGATGAGTTTTGATCAAGCTGTTGAAATGTTGGTTAAAGAAGTTGGGATGTCACGGGAGGGAGCTGTCGCTGAAGTTCGTCGTTATACCCAAACACCAAGCTATGCCCTTTCATACCTATTAGGCAAGCATTTGATACTCCAGTTGCGAGAAGAAATTCAGCAAAAGATGGGGCAGAAATTCAGCGAGAAATTCTTCCATGATACAATAACAGCAAATGGTTACCTGCCAATCTCATTGCTAAGAAAAGTGTTCCTGCAAAAAATTGACAAGTTTCAAAACTAGTCAAACATGTCCTGTGAGGCCTTATGCGCTATTAAGCGCTGATCCTCTATTATTTTTTCAACCATATCTCCGATAAATTCAGATTCAGTTGTCAACCTGCCAATAGCATGATGTGTTCCATTCATTTTGGAGGCCATTGATTTTGTCACAGCAAAACCGTACGTTTCACGACCATAGTGATGAGGATTTGTGTTGATGATGATTGTGTTAACCTTTTCTTTTCTTATTAATTTCGAAACCAACATGACATCTTGAACTGCAAGATCTTCATATTCTCGAACTATCGCGCTAGTCTCGTCTATGGATCGAATCTCCCCAGTTTCCAAGCTTCTTTTGAGAGGAATATTTGCATTCCCATCGGTAACAATTATCATGACGGGGATGGTTGACCTATCCCTTCGTTGTGCTTTCTTTAGGACTTCCAAAGATTTCAACATGCCTGCCGCTAACGGTGTCAGCCCACTGATTCGGAGATTCATTAGTTTGTTGGCTACGACCCTCAAATTTGCTATAGGATGTTGAACAACACCAGCTCCCATATCCTTCAGGGCAACAATCCCAACTTTGTCTCTATAACGATAAGCATCCCTATGAAGTTTCATTAGGGCTTCTTTTACTTCTTCAATACTAAGCAGCATTGACCCACTCACATCAATAAGAAAAACGAGAGTAATCGGAGCTTTGTAGAACCGCAATTTTTCTCTTACATCTTCAATGTGTACCTTAAGCAGGTTTCCAAGGGATTTTCCACGGTATCTCTGCTTTCTTGCAGCATTTCTTATCGTAGCAGGTAAGTGAATATCCTTGGGCTTTCCATGCGGGACTCTCGACCCTCTAGAACGCCCTCGATGAAGAGTAGTGAATGTCTCCGCCCTTTTACCAGCATAACAGCTTTGCATTCGATGTGTGGGATTGATCTTGAATGCGAGTTCAAGAGGCTTTAGCACTGTTGCTTTTATCCTAGTTAAAATTGAGATGCCCTCGTCAAATTGAGCTTGCTTCACTGCAATACTTACGGAAGGAATTCCCTTGCCAAGACTCTTCGGGTCTGATTCTTTAAATGTGGGACCTTTCAGCTTAGACGGACCTTTCATTACCCCATCTGATACAGGAGCATCTCTAGGAGCCTTTTCTAATCTCTTCCCGAATCCAAAAACAGGAGAAAGTCTGCTGAAAAAAGCCCAGATTCTGCCCCGAGCTTTTCTATGAAATTTCCTAACTTTTTCTTCTTCAGCTTCTCGGGCAAGTGGATCTGAAAATTCACTAGTCCAAATCATCGTCTTTCCTTTGGGTCTCTTCTTTTCTAATCCCTTTTCTTCTTCAGATGGGCCTCTATCTTCCACATATCTTAGATCTTTGATTTTTGCCCTGAATATTTTTCTAATTTCATCGGCTGTCGCTGGCTCTAGGAAGCCACCCTCCCTTGTTCTATGGCTCAAGGCAAACTCTGAAGCCAAGAGTACATCATCAGGCGTAACCTGTGTTCTCCTCTCGAGAGCCGCCAATGTGCTTGCTGTTTTGCTTATCACGATATCAGGTCTCATGCCATCCACTTTGAGTTCAATTGAGGTCTTACAAATCGCATCCAGAAGTCCATCAGACAATACAACTCTAGGAAGAATTATCCTT
Organism: Candidatus Bathyarchaeota archaeon; assembly: GCA_020354575.1. Classification (GTDB taxonomy): domain Archaea; phylum Thermoproteota; class Bathyarchaeia; order Bathyarchaeales; family SOJC01. The sequence continues at coordinate 1,199,058 of CP070649.1, read as the reverse complement.
GCTTGGGAGATTTGCTTCTTCAATTCCTTTTGGAGACCCTTGTATTTTCGAATGAAAGCTCTGGGATTAGCTTCGAATTCTAAGTTCCTTCTCACGACTTCCATTCGTGCTTCAGCAGTTGTGATTCTCTCAACTGTTACAGATAAAGGGAAACGATCAAGGAGCTGTGGACGAAGCTCTCCTTCTTCTGGATTCATTGTTCCTATGAAAATGAACCGAGAAGGATGACCAACCGATATACCTTCCCTCTCAACAGTATTCCACCCTGTCGCAGCTGCATCAAGTAAATCATCAGATATATGATCTGGCAAAAGGTTGATCTCGTCAACATAAAGAATATTTTGGTTAGCCTCAGCTAGAATCCCAGGTTCCATGGCTTCTATCCCATGTTTTATGGCTTTCTCAATATCCAAGCTTCCAACTACACGGTCTTCTGTGGCACCTAGGGGAAGTTCAACTACCTTCATTTCCCGCTCTTGTATTGGAAACTTTCCATCTTTCTGATAGGTTGCACTACATTTTTCACACAAATTAGAATGATCAGAAGGATTGCAGTTAAAGGGACAAGTTTGTACGACTTGAATCTTCGTTAAAATGGTCGTAAGGGCTCGAACTGCAGTTGTCTTCCCTGAGCCTTTCGGTCCTCTGATTAACAATCCACCGATGCTGGGATTAATAGCGTTGATTAGTATTGCGAGCTTCAACTTGTCCATGTTTACGATTGCAGTGAAGGGAAAAGGAATTTGACTTCGCAATCTCTTCTCACCAAATATAGTAGAAGTTAGCACGATTTAAGCTGTAACGTAAGGGCTAATAGCCTATGGCGTAGAAATGAATAGAAAAGGCAGATACTCTTGTGGAGAAACTTCAATGGTGGGGAGCACTAACCCAATAGTGGCGGTATCTTCCGCAACCCATTGCATAATATAGTTTCAGCATATCAATGCCTAGTAAGCTAGGTGATCAGAACTTGTTTTGGAGAACTATTTGTTCAAGGGGTTTTCTCTCTTTTTTGGGGATTGGTAGATCTTTTCGGCCATAGCCAAACAACAAAATCGACAAGGCTCTAAAGTTTTTTGGGATGCCTAGTAACTTCTTTACAATATTTTCAGTAGAACGATTCGCATCTTTCTCTGGAGAAAGTACTCCTATCCAACAAGAGTGAAGTCCAAGGCTTGTAGCAGCCAAAAGCATGTTCTCTGAAGCAGCTGCCCCATCCTCTATGAAATGATAGGGATCTTGTTCGGTATCAACAGCTATGGTAACACATAGAGGAGCTTCTCTGATTCCATTCTTAAAGATTGTAGGAACAACATTGCTTAATTGATGTTTTATATTGTGATCCTTTATGACAATGAATACCCAGGGTTGCTTGTTTAGCCAAGAAGGTGCCCACCTACCTGCCTCCAAAATTGTTTTAACCTTTTCATCTTCCACGGGATTTTCACTAAATCGGACGATCGTTCGTCTACTCTTGATGACTCCCAAGATAGAATTCATAGATGCTAGCCTCCAATCAAGTATATCCATCATCTAGGCTAAAAATTTAAGCATAACGCATTGCATGCATAGCGGAAAAAGTTAACGGTTAGAAACAATAACATAGCCTTCTCAATTAATATTTAAGCACAAGCTTGGTGAACCAAATTGACGAATACCAAAGACTTGACTCTAGCAGATAGTAAGGAAAAATGGGAAAAAGAGATTTTACAGAAAAGTCTATCACGCCTCAAGGAAAGAAAAGGTAAATTCTTGACGAGTTCAGAGATAGATGTTACAAGAGTTTATACTCCTCTTGATGTTCAAGACTTGGATTACATTGAAAAATTAGGTTTTCCTGGAGAGTATCCGTTTACACGCGGCGTTTATCCTACAATGTATCGTGCAAGGCTGTGGACGATGCGGCAGTATGCAGGGTTTGGAACTGCAGAGCAGACGAACCGTCGTTTCAGGTACCTGCTTCAACAGGGACAAACAGGTTTGAGTGTGGCCTTTGATTTCCCAACCCAGATTGGGTTAGACTGTGATCATCCTCTTGCATCAGGCGAAGTGGGAAAGGTTGGAGTAAGTGTCTGTTCCCTCAAGGAGATGGAACTTCTGTTCAATCAAATCCCATTGGACTTGGTAACTACTAGTATGACAATAAATGCACCTGCTGCCGTACTTCTTGCAATGTACATCGCTTTGGCGCAGAAACATGGCATCGACCAGTCTATTCTAGGTGGAACTGTACAAAATGATATTCTCAAAGAATATGTAGCACGCGGCATGTATATCTTCCCTCCCCAACCAAGCATGAAACTCGTCACAGATACTTTTGAATACTGCAGTAAGAAAATGCCCCGTTGGAATACTATTAGCATTAGCGGTTATCATATTCGCGAGGCAGGTGCCACAGCTGTACAGGAGCTAGCCTTCACTCTTGCCAATGGAATTGCTTATGTTCAAGCAGCAGTTGATCGAGGTTTGGGTGTAGACAAATTTGCCAAGAGACTATCCTTTTTCTTTGCGTGCCACAATAACTTTCTCGAGGAAATCGCTAAGTTTAGAGCTGCCCGACGATTGTGGGCCTTTATAATGCGGGAGAGATTTAAAGCAAAAAACCCTTCATCTTGGCAATTGCGTTTTCATACTCAGACTAGTGGAGTTGCCTTGACGGCACAACAGCCTTACAACAATATTGTTCGAGTTGCGCTCCAGACCCTTGCAGCGGTATTGGGTGGCACTCAAAGCTTGCACACTAATAGTTTTGACGAAGCTTATGCATTGCCGAGTCAAAGAGCTGTCACTGTCGCTTTACGTACACAGCAGATCGTTGCATTCGAAAGTGGAGTTACAGATACAGTTGATCCACTTGGTGGGAGTTATAGTGTTGAAGCTTTGACAGAGCAAATTGAAGCTGAAGCTTTGCGTTATATAGAAAACATCGATCAGCAAGGGGGGGCAGTAATTGCAATTGAGCAAGGTTATATGCAACGTGAAATTATAGAAAGTGCTTACAAATATCAGAAAGAAGTGGAGAAAAATGACCGCATAATAGTGGGAGTAAATAAGTTCAGAAGTGAGGAAGAAATACCGATTAAAGTTTTACGGGTCAATCCAGCCGTTGAAAAGAAGGTGATCAACCGATTAGGGGATCTGAAAAAGGATAGAAACAATCGGAAAGTTAGAATGAGCCTTGATAAATTGCAAACGACAGCAGAAAGAGGAAAGGAAAATCTTGTGCCATATATCTTAGCTGCTATTAAAGAATACGCCACAATTGGAGAGGTTTGCAATGTTTTACGGGAGACCTATGGCGAATACAAACCATTGACTATTTTCTAACCAGTTTTGCCAATTATAAAGAGAACATCGCCCGTGCTCACAATCGAACCTTGCGTAACATTTACCTGTGTGACTGCTCCACTCCTGTGTGCAACTATCTCATTTTCCATTTTCATTGCTTCTACAATACAAAGAGGGTCGCCTGCTTCAACCAGGTCTCCAACCTTCACTTTAAGCAAAACTACTCTTCCGGGCATTAGAGAAATAACAGCTCCTTGCTGCTTGACTAGTAATTTTTCTTTTTTGTAGAATTGAGGAGGTGCTCTGAGAGATGATTTAATCGGCTTCAACCGCTTGCGCTCAAGCTGTAGAATGAACTTGCCTTCATTAGCCTCTATATTATATGTCATTGATCTGCTATTTTTTTCGAGTTTTATTTTGAACCTAACGCCGTTGATGTGGATTGAAGTTTTCTTATCAAACTCGAGTTTTGGCATTTTGACTTCGGAGATCTTGCCATCGAGTTCAATTAATGCTGTGTTTTCATGATTAGTTCGCAATATCCTAGCCTTGCGGTTTCTCCCGCAGACTGAAACTATATATTCAGTTAACGAGTCCAACGCAAATTATCTCCCGAAAAGCCTTTTGTTCTCCCTGACATCTTCCATAAAGAGGCTTTTTTTCTGTCTCTTAGCGGGATTGTGGTTGTTGCATACTGATTTCGAGAAAGATAGTGGGCTAAGACAGCAGATAATATCGCTACATCTTCTAGGGTGTCTTTGCTCTGAGTTGTAAAGTATCTCATTCGTTCATCTATAAAATAAGCGTGAAGTTTGCCATCTTGGTATTGCTTGTCATTCAGAATTCTTATGAGAAAAGAAGCAGTGGTTTCAATTCCGTTTATAAACAGCTCTTGTAGTGCATTCTTCATACGTGCGATAGTTTCTTTTCGATTTTGACCCCAAACAGCTACTTTGGCTATAAGCGAATCATAGAAAAGAGGCACATTACACCCTTTGTAGATTGCAGTATCAACTCTAACACCGGGGCCTCCGGGTAGATGATAATCAGTTACCGTTCCTGGAGAAGGAGAAAAGTTCTCAAGGGGGTTTTCAGCGTTGATTCTGCAGTTCAACGCATGTCCTTTCATGGCCACTTCATCTTGTTGATAGTCTAATTTTTTTCCTGCTGCAATGCAAATCTGCTCTTTTACAATATCGATTCCAGTCACCATTTCAGTGATCAAATGCTCAACTTGAAGTCTTGTATTCATCTCCAAAAAATACGCAGTGTCACTTTCATCGACCAAAAATTCCACAGTGCCTGCGCCAACATAATTCACTGTCTTGGCAGCTTTGATGGCCACATTTCCCATTACCTTCCGTTTTTCTCGGGTCATCATTGGGGAAGGAGTTTCTTCAATCAGTTTCTGATGATTTCTTTGAATTGAGCATTCTCGTTCGCCCAAATGGATGATGTTACCATGGTTATCAGCTAATATTTGAAATTCAATATGGCGTGGTTTTTCAAGAAGTCTCTCCAAGTAAATCTGTGAATTGCCAAATGATGCCTTGGCTTCTATTTTGGCGAGTTCTACTGCCTTTTTAAAATCTTCCTCTTTACGGACGATACGTAGTCCTTTACCGCCTCCGCCAAAGACCGCTTTGATGAGGAGGGGATATTCGATTTGTTTTGCTGTAGCCTTTAGATCATCCTCTGCGCTTATGATATCCAGGCTTCCCGGAATAACGGGAATCTGGACTTTGTTCATTGTTTTTCTCGCTGCTATTTTGTTTCCCATTAGTCTCAGTGTGTAGCTTGAAGGCCCAATAAAGCTGATATTATCTTTTTCACATTGCTTTGCGAAATCCGGAATCTGAGATAGAAATCCGTAACCCGGGTGAATTGCTTCACATTTGGATTTTTGTGCAACATCCATGATTTTTTTGATGTTAAGGTAGCTTTGGGCAGGTTGAGCTGGGCCGATATTGTAGGCTTCGTTTGCATATCGTGTGTGGAGAGCATTCCTGTCTGCCTCTGAATAAACTGCCACAGATTTAACGTTCAGCTCTTTACAAGCCCTGATTATTCGGAGCGCAATTTCACCTCGGTTTGCAATGAGAATTTTGTCAAACATCCACCTTTCTCCAAAGCCTAACCTAAGGTAATCGTGTTATTGTAGGCACGTCTATTTTTAAATGGTTCTCTACCATTGCATTCCAAGCAAGCCCACGTGAGAATTAGATAGAACTCAGCGCTTCTTCTATTCTTGCTAATGCCTTCTCAATATTGGGAATGGAATTGGCGAACGAAAATCGTACATATCCCTCTCCAAAACTGCCAAACGAGTTGCCTGATAATAAGGCTACACCAGCCTTATCGAGCAGAAAATCTGGTAATTCTTTACTTTTCATGTTTATGCCTCCGATATTTGGAAAAACATAGAATGTAGCCTTGGGCTTCTTACAGCTAATACCATCGATTCTGTTCAATCCAGCAACGATGACTTCACGTCTACGCTTAAACTCTTCAACCATTCTTTCTGCGTCATCTTGAGGGCCATTCAAAGCTTCTATACCTGCAATCTGCGAAAATGCACAAGTGCAAGAATTAGAGTTTATCATGAGTTGAGTGATTTTTTCAGCTAAGTCGCTTCGCATAACTCCATAGCCTAATCTCCATCCTGTCATTGCATATGTTTTGGAAAAACCATCTATGATTGTTGTTTTTTCCTTCATGGCAGGAAGTGAAGCAATGCTTCGATGCTCTCCTTCATATATCATCCGACTATAAACCTCGTCCGAGACGATGATGAGATCATCTCGATGCTTCACTTCATCAGCAATAGCCTCTAAGTTATCCTTTGTTAGGACGCCCCCTGTTGGATTTTCCGGAAAATTCAGGATAATCATTTTTGTTTTTGATGAGATTTTTGCCAGGGTGTCGTCAGTATCTAATGCAAAATCATTCGTTTCTCTCAAAGGCATTGGAACGGGTTTAGCTCCCATGAAATTTATCATAGACTCGTAAATGGGAAACCCTGGATTGGTATACATTACCTCGTCGCCTACTTCAACGCAGGCCAGTATACTGAAGAAAATTATAGGTTTAGCCCCAGGTGTCACAACTACTTCTTCGGGCTTTACATCGATATTTCGTGTCCTTGAGATATATTGTGCAATAACTCTTCTAAATTCAGGAATTCCAGCAGCGGGCACATAATGTGTGTAACCTGAATTCATGGCTTTTGTGGCTGCATCCCTGATATTTCGAGGAGTGTCAAAATCTGGTTCGCCAATTTCTAGATGAATTATTTCTCGACCTTGCTCTTCCAAAGCCTTGGCTTTTGCAAGCACTTCGAAAGCAGTTTCTGTCCCTAGTTCTTGCATTCTTGATGCAAAGATTGAAGTCATAAGCCTATTTTCTCCTGAAAGAATTACTTAAAGAAAGTTGGCTATTTAACGTTTGCATTTAGCAGGTTAACAGTCTATAGTTGCCTTGGTTGTTATTCAAGAACATGCATGCATCCCCCAATCTGGAGTATTCATTTGCATGTCTCTTTGAACTTTGTCGTCAACGTTAGGAAATTATAAGTATCTCTTTTGGCTTTGTTATTTTCAGCGTTTTGGGTGAAAAATTTGGGGGAACGCAAGCTCAAAGAGATTGGCCAAGTAACCCACTACTTCACAAAGATTGGGGTTGCTGTTATTGATTTAAGCGAGTCCCTCTCGATAGGAGATCAAATTCTCATAAAAGGAATGACTACCAATATTGAACAGACAGTGAATTCAATGCAGATAGAGCACAAAACTGTGGAAAAGGCCAAAGCAGGGCAAAGCATTGGATTGAGAGTGGAGGACCGGGTTAGAGAAGGAGACACAGTTTACAAAATCCTTCAGTAAGCTGCTCTATGGATGCATCTAGTTAACACATAGTGGAGAAAAGAGTTCTAGGTCTATCTCCAGCCAGGCAATTTGATATTGATGACTTCTTTGTTCACCAGGTTTGGGGGGGTTCTGCCTTCAAAAAAAGCCACAAGGTTTTCAGCCACCATCTCGGCCATCCTTGAACGAGTTTCATAGCTAGCACTGGATATGTGAGGTGCGACAACTACGTTATCAAGAGTTAACAAGGGATTGTTTTGGAGCGTAGGCTCTTGTTCAAAGACGTCTAAGCCAGCTCCCGCAATCCAACCTTCTACCAAAGCTTTGTAGAGCGCATTTTCATCGATTACTTTTCCTCTGGCGTTGTTAATTAAAATCCCGGTCTTCTTCATTAATCTAAGTCTTTCTTCATTTATTAGATGAAAGGTCTGCTTAAGTAAGGGAACGTTTATTGTGACAAAGTCAGCTTCGCGGAGCAGAGCATCAATTTCTGCGAATTTTATGTCCAGCTTCTCTTCCAAATCCTGTCTGCGATTCACATCGTGGTAAATAATTTTCATATCGAATCCTCTGGCTCTTCTAGCAATCCCTGAACCAATTCTTCCCAAGCCGATAATCCCCAGAGTAGCACCGTTGATGTCTCTGCCCTGCAACATCGTGGGATGCCATCCTACTCTCCATTTTCCGGTTCGAACGTATTTGTCAGCTTCCACAACTCTTCTTGCTACTGCCATTAGGAGGGCCCAAGCGTAATCTGCAGTGGTTTCAGTCAATACTCCAGGCGTATTGGTCACGTAAATACCTCTTTTCGTAGCTTCGTCAACGCTAATATTGTCAAAACCAACTGCATACTGAGAAATAATTTTTAAATTCGATCCTGCATCAAACACTTCGGAATCAATTGTGTCGGATAATAATGTGGTCAATCCATCAACTTCAGAGGCTTTTTCCAAGATAACTTTTCTTGGGGGTGGAGCATATTCAGGCCATATTTCTATATCAAAGTGGTTCCTAATTATCCTTAATCCTCTCTCGGGCAATTTCCTAGTTACGTACACCTTTGGCTTCTGCACAATAAGACCTCCTGATGCTTTTTCAAATAGTGCTTCAAATTTATTAGATTTTCCACGAGCATGAATTCTCCAAAGTACGCGCTATTTCCAGATGCCAACCTTATATTTATTATGAAGCATATAACCCAAGTGCTGGATCATGGTAAAAATAAAAAATAAAAAGGCTCTTGTGGAAAACACAAGATCGAAAAATGACAAACAGGCAAGAGCATTCGCTTTGGATGCTTTAGAAGCCAGCTTAAATGCAGCAGATCCTGTAGAGGTCGTAAAATCACTAGTAAAAATCAGAGGAAACTCTTTACAAATTGGAAAATGCAAGTTTTCTCTTTCTCAGTTCAAGCACATTTACGTAGTAGGTGGAGGGAAAGCAAGTGGGAAGATGGCTGAGGCCTTAGAATCAATTTTAGAGGATCACATATCAAATGGAGCAATTAATGTTCCTTACAATAGTGGCCCCTATAAGACATGCAGAATTGAGATAAAAGAAGCAAGCCATCCTCTGCCAGACAACGCAGGTATGAAAGGAGCAAAAAGAATACTGGATCTGGCACATCAGGCTGGCGAAAGTGATCTAGTTATTTGCTTGATTTCAGGTGGAGGGTCAAGTCTTATGCCAGTACCTCGTGGTAACATAACATTAATTGAGAAACAACAGGTAACAGGCGCATTACTCAAATCTGGTGCTACCATAAATGAAATTAACACAGTGAGAAAACATATTTCAGATTTTAAAGGAGGGTGGCTGGCAAAAAACGCCTATCCTGCAACAATTATCAACCTAATTTTATCGGATGTTATTGGCGATCCATTAGATTTCATCGCATCAGGACCGACAGTTCCTGATTCAACTACGTTTACCGATTCCGTTGAGATCTTGAAAAGATATCATTTATGGGAGAACTTGCCAAATTCTGTGAAAATCGTTTTGATTGACGGACAAAAAGGAGTGATTCCTGAAACACCAAAGAAAGGCGAGAATGTATTCAGGAAAGTTCACAATATTGTTGCGGGAAACAACAGATTGGCAACGTCAGCTTCATGCAATCGGCTTAAAAAAGCTGGTTTGCCTTCTTTGTTATTGACATCCTCTCTTGAAGGCGAAGCTCGACACATTGGAACAATGTTGGCTTCAATAGCGAATGAGCTCAGAATCTCTGGAAATCCGCTGCCAACACCTTGTGGAATTATCGCGGGTGGAGAGACCACCGTCACCGTTATTGGAAAAGGGAAAGGAGGAAGGAATCAGGAAATTGCATTAAGTGCAGCTCTAGGAATGGCAGGAAGAGACGGAGTGGTCATTGCTTCATTAAGTACGGATGGTATAGATGGTCCCACTGATGCATCGGGGGCCATCGTTGATGGAAACACTATAAATCGATCTCAGAACCTAGAGGTGGATGCAGAAAGCTCTCTCGCTAACAACGATTCTTATAATTTCTTCCTTTCACTAAATGATTTAATTTTCACTGGGCTTACGGGAACAAATGTTAATGATGTTTCTATAATTGTTGCTATCTGACAAGAGGTTATTCTATCACTATCAAAGTGTCTCCCTCATTCACTGGAGAACCTTCTGCAACCTTAACGCTATGGATTTTTCCAGTCTTGGGAGCAGCAATTTCGTTTTCCATTTTCATCGCTTCTAGAATGCAGACAACATCACCACTCTTCACATTATCGCCCTTTTTCACTCTGACTGCCACAATTTTTCCTGCCATGGGGGCAATGACTACTCCTTCTCCCATTTTGGTCTTCTGCCGTTTTCTAGGCATGCTAGCTAATTGAAGAGAAGCTGCCTTAGCTGCTATCTTTTTGCTAGGTTCTCTTAGTTGAGCTTGGAAAGGCATATTATTAACTTTGACTTCAAAGGGTGCTCGTTTGTTAATCTTCCCTAGTTCAATTTCGTACTTTTTTCCTGCGACTTTAAGCATTAATGGTGACCGACTGTCAATTTCGGATTTCTTTATTTCCAATTCTATTGGCTTGCTATTTACCTTCGCTTCGAAAAATCTATCGTCTCCTTTCCTGGCAAGCTCTATCTTATAATCTCGATCTTCAATCATAACATTATACTCAGGCATTACCTCAATCACTTCACCTGACTAATTCCTGCTTTGCTGCTAAAACCCATGGTGAGAACCTTCTCCCAGCCTTTCTTACTGGAATGACTGCTTTAGCCTGGCGAGTGCTTTTAATAAAAGCTGCAATTGCTACTGACAAAGCTGCAACTTCTTCTAAAGCTTGTTGTTCTGGAGTCACACTTTTGGTTTTTTCTTTTCTCCTCGTTTCTCTTTTCTTGAAAAACGTCAGAGCAACTTGGGGAAATAAAGCATAGGTCAACATGTCTTCTTCACTTTCTATATAGGGTTCAACTTCTTTCGGAATTTTCCCGTAAAGGGGTTCTAGCAAGTCTCCTGGGCGGCACTTGATAGTAGAGTTATCGCCGATTATTTTCTTTTTTATTTCCTCATGTATCAGACCGGGTGCCTTACCGTAAAATCCCTGAACGTAGTCTTTGACCTCTTTTGGTACAATTTTATATCGCTCTCCGGAGAGGACGTTGAAAACAGCTTGTGAACCAACCAGCTGGCTTGTAGGGGTGACAAGGGGAGGATACCCCAATTCTTTCCGAACTTTTGGAACTTCTTTTAATACAACTTCAAGCTTGTCAAGAGCATTCTGTTCCTTCAATTGCGATATCAAGTTAGAGAACATTCCTCCTGGGATCTGATGCAATAGTATAGATGTGTCAACTCGTTCAGCTAAGGGGCTTATTAATCGTAGAGGATCATAATACTTTTCACGCAGTCCTCGAAAATATTCAGCGATCTCAACTAATAATTCCATGTTCAATCCTGTATCATATTCAGTACCTTTCAATCCAGCCACTAAACTTTCAACTGGCGGTTGAGAGGTGCCCCACGCGAAGGGAGAAAAGGCTGCATCAAGAATATCTGCCTTCGCTTGACAGGCACGAAGGTAGGTCATCATCACTGTACCACTAGTGCTGTGACAATGCATGTGTATTGGCAGATTTATTTCTTCTTTGATCGTGGAAACAAGCTCGTATGCTTTCTGGGGCATTAGCATTCCTGCCATGTCTTTAATGCATATTGAGTCACATTCCAGTTCGGATAGACGTCGAGCAACTTTCAAATAATAGTCATTTGTGTGAATAGGACTTATCGTATAACAAAGCGAACCTTGAGCATGAGCCCCAACTCTTTTCACCGTTTTTATAGCAAGTTCCAAATTTCGAGTGTCATTCAATGCATCAAAAATGCGGAAAATGTCTATGCCATTTTCTGCAGCTTTTTCGACAAATTTAACCAAAACATCATCAGGATAATTGTGATAGCCAACCAAGTTTTGGCCACGAAGAAGCATCTGCAAAGGCGTTTTTTTGACGTTTTTCTTGAGAGCACGAAGACGTTCCCAAGGGTCTTCACTTAAGTAGCGAATACTTACATCGAAGGTTGCACCTCCCCAAATCTCAAGGGAGAAAAAGCCCACTTCATCGATTTTTTTTGCGATTGGAAGCATGGATTCCGTTCGCATGCGAGTTGCCATCAAGGATTGATGAGCATCTCTGAAGGTTGTATCGGTAATTTTAATTGCTCTGACCAAAGAAATCCCAAGTATATGATATTAGACTTGGTAAATTCGCAAAAGCTCCTATTTTAACCTACCTTCCAATAGTCTTGAATAGCTCAAATAGCAAGCTCTTCGAATTCGAGGTTCACAACGGTATGTTTGGATGTTTCTTGGAAGGTCGTGACTCGCGTTTAGTGACCAACATCTCCAGAGCGCTAATGAGTTTCGGTCTGGTTTGTGAGGGTTCGATGACATCATCAATATACCCCTTCTCTGCAGCAATATACGGATTTGAGAATTTCTTGCGATATTCAATAGTCAGTTCTTTCCTTCTTTTCTTCGGATCCGTAGCTTTTGCAAGTTCCTTTCGGAAAATAATGTTGATTGCTCCTGCAGGACCCATGACAGCAATCTCTGCAGAGGGCCACGCATAATTAATATCTGCACCGGAATGCTTACTGCCCATGACATCATATGCTCCTCCATACGCTTTGCGTACAATTACGGTGATTTTGGGCACCGTAGCTTCGCAGTAAGCGAAAAGTAATTTTGAACCATGGCGTATGATGCCCCCATGTTCTTGATCTATCCCTGGCAGGAAGCCGGGAACGTCTTCAAAGGTGATTATAGGGATGTTGAAAGTATCGCAGAACCGTATGAAACGTGCTGCTTTTGTTGAGGAATTTACGTCCAAGGCTCCAGCGAAATATTTTGGTTGGTTGGCCACAATCCCTACTGAGCGTCCGTTAAGCCTAGCAAAGCCTACTACAATATTGGGGGCCCAAAGCGGCTGGACTTCTAGGAAATCCGAATTATCTATCACTGAAGCGATTATTTCCTTTATATCGTACGGTTTGTCAGGATCATCAGGAATGACTTCTTCTAAGCTATCATCGGTTCGATTTGGATCGTCACCAGTTTCCTCAATAGGTGGATCGTCCATATTGTTGGAAGGTAAGTAGCTCAGAAGCCTTTTGATTAGTTCAGTGCACTCTTGTTCGCTTTCAGTCATGAAATGGCACACTCCGCTAGTCTGCATGTGAATTAGAGCGCCACCTAATTCTTCAAAATCTAATTCTTGCCCCAAAACCGTTTTGATAACCTCTGGTCCCGTGATAAACATGTGACTCGTATCCTTTACCATAATAATGAAGTCTGTCATGGCTGGAGAATAGACTGCTCCACCTGCACAAGGACCCATAATCGCAGAAATCTGTGGAATGACTCCAGAAGCAAGTACATTTTTAAAGAAAATATCACCGTAACCTGCAAGGCTGGCAACACCTTCTTGGATTCTTGCACCTCCACTATCGTTCAAACCGATCACGGGAGCTCCTGTTTTCATGGCCAAATCCATTAGTTTGCATACTTTCTTAGCGAACATTTCGCCCAAGGAGCCACCGAAGATGGTGAAATCTTGGGAAAAAACATAAACTAAACGTCCATCTATTGTCCCATATCCAGTTACTACACCGTCTCCCAAGATTTTTCTTTCAGCCATTCCGAAATCTGAACATCTGTGAACAATAAATGGGTCAAGTTCTATGAAGCTGTTAGCATCTAGGAGAAGGTCAATTCTCTCTCGGGCTGTCAACTTCCCTTGTTTATGTTGCTTCTCAATTCGCTCCTTTCCTCCACCAGTCTTTGCCTTCTGTTTTAGCCTACGCATCTCTCGAATATTTTCGTTTACTGTCGGTTTGTGAGCGTCCAAAATGGTCAACCTCGGAATTCCTACAATGTTTCTTCTGATATATATTTACTTCATCAAATAAACAGAAAAGCATAACTTTCGCAAATGCGCCCTAAAAATGGGCAACAACAATGCTTCGCTTCTATAACACAATGACCCGAAAAAAAGAGGTCTTTAAGCCTCTTAAAAAGGGCAAAGTTCAGATGTACTCGTGTGGATTAACAGTATATGATTATGCCCACCTAGGCAACCTCAGAGCTTATGTATTTGTAGACCTTCTGAAACGTTGGTTGGAATACCGAGGTTTTCACGTTAATCACGTGATGAATTTCACAGATGTTGATGATAAAACAATCAAGGGCATGCAGAAGGAAGGCACAACTCTCAAGCAGTACACTCGGAAATATATTACTGCTTTTCTTACCGACTTGGAGACTCTGAATGTCAATAAAGCTCAGATTATGCCTAAGGCCACGGCTCATATTCGGGAAATGGTCGAGCTAATCAAGATTTTGATGGAAAAAAGTCTAGGGTATAAAGGTAGTGATGGCTCAATCTACTATGATATCTCAAAATTTGAGGATTATGGTAAACTTTCCAAAATGAAAATTGAGGAACTCAAAGCAGGAGCAAGAGTTAAGGTTGACGAATATGGAAAAGATCAGGCGAGCGATTTTGCGTTATGGAAAGCGTGGAGCCCCGCTGATGGCGAAGTTTTTTGGGATACACCACTAGGTAAAGGAAGACCAGGTTGGAGTATTGAATGCTCTGCGATGTCAATGAAATATTTAGGGGAGACTCTGGATATTCATACTGGTGGGGTTGACAATATATTTCCCCATCACGAAAATGAAATTGCTCAAAGCGAAGCGATAACTGGGAAAAAATTCGTTAATTATTGGTTGCACAATGAGCACTTGCTCATTAAGGGAAGGAGAATGGGCAAATCGCTCAAGAATTTTCACACTCTAAAGGATCTGTTACGTATGAACTATTCTCCAATGGCGATCCGGTTCTTTCTACTATCAACCCAATATAGAAAACAGTTCAGCTTCAATTTTGAGGGGTTAGAAGCTGCTGAAAATGCGTTGCAGAGATTTTACAGCTTTTTAGATAGACTTGAAAATGTAGGAGGATGTGAAGTTGGAGAAGATATCACAGAACTCATTTACACAATAGAGAAAGATTTTGAAGAGGCAATGGATGACGATTTAGATATTAGCAGAGCCCTCGCAGCAGTATTTAACCTTGTAAAAGAAGTGAATAGTCACATAGACAAGAAATTATTGGACCCGAGGGGAGCAGAGCAAGTTAAGAACTTAATGGTAAAGATCAACAAAGCTCTAGGCATTTTGGATCATTTTTGGAGTCGGAAGAAAGAGAAGCTATCCAAAGAAGCAGAGGATTTGATTAAGAAGAGAGAAGAAGCTAGGAGCGCTGGTGATTGGAAAAAAGCTGATTATATCCGCAATAAGCTGCGAGAAATAGGCATAATCTTAGAAGACACACCGGAAGGTGTAAAATGGAGAATAGAGAAGCAGTCTATCTAAGGCAGTTGTCGTAAGGTCACATCACCTGATATTATCTTCTTCAGTACGCCATCATCACGTTTAATGACAAGTGCGCCATCCGTATCAACCTCCCAAGCCTTCCCTATGATAATTTCATCAGGATTAGTTACTTGCACCTGCTTGCCAAGAAAAGTGGCGAAACTTTTCCATTCTTTCAATAAGACCGTCCATTTTCCTTGCTGCAAAAGTGTGTAGTTTTGCTCAAAATTTTGCAGAAGATTCGTTAGCAATGCAGCGCGTTTAACTTCGCTTCCCACTTCGTGTTTTATCGAAGTCACTGTGCTCTTCAGTTGCTTTGGGAACAATTCTAAGCCAATGTTCACATTTATGCCGAGTCCTATGACCACAAATTTAACAATGCCGTGTTCAACGCTAGCTTCAGTTAGAATTCCACATAGTTTTTTGCCATTGATTAGGACATCATTCGGCCATTTGATTTCTGTCTTCAAGCCATACATTGTTTTTACTGTCTCTACAACAGCCAAAGCTGCAATAAAAGTTAGTCTTAACGCTTCCTTTACCCTAATTTCAGGTCGCAATATTATGGAAAGCCAAAGTCCTCCTTTTGGGGAAAACCATCTTCTTCCTAGCCTTCCTTTGCCTTTCGTCTGCGTTTCAGCGAGTATAACTACCTTGTCCCCATCATTCCTTCTAGCCAACTGTTTAGCTACTTTGTTTGTGGAAGAAACATCTTCGTAACGATAGATCTTATAATTTGAACTAGAATATTGAACTTCTTTTGGTATTTGGGATTTTTTTTGTGGCATCTCTACAGCTAATGCTCGCATAACTCTATTAAGACATTTCCAGTGCTCTTCGGATGCAAAAAAGCTATTTTCTTACCTTCAATCCCAATTCTTGGCTTCTCGTCAATCAAAATAAAGCCCTTGCTTTTTAAATCCTTAATCAGGGTTCCTAGGTCATCAACTCTAAATGCTATATGATGTATTCCTTGTCCCTTTCTGTCGAGAAATTTTGATATAGAGCTCTCTTTATCCAGCGGTTCTATTAATTCAATTTTCATATTGTTAACAGTCAGAAGAGCTGCTTTAATCCTATGCTGCTTAGATTCTTCTATTTTTACCAGCTTTAATCCGAGGAAGTCCTCATAGAAATCTATGATGTCAGCAATCTTATTGACTGCGATTCCGATGTGCTCTATTCCAGTAATCATGCTTTAACCTCTGAATAAAATCACAGAATGTGAAATATAAACAGGTGCATTCAAATCAAGAGCTGCTCGTTTTGATCGATTAAAAGCATGCGTGCAACATATAATACGATATTACAAAGCAAGTGGAGTGTCAGAGTTTTATTAAGAACTAAAGATAAAGGAGCCCCGGGCGGGATTCGAACCCGCGACCTACAGCTTACAAGGCTGTTGCTCTAGCCAGCTGAGCTACCGAGGCACTCACATAACTCAACAAAAAACAATAGAAGCTTAAATTTTTTGTCAACCCTTGGCTTAATCTGCTAAGGATAAAAGCGCTGATGCGCGAAAATGGGTGTCAATAGCTCCTTTAGCTCCAAAGCCAAGTGGCTTAACTTCCAAGTCACCTCCGCTTCGGTTCCTCAACGAACGCCAACAGGAGGAGTAGCGAGAATAGCCCGATACCGCTACTAATGAAGAAGGGCAAACCCGCTCCTCGTACCATAAGGTTACCAAGCCAGGGTATTCTTAAAGTCGAAAAGCGATACATATCATAGATCCATGTGGACAAAATTGGTCCCAATATGGCACCTAAGCTGAAAAAAGCAGCTAACCGACCAAAAAGCTTCCCTCTCTCACTCTCAGGAACCAAGTCAGCATTCAAAGCTCTAGATGCAGGCATAGCTATATTGTGACCAAAAGATCTGAAAATTGCAATTCCAGCAGCGGTAAATAGATTTGGAGCAAAAGGAAAGGCTATGGTTGATAACCTAGAAGGGAGGCTACCTAATGCAATTATGGGTTTACGACCAATTCTGTCAGAGATTTTCCCAGCATAAAGATTACACGTCAACCCTACGAAGCCTGATAAAGACAATATTGTACCAATCTGCAGCGAAGTCGCGTTAAATATGTCGCCAAAGTACAGCACGCTAATTGGGATTATGAAACCTACAGCGAAGCCAATTGATAATGAAGAGAGGTAGAGAACCCTCAGAGAGAACCTAATCTTCTTGCTAACAATCAAGTCCTTCTCTTGAGAGATAATTTCTCTTGCGGTTGATCTATTTCCTCTAGTCTCATCCACGCCCCACCAAACCAAGAAGAAAGCAATAAAGGCAAGAAGGGAGTCTACAAAAAAAGGCACCCGATAGCTCAATTCAAGGCCAGTTTTTAGTACATCATTACATACATATTGGATAGTACCACCTAGAACAGGCCCCATATTAAACCCGACCATGCTTAAGGTTAAATAAAAGCCTAATGCTTCTCCCCTTCTAGCCCTTGGAACTTGGTCGACCAATGAAGCTTCAGCAGGTGCAGCAACAGCTGCTGTGGCTACCCCGTTTAAGATTCTTATAATTAGGAGAGGCGCCCAGCTCCATACAATTCCAGTCAAAATTCCCAAGAGAACATCGATTAGCAGACCAGCTTGAATGAGTTTTTTCCTACCAATCCGATCTGATATACTTCCGAATTTCTGAGAAAGCGTTGCATTTGCTGCTGTAAATGCAGCTGTAAATAAGCCAATATACGCAACTGATGCACCAAGAAATTGCACAAAATTAGGGAAATAAGACATAGGTAGAGCATAGGCCAGGTTTTCCACAAGCGAAGCCAGTGAGAGAATTACCACGCTTGATGTGTAAAGCTTCACAGTGCGCATGCTATCCTCTTCATGAAATTGCATTAAATAAGTTCTGCGTTCTCATTAAATTAGCAAAGTTTAAACAAAAAAAGCTCCAATGTCCAAGGGGTTTAGGCAAGTGAGAACAACGATTAAACATAATTTCCGAAACATTAACGGAATTCGGATGCATTTTGTAGCTCAAGGGGAAGGAGAGTTACTCATACTACTGCATGGATTCCCCGATTTTTGGAATGTATGGAGATTCCAGATTCCAACATTAGCTAAGCACTATCGTGTCATAGCTCCCGATCTACGAGGTTATAATAAAACTGACAAACCCAAAGATGTGAAGGAGTACAAGCTGAACATTCTGACAGATGACATCAGAGAACTCATCAAAGCCCTAGGTGAAGAACAAGCATACGTAGTTGGTCATGATTGGGGAGGAGTTATAGCTTGGTCTCTTGCAGCATTCAACCCGAAAATTGTTAAAAAACTAGTGATCTTAAATGCACCACATCCCAATGCATTTACAGCACGAACTAAGGATTCTCTTAGACAACTACAAATGAGTTGGTATGTATTTTTCTTTCAAACGCCAAGAATACCTGAAGAAGTCTTAAGTCGGAACAAATTTTCCTTCCTTAAGAATATGCTTCGGCGTTCCTTCATCAATAAAAGAGCCTTAAGAGAAGAAGATTTGGAGGCCTATACGAATGCCTGGTCAAGCCCCGGATCCTTAACGGCAGCTTTGAATTATTATCGAGCCAACATGAACCCGGGTATATTATTTTCTGAAAGAGAAATAGAATTCCCAAAAATACAATCACCTACATTAGTTCTTTGGGGAGAACAAGATGTCGCACTCTCAAAAAGAATGATTGAAAATACTGATGATTTCATGGAAGCCCAATATCAAATAAGGTATTTTGCAAACTGTGGTCACTGGGTCCAACTTGAAGACCCCGAGAGGGTCAATAGATGCATCCTTGAGTTTCTGAAAGATTCCTAGAGGTTCAGTGAAAGCTCGATACTTCATCATCAATTCTATAGTGCCGGGGGCGGGATTCGAACTCGCGACTTCTGGGCTTGGGCTTACAAGGCCCCTTCATAGCTCTCCAGATTATGAGTCTGGCGCCCAAGCCAGGCTAGGCTACCCCGGCTTGTATTCTTTGATTTAAATCCCATTTGTGGCTTATTTTGTTTGTGTAGCATTTGTGTAGTTGTTTGTGTAGTAGTTTCTTTGTGTAGCGAATCTAGAACTTCTTTAGGTAGTTTATCTATGTCTTCTTTTTTAGGTAGCACAGTTTCTGATTAGGTTTTCCATGATACACATAGAGCTTTCTATATTCCTTATATTCTCCTATTGAAAGCTTTGTCTTCGTTGTTTTGTACGTCACTGTTCCTTTGTTTCCGCAGATGGGGCAATTGACTCTCATTGTGTTTTTCTTACTCCTCTAGTTTGTGTAGTCGCAAGCATCCTCACGCATGTGTGAAAAAAGAGTTACTGCAGTAGTAAAACTCAACACTCGACAAACACAAGGAGAAAAGCATAACACCATGTTAGTTGAGTGATCGAATATCGAGTCACTTTGGTGGCACCTGGGGCATGCATGCATTAAAGCCCTGTCCAAGGGCATCGTTTGTAAGGCCCAATGACAATCGTGACGATGGTTCCCACGATCCCGTCAAGGCTTAGTTCTTCCTCTAAGAAGGCATTCAAATCCTCCATCTTCTCCAGAATGACTTCTGTAATGATATCAGTATCGCCACTTGTTCTATACACCACCTGTGTGTCGGGATGCTTCACTAAGTGTTCAGCAATCGTTTTTAGTTTAGTCGGCTCTACTCGGAGTCCGATGAAGGCTTTAATCACTCGTCCTAGTTTGTGATAGTCCAAAACAACAGTAAACCGCTCGATAATTCCATCATTAAGTAACTTCTCGATGCGTCTTCGAACCGTTGCTTCATTGGCATTTACTTCTTTTGCGATCTGCACTATGGGCTTTCTCGCATCGATCTGCAATGCCCGAATGATCTTCATATCTAATGCATCGATGATCGCCAGCTTTTCAGCACTTCTCATAGGAGGCATACTTGCACCACTCTTTATTGTATATGCGTGAATATGTAAGGTTATAAGCATTCATTATGGATGCACGCATGAAACTAGAGGATTCGCGTGGAGTACGTTCGCCCAGCTAGCACAACCGTAAAGAACAAGCCCAACGAAAGGTTTTGAATCACCAGCAATGAAACACAGGCAGCAGCGAAAGCAACGCATGAACAAATCCAAATTCGGTTTATCGTCATGCTTCGTTTGAATGTTTCCTTAATTTCCCTCCACACCTATTTCACCACCTTGTGACTATAGTGAGATTCATCACTTTGTGCTCTGTTTGAAAAGGAAAACTGTTGATCTGTCAAGTCCCATACTAAAAGAACAGATCCTACCACTATGATAATTAAACAGAGAATTAGAGACGCCATCCCTGCCACATGGCTTATGGGTTTGATGTAAAACAGTCTCATTATTAGCTGCCAGATTCCAATTGCTATGCAAGCAAAACCAAAAACATGGTATTCCTTGGACATATTTACCAACCCTTTGAAAGTGCCAATTCTAAGAGAAGAGTGAACAGGGAGATAATGCACAAAATAACGAAACATAGAAAAAGTAAGCCATAGTCAACGAATCTAAAAGCCAAGTGTTCATAAGCTAGGAGTGCCAAAGAAATCGACATTATAAAAACTATTGTAGCTTTGTCAGATTTTTCTCTGCGTGCATGCATAGCTTAAGTGGACGCTACAGCTGTTTTCAGTTCAGCATTTGCCTGCATAGTGGAGAGGTCATCGCAGCTACCCAAGCCGCGCATGAATTCCCCATGCCATGCATGCATGCGCAACAGGCTAC
The DNA here is from genome assembly GCA_020354575.1 of Candidatus Bathyarchaeota archaeon. Classification (GTDB taxonomy): domain Archaea; phylum Thermoproteota; class Bathyarchaeia; order Bathyarchaeales; family SOJC01. The sequence goes on along the minus strand of CP070649.1, from coordinate 1,178,285 downwards.
AAATGCATGCATGCTGTTTCTTTTGTAAGGTTCACCTTCTTTCCTAGCTTTCCTGCAAACCACACATTGGCAGAAAGGACGAGGCGTAGATATTGCTCCACCAGAACCTGCAATTATCAATTCCATGAAAATCAACAAAGAGGAATCAGCATTATAAAACTTAAGACTAATCAATTGCTGCATGCATACGCTACAAAATAGGGTTTGCTTACTTTTGCGTAATCAGCATTTCATTTAGCTTTTTGAAAGATCCTCGATGATCATAAAATGTCTCTCCAATTAATCTTAGAGCCTCTTGGAAACTACACCATTTGAATTCAGAATGTTCTTTTCTATCTAGAACAACTTCCTCGTCTGAAGACACTTCTACACCAAATGCGTATGCTTCCAAATGATTGCCTACATGCCCATGCCTCTTGAGATACTCGATAAGAGAGAGGTCTTTAGGCTCATAATAGTGAACATCTTCTATTATCCTGATAATGTTCTTTATTCCAGTCTCTTCTCTGATTTCTCGTTTCAAGGCTTCCAGTTTAGTTTCTCCTTCTTCTACGCCTCCAGTTATTGGTTGCCAGAATTCTCCTCTTTCTGGAATTGTCTTTAAAATCAGATATTGAATTTCTCCATGTGTTCTCTTGAATAGAATCGCTTCAATTTGTAATGGCAGTCTCATATTAGATAAGAAGAATTAAAGAATGAATATAAAAAAGAAGGGTTGAGCTATTCTTAGAGTAGTGAGAATAGCTCTTCTTGTAGTGGATCTTTTGCTTAGTTTCAATTCTAGGGGTTACTTCTTTAGTCATTTCATCTAAGATGTGGAGGACTTTACTTTTCAATTGCTCAAGGTCTGGTGTCCAATAATGTCTTACAAATACTGATGCTGGGAATCTTCCTTGAATTGTTTGATTAGAGTTTATGACTTGTGGAAAAATCAAGCAAAAAGAAAGAACACGTGTGGCTTTTAACAAGACTTATCTTGAATAAATAACCATTCTCATTTTATTCAATCTTTAAACTTAGGAGAGGATACTCATAGGCTATGGAGAATGGTGGAAAGCCCTAGAGAGCCTTATTGCTGAGTTTCGTATAAGGAAAATTAACATTCCTAGCGAAGTCATGACCTCTTTGCGATCAGCAAAAACCATGATAAGCGTCTATAAAGCTGATTCATCGCACTTGGAGCACATAATGGATATAGAAAATTACTTGTTAGATGTCGAATCCAGCCTCATAAATTTGGCAAAGGAAAAAGTGGATCAAACCTTTGCACAAGATTGGCTTCAAAAGCTGGGAAAATCCAGAAAGGAAGAAGCGAAGCCCGAAACTCGACCTGCACAATTTTTTTCGTCTCTTCCACGCAGCGCTCATTGGATAAGAATTCTACCATCAGAGGATATTCTCAAACAGAACGTGAAAAGATTAGCGGGTGAATTAAAATTGGGCTGCAAAACGCAAAATGATGGATACCTGTTGGTATATGGCAGTAAGGAAAATATTAAGGAATTCGTAAAAAGAATGGCGGAGAAATGTCGAAGAACACGGAAAAAGTAGACTTGTTTATTTAAAAAATTGTTATACGTCAGATGAAGTTATTTATAGAAGAATTCTATAGAAAAAGCTATACAACCAATAGAGTAGCTTGCGGAAGCGAGTAAATGTAGAGTGGCGGATAAGATGCCCTATGTCAAGAAGATCGAATTGAAAGGGTTCAAGTCTTTTGGACCCAAAACCGTTAATGTTTCAATAGACAAGGGCTTCACTGTCATAACGGGACCAAATGGCAGTGGAAAGACGAACATCATTGATGCTATTCTCTTTGTCTTGGGAGAACTCAGCGCTAGAAGAATGAGAGCTGAAAATCTTGCCAAACTAATTTTTCATGGCTCACCAGATGTAGGAGTAGAAAAAGCAAAAACAGCAAAAGTTCTCCTTCAATTTGATAACAGAGATGGACGTATCCCAATAGATACAAGCACTGTTACAGTATCGAGAGAAGTACTCAAAAATGGACAGTGTGTCTATCGACTTAATGGAAGAAGGATATCCAGGGCAAATATTAACGATATGCTTTCAATGGCAGGGATTACATCAACAGGACACAATATAATATTGCAGGGCACGATCACTCGTATGACTGATATCTCCTCCAATGAGCGTCGCAAGATTGTTGAAGACTTGGTTGGAATTGCTCAGTACGACTCCGAGAAGCTGGAAGCAGAAGAGAAACTGCAGGTAGCTGAAATCTCAATTCGAACAGCTATGGGCAGGATTGACGAAGTCCAAAAACGAGTAGATGATCTTGAAAGAGAAAGAAATGAACTACTTCGATACAACTACATAACCAATGAAACAAAACGATTTGAAGCAATGCAGTTTTCACATCAAATCATAGCAACTAAACAGAGAATAGCAGAAGTCTCTTCAAACCTTGAAGAAGCGCGCGAAAATGTTGAAAACATTCGTAGTGTCCGAGATGGAATGCGAGATCAACGCTATTCGATTGAGAGCGAGTGGAGAAGACTTAGTTCAGATTTTGTAGAAGAAGGTGGCTCACGTGTCCTTGAAGTTCAAATCAAAATAGGCGATCTGAAATCAAGGCTCACTGAGCTTTCAACTAAAATTGGTGCAAACACAACCACCTTAGAAGGATTGGGGAAAGTCAGAGAAAACAGCATACAACAACAAGACTCAATGCGAAAGGAAATATTAGAGAATCGTAAAAGCCTACAACAATTGAAAAGAAAAAAAGAGCGATTGTTGAGGGAGATAGAGAGTCAGCAAATAGAACATGATACATTGGCGACCGAGACTACGAAACTATGGGAAAATATTGGAGAGAATAGCAAAGAAATTCGTGAGACCGAAAGGGAACTGGATAGGCTATATGAAGATCTAGCCAATTTAAAGGCAAACCGCGCCCGAATGCAGACATCCAAGAAAGTTTTTGCACACAGATTGAGTGATTTGAAAGCCCGTAAGAATAGATTCACTATCACTCTACAAGAGCTTGAAAAATCCTTCAATGATCTAAAAGAAGTTCAAAAAGAACAGAAAAACCAATTAAACGATTTGCAGAAATCACTTGAGCGGAGAAGCCTGCAGAAGATAGCCGTTGAAAGAGAAATTGATGAGGCAGGAAAAATAGCTGGTACTGCACGAGAAGCAGTTGTTGAATTTGCTACTCAACGAGAACTTGCTGAAACCGTTGCTGCAGAAGAAAGCGCGTTGAGGAACATTGAGGAGTTAGGGGAACTCGGAGTGATATCGGGCATCCATGGACGGCTTAAAAATTTAATCAGAATTGACCGTAGTTACAGAAAAGCTTTGGAAGCAGCTGGAGCCAGCTGGTTGGACGCTCTGGTTGTACATGATTTTGATGCTGCTTTTACATGCACTGAAACATTAAGACGGCTAAAGCTTGGTAGAATTAGAATTATTCCTATCCAAGGGCTTGTAAGAAAACCAGCTAATACCCTAAAGGCCAGAAACATTGAAGGTTTGGCAACTAATTTCGTAAAATGTGCGAAGAAGCATGAACCAGCTGTCGATTTTGTGTTTGGTGACACTCTTGTTGCCAGAAATGCGAAGATTGCTTTAGATATCTGCAAAAAAGGATACAGAAGTGTTACAATGGACGGAGACGTCTATGAAGCGGGAGGAGGACTAGAAAGCGGCTTTTTCCGCGCCCAACTGGATTTTTCCACAATAATTCCTAGTGAAAACGCAATTAAAAGCTTAGACGAAGCAGTAAGAGCGCTTCATCAGCACTTGGAAAGAAGGGGAAAAGATGTCTCTTTCTTTGAAGAAGATATAGAACTAACTAGAAGTGAAATAACTAGGCTATCTGAAGCCATTGCCACTTTGGATACCGAAATATCACGAGTAAAAAAGAGTATCAAAACTTCAAAGCGGAACATGCGGCGAATAAGTTTTCGCATCCAAGGTGTACAAGTGAAGCTCGATAAAGAAAATACGGAGATTGGACTTCAAACGGCTCATCGTCGTGCAATCCGAAGAGAGATGCAGCAGCTTCGCAGCAAATTGGCTGAGTTGAGGAAGAAAATTGACCCAACTCACATTCAGGAATTAGAGGTTCAAAGGGATAAATTAGCTGAGAACATCATCACGAAAAGGCAAAACTTAGGCAGTATTGACACAGAACTATCAACTCTCATGTCAAAATATGACAATGTGCTGAAGTTTGGCTATGATAACGTCAAAGTTCAACTCAGGAAAATTGAGAAGCAATTCAGAATTGTTGAGAAGGAGGTCAATAAGGCAATTGAAGAAAGGGAGCACTTAAAAGGAGAGCTCATCTCGCTTGAGAAATCTCGTGAAGATCTTTCCCGCACAGTTCTAAGCGCTAGAGAAGAGGCCAAGAGATTTACTGTTCAAATAGATGGTATTGACAAGAAACTGCGAAAAATTGATGGTGAATATGAACATGCAGATCGTTTGCACAATCAACTTCAACTGTCAGTCCAAACACTGCAATTAGAACTAGGTAATTTTGAAAGGCAGCTCAAGGAGCTTGGCTATGAAGAAGCCTTAACCGTAACCTCAAGCCAGCTCGAAGAAGCTGAAACTTCTATAAGAATGATGAGATTTGAATTGGAACGGCTAGGAGCAGTCAACCAACTTGCCCTCTCTCATTATGCTGAACAGATTTCACGTTACAAAGAATTATCGTTACGTATGAATGACCTGGAACGCGAGAAGCAAGCAATAGTAAATTTCATGGATGAAATTGAGCGCAAGAAACGGACAATCTTTATGGATGCCTTCGAAAAGATTAACACAAATCTAATGAAATATTTCTCTAAGATGACAGGAGGCGGACAAGCAGAATTAAAGTTGGAGGACCCCGAAGAGCCCTTATCAGGGGGTGTCGACATGATTGTGCAATTCCCAAATAAGCCATCAATACTGGTGAGTGGAGCTAGTGGAGGAGAAAGATCGGTATCAGCAGTTGCTTTTCTATTTGCGATACAGGAGTTCACACCAGCTGCATTTTATATTCTTGACGAGATTGATGCCCACTTAGATGCTTTTCACGTAGCAAAACTTGGAGAACTATTGACAGAAGAATCGGATAAATCTCAATTTATAGTGGTCACCCTGAAGCCTGAAATGGTTAACAAAGCCCAGAAGGTCTATGGGGTCTATATGCGTAATGGAGCTTCCAACGTGATTTCCACAGCCTTCACGGAGGCTCGAGCCCAGTGAGTATGAGAAAACCATTTTATTTACAGCCTCCTTGGAACATTCTTTTTGAAATCCATAAATTGGAAAATGTGAAACCTTGGAGCGTTAATCTTTCTTATCTGTTAGCCTCCTTCTTAGATGAAATGCAGAAACAGGGTGCAATTGATTTTCGCGCATCCGGTGTGGCGTTAGATTCTTCAGCATTCATTTATTTAATGAAATCGAAGCTTTTATTGAAACTAGAAGAGCCACCTGCACCACCAAAACTTCCGTCAGATTTTGTGCCACCTCCAATTTTCTTGCCATTGCGATACGAATTAACTTCAACGACAATTAAACAGCTGCTCGAAGCCCTGGATTCAGTACTAAAAGGAGAGAGACTGTTACCATTAAAACCCCGCATAGAGCCTATTTTACCACCGCCAGGGGACATAATTCCAGAATTTGACCAGTATTTAATGGAAATTGAAAATCTAATGGAGAATCTTTACCAGGATATTCTTAATTTCGCCAAAGAAAATATCCTTTTAAATTTCACAAAGCTCGTTTTCGGCAAGAATAAGCTTGAGATTATCCGTGTTTTTATTCTTCTTCTATATCTGGCTCAACGACAAAAAATTTGGCTATGGCAAGATGAGGAGTTTGGCGAGATTTTCATTTCTACAATAAAAGAGGAGGCAACCTTTGAAAGAAATAGAGCTTGAAATGCTTGAAATAACACCAGGAGAAACAAAAGAGCATCAACAGCGATTAGCATTGATAGAGGCAGCATTGTATGTAGCCGGAAGACCTTTGGACTTGAAAACTTTGGGTTCCGTGATAAAGACACGTTCAAAAAGGATGATCCAACAGCTCACCCGCATTTTAAAACAAGAATACGATAGTCGATTTACTAGTCTGCAAATACTGGAACTTGAAGATGAACGCTTCGTTATGCAATTGAAGGCCCATTACTCTCCCCGAGTCCAAAAGCTGGCTATGCGTCCATTTTTGACAAGTGGGCCCCTGAAAACACTTTCTTATATTGCTTACAGGCAACCGCTTCCTCAGAGACAAGTCCTTAACGTCCGTGGTAAACATGTTTATAGTCATCTCAAACAGCTTGAGGGGTTAGGGTTAATTTCACGTGAGCGCGTAGGACGACAGAAAATTATACGAACCACTCAATTTTTCGCAGATTATTTTGGCTTAAGCCATGAATTACGTGCTATGAAGCGCCAGTTAAAAAAAGTAATAGGTTTTCCTAAGGTTAAAGCAATGGAAGAAGAAAGCAAATAGCGCTAGACTTATATTCTAAAATCCATTAGTCTCTCAAAGCCTAAATGGTGACTGAGCATTGTCTGTTTGGCACGGGAGTTCACATAAGAAGAAGCTTTCGGGTGGCCGCAAGCGGATTAAGCGGAAAAAGCGCCGTTTTGAACGAGGTTCATTTCCAGCAGAGACTACATTAGGAGAGAGAAAAATCAAGATAGCTCGCAGAAGAGGCGGCAATCCAAAAATTCGAGCTTTCAGCGAATTACAGGTTTGTGTTTCCAATCCAGCAACAGGAAAAACGGAAAAATTAGAGATAATGAGGGTAATCCGAAACCCAGCTAATGTTGATTATGATCGACGGGGCGTAATCACAAAAGGGACGATTATAGATACAAAATTAGGACACGCACGTGTAACTTCACGTCCTGGGCAACATGGTTTAATAAACGCCATTTTAGTGTCAAAAGAGAGAAAAGGGTGAAAAGCTCATTTCTTTTCCTGTTGCCGAATAACAGCCAGTTCCTCTGCAATTTTCATCAAAGCTTGCATTTTTGTTCCTTTATAATGGATCAATACACGCCCAGATTTCCGCCAAGGAATTATTGGATGGGATGAATTCACTTCAGCTTCTGGCTTTAGCCCTAGCTTTAATGCTGCTGTTTGTAATTCTCGCAAGTTTGGGTTTGGAATTGCAGCTTTTTTAGGGACCTTCCTCCCTTCTTCTCTCGTCTTAGAGGAATCGAAGTAAGCTGGCCAGATTATTATCTTTTTCCGCTTTTTCACGTTTTTCAACCTTGAGAACGTTAACATTTATTTTGCTCTTTTGTATTTCTCTTTTATTGCCGGATGATGAAAAGGTATTTGTTTGACTCGATGATATTTCAGAGTTACACAGACGGCAATCAAAGTTATTTCCAGGCTGTATTATTTCCTTAAATTAAAATATGACACAAGTGCTACATCTGCTCTGCGAACCGATCTTCCTTCCAAGGATTTGCAGAGTCACTATAACCCATTCTTTCCCAATACCCTAATTCATGCTTATCTGTGAACTTGATTTTTCTTACCCACATAGCGCTTTTGTAAGCGTATTTCTGAGGGACGACAAGCCGTAATGGACCACCTCGATCTGGTTCAAGCATTTTATCATTCAGTTTGTAAGCTAGCAGAACATCTTTATGCAGCAAGTCGGACAGATCTAGAGATGTTGAGTATCCATCTTCACACTCAAAAACCACTGTCTTGATGTTTTTTTCCGGTCCTGCAATATGAACAATTTTTTTAAAAGGGATACCTTCCCATTTATTATTTAGAACGCTCCAACCTTCTACACAGTGGAAATCTGAAATGATCGTAACTGTTGGAAGGTTCCGTATTTCCTTGAAAGTCAGAAGAAAGGGGTTCTTAATTCTTCCATAAACCCTGAGTGCCCAAGTTGACAAATTAATTTTTGGAACTTCTCCTATATGGCGGAGACGAATTTCCTTAGTTCCAACTTGCCCAGGAGGCAATTTTCCTTTCTTTAACATAATTGCTTATTTGGCCCTTGGCTTCGGCTTTTTAAGCTTTTCGGTTACACAAGATTTAAATAAGGCGGGGGTTCTCAACTTTTTGTCCTTTTGTGAGGGGATTCAGAAAAGTTGAAGCGTCTAGGCTGCGTGCTTCATATAAGTCCAAGTCGAAATTTGATTCTAAAGGCCGATACTCTGCCAAAAATTGGTGACAAAGTCATCGACGGAGACCTAAAATCTGTTGGTTCGGTCTTTGATATTATTGGTCCAGTTCCTGCGCCCTATATTGTTGTAAAATCCGTGACGCCTGAACCACAAAGTTTAGTCAATAACATGCTTTTCACGATTCCCTCTAATATGCAGAGAAGGGAGAAAGGAAAAAGTGAAAGATGAAGGAAGCTCAACAACTGCTCCTACTGAACCATTAAAAGCTCAAAAATGTCCAGAATGCCGAGGAGATAGGCTCATACGTGATTATGAAACAGCAGAGATAGTTTGCATGGATTGTGGCATCGTCATCGCTGCAAAGCTTCAAGATAGGGGGCCCGAATGGAGAGCGTTTGATCAGGAGCAACGTGCGAAAAGAACACGCGTAGGTGCACCATTAACATACACAATTCATGACAAAGGCCTGTCAACCATGATTGACTGGCATGATCGTGACGTTTATGGCAAGCGTCTTTCACCAGGTCAAAAGGCTCAGGTCTATCGTCTTAGAAAGTGGCAGCGGCGTATCCGAGTTTCGGACGCTACAGAGCGAAATCTAGCCTTTGCACTCTCGGAAATCAGCAAAATTGCCAATGCCCTCAGTTTGCCCAAGAATATTCTTGAAACTGCTTCTGTAATATACAGAAAAGCTGTGAAGGAACGGTTAATTCGTGGTCGATCAATACAAGGCGTAACTGCTGCTGCAATCTATGTCGCATGTAGACAATGTCACCTTCCTAGAACCCTGGAGGAAATCGCGCAAGCTTCAAACATAAACAAGAAAGAGGTTGGTCGGAGCTACCGTTTCTTAATCAAAGAGTTAGACTACTTTATTCCACCTCTTAAACCAAGCCAATACATAACGAAGTTTTCCAATCAGTTGACAATGCAAGGCAAAGTAGAAGAGATCGCACATAAAATCTTAGCAACTGCGAAAGAGCTGAGACTAACTTCGGGAAGAGGCCCTACAGGCATTGCTGCAGCTGCAAGTTATATCGCATCAGTCCTAACCGGAGAAAGAAAAACACAACGAGAAATCGCTGAGATTGCACAAGTAACAGAAGTAACTATAAGAAATAGATATAAAGAACTCGTTGAACGCCTCTCGTTTGAAATGAGCATTTAATCTCTACCCTCTTTCTTTTTGTTACACACATTACAACCATCAGCTTCACATAACAAAAATATTTAACATAGAAATGCTCAGTTTGATCGGAGCGGTTTATCTTGACTAGTTGTCCTGAGTGTGGAACAGAAGCCAATGCTCCTTACAAAACATGGTCTATATCTAGGAAAAGTTCAAAGACAGCAGGCATAACAGAGATTACCTTGGGAATGTATGAATGCTCAGAATGTGGAAATAAATTTCGAGCTGGCGTCAGGAATAAAGGAGAGATAAGTATAAAAGGTGTAGCAGAAAGGATTAAGGACATCGAGGGAGAATTCTTGAACACACTGAAAAACCTAAGAGAAAAATTGAAGACCTTGGAAACAGAACGATCAAACCTCCTAATGGAGATTGATGAACTGAAGAAGATGGCTGAAGCGAAGGCTGACGCATTGGAAAGCGAGATTGGCATGTTGAGAGACGAAGTTCAGTCTCTAAAGCAGCTGCTGGGTGTTGGCGAAATGGACCCTTAAATATGCTCGCATAAATATCGGAGCTCCCTTGCATATCATCCTAGTTGCTGCAGATTACCTTTGGTGTAGATGGTTGTTTTGAGGGCAGAGCTTATATTCTTGAATTACAGTACAGTTGCCCGAGTGTAAACCTAGCTGGAAAGAGATTCCGGAAAGTGCACATAAGAGCAAACGGGTTGATTTTATGCCTTACAAGTTCAGCTTTGATCTCTCAAAAATTCCAAAAGCCTTCTTCAGAGAATTAGCGAATATAACCAATGAAAAAGCACTTCACAGAAAACTGGGAGGCCAAGCTAGGCACTTAGCTGAAAAATTCAGAATTCAAGAACTTACAGGCCTAGAAGTTTCTGATGCCTTAATGCTCGTGGAAGATCTTTTTGACATTTATATCAGAAACATCTCTGAGACGCAAGAATTCCACAAAACTAGGAAGCGTGTTCTTCTCCTTCCCCACTGTGCCCGTAAGTATATGGATAACAGATGCCAAGCGAGTTTTGACCCTGAAATTCCATCATATAGCTGCGCTCATTGTTCAGAAAATTGTCTAATCAACAAAGCTACCATATTAGCAGAGAAAAATAACTGCGACGTGTTCATACTAGCTGGAAGCTCCTGCATTCCAAAAATACTAAAAAGGAACGGTTATGAAGGAGTCGTAGGCGTTGCTTGTAGTCATGAGTTGAAGATGGGTGGCGACTTTCTCCAATACTTAGGTGTAACAGGGCAAGCAATTCCTCTCACAAAGAATGGCTGTGCAAACACAAAGTTCAATCTAGCAACAGTAAAAAGGGTCTTAATCTCTGCTTAACTCGCTTGGAACCGCGGGTCTGCAGGCACATTGCATGCTTACTTCATTCTTCAACCAACTTGAAGATGAAGACAATGCCAATGAAAAAGCAGCATAAACCTAATACGATTGCATAGATTTGAGAAATGATATTGCTCATCACAGCCACGAAATATGTTGGTCCAATGAAACAAAGCAGTGCCGCTAAGACTACATAAATTATATTCTTGAATCGTTTAACTTTCAGCTTACTAGTTTTTTCCAAGCAAGTCTTCTCCTTGGCAGAACATATTAAATTTCATTATTAACCTTTTTCCCATTCATTTTGGTTCTTTGAGCGGGATCTTAGAAAGTCTAGCAGCAGGTTAAATACCGCAACACCGGCTTCCTTGTCTGATTGCAAGCCAGCAGTCGCGCCTAGAAGGCAAAAGCCCTTCAATCCTCGTCTCTTAGCTAGACCCAATAGTAAGCCAGTAGCCCCCATGATCCTACCCTTTCCATATATTAACCCGCCTTTTCCCATAATCTCGGCAGCCAGTTTTTTTGTGGTCGCGGCTACATAAACATCTTTTCTCTCACTTGATACGGGTACACCACCAATCGTTACGATAAGCTCGCAGTCTAGCTTCTGAGCGAAATCCAAAATTTCTTCGCAGATTTCATAATGAGCAGGGACATTATCCAATTGAGGCTGTGAGTCACCTGTTAAGACTATTGCATTTAGTCTTTCCTTGGATAAAGGAGCATAAAATTCGTAGTGGGGAGGGCTGCAGATTCCATTACTGCCGACATGAACATAGTCGGGGAAGAATGGGGAGTAGTACTCCGCAAAGAGCTTACCATCGAGGTATTTGGTGAACAAGTCAGCAGCGTTTTTTCCTACATTTCCAAAGCCTGGGAGACCTTCTACGAAAACGGGATTATCAAGTTTGGGTCTAAATAAGTAGCGGATGAAGGAGTTTCTCAAATTCGGCACTGCTACAGGAAGAGTAATTTAGATTATAATGCTTTTCGCCTGAAAAGCGCCTCAAAACATTTAAAGAACGCCATGGTATCAGAAGTAGAAATAGAAGCGGGGTGGGGTAGCCAGGTTTAACCCGCTGGGCTCATAAGAGTTTATACTCTGAGAGACCCAGAGATCAGTAGTTCAAATCTACTCCCCGCTACCATTAGGCAGCTATTCTAGAAAAAAGAAGCTATGTGTGTCTTTTCGCAGCTGCTTCTAGAGCAGCTACTCCAGGTAGTGTTTCACCCATTAAGAACTCTATTAACGCTCCACCAGCGGTGCTTATGTAGCCCATTTTCTTTTCAAGTTCTAACTGTTCTACTGCAGCCACGGTGTGGCCTCCTCCCACTAGAGAAAAAGCCTTTGATTCACCCATGGCTTCCAAAATCTCTTTGGTGCCTTTCATGAATTTCCGATCTTCGAAGACGCCCAAGGGTCCGCTTATGACAAGTGATTGGGCGTTTCTTATGATATCGCAATACATTTGAATAGTTTTCGACCCTATGTCAAAGATCGGATACTTCGTTGGGAGTTCCTTTATTGTTATTTCTCTTCTCTTCCCATCTTCGTTTACAGCTATGTCTAGGGGTGTCTTGATTTGGGTTGGATAATGCTTTAATAATTCTTTGATGCCTGGCACAAAACCCATCAATTCCTTTCGTTCAAGGAATTCCATGTTTGGCTTTCCCAAGTTTATGTCCTTTGCAGCTAGGAACATGTGTCCAGCAACCCCTCCTGTCAAAACGTGATCAGCTATTTCATTGTCTAGTACATATCGTGAAATTCGTAAAGCGTCATCTGCCTTCGCCCCGCCCAAAATATAAACGCATGGCTTTTCCGGTGCTTCTAGAGCTCTGCTTAAAGCCCTAAGCTCTTTCTCCATAATTCGACCTGCGACACTAGGCAATACAGCCGTGAAGCCAACTATTGAAATGTGCGATCGATGGGCAACTGAAAAAGCATCATTCACAAAAACATCTGCTAAAGGTGCTAGCGATCGAACAAAATCTGTTTCCGCATGGTCATTTGGGGTTCCTTTTTTTCTTTCCTTGGGATGAGTTCTAACGTTTTCCAGAATTAGAATCTCGCTGTTCTTCAAATTCCTTATTGCTTTCTTTGCTTTGCTGCCGAGGAGATCGTCAACATACTTGACAGGCCTTTTCAATATTTTGGCCAAAATCTCTGCGTGTTGCTCAAGAGGAATGAAGTCAGGTTCGCCAGGTCTTCCTTGGTGTGCTAGCACCACAATCTTCGCGCCTTTCTGGGCTAATTCCTCAATAGTTGTTTTTCCGTGGGCTTTAATCCGCGTATCCTCGAGGATTTCTTTTGTCTGGAGGTCAATTGGCGAGTTGAAATCTACTCGAACCAGTGCGGTTTTATTCTTGAAATTAAAGTCATCCATAGTTAATATTTTAGTCAATTTTCACACCAGCGAAATGGAGGGAAAAATGCCTCTAAGGGCATTCTATATCGTACGGGCTGTCTAAAATCCAGCTTTCTTGCCTATTAGCTCCATTAGCTCAGTCATGCGGCATGAGAATCCCCATTCATTGTCGTACCAGGCGAGTATTTTTGCCAAATCGCCGCCAACAACCATCGTAGACAGTGCATCAATTGTTGCAGAGTGTGCATTATGGTTGAAGTCGACTGAGACGAGTTCTTCTTCTGTATAGCCCATTATTCCTTTGAGTGCCCCTTTTGCTGCTGCTTTGAAGGCTCCATTGATTTCTTCTGCTGTTGTTTGCTTTTCTAATAATGCTGTGAGATCAACGATTGAAACGTTTGGAACTGGAACTCTTAAAGCAAGACCATTCATTCTTCCTGAAAGCTCAGGAAGCACCACTGTGGCAGCGACAGCAGCACCGGTCGATGTGGGAATAATCGAAACTGCACCAGCTCTACCTCTGCGGAGTTTTCTATGAACCAAGTCTTGGATTCGTTGATCATTTGTATAAGCATGGGCAGTAGTCATAAGTGCCTTCTTTAAACCGAAGTTGTCATTCAATACTTTAGCCACTGGAGAGACACAGTTGGTTGTGCATGAAGCATTTGAGATAATATTGTGGCTAGCATGATCATATTTTTCATGATTTACACCTAGCACTACTGTTATGTCGGGATTTTTAGCGGGTGCTGAGATTAGAACCTTCTTGGCACCAGCCTGCAGATGCAACGAAGCTTTTTCTCTTGCTGTAAACAAGCCGGTTGATTCAACCGCCAGATAAACACCTAAATCTTTCCACGGTAACTTGCTGGGATCTCTTTCCGATAGCACTTTTATTGGCTTGCCATCTACGGTTATGATATTTTTTTCAGCTTCTACACTAAATGGAGGATGACCATGTACTGAGTCGTTCTTAAGGAGATAAGCCAAAGTTTCAGCAGGAGCAAGATCATTGACTGCTACAAAGTCTATATCTGCTTTCCTTTCCGTGGCTGCTCTGAAGAGTAAGCGTCCAATTCTGCCAAAACCGTTTATCGCGACTTTTATTGCCATTTTAATCACCATTTTAGAGTTTGCATTAGTTTAACAATGTTCTTCATATTAATTTTCCTACTATGCATGCATGCATGAGTTTTACACATTAAGTTCGAGCAAATCCCCGTTGGTTTTGGCGAGAAATAAATACTTAAATTAAGTCACGCGGTTTTATTGTCTTTATGTATACATGCAGCTCAAGATACATATTTGGCTGCAAAGGTTTGTTATAAGATTGAATGGGGAAAATCCATATGGAAGTTACCAAACTTGATCCTACGTTCAAAGACGAAGTTTCGAATACTCGAGGAGGACAGAATATTAAAAGGTGCTATCAGTGCGGAACATGCAATGTTGGATGTCCAGTGAGGGAAATAGAGGAGAAATACAATCCTAGAAGAATCATACGAATGACGGTACTTGGCATGAAGAAAAGGGTTCTTTCAAGCGACTTCATATGGTTGTGTTCTGCCTGTTACACCTGCAATGAACGTTGCCCACAGGATGTAAGAATAGCAGATGTAATGAACGCTCTGAAAAATTTAGCAGTTAAAGAGGGTTATATTCACAGCTCTTTTGCAAAGCGACTAGAGCTCATTGAGACTAATGGCAGACTTTTTCCAGTGAGTCAGTTTGATAATACTAAACGTAAGGAGCTTGGGCTGCCACAAATCCCACCTAAGAACGAAGAGGTCCAAGAACTCTGTAAACTAACAGACTCGAACAAACTAACAAATGTAGGGGAATGAGAATAAGTGAAGTACGCTCTTTTTCTTGGATGCCTTGCGCCTGTGATGGGGAGGCAGTTTGAACTTTCAGCAAGGAAAGTTGCGGAGGCCCTTGGAGTCGAACTTGTAGACGTGGAGGATTTCGCTTGTTGTGGCTTCCCTCTAAGATCCGTGAATGAAGAGACAGCCTTACTCTTGTCGACAAGAGACCTGTCCATTGCTGAGGGAAAAAGCCTCGACATATGCACAATCTGCACAGGTTGTGCTTCCACGCTGGCTGAAACCAACAAGGAATTAAGTCATGACCATGAGTTAAGGGAAAAAGTCAATGAGAAACTACAGAAAGTAGGACGCACTTACAAAGGAAAGGTCACAGTTAAGCATTTTGTGCGAGTTTTATATGAGGATGTTGGTCTTGAAAAAATTAAGAGTCAGATCAAGAACCCCCTTGAGGGACTCAAGTTGGCTTCACATTATGGATGTCATTATCTTAAGCCATCAGATGTGTTCAATAAATTCGAGGATCCCGAGGTTCCAAGAAGTCTTGATCAATTAATCTCAGTGCTGGGTGCGGAGACTGTAGAATATGAGGATAAGATGCACTGTTGTGGCGGAGTTATTCTGGATATTGACGATAACATTGCGTTGGCAATGGCTCAAAGAAAACTTGAACATATCAGTGCTATGGATGCTGATGCAATGGTTCTGATGTGTCCTTTGTGCGGTTCTATGTATGACAGAAATCAGAGGGTGATAGAGAGAAGATTTAACGCTGCTTATAACCTGCCAGTCCTGTTCTATACACAAATTCTTGGCCTTGCCCTCGGAATTGACCCAAAGGGGTTAGGGCTGGACATGAACCGTGTGAAAACATCTGATTTATTAAGTAAGCTTGGTTTCTAAGAGTCATTCACTCACTCGTTTCTTTCTCCATCCCCTTTCTCCATCGATGAATCAATAAGGTCTCATCCGTCTTAATGAGTTTGCTGATATGCTTCGCGTAAAGTTGTGGCTCTAGCAATCCCTTTTTTTCCTTGTCAAGGTTCGTGGGGCGGATGATTACTATCCAACCTTTACCATATGGATCTCTATTTATAATATCGGGGGTGTCAAACAATGCACTATTAAACTGAAGAATCACGCCTGAAAGGGGACTTAATATTTCAGAGACACATTTCGTCGACTCTATTTTGCAGATTGTCTCCATATGCTTGACTTCAGCACCCCGTTTCCCTGGGTAGAAATATGTTATCTCCCTCAATGCTTTCTGAGCATAGTCCGTAATGCCGATTTTGCCAGTGTCACCGGTTTCTATTTTGATCCATTCATGTTCTTTGATGTAATAATAATTTTCGGGAATAACATACTTGCCAACCTTCATCTATTCACCTCCATGGATGGATAGCTAAGTCCTTCTTTCAGCCTTAATGAAGGCTCTATCTACGTCGTCGTATTTTCTTTGCGACAATCTCCGCAGCTGTTGCGACGGGTTCCACAGTCTCTGCTACTGGAGGAGCATAACTCGTATCTGCTGTCGAGAGCTCTAATGCGGTCATTTCCTTTTGTATCGCCACTGACAACATGTTTATTCTTTGCGCTACATCTTCTCCACCGACTATCTGGGCACCCATAATTCTTCCTAAAACTGGCTCCGCGATGATTTTTACTCTAACTTCTTTTCCTCCAGGGAAATAGTGAGCTCTGGTTTTTCCTGTAATGCTTGCACTAAGTGTCTGGAAGCCAACTTTTGCAGCTTGATATTCCGAGAGACCAACTGCTCCAAGTTCGAAGTCGAAGATTTTTGAAACTGCGCTACAAATGACGCGTGGATTAGCAGCATACCCCCCTGCAGCATTTATTCCAGCAGTTGTTCCCTGTCTAACTGCGTTGGTTCCTAGTTGGTAAAGGCACGGTAAACCTGTAATCGAACTTTGGGATTCAACACAGTCTCCAGCTGCGAATATACCGGAAACACTGGTCTCCATTCTTGGATTCACTCTAATAGCTCTGGTTACGCCAAGTTCTACTCCTAGTCCCCTTATCAGGTCTGTTCTCGGCCTGATACCTGCTGCCATGACAACAACATCTGCCTCTACTTCGTCACCACCGACACTTACACCCTCAACCTTATCTTTCCCAAGGATTGCATCCACCCGCTTGCCCACCATTACGTTAACACCATTTTCTTCTATCTTCTTCTGTGTATAATCAGCCATATCTTCATCGAATAATGCAGGAAGAATGTATGGTATTACTTCAACAATTGTAGTTTTAATTTTGTTTGTCGCAAAGGCATGCGCTGTTTCCAAGCCAATGAACCCAGCACCGATAACAACTGCACTTTTAGCTGTCTTTATCATCTCCTGCATAGCCTTTCCATCGTTCACTGTTCTCATTGCAAATACGCCTGGAAGATCATGGCCCTTTATTGGAATAACAAAGGGATCCGCACCAGTAGCGAGAATTAAAGAATCATATTTTAGCGCTTCAATTTTGTTTTCTTTATCTTCAAGCAAGATAATCTTATCGTTTGGATCGATGGATCTGACAACCGTTTCAAGCCGAAGATTGAACTTCATCATTCTGTAATGACCCGGAGGAAAAGCTGTGAGATCTTCAAAACTTGGGATCTCGCCAGCTAGAACATATGGTATACCACAACGGGAGTAAGCGGGGTAGGGTTCCTTGTCTATTAAGGTTATTTCAACTTTAGGATCGGTTTTTCGGGCAGCATTTGCTGCATGGACACCCGCAGCGTTAGCACCAATAATTACTATTCTTCTCGGCAGATTAGATCTCTCCTAAGTTTTGATGAGAACTATACTTTTGCTCCGATGCTTTATATCTATTGTTCTTCAATTTACTAAGAAATTCCTAAATAATGGTAAAAATTATACTAACATCGCGGACATCTAAGGTCTGGTTGTTATGGAGGAGATCAAGACATTCAAAGAGCTGACCAGAGAAGTTGTTGAAAGGGGAATATGTGGTAAATGTGGTGGATGCGTCTCATTTTGCTCAGCTGGAGAACTCAATGCCTTAAAGATAGGCAAGAACGAGTTACCACAATACATTAACGAGGAAAATTGTCTAAAGTGCGGAATATGCTACCTCATATGTCCCCAAACAGATACGCTAGATGTAGAAATCCAGAAAAGGTTTGGGTGGAAGCCTCCAATAGGCGATTTTCAGAGAATAGCCTCCGCTCAGACAACGAATAGGAGGGTGAAGGATATTTGCACAGACGGAGGCGTCGTAACCTCTCTCCTACTATACTTATTAGATAACAATCTGATACAGGGAGCCCTTGTATCAAAGAAGACTGGACGCTTCGCCAGAAAAGCCCTAATCGCCAGAACACCTGAGGAACTCATGGAAGCAGCAGGCTCTACATTCTCAGGATCACTCCACCTAGAGGAGTTAGGAGGAAAATATACAACATATACCCCAATTTTGTCCACCGTAAAGAGCTTAGAAAAAGAATACTTGCAGGATATGGCCATTGTTGGAACTCCCTGTCAGATCAATGCGATTCGAAAGATGCAATGCCTAGGGGTCCTTCCGGCCCACCTCATAAAATATACAATAGGATTGTTTTGCGTAGAGAATTTTTCTTTTAATCATGTGGCGAGAAAAAGACTTGAGAAGAAGCTTGCCGTTAATCTAGAGAATGTTGTCAAAATAAACATCAAGGACGACTTCATAATCACCCTTACCAACGACACGACAATCCATGTACCATTAGATGAGATACATGAAATTGCCCGTCCAGCATGTTTAGCATGCCACGATTTCAGCAATGAGTATGCGGATATCTCGGTTGGAGGTCTTGGGTCGCCTGATGGATACACTACAGTCCTTTTGAGGACAAAGGTTGGCGTTGAGATCTACGATGAAGCCTTTCATAAGGGCCATATTCGGGAGACCCCCATGGGAGATATGGATGAGAGGCTGGAAAGGACAACGATATTGAATAAGGTTGTCTCCTTTGCCAAAGCGAAGAGGACTAGAGCTGAGAAAAGACTCTCGGAATTGGCTGGAGAGAAGACTTTTGAGGAAAAAACTTAGGAGATTCAAGCTATTGACAGCGGAGGGAACAGCCTGAGCACTTTCTATCTAGGAAATCTAGGAATGATGACGAATTATGGGGGTTTCTCGGATCGATGAGCGACAAGATGTCGCGTTTTCCCCAAGGAGGTCCTCAAACAGTAAGGATTTTGAAGGAACTTTCCAAAAGATCATTAGATGCTAAGAAGTTGGCATATTGTGATGAATGTGGAGCCTGCACTGGATCCTGTCCAGTTGTAAGGATTTTTCCAAGACATTTCAATCCAAGAGTCTTTTTCAATAAGCTTTTTCTTGAATTCGCGAACGTTTCAACCGAAACAGACCTTTGGTTATGCATGATGTGCTATCGATGCCATAGTAGATGTCCTCATGGGTTGAAGCTCCCCGAAATCTTCTTATCATTAAGAGAGATGGTTATTGAACAAGGCTACTTGCAAGATGTTCCTAGTAAGCTTCAGGAAATTCTGGAGATTCTAAGAGAAGAAATCCCCTTATCTCTAGTTTACACTTGGCTTTGCCTTCGCCCAGGTGAAGAGGAACCTAAACGCGATAAGTTTGATACCGCTATCTTAGATGCTCTTCAACGTCATATTATGGATTACAAGAGAAAAGAAGTAGCACCCTCGCCCAAGACGACCAAAGATAAAATAGCCATAATCGGTTCTGGTCCAGCAGGACTGACAGCAGCTTGGGAATTAGTTAGGAGGGGGTTTATAGTTACAGTTTTTGAGGCGCTGTCTGAACCTGGAGGAATGCTAAGAGTAGGAATACCAGAATACCGGTTGCCAAAGGAAGTTTTAGATGCGGAAATAGAGCACATAAAAGATCTAGGAGTGGAGATTAGAACCAACACAGCTATTGGCAAAGCTTTGCTATTCAACGATCTATTGGGAGAAGAGAGATACACTGCAATTTTCATTGCCACTGGTGCTCACAGAAGTAGGAAGCTTCGCATCGAAGGCGAAGATATGGAAGGCGTCGTACATGCCCTTGGTTTGCTGCGTCAAGTCAACCTGCATAAGCAACCTAGACTTGGAGAAAAAGTTGGAATTGTTGGTGGTGGTAACACTGCTATGGATGCAGCGAGAACCGCCCAGCGATTGGGGGCAAAAAAAGTAAACATTCTATATCGAAGATCTCGGGAAGAAATGCCCGCAAATCCATTAGAAGTAGAAGAAGCGGAAAGGAGTGGTGTAGAGATCCATTTCTTGTTAACACCGAGAAAAATCCTAGGTAAGAATAAACAGGTTGTTGGCGCGGAGTGCATTCGAATGAAGCTGGGATCTCCTGACGAAAGTGGCAGAAGACGACCGATACCAATCGAGGGCTCGGAGTTCACTATAGAATTAGACACAGCCATCATAGCCATTGGTGAGTCACCAGATACTTCCTTTCTTCCTAATGAAATCAAAGTTACTGAGTGGAACACCATTGAGGTAGATCCGATTACTTTGGAAACAAGTCTGCCCGGAGTATTTGCTGGCGGAGATGTGGTGTCTGGACCAGCGAGTGTGGTTGAGGCAATCGATGCTGGTAAGAGAGCTGCTATTTCTATTAATCGCTATTTAAATGGAGCGAGAGTGAAATTCCCTTGAAAGAGAGCGGTTCTGTTCTAGTCATTGGCGGCGGTGTTGCTGGGATACAAGCAGCTTTAGACCTAGCCGACCGTGGGTTTAGGGTTTATCTTGTAGAGGAAACTCCAAGCATAGGCGGAAGGATGGCACAATTAGACAAAACATTTCCAACACTGGATTGTTCAATTTGCATACTTGCCCCAAAAATGATCGAATGTTATCGCCACCCAAACATCACATTGCTCACTTATTCCGAAGTAGAGAAGGTCAGAGGATCAGCAGGAAATTTCACCGTTGAAATTACGAGGAAACCTCGATTTGTTGATGAAGCTAAATGTACTGGTTGTGGCACGTGTTCACAGAAGTGTCCTATTATAGTACCTAACGAATTTGATATGCTTCTAGGAGATAGGAAGGCTATCTATATGCCACTCCCACAAGCCGTACCTCGTGTTACAACTATCGACAAAGACAGCTGCTTATACTTTACACGTTCGGTATGTAAAATTTGTCAAAAGCTTTGTCAGGCCGAAGCTGTAGACTTCGACCAAAAACCAGAGAAGATTAACCTAAATGTCTCCGCCATCATTGTCGCTACAG
Source organism: Candidatus Bathyarchaeota archaeon (assembly GCA_020354575.1). Classification (GTDB taxonomy): domain Archaea; phylum Thermoproteota; class Bathyarchaeia; order Bathyarchaeales; family SOJC01. The sequence continues at coordinate 1,157,225 of CP070649.1, read as the reverse complement.
GTTTTAGCCTACTTAATCCGTCTGTAATCAACGAGTATGGTTATGGACGATATAAGAATGTAATAACATCTCTGGAACTTGAGCGTCTAGCTAACGCCTCAGGTCCAACCGGAGGCCATGTAACAAGACCATCTGACGGAAAAATCCCCGACAAAGTTGCTTTCATACAGTGTGTAGGCTCAAGGGGTTTAGGAAGAGGTGTCTCATACTGCTCTAGCGCATGTTGTATGTATGCAACAAAGGAAGCCATACTAATAAAAGAACACAAACCCAAATCAGAAGTCTTCATATTCTACTTAGACCTCAGAGCCTCCGGAAAGGGCTTCCAAGAATTCATCAACAGAGCCAAAGAAAACTGGGGCGTCCTATACATAAGAGGTCGTCCTGGCGAGATTATAGAGGATCCAACAACAAAGGACCTCATAATTTTTTGCGAACATACTGTAAGGGGAGAAGTAAGAAGACTTGAAGTGGATATGGTAGTTCTCTGCCCTGCTTTTATTCCTAGGGAATCTAACAATAAGCTAAGCGAGAAGCTCAGAGTAAAACTTGATGAATATGGATTCTTCAAAGCTGAAGATGCATCTTTGGTGCCAGTCGACTCAAATATTCCAGGCATTTTCACTTGCGGATGTTGTCAAGGTCCGAAAGACATTCCTGAGTCAGTTGCCCAAGCCAGCGGAGCAGCTGCGAGAGCTGTTGAAGTAATAACTCTGACGGCTCGCAGGGAGGGCTAACAGTTGGAACACAGAAGGATCGAGACGCCAAAAATTGGTGTTTTCATCTGCCATTGTGGTATAAACATAGGCGGTGTGATTAAAGTACCGGAAGTCGTCCAATACGCCAAAAAGCTGCCAAATGTAGTTTACGCTGAGGAAAATCTCTACACATGCTCATCGGAAGGATTAAGCAAGATTAAAGAGGGAATACAGGAACATCATCTTGACAGGGTCATTGTGGCCTCCTGCACACCCAGGACTCACGAATCGTTGTTTAGAGCCACATGTACAGAAGTTGGTCTGAACAAGTATCTCTTCGAGATGGCCAACATCCGCGACCAATGTTCTTGGGTGCACATGAAAGATCCTGAAGCCGCCACTGAGAAGGCAAAGGATCTTGTAAGAATGGCGGTGGCTAAGGCTAGCTTACTTCATCCGCAAGAGGAGACAGAAATTGATGTCATTCCTTCAGCTTTAGTTGTCGGCGGCGGTATAGCGGGCATAACGACTGCCCTCTGCTTAGCGAATCAAGGCTTTAGCGTCTATATCGTTGAAAAAGAAGCTAAAATGGGGGGAATGCTCAGATACTTGCACAAATTGTACCCAACCATGCGAAATGCCTCCGAAGTCCTTAATCAGTTAGTCAACGAGGCTAAGGCGAGCAAAAATATAGAAATACTAACATCATCCGTCGTAAAGGAAGTCAAAGGTTTCATTGGAAACTTTGAAGTCGCAATTCAGAAAGGAGACGAAAAGACAGTTAACTTCGAAGTAGGGACTATCATTGTAGCTACAGGAGCCACCGATTTTGAGCCTGTTGGCATGTACGGATACAAGAAATTCGACAACGTAATAACCCAACTTCAGCTAGAACAGCTGCTGAAGAAGGGGCGATTACAGAATCTAAAAAGAGTTGTCATGATTCAATGCGTAGGATCTAGACAGGAGGGTAGAAGTTACTGCTCCAGAATATGCTGTATGACTGCTTTGAAAAATTCTAAGCTTATCAGAGAGTCATATCCTGACGCTAATATTCATATCTTTTACCGAGACCTTCAGACTTATGGACAAGAATATGAGAAATATTACAGAGAGGTTCAAGAGAAAGGTGTGAAATTCATCAAATATCTTCCAGAAAAGCCACCGGAAGTTTCTCTTGGAGAGAACGGAAAATTAAATGTTAATGTTTATCACTCGCTCATTAATAAGCAGATTGAGATTAGCGCTGACCTAGTCGTGTTGTCAACACCTCTAATTCAGCATGAAGACGCAAAAGAGCTATCGCAGAAACTGAAGGTTCCCTTGGGACCAAGCGGGTTCTTCCTCGAAGCCCACGTGAAACTAAGACCAGTTGACTTTGCCACAGATGGTGTCTTTGTATGCGGCAGTGCGCACTGGCCTGCTGATGTCGGAGAGAGCATTTCGCAGGCTTATGGTGCAGCCTCAAGAGCCTCAATTCCAATGTCTCTCAAGAGACTACACACTGAAGCGCTAAACGCCTTAGTTGACGAGGAAATATGCTCAGGCTGTGGTTTGTGCGAGCTAACATGCCCTTTCGCAGCAATACGGATCGAAGAAACTAAGAAGGGAAGAAAAGCCAAAGTGATAGCCGCTTCATGTAAAGGTTGTGGAGCATGTGGAGCTGGCTGTCCTCAGATGGCAATCTCTATGCAACACTTCACAGATGAGCAACTCCTCGCGCAAATAGCTGCATTAGCTGAGGTGAAATCTTGATCTCCCAAGAAGGTTTTGAACCTGATGTTCTTGGATTCCTCTGCAATTGGTGCTCCTATGCTGGTGCAGACTTGGCAGGAGTTAGTCGTTTCCAGTATCCACCAAATGTTAGGATCATCAGAGTAATGTGCTCAGCAAGGGTTGACCCGACCATCGTTCTCGAAGCGTTCATCAGAGGGCTAGATGGTGTGATGGTTTTAGGCTGTCATCTTGGCGACTGCCATTACATGACCGGAAACTACTACACAGAAAAGAGAATGAAGACGACAAAAAATGTCTTGAAGAGCACAGGATTATCCCCTGATCGACTGCTAATTGATTGGGTGTCCGCGGCTGAGGGTGAGCATTTTGCAGCTTTGGTGAAAGATTTCACAGAAAGAATAAGGAAGTTGGGTTCGCTTGGCAACGAAACGCACTTGGAGCTGCACCAGCTAAAGAAGCGCTTAGTTGCGGCTAAGGAGGCTCTCGCTCAAGAGAAACTTAGATGGCTTGTAGGCAGAGAAATGGAGCTTGTAGATAGTGCGAATGTTTTCGAGGAGAAGGTGTCACAAAAAGAGTTCGACCAGTTAATGCTCCAGATTATTGAAAAAGAGTTTTCGAAAAGGAGAATCCTACAGTCCATGCAAGGAGAAGCTCTCTCTATCAGGGAGATAGCTCAGAGAGTTGGTGCTTCTCCCAGGGAAGTGCTGAGAAATGTAGTCTCTCTAGAGCACGAAGGGTTAGTCCTCTTCGTGGGAGTTGAAGGAAACAGCCCCAAATATCGAAGAGCTGGAGGATGAGAGATGAAATCAACAACACTAAGGATGGCAAACATGAACTCGCAAGATACTGTTTCTAAAGGAAGAAAAGTGGGTTCGGTGTTGGTTGTAGGAGGAGGAATTGGAGGGATACAGACTGCTCTTGACCTAGCCGAGTCTGGTTTCAAAGTCTATGTAGTGGATAACTCCTCAGCTATAGGAGGAGTCATGGCACAATTAGACAAAACCTTCCCAACTAATGACTGTTCCATGTGCATTCTGTCTCCAAAGCTTGTACAGTGTGGAAGGCACTTGAATGTCGAGGTTTTGACTTGCTCCGAGGTCACCAAGATTTCTGGGAGGGCAGGCAACTTTAACGTCTCAGTGAAGCAACAACCACGATATGTTGACATCGCCAAGTGCACAGGATGCGGGCTGTGTGCCAAGTTCTGTCCAGTCGACGCCATAGACAGCTTCAACAAAGGTTTGAGAGACAGAACTGCGATTCACATCAGCTATCCGCAGGCTGTTCCTTTGGCGTATATGATCGACAGGGAGAAGTGTGTAGGTTGTGGCCTCTGCAAAAACGTTTGCTTGGCCGACGCCATAAGCTACTTGGAGCAAGAAAAGGAAGTTACGTTGAATGTTGGTGCAATCATTCTAGCTCCAGGCATCAGAGAGTTTGATGCAAAACTGAAAAGCGAGTATGGCTATGGAAGATATCCCAACGTGGTCACAAGTATCGAGTTCGAGCGTATCTTAAGTGCCTCTGGACCTTTCATGGGACGTGTCCAGCGTCCATCAGACGGGGAGATACCCAAAAAGATTGCTTTCTTACAATGTATTGGTTCTAGAGATGTCACCTGTGGAAACGGATACTGCTCATCAGTCTGCTGCATGTATGCTACAAAGGAAGCGGTGATAGCCCGAGAACACATGAGCCAGATCGAACCCACAATTTTCTACATGGACCTACGAGCTCATGGGAAGGACTTTGACAAATATATTGAGAGAGCAAGGAACAAGTACGGAGTCAGATTTGCCAGATGCAGGGTGTCAGAAGTGAAGGAAATATCTAAAACCCAAAGCCTGAAGATAAGGTACGAGACCGAAGATGGAACACAACACGAAGAAAATTTCGACCTGGTGGTTCTTTCAGTCGGTTTCGCCCCATCTGAAACAGTTGAAAAACTGGCCAAAAACTTAGGCGTTGAATTGAATAAGTATGGGTTCTGCAAAACCCGAACTTTCTATCCTATCGAAACCTCCAAACCTGGAGTTTTTGTCTGCGGCATGTTTTCCTCCCCCAAGGACATCCCTCAAACTGTAACTCAGGCCAGTGCTGCTGCAGCGAGTGTTGGTAAATTATTGTTTTCTGTTAGAGGAACGTTGATAAAGAAGAAGAAGTTTCCAAGAGAGCTAGATGTTAAGGGTCAACCTCCGAGAATAGGAGTTTTCGTATGTCACTGCGGTATTAACATCGGAGGAGTTGTCGATGTTCCAAGTGTTGTTGCGTATGCTCAAACTCTTCCAAACGTTGTTTATGCTTGCGAAAATCTCTATACCTGTTCATCAGACACCCAAGAGATAATCAAAAATGAAATCAAAGAACATAACCTCAACAGGGTTATTGTTGCCTCATGCTCTCCTCGCACCCATGAACCACTCTTCCAAGAAACGATAAGGGAAGCTGGGCTGAATAGCTATCTCTTCGAAATGGCGAATATCCGTGACCAATGTTCATGGGTGCACATGTTTGAACACGAAGCCGCGACGGAGAAAGCCAAAGATTTAGTTAGAATGGCAGTGGCGAAAGCTGCAAAGCTTAATCCCTTGGATAGAATACTTCTGGACGTTATTCCAAGGGGTCTTATTATTGGTGGTGGATTGTCCGGGATGATAGCAGCGCTGGCGTTGGCTGAGCAAGGCTTTGAGACTTACCTCATTGAGAAAGAAAAAGCGCTTGGTGGATTTCTACGCAACATTCACAATACACTCGAAGGAGAGGACCCACAAAGATTCTTGAAAGAATTAATAAGAAAAGTTAAGGATAACCATCTGATTCACACTTTCCAAGGAGTTAATATTGAAGAAATTTCCGGTTATGTGGGAAATTTCAGAACCACCATAGCTCACGCCTCGGAAAAGAGTGAGTTAGATCATGGAATCATAATCGTAGCTACTGGTGGTGAGGAATATAGACCAAAAGAATATCAATACAGTATGGACCCAAGGATAATCACCCAGTCGGAATTAGAAGATCGTCTTTCGACGACTACCATCAGTACTAGACTAAATTCCGTGGTAATAATCCAATGTGTCGGTTCTCGGGATAATTCCCATCCATATTGCAGTCGGGTTTGTTGCGGTGAGGCCATCAAGAACGCCCTAAAGATTAAGGAGAAAAGCCCCACAACCGAGGTGTTTATACTTTATCGAGATATGAGGACTTATGGATTTGCTGAGACCTACTACGAAAAAGCGCGGGAACTTGGGATTATCTTCATCCGTTATAACGAGAACAAGAAACCTGAGGTTATTAAAAAATCAGAAAATGGAAGAGAGAGCCTAAGCGTCTCAGTCTATGAGCCTATAATTGGTGAACAAATTTCAATCGATGCTGATCTGGTAGTGCTAAGCGCTGCCATAGTTCCGCCTGACGGAAACAAAATTCTAGCAAAAATGTTAAAAGTTCCCCTAAATGAAGATGGCTTCTTCTTAGAAGCGCACGCAAAGTTGCGTCCGGTTGATTTCACCACCGAGGGAATTTTCGTCTGCGGAATGGCTCACGCCCCGAAATCCATTGAAGAAAGCATATCCCAAGCTTATGCTGCGGCTTCAAGGGCAGCCACAATTCTAACAAAGACAAAAATTGAGGCCGAAGGAATCGTTGCCTTGATCGATGAGAAAATGTGCACAGGGTGCGGGACTTGCATCATACTTTGTCCCTATGGTGCTATCACAAAAAATGATGTGGGTGTAGCAACGGTAACAGCAGTACTCTGTAAAGGCTGCGGACTCTGCGCTGCAAGTTGTCCTGAAAGGGCTATTATTACTCCTCACTTCACCGATGAACAGATCACTTCCCAAACAAGGGCCCTGTTAGGGAGGATAACCGCTTGAAGTTCAATCCAAAAATATTGGGTTTCCTCTGCAACTGGTGCTCCTATGCTGGAGCTGATCTGGCAGGCATTAGCCGAATTCAATATCCCCCTAACCTAAGGATTATCAGAGTGATGTGCACTGGAAGAATAGATCCAGTTTTGCCTCTAGAAGCACTTGCAAATGGCGCTGACGGTGTCATTATCATGGGCTGCCATCCAGGTGATTGCCACTACATGACTGGGAACTATGAGGCTGAACGGAAGATAAAGATGCTGAAGAAGCTGATAGCTCCATTAGGCCTAGCAGAGCGTCTTCATGTGGAATGGGTCTCCGCATCGGAGGGGGCTCGATTCGCAGAAGTCGTAGAAAATTTTACCAACCAGATCAAGGTTCTTGGCCCCTCCCCATTGCGGCAAGAAAAACTGGATCTATCGAAGTGGGAAGGTATACAAGCAGCCAAGGAGGCTGTGGAAGATTTTAGGTTGCGAGCACTCGTTGCCAGAGAGAGAAAAATAATCGAAGAAGGAAATGTCTATGGAGAGGAGATATCACAGGAAGAATTTGATAGGAAAATGGATGATGCTCTAACAGCCGAATACATACGCAACAGAATCTATCTCATACTAGAGAAGGAACCAACGTCAATCAAACAATTATCTAAACGTCTGAACTTAAGCAGCAAACATGTGTTGGACCACGTAGTGCTCCTAAGACGCAGAGGCTTAGTCACCGTCGACAAAATAGAGGACATGACTCCAATCTATTCAGTGTTAAAGAGGTGACTACAGTGGACAAACTCGGGTCTGTGATGGTAATCGGTGGCGGAGTTGCTGGAGTCCAAGCATCACTGGACCTAGCAGACTCTAACTTCAAAGTCTACCTTGTTGATTCCTTGCCTAGCATAGGTGGAACAATGGCTCAACTCGATAAGACCTTCCCGACCAACGACTGTGCCATGTGCATTCTCGCGCCTAAGCTTGTTGCTGCAGGTCGGCACCAGAACATCAGCCTATTAACGAATGCGAATTTAAAACATGTTGAGGGAAAGGCAGGGCATTTCAAAGCAACACTAACGAGGAGATCAAGGCGTGTCGACGAGGACAAGTGCACTGGTTGTGGGGTTTGTGCACAAAAATGTCCAGTCGAAGCGTTAGACAAATTTAATGAAGGCTTGTCGAAGGGAGGAGCTGTCTATGTCAGATATCCCCAAGCAGTGCCCCTGATTTACATCATCAACAAGGAAAAATGCTTGGGCTGTGGTATATGTGAGGAAGTATGTAAAGCGGGGGCGATTAGGTATGATCAAAAAGACGAAGAACTCCAGCTTGATGTCGGATCGATAATTCTCGCAACAGGATTTGACGAATTCGATCCGAGTCTTAAGACAGAATATGGTTACGGGCGACACCTGAATGTTGTCTCGAGCATAGAGTTTGAGCGTCTCCTCAGCGCCAGTGGTCCCCATGCTGGTTTGGTTCTTCGTCCATCAGATGGTGACATCCCGCGAAAGATCGCGTTCATACAATGTGTAGGTTCTCGAGATGCAACATGTGGAACTGATTATTGTTCCTCGGTCTGTTGCATGTACGCTACGAAGGAAGCTGTGATAGCAAAGGAGCATATGAATCAAATCGAGCCCACAATATTCCTCATGGATGTCAGGGCTTATGGAAAGGACTTCGACAAGTACATCGAAAGAGCAGAGAATGAATACGGTGTGAGATTCGTTAGGTGCAGAGTTTCCTCTATAGAAGAAGTGCCAGAAACGCGAAATCTGAAAATAAAGTATGAACCGGAAGATGGAAAACTCATACAAGAAGAGTTCAACCTAGTTGTTCTTACAGTAGGCATCAAACCATCTGAGAGTAATAAGGAGTTAGCTGAGAAGCTGGGAGTCGAACTCGACAAATTCGGCTTCTTCAAGACTCAGACTTTCACTCCTATAAGTACGTCAAAGCCTGGAATATTTGTCTGTGGTGTAGCGTCCTCGCCCAAAGATATTCCTGAAACCGTTACTCAGGCTAGTGCTGCTTCAACAGGTGTGGGTGAATTGCTGGCTTCTGCTCGAGGGACTCTTGTCAAGAAGAAGGAGTATCCAAAAGAGCGGGATGTCAGGGGACAGCCGCCTAGAATAGGAGTTTTCATTTGCCATTGCGGCATCAACATAGGAGGAGTCATTGATGTTCCAAGCGTTGTTGAGTATGCTCAAACTCTTCCAAATGTCGTTCATGCCTGCGACAACCTATATACATGTTCCTCGGACACGCAAGAGATAGTCAAGAACAGAATTCAAGAGTACGGACTAAATCGAGTCATAGTGGCCTCATGTTCACCACGAACCCACGAACCACTATTTCAAGAAACGATCAAGGAAGCCGGATTAAATAGATATCTATTCGAGATGGCGAACATCCGTGATCAGTGTTCATGGGTGCACATGCATGATCATAAAGCTGCAACTGAGAAAGCGAAAGACCTAATGAGGATGGCGGTGGCAAAGGCCCGAGAGATAGAACCCTTGGAAAGAGTTGCTCTAGGCGTCACCCGCCGAGGTCTTGTCATTGGAGGAGGATTGGCAGGAATAACTGCAGCTCTAGCTCTTGCGAAGCAAGGATTTGAAGTCGACTTGATAGAGAAAAACAAGGAGCTTGGGGGATTCCTCAGAAAGATACACTACACACTAGAAAACGACGATACCCAGGAGTACCTAAGAGCTATGATTGACAACGTATACTCCAATGAGCTAATCAAGGTCTTTCTCAATTCAAAGGTGGAGAACGTCTCCGGATATGTAGGGAATTTCAAGACCACAGTGACCCTTGACTCAGGGAGCGAAGTGAAGAGAGAGCTAGAGCACGGAATAATAATCGTGGCCACTGGAGGGGAAGAATATCATCCGAACGAGTACCTCTATGGAAAAGATCACCGCGTGTTGACGCAACTAGAATTGGAGAACAGAATCACAGTTGCTGCTGACGAAAAATTTGGTAACGTGGTGATGATCCAGTGCGTGGGGTCAAGGAATGATGAACATCCATACTGCAGCAGAATGTGTTGTGGGGAAGCTGTGAAAAACTCCTTGAAGGTAAAGGAGAAAGACCCAGAGGCTAACGTGTATGTCCTGTTTCGAGATATAAGAACCTACGGTATTATGGAAGAAGACTATAAAAGGGCTCGAGAGGCGGGAGTGATCTTCATACGCTACGAGGAGGAAAACAAGCCAAAGCTTGCCAAGATCAAGTCGGAAGGAAAAGAAGACTTGCAGGTATCAGTTTTCGAACCAATCATCCAAGAAGACATAATCATAGACGCAGACCTCCTCGTCCTGAGCGCAGCGGTTATTCCACCCCAAGAAAACGGGACTCTAGCCAAAATGTTAAAAGTTCCTTTGAACGAGGACGGCTTCTTTTTAGAGGCGCATGCAAAGCTTCGACCCGTTGACTTCGCTACTGAAGGTATCTTTGTGTGCGGGATGGCTCACTCACCAAAACCCATAGAAGAAAGCATCTCTCAAGCGAAAGCTGCAGTATCAAGAGCATGTACATTGTTGACGAAAGACACCATCGAAGCTGAGGGAATCATCGCCACGGTCAACCCGAACAGATGTACAGCGTGCGAGCTCTGCATGCTAGTATGTGCTTACAACGCCATAGAAATCGAAGAAACCAAGAGGGGAAAAGTAGCAAAGGTGAACAGCGCCCTCTGCAAGGGATGTGGAGCTTGCGCTGCTACCTGCAGGTGTTCAGCAATAGACCTCAAGGGCTTCACTGACATGCAAATGAACTTGATTATCAATACATTGAGGTGACCAGAAATGAAACCCGCTGAGAAAGAATGGACCCCAAAAATACTAGCTTTCCTATGCAACTGGTGTAGCTACGCTGGAGCTGACCTTGCTGGAATAAGCAGGATGCAATATCCCCCTAACATAAGGGTCGTTCGAGTCCCCTGCTCCGGAAGGGTCAACCCATACTTCATAATAAAAGCTCTTCAGCGCGGTTGGGATGGGGTTCTAGTTTCAGGGTGCCATCCAGGTGACTGCCATTACATTAGCGGAAACCTTGTAGCCCGAAGGAGATTCGCTGTCCTGAAGGATCTACTGGAATATCTTGGAATTGAATCAGGAAGGCTAAATTTCTCATGGGTCTCCGCCGCTGAAGGAGAAAAGTTTGCAACTGTTGTAAAGGAAGTGGTGGAGAAGGTGAAAGCCTTGGGGCCTGCTGAACGATTGGTGAAGAGGTAAGTATCGCATGCATAATGTTGAAAACTCAATAAGAGAAGCTGCCAAGAAGCTTCTTAGTGAGAAGAAAGTAGATCTAATAGTTGGATACGAACGGGGCACTCTACCACTTCGCACCACTCCCTGCTTCGTAGACAAAGCGGAGGACGTTCGAAAACTTGTGTGGAACGAGAATTGCGACGCCAATCTATCCAAATACTTGTTAAGCAGAAAGGAAAACGTTGGCGTAGTAGCAAAAGGTTGCGATGCACGCTCAATAGCAGTTTGTATTTTTGAAAAGCAAATCGATAAGGAGAAGGTTGTAATCATCGGCGCCCCATGTCTCGGACTCATCGACAAGAAAAAAGTAAAGGCAAAACTTGATGGTAGAGAGCTCTTAGAAGCCACCATTGAGGATGAGCAGATACGACTCAAAGGAGAAGGATTCGAGCTTGTCTTTCCAAAAAAGGATTTCATATGTAACTCATGTCTAACTTGCAGACATAGAAATCCTCCCATTTACGATGTATTTACAGGCGAAAAAGTGTCTGAAGCGGAGGTAGATGAGTTTGGAGAAATTGCAGATCTTGAGGCCAAGCCTGCTAAGGAAAGATGGGAGCATTTCAAGGAAGAGTTGGACAAGTGCATCAGATGTTATGCTTGCAGAGAGGTTTGTCCTCTCTGTTACTGTAAGACATGCTTCGTCGACCAGACAATGCCTATCTGGTTCGGCAAAACGAACGACCTCTCAGATACGATGATCTACCACCTAGTTCGGGCATTCCATGTAGCTGGGAGATGTGTTGACTGTGGAGCCTGCAGCCGAGCCTGCCCAATGAATATAAACTTGAGGGAAGTCGTGAAGAAGACCGAGAAGATCATGAAAGAGAGATATGACTACACGGCAGGCCTGAGCCTTGAAAAGATTCCCCCCCTAGGAGAGTTCAAAATAGATGACTCTCAGGAGTTCATCAAGTAAATGGTTGTGTTTCAGATGGTGTGGAAAGTTATAGGAAAAAATAAAATCCCCACACTCATCCAAGAATTAAACAAAGAGTACGAGGTTTTTACACCAGTTAAGAAGGAAAATCTCGTCTTTTTTGAGAGAGTCTCATCTGGAAATGAAGCTTTCCTAGACTTCCAGAATACAAAAAAGTCTCCCAAGGAGGTTTTTTTCCCCCAAACTGAAATTCTATTCACTTATGAGATAAACAAGCAGGGAGTAGAGATAGAAAAAGCCCCAGTTTTGAAGAGAGATATCGTGTTGTTGGGCATTCGCCCCTGCGATGCGAAAGGCTTCTTGTTGCTTGACAAGTTCTTTTCATCTGGTGAATATAAGGACTTATACTATCTAGAGAAGAGAAGAAACACAACCATAATTGGCTTAGCATGTAATCGTCCTCTGAGCACATGTTTTTGTACCTCCATGGGAGGAGCCCCTTTCGGAAAGGAAGGGATGGACTTACTTCTTCAAGATATAAATGACAAGTATCTGATTGAGACTGTTACGGAAAGGGGTGAGAAGCTCATTAAAAAACTCCCCTGGTTGAAGGATGCAGAAAATGGTGACATAGACAAGGTAAGGAGCTTGTCCAGAAATGTCGAGAAAGCCATCAAGTCCAAGGTCTCCGTTGAAGGTGTGAGCAAGAAGCTAGATGGAATGTTTGACAACAAGCAGTGGGATCTGATACATGAAAAATGCCTAGGTTGCGGAGTCTGTACATACCTTTGTCCTACCTGCTGCTGTTTCGACATCTTAGATGAAGCCACGACCAAATGGAAAAGAGTTAGAATCTGGGATTCGTGTCAGTTTTCCTGCTTCACTCTACAAGGTTCTGGGTACAATCCTCGCCCTTCGGGAAAGGAGAGGATGAGACAGAGGATAATGCACAAGTTTAACTACTTCCCAAAAAATTATGGCGAAAACTTCTGCGTGGGTTGTGGAAGATGCGTTCAAGAATGTCCAGTGAACTTTGATATTAGAGAAGTAGTTGAGGCAATTTCGACAGACATATGGAGAGAAAAAGATGAATAATCCTTATATTCCAAATCCTACAGTCATCAGAAGGATTACAACGGAAAACGATGCAAACGATATAAAAACTTTCGAGCTTGTTTTCACAGATCCAGAAGCTCTAAAGAACTTCAGGTATAGATGTGGTCAGTTCGCAGAAATCTCTGTCTTTGGTGCTGGCGAGTGCCCCATAGGCATAGCCTCATCTCCAACCGACCAAGGCTATATCCAATTTACTGTGAAAAAGGTTGGGGTAGTGACAACAGCTCTGCACAACAGTGAAGAGGGCACGATCATAGGGGTTAGAGGACCATTTGGCAACGGATTTCCATTAGAAGCAATGGAGGGACGAAATGTTGTTATTATCGGAGGAGGATTCGCCTTCACAACACTGAGATCTCTTACCAACTTCATTCTTCATAAGACTAATAGAGATAGATTCAAAGACCTGACGGTTATCTACGGAGCCCGCAACCCAGGGGAACTCATATACAAATATGACCTTAAGACTTGGGGACAGAGAGATGACATTGACCTTAATGTGACCATAGATCAAGCAGTTCCTGGCTGGACTGGGCTGGTTGGTTTTGTCCCTGCTGTTGTCAAAGAAGTTGCCCCAAGTTCAGATAACGCAATCGCGATTATCTGCGGTCCTCCTATAATGATAAAGTTTACAATGCCAGTTGTTAGCGAACTTGGCTTCTCTCCTGATGAAACCTTCTTGTCTCTTGAAATGAGAATGAAGTGTGGCATCGGAAAATGTGGAAGGTGCAATATAGGAAATAAGTTCGTATGCAAAGATGGGCCTGTCTTCACTTTCAAAGAACTTCAGATGATGCCAAAAGAACACTGAGCGTTCAATGCTTCCAGCATTCTAGCCTAGAAAAATGTATAAAGGGTATGACATGCATGCCTGAAGATATTGGATTGACACTTCGTTCTAGCATGCATGCTTGGCGTAAGCCAATGCCACCTTTCCAGAGCATTGACTAATCTTCTGAGAGACCTTTGTGCCATTCCACTGCTTGCGGATGATCCATTAGGTTTTTTTGCTCCTCCATATTGCTGGGCGCAATTACGAGAAGCCAACCTTTGTTGTAGGGGTCTTCATTTAGAAGTTCAGGCTTGTCTTGTACTTCAGTGTTTACTTGTTCGATTGTACCGCTTAGGGGCGCTACAAGATCAGAGACCGCCTTAACGGATTCTACAGTACCATAAGGTTCGTTTTGCGTTATTGTATCCCCTTCTGCAGGGAGCTCGACATAAACTATTTCTCGAAGCTGTTTTTGAGCATAGTCTGTTATCCCAATTCGGACTTTGGCACCTTCAGCTTTTACCCATTCAAAATCTTTTGAATAAATTAGCCCTTCAGGCACTTCAGCATCTTTTACTTTAACCATGTTTTCGTTTCACCTCTTGTGTTGAAGCATTATTTTAAGGACTAGTGTTTTAAAAGATTGCCTATTTTGTAAACTTCCACGCTCATGCAAGTAAACTTTTCCTATGATTATCCATTCGCTAAAATTTACATCCTTAGCATTCGCTGAAAAAGGATAAATTTGCAGTTTGAATAAAAGTAAAGATGCACAAGCTATGCATGCTGTAAATAGGTTGTCATAAGGAGGTGAGCGCTAAAGAATGAATGAAATAGATACATCAGAGAGTTCAGCGAGGAAAAGCAAGTATTCAGGTTCTCCTACTCCGTTTGCGTTTTTTGTGATTATATTTTTGATATTCGTAAGCCTTGCTATTTTTGCATTCCCAAATGTTTCATCAGCCATATTTGCGGTTGTTGCTTTTGTCTCCTTAGCATTCCTACCTGGTTGCGTAGCCATTAATAAAGAATGGGAGGAAGCAATCGTGTTAAGGTTTGGGAAGTTTCAAAGGCTAGTAGGACCAGGCTTTTTCTTCAAATGGCCTTTCGCAGAAACTTTTCTCAAGCAAGACAAGCGAATAATTACTCTGGATGTTTCACGACAGGAAGTAATGACTAGGGATAATATCAGTGTAAGTGTTGATGCCGTGGTGTTCATGAAAGTAGTGAGTACAAAGGACAGTCTCGTCAATATTCAGAATGTGTGGAACAGCGTGATGAAGTATGCTCAAACTACGTTGCGAGATGTTATTGGAGATGTTGAGTTGGATGAGTTATTAGCGAGGCGTGATGAGATTGCAAATAGGATTGCAGAAATTGTGGATAGAGAGACCAAGGATTGGGGTGTAGACATTACTTCTGTGAATCTGCAAAATGTGGAGCTACCGGAAGATATGAAGCGGGTGATTGCTCGGCAAGCTGAGGCAGAGAGGGAAAAACGAGCGGTGATTATCAAGAGCGAAGGTGAATTAACAGCTGCCGAGAACTTGGAAAAAGCTGTAAAGCAAATGAGTAATCGGGCACTTTATCTGCGTACATTATCAAGCTTGGAAGATATCAGCTATGATCAGAGCAACACAATAGTATTTGCGATCCCAATGGACATGGTGAAAGGTGAAATCGTGGGATTATCAGCGTTTGCTGGTGCGAACAAGGCTGCAAAGGAAACATAGCAATGGAAGACCAGCAGTTGAGTAAGCTTGCCTACGTAGCCTTGCTATGTTCCCTCATTGAATTTTCCAGTTCTCAAGTCATTGAAGATTTGAGCACAACACGAGGGAGAAAATGAGATTTCATAGCCGAGTGATTCAGCGATTTGGATAGCCTTTTCACTCGGAAAAGCGATAGCATTCACGCCAGCTTTAATGGCTAGAACATCTGTTTCAGCTCTATGCATTCCTTTTGGTCTCATACATCCCAGTACTAGCGGTGTAGATTGCATTAAGAACCGGGCAGTTACAATGAGCTTTCCCACTGTTAATGAATCAGGTGGCTCAACTTTTTCCATTGCAGTTCCGCGTATTGGCATGAATACAATTATTATTACTGCTGATGGGTTGTAGTTTGCGATCATATTCAAGGCTTGAAACTCGCCTTTCAATTTTCCATAATGAAGACCCGCTAGAACGTGCGGAACTGTGGGGATGCCTACATCAAATAATGCTTGAAGCGATCTTTCATAATCAGCTATCGTTACCTTGAGATTATAGATTTCCCTGATCGTTTCCTCAGAACCAACAATGTCGATTAAAGCAGCATCTATTCCCACTTCCTTCAACCGCTCTGCCAGATTACCGCTAACAAGACCTGTATGTACCATGAGAGAGAGTTTCAAATCATGCTTGATTTCCACCATTGCATCCAAAAATTTCTCAAAAGGCATGGATCCATCTGGTGAACAACCACCACTAATCAGAACTCCCACAGCACCCTTTTTTCTTAAATCCCTGCAAAGCTCAACAAGTCTTTCTGGTGAACGAGCAGGATACATTGTGTTCAGCACAATTCCATTGCAGTGTTTACATTTCAAAGAACAAGATGACCCTGTTATAGAGATCGAGGGAAAAGCTGCTGGTGAAGAACAATAATACTCTGTTTTGTAATAGGTGAAGCTAGGTGCGTAAAAAAAGATTCTTTTTCCGAAGTTCTTCTGCCTTATTGTCTGAGCTTCCGTCATAGCCTTTGCCAGTTTCGTCGCCCCAGCCATCATAAGTTCTTCGTATTTCATTTCATCAGATCCAACTGTGTTAACTGCTTTTACAATCCAACTTATAAAGGTCACATTTCAATCAAATCGTATTAATTCAGAGTTTTCTACGATATGTCATGCTCCCAAAAATTTCAAACATAAAGAGAAACGTATTCTTAGGGCTAGTTTTAACTTGGAGTCAACAAGAAAGCGAAGTTTTCCAATTAGAGAACTAGAATAATCAACAATTCTATCTCTCAGCACATTCTTCGCAAAGGAATTCACCCTCAACATCTTTCAATTGGCTTGACCATTGACCACAGCGATCACAATACCCAGCCGACAAGGAACTTTCGACTAGCTCTTCCATATTTCCGCTTTCGATACGAGCCTTTTCTTGGATTGTGTCAATAAGCTCGGGGGTGATGGCTAAGACATCTTTGCTGGAAATAATGCCAACGAGATCGCCTTTATAAACAACTCCCAACCTTCGCACATTCAATCTGCTCATATGCCTTGCTGTATTGCTTAGAGTCTCTTCGGGATTTATGGTTATTAGCGGTGAGGTCATAACATCTTTGGATACAAGCTTGCTTGGGAGCTTATTTTTTGCAAGAACGCGGGTCACCAAATCTCTCTCTGTAATTATCCCTATTGGGCGTCCAGTTTTCTCGGTTACGATAATGCAGCCCAGCTTTTGCGTCTCCATCAACTGAGCGACTCTATCCACAGGCTCGTTTTCGTCAACTGTAATAACTGGACTTGACATCACATCCTTTACGAGCATTCGTGTTCTTAGGCCAATCTCTGACATAGCAATTCCTCGGTTATACGAGAATAGGGAAGATTTATTAAAATATTGTGAGCCAGATCGTGCTAAAAAGTGACAATTGCGTTGAAGCGGGATGAGGGTGTTTCACTGTTTGATTATTTTTGCCTTCCCATAGGGAATGAAAGCCTGTATCGCTTGAATTTTCCTTTTTTGAAACTCTTTTCGAAGATTTTCAGGAATCTTCTGACTTAGAATTTGGTGAATTCTATTCGCGAGTTTGTTGCTTGTAAAATCTCCAGGGATTATTTCAACATAAATCTCTGTTCTACTCTTCACCGCATCCGTTGGTCCGCCTATCATTACTGGTGGGGTTCTTTCAATGTCAAGACCTATGGCAAGTCGCAACGGCGTTTTTCTGATATAATTTTTTTTACCTTTAATCATGAAGGTCCCTTTGGGGAGTTGCTTTCCGGAGGGAGGAACTTTGATCACTTGTGCTGGGCGAACCCAGAATACGTCGATTGCACTGAACTTGACCTTCCAGGCTTTTGAGTGCGAAGCTGCCAATTGGGCAGCTTCGGTTATTGACTGATGAGTAGGGGCTCTTCCCTCCGTCTTTATCAGTACAAATGGAGCGCCAATAATGTCAGCGTGAAAGATCAAATCATGGGTTTCCATGTGTTTCTTTACTAAAATTTCATTGGTGATGGCGTCTTTTCCGCCCACGACAAGCATATCCTCCGATGAGTGAAACCATCTGAACTTCTCAAACCAAGCCTTCTTTTTCCTCTTTGTAATTGGCTGGTCAGCTTCTTCAACCTCAATTTGCTTTTGCATTTTTAATTGGCTGATGCGACCTAATGTTTCTCTCATGGCTTTTTTAGCACCTTCTGCCTTTTTTTCTGCCTTTTTCGCTTTATTATAATAGGTGGCTGCATTTTCCTGAACGGATCTACGAAGTTTCAGAGAAAAGGTGGTTCCATCAATCGAGACAACGAGAACCAGGTTTTTTGTATCTAAAGATTCGAAATACAGCGAGGGTACTTTTTCAAGTTCTTTCTCCTCCAATACCTTTGATACAATCTCCTGCCAAGCTTCTCCTTCACTTTTCATATCCCTAATTCCCTGTGACAACATCTGTAACTCATGAAAGTGCAAGTAAATCTTATCTCCTATGCTTCTGAGCCATTTAGCTTCTTGTTCTAATTTTCTCGAGCTCGCTTGTTGTTCTTCGAGAATCCTCTGTTGTCTCTGCAGCCTCTGTTTAAAAATCTCAGATAATCCAACGATTTCTCCTTCAACAAAGGTTTTAGCCCAATATTCATCTAGAGCCTCATTGAAAGAGGCAAATTTCTGACACTTGGATCTTGAGTATTTTTTCAAGGGAATGGGGACCACATCGATCCATTCTCCGGTTTCATCTATAACTATACAAGGTTCGAACTGCCTGGTTTCGATAGTTGAGTAGACTTCGTTGAGAGCTGAGAAAATCTTGGCAAGCTCACCCTTTTCTAGCGATTCACTTTTCTTGTTCTTATCGACTTCAGCACGGAGGAGGAGTTCTTCGGCATATTGACCGCTTATGCTTAGCAGCTTCGTAAGTGCCCGGACAGTCTCCAATTCTTTAAACTCATTCAATTCAAGAAGCTCAGCCAATCGGATATCTAGAGGATTTTTTCCGCTAGGTGGGGCATGTTGAAAATGCTCTCCTATCAGGATATTTCGATCACGCATCCTTTTAAAAATCAGTGCTTGTTGGATGAGATCCTGATCATCAACAAGTATTATGTTACCATCGGCAAACAGCTCTGCTATCAACTTGAATTCTCCATTTTTTGTTCTGACTTTTATGATGACGATACGTTCAAACTCGTGTTGACTAATCTCGGTAATAGTACCATTTCTAAGGTATTTGCGGAGAGCCATGCAAAATGATGGAGGTCTTTTGGGTTTTTCAAGAAGGTATGAGGTCAAATGCATACGTTTGCCCGGGTCAATTAAAAGACTCGTTGTGGGATGGCTTGGCTGGTGGAGTTTTAGAATCAAAGCGTTTCCTTTGAGTTGGTAAATATTCTGTATTCGAGTGCGAGTGTGCTCGAATTGTGGCTTAAGTTCTGAAATGATTGCAGACACTTCAAAGCTGGTCAATGCTCTCTGCATGATTCTCCACCTAAAGATAAAATATAGTTAGAATGCTTTAAGGATATAACTGGGGTATTAGAAGGTCAAAACCTTAAATTGGAAGCTGTTGAATGTATAAGAAAAAGCGTATTGCATGAGCTGAAAGTTTATGGATTCCTTGACTGCAATCTATTGGATTCGGGTTGGGCTTGGCTTAATTGCTGGTTTTTTGTGCGCTGCATATGTCTATTTCTCCAATCCTGGAGAATTAGCGAGTCTTTATACATTACTCACAGGATTGTCTCTTGCATTGATCTTTTACATCATCAGCTATTATTTCATCAAGCTGAGGTTTTTCGCTAGAATTGAAAAACCATCCAAACTGATGACTCAAGGAATAGGAATTTACTTCTTTGCATGGATTGTATCATGGATTTTAGTGGTTACAATGATCATGCCTTTGACAACAGTGAGAATTTATGACATCAATACCGGAGATTTGGCAGAAGGCCGCAATCTTTGGATCGTTGCTTACAACTACATGAATCAACCAGTTCAGAATGTGACGACAACCTCAGGAGTCGCTAAGATGACTTTGCTACCTCCTGGAACCTATACCTTTCAGCAGGGGAATACAAATCAAAATCAAACATTTACCTTAACTTGGCTACAGACTCTTGAGATTCATTTTAATATTACTTAGATGGCTGGCTAGAGTTAGTGTAATGGATAAGTCGCGTTTGTCCCTCATTATCTTCAGGTTGTGCTTCTTCTAATGTTTTGATGAGCAATCGCGTATAGTCATTCCAAGCCGAGAAAAAGCCGCGATCAAAATCTTCGTGAAAACGACTTTCCAAGTGTTTCTGAAATTCTTTCTTATATCGCAAAAGCTGTGCATTGTCATTTATGTTAAGGTTTTGAAGGAATGTGTATTGATTGCCATTAGATTTCCGGGCTAGAAGCATGCCTTGCAAAGCTTTACAGTATCCATGATTCCAAGTGGTTTTGGGGGTCTTCTGTTTTATACGCTGCAATTCTCTTTGAGCTTCAGTGAATTGTCGATTCTTAATCAGTTGAAAGTATCGGGTAGTAAGGGCTTGAGGAAAGCTCATTGTCCTATCGTCCTTTACGGTAGTCTTCTTCTACTTCTTCTATTCCATTCTGTGTAATCTTAAAGATACTCTCACCATCGGGGAGGTAAGGGCTAGATACAAGGCGAGCAATACGAACTGGACCACGAGAGGCTTTGCGAAGGTAAATTCGAGTGTGGCTAGTGTGAGCCACAACATGACCACCGATGGGGTGAACAGCATCACCAAAAAAGACATCAGGTTTTGCCATGACTTGATTTGTGACTACAGCCGCGGCATTAAAGGCGCGGGCTAGACGAATTAACTTGTGCATGTGCTTATTGAGCCTTTGTTGGCGCAACGCTAGAGTCTCTCTACCAACGTACTCGCTCCGGAAATGGGAAGTAAGACTATCAATAATAATAAGACGAATATCATTTTCCTTGATGATTTTATCGGCATTCTCAAGCAAAAAAACCTGATGATCACTCGTGTAAGCGTCAGCGACGATAACATTCTTTGCGACTTGCTCTGGATCCAAGTTTTGATGTTGAGCCATTTGGACAAGACGTTCTGTCCGAAAGGTGTTCTCGGTGTCAATATAAAGGGTAGCAGCATTTAGTCCGCCTTGTTGAACAGGAAGTTGAACATTGACACAAAGCTGATGACAGAGTTGGCTTTTGCCGCTACCATATTCACCGTAAAATTCAGTAATGGTTTGAGTCTCTAAACCGCCGCCTAGGAGATTATCAAGTGTTTGGCTTCCTGTGGTTAAACGGTCGATGGTTTGGCGTTGTTTGAGGAGTTCATCTGCTCGGGTAAAAGCGAGTTCGATATTTCCACGGGCAAGACGGATGACGTCAAGGGCTTTTTTTTCGCTGATCCCTGCCGGTTCGAGTTCACGCGCTGTGGCAGTAGCGAGAGATTCGATAGTGTGAAACCCCATTTCCTGCAGTTTTTTGCTAGTAGCTGGACCCACGCCAGGAAGATCCTCTAGGCATTCAAATTTTTTGGAAGGTGTAGAGGTTGCAGTAGATCCAATTTCTTCTTCTGTGAGGGGCATCACATAACTATCCTAAACGACAATCTAGTTATGGAACAATTGATGCTTGATATATTTAAGTTACACCTAGAACAAGGGCGAGATTTCTTAGAGAGAAGGATGAAACTATTTAGAAAAAGCTCTCAGCGAATCTGATGATTTGAGGTAATTGGATCAAGTAACGAGAAGTGCTTTCTGCAGGGGGCTAGCCAATGCGCATTAAGGGCTTTTATCTTAGTCTTACGCCCAAAGACTCAAGAGTCCTTGCAAAACGTAATCCTTCAACGGTGGCTCGATAATAGCCATCTCCGGTTCGCGCGATATATCCGCTATCCAACAATAAACTGAGATATTTGGTCACTTGATGATAATTTAGATTTGCACTCTGCAGAATTTGGGTCTTCGTTCTTCCATTTTTTGAAGTTTGTGTGCAATTTAAAATGTCGACAAAAATTGTCAATCTATCTCTATACTTGAAAGCTCGATCACTCTTTCCTGAACGCGGCAAATATAACGAGCTTAAGCTCAACTCCCCCCGAATGCTTGCCACCTAATCCACCACAACTTCTTTTATGGTCGTTGAAAAACTTACGGCTTTTTTCTATAGACAATATTGAAAGATGCCACCTGAAAGCCTAAAATCGTTGAAACATATATTCAAAGCTAAAAGGTTATTTATGTTATTTCAATTGAAACTATTGAATAGGAGACAACAGGTTGCCTGACCGCATACTAACAACAAAGGAAATAGAAATTCTTCTAGAAACCTTAAATGAAGACTACAAGGTCAGCGATATCCGACTCCGAGAAGGAGAGTACCAATATGAACTCGCGAAGGGTGTCGCATCATTCCAAAAAGACCTGCGTTTTCCAAATGTGAAGGACCTAATTGATAGGCTATATGGAACAGAAAAGACAAATAACATACAATTTATTCGTAAAATCCAAACAATCTTAAAAAAAATGGAAAAACGGGATTTGGTCAAGATTCTTCCAAAGAAAAAACCTTGGGAATTACAGAGATATGCACTTTCGAGCTTCAAGGTCCAAGACGCAGATAACAATCGGATTGCCTTGGTGACTGAGCAGCAGATTGAAAAAAGTAAGAGCCAGCTGCAATTATTGCTCGATGGCCAGGGACGACCTTCAGGTGGGTTTAATTCTAATGCTGCTAAAATTATCTTTCTACTGTTTGCGATGGCTGCATCGTACGGAGTTGCAGCTTGGACCTTCACACAATCTATCATCAATCCAATTGTCTTTCTTCTACCCTTTTCTGTTGCTGTTGTTTGTTCACTAATGCTGGGAAGAATGTTCTCTCAAGGAACGAGGACGTGATGAATTGAAAAGGACATTCTTAGCTTCTTCTTTTATAATTGCTTCTCTAGTTTTTACTTTAATCATTTTCAGATATAATACGTCTGTATATGCAGATTCGAGGGTAATCTATGTTGATTATACTGGTCAGGGCGACTATTTGAGGATTCAAGATGCTATTAACAATGCGACTACAGGAGACATAATATTCGTAAGAAGTGGAACATACATCGAAAATGTTGTTGTGGATAAAAGCGTGTCACTTATTGGAGAAAATAGGGATTCCACATTTATTGATGCAGGGGGAACGGGGACAGTTATTCGAGTTACAGCCAATAAAGTCAACATCGAAAGCTTCACTATACGAAATAGTGGCACCATTCCAACCGATTATGGGATCAATCTGGCACTTTCCAACGACAACATCATAAAGAACAATAAAATAACAGGCAATTATATGGGAATTTGGCTATTTTCCAGTATTAATAACACAATTTCCCGCAACAATATTTCTTCCAACCTATTCAGCGGAGTTCATGGCTTATACTCGCTAAATAACATATTTCTGGGCAACATCATTTCCTCAAACGATGAATATGGAGTCTATCTGGGAGGAAGTAATAACAACACAATTCACCATAACAACTTCGTAGAAAATAATGTGAATGCCTTTGCGGATAGTCTTTCGAGCAATCTTTGGGATTATAGGCAGGAAGGCAATTATTGGAGCAATTACAATGGCACAGACTTTTACAGTGGCCCAAGCCAGAATATCAGTGGAAGTGATGGAGTAGGAGATATCGCATTTGCCATAACTGAATATATCTGGGATAATTATCCTTTGATGGGGGGATTTTCAGGCTTTTCAGTCACAATGAAAGGAGAAGAAAATAACATCAATGTCATCAGCAATTCATCAATTTCCGATTTTAAATTTGAAATAGGTGCTGAAACAGGAAGCAAAATAATACGGTTTAGAGCATCAGGCGATATGACTACAGTTGGCTTTTGTAGAGTTTCAATTCCTGCCAGGCTCATGGACGATCCATATTTGGTATTGGTTGCGAACGAAGAAGTCAACCCAACCCTCCTGAATATTTCAAGCGAGATCGATGTACTTTTGTATTTCACTTATGGTCATGACTCTCAAGTCATCACAATAACTTCTCCTGAAATATTGCGCCTTTATAATCAACTACTTTCAAATTATTCAGTTCTGCAAACAAATCTCAAAGATCTCAATTCTACTTATCATGAAATTCTTAACGATTTCATTGATCTCTTAGTGAATAACACGCAGCTTCAAGGAAGACTGGATGAATTAAATAGCTCTTACCAAGAGCATTTGGTGCGCTATGCTGAAAATGCATACAATCTCAGAAATCTCATGTATATCTTCGCAGCCACAACAGCAATCTTCTTAGCAACAACGGTTTATCTCTCAAAATATGCTCATAGAGATGAGACAACGATGACCAAGGTGGTCAGAGAGGAAAAAAGTGTTAGTTTCTGATAAACTTGAGTGGCCCCATTGTTAGCCTTTATTACATAAGAGACGCCTTAAATAGCAGACGAGGGAGCAAATGCAAGTATGCCTGTAATCATACGCATTGGTGGGTCGGTGATAGCCTCTCCTACAGATCCTACGCTCATAAATAGATATGTAAGACTTCTTCTAGAACTGGGGAATACTAGTAAGATTATTGTGGTTGTTGGCGGAGGAAAGCTTGCACGCGAGTTCATCGAAATTGCTAGTACATTAGATTTAGATGAAGAAGCACAGGATTGGTTAGCGATCCACATATCACGGCTTTATGCTTTGCTTTTCAACTTGAAATTAGGCAGTAGAGGTCTGGAAAATGTACCTACTTCCATAGATGAAGCTGCAGAGGCAGCAACAAAAGGAAAGATTGTAATCATGGGAGGGCTTAAGCCAGGAATGACAACCGATACAGTTGCTGCTTACTTGGTACAAAGGACAGGAGCAACGTTGCTTGTAAAGGCAACTGATCAAGATGGCATATACAACAAAGACCCCAAAAAGCATGGAGACGCAAAAAAATTAGAGACAATAAGCTTTCACGATTTGGAACAGCTTTTTGAAGAAAATCAGCATAAGGCAGGAATACATCAGATCTTGGATCCTAGTGCGGTTAAAATCTTGCAGAAGACCGGTGTCAAAACCATAGTAGTAAATGGCTACAATCCGGAGAATATCAAACTTGCCATCGAGGGAAAGACAACAGGAACCATGATCACGGAATAAAACAAAGGTCCCATGTATATGGCTTTGAGAGAGTGAAAGATGCCCCTCCAATTTATATAATTATTAGCGAGATCATCTTCATTATCGATAGAAAACAGCCGGTGAGGGTCACATAACATACAGATCATTTTTAATGAAATACTACTTAACTACAATAGAAACTCAAAAGAGAATTTGAGGTATCAATTATGGTTGAGCTGCGCCAAAACGAACAGAAGGTGCTGTTGACTCTCAACAAGTTAGGAGGGAAAGCTAGCATCGATCGAATTATGAAATTAAGTGGTCTTGCTCACGCGTCTGTTATGAGAGCTACATTAAAACTGTCGAAAGAAAAACTGGCTCAATTATTGGAGCAAAAACAAACAGTTGTGACTTTAAGTAGTGAAGGAAAAACCTATGCGAGAGATGGGCTGCCAGAACGTCGCTTAATCAAATCGTTGATTAAGCTAGGTGGAAAGGCAGAGATTAATCGAATAGTTAAGGAAACTGGACTAGACTCCCAATTTGCTCCCATAGCCTTGGGTTGGGTGAGACGAAAGAACTGGGCCACAATAAAAGAGAAGAAACAGCAGATGATAGCTTTAAGAGACCCTGAAAAGGGTGAAGATGAACGTTTTTTAGGAATTCTGAAGGCAAAGAAGGCTGTTATCATCGAAGAGCATAGTGAAGAGAAGCAAATAGTTGCAGATGTTTTGCGGAGACGTAAACTCGTGGAAGTCGAAGAGAGAATTCTACGAACCTTGAAATTAACTGCCAAAGGCAAAGCCCTTGTTAATAAAGGAGTGACGATTGTTGACGAGGTAAGTCAGCTGACTCCTGAGCTAATAATTACTGGTAAATGGCGAGAGACAAAGTTAAGAAAATTCAATGTAACAGCACCTGGACCAGCTTTTTACCCTGGCAAAGCTCACCCTCTGCAGCAAATCATTGAGCGAGCTAGGGAAATCTTTCTAGAAATGGGATTCACGGAAATTCGTGGTCCTCTAGTTGAGACTGCCTTTTGGAATTTTGATGCATTGTTTCAACCCCAAGATCATCCTGCCCGTGAAATGCAGGACACCTTTTATGTTTCAGATCCAAAAACCGGAAAACTTCCTTCAGAGGAAATTGTCGATGCTGTTGCCAAAACGCATGAAAATGGTTGGATAACAGGTTCTCGTGGATGGGGTTATAAATGGAATAGGAAGGAAGCTCGAAGATTAGTGTTGAGAACACATACTACGGCTGAAACCATCAAATATCTTTCCAAGCACAGAAATCCCCCGATTAAGGTATTCTCAGTCGATCGAGTCTATCGAAACGAACAACTGACCTATAAGAATACGGCAGAATTTCATCAGATAGAAGGCATTGTAGTTGATAAGGGAGTCACGTTGCGTGATCTTATGGGAACCTTAAAGACGTTTTATAGCCGCTTTGGATTGAAGAAAGTTCAATTTTGGCCATGCTATTTCCCCTACACGGAACCTTCAGCTCAAGCAATGGTTTTTGTGCCACAACTTAAAAGTTGGATAGAACTTTGCGGAATGGGCATGTTTAGACCGGAAGTCTTAGCTCCCATGAGGATAGAGCATCCAGTGTTGGCTTGGGGAGGGGGATTAGAGCGCATTGCTATGTTAGAGCTTGGGCTTGAAGACATTCGAGTGTTATTTAGTAATAATTTAGGGTGGATTAGGGGGGTTCCGTTACGCCGGTAATTATCCTAACCAGAGAAAGACTCTCCAAGTATGTAGGAAAGCCGCTGTCTCTGGCAGAAATTGTCAAGTGGTTACCTTGGCTAGGCTTTGACATCGAAGAAGTTGGAGAAGATGAGGTTAAAGTAGAGTTTAATCCGAATCGCATCGACTTTTCCAGTTACATGGGAGTTGCACGGGCTCTTAAGGGATTGAGGGGGTGGGAGCTTGGGTTGCAAAAATATGATTTGCAGAAGGGTAAAACCGTACTGAAAGTTGACAGCGCAGTTTCTGCAGTCAGGCCTTTCATGCTTGGTGCTATTGTACGCAATCTTAAGCTTAATGAAGAAGAAGTCGCTGAATTGATGGAAATACAAGAGGACCTGCATTGGGGGATTGGAAGAGACCGTGTAAAAGCATCTATTGGTGTGCATAATTTGGATGGAATTAATCCACCTTTCACATTTACTGCAATTAAGCCCAATGCTATGAAATTTGCACCTTTGGGAACGACCAAGGAAATGAGCCTGTGGGAGATTCTAAAAAACCATGAAAAGGGAGTGCAATACAAACATTTGATTGATTGGGCGTCAGAATATCCCCTGCTTGTCGACAGAGATGGCAAAGTATTGTCCATGCCTCCGATAATAAATGGTGAGTTGACCAGAGTAGATGAAAACACTGAGAACTTGTTCCTTGATGTCACAGGTACGGACTATGAAGCTGTGAATAAGAGCCTAAATGTCCTTTCAACTGCTCTCGCTGATATGGGCGGCCGAGTTGAGACTGTCAAGGTAGAATACCCCAACCGTACAGTGCATTCGCCAAATTTTACACCACAAAAAATGAATTTGCAGACGAGGTTTGTCAACGATTTGCTTGGTCTCAAACTATCTCAGGCAAATATTATTGAATCCTTGAAGAAGTGTAGGCTTGGCGCTAAAAAAAATGGAAAAGAAGCCATTGAAGTAGCGATTCCAGTATATCGCATCGATATTTTCCACGAAGTTGATTTAGTAGAGGAAGTAGCGATTGGTCATGGCTATTACAAGCTTAAACCAACGCTCCCATCGTCCGTTACAATTGGCAAGCAGCATCCCGCATATATAATGGCAAATAGGGCAAGACAAATCATGATAGGGTTGGGCTTCGTCGAGGTCTTAAACTTCACTCTCACAAATGAACACTTACATTACAAAAAGATGCGGAGAAAGGCTCAAAAGCCTGTAAAGCTTGCCAATCCAGTTTCCAGCGAATACACCATAATGCGGGAAGATCTGCTCCCCTATCTGATGAAAAATCTTGCGGAGAATAAACACGAGAGCTTTCCACAGAAACTCTTTGAAGTTTCAGATGTGGTTAACCAAAATTCTAAAATGGAGTCGAGATGTGAAAGACTAATGCATTTAGCGGCAGTATCATCCCATTCTTCTGCAAATTTCACTGAGATAAGGTCCGCGGTGGAAGCTTTATTGTCAAACATGGGGGTAAGACATTGGGACGTAAGAGCTGTAAAGCATCCAAGTTTCACAGAAGGAAGAATTGCAGCACTCAATGTCAAGAAGAAGCAGATAGGAATCGTAGGCGAGGTTCATCCAGAGGTCCTGAATAATTTTGAGTTAGAAAACCCTACAGCAGCCTTTGAAGTAAACTTGGAGATTTTGTAGATAAGAAACCTTTTTCTTTGTTCTCATCTAGATTTAATTAGCGATGATACGAGCGATTGAAATCCCACCAAAACTCTCCTTGAGCTCGTGATGACGGACTTGACAAAGGCCTGCCTAATCCGTTGGTCAATGATGGACAGCTTACCCAAGCACGAGACATGGTGGGCGCGGGTGAAAATTCCCACGCTAGAGAGAGCTTAACCGAGAAGAGCGTAGACTCCATCAATGAAGTTGAGAGTTAGGTACCGTGGGACACATATACCACCCGCGATAAAGAGAATCCTAAAATCCTTAATTATCGAATTATACAAGCAATCAGGAGAACACTGCTTTGGACATAGAAGGAAAAATGAAGCTTATTGCCCACAACACCGAAGAAATCGTAACCCGAGATGAGTTACGTTCATTGCTTGAGACAAAAACAAAACCACGCGCATACTGGGGATTTGAATCAAGTGGCCTTATGCACCTCGGTCTGGGCTTGGTCTGCGGTTCTAAAATTAGAGAAATGACGCAAGTAGGTTTTCATTTCATCATTTTTCTTGCTGATTGGCATAGTTGGATAAACAACAAGCTTGGAGGAAAAATCGAGAACATACGTTTATGTGGGGAATATTTCAGGGAATGCTTCACCGCACTTGGAATAAGGAATGTTGAATATCGATGGGCAGCAGAGCTCGCTAGAGATATTGATTACTGGGAGAAAATTGTCAAAATAGGGAAAAGCGCCTCTGTACAACGCGTTTGGAGAGCCCTGCCTATAATGGGAAGAGACACGACGCTTTCTGACGTTGAAACTGCATGGTTACTATATCCGTTGATGCAAGCTGCAGATATATTTCAAATGCAACTCGATGTAGCTTGTGCGGGAATGGACCAGCGTAAAGCTCACATGCTTGCTCGTGATGCGGC
Organism: Candidatus Bathyarchaeota archaeon; assembly: GCA_020354575.1. Lineage (GTDB taxonomy): Archaea > Thermoproteota > Bathyarchaeia > Bathyarchaeales > SOJC01. The sequence goes on along the minus strand of CP070649.1, from coordinate 1,128,294 downwards.
TGAAAAGCTTGACTGGCAAAAGCCAATAAGCATTCACACGCCGCTCCTAATGGGGTTGCGGGGACCCAAAAAGGGCGACAAACAACTCGATGAAAATTCGAAACTAAACCTCCAAATTGTCTCAAAGATGGCAAAGAGCGTTCCCAGCACATGCATCTTTGTGCATGACTCCATAGAGAGCATCAAAATCAAGTTAAAGGAGGCATATTGTCCGCCCAAAGAGGTAATCAACAATCCCGTGTTAGAAGTCGCACGTCTTGCTGTGTTTACCAACACTAACGAAATTACTATCACAAGACCGCCTAAATATGGAGGGATCGAAACCTACACGAACTACAATGAGCTAGAGAAAGCATACAGAGAAGAAAAAATCCATCCATTAGACTTGAAAAATGCAGTTGCAGAAGCTCTAATACAAATATTAGAACCTGTTCGAACCCACTTCCAAAAGCATCCTGAGAAAGTAGAAGAGATGAAAAAAATCGAAATAACAAGGTAAGGTTCTTGTCAACTCGCTTAAAGGAAAAAATTGAGAGAATTGAAGAGCTCTTCGAACGCTTAGCATTTCATTCAACTAAAGGCATACCTATTATTGTCGAAGGTCCAAACGACATAGATACTCTTCGTAAACTTGCATTATCTGGGGTTATTATTGCTGCGAAAACGAGAAAGTCTTTCCTTGCTCTAGTGACGGAGATTGAGAGATTAGACTTAGAAGAGGTGATATTGTTAATGGATTTTGATAGACGTGGCAAGGAATGGACTAAACGATTAGTCCAATATCTTGAACAAACCAATATTAAGCCCAACACATACTTCTGGCAAGAACTTCACAAAATGATTGGTCGTAACGTAAAAGACATCGAAAGCATCTTGCCTTACCTTCTCACTCTGAAGAAGAAGATTGGGAATTCGTAAACTATAATAGAGAGAAGATAGTAGCGGATAGTCAGTTTACGTTTCACATTTAGTGATGCTAATCCTCACTAATATCATTCGGAGGTGACGTTAATGGGTTCATCACAAACTGTTACAGTAAAGTATGTAGTTCGAGCGAAATTTGAAATCGATGGTGTTGTAGAGAAGCCAGATGTTATTGGCGCAGTTTTTGGTCAAACAGAAGGTTTGTTTGGTCCTGAGTTAGATTTGCGTGAGTTGCAGAAATCTGGTCGAATTGGTAGAATCGAAATTAACCTGCAATCAAAACAGGATAAAACAACCGGAACAATAATCATTCCAACTAGTCTAGACAGGGTTTCTACGGCTATACTAGCTGCAAGTTTGGAAAGCATAAATCGTGTAGGACCATGTAACTCTAATGTCATACTAGAAAAAGTTGAAGACATACGAGATGCAAGAAGGAAGCTCATAATCAATCGTGCAAAAGAGATTCTTCATCAATGGAACATCGAATCTATGCCAAGTACAGATGAGATCTATCGTGAAGTTTCAGGAACACTGCGAACTGCCAAGGTAGTTAAATATGGCAAGGAAAAGCTCACCGCAGGTCCAGAAATCGATAGTGTCAAAGAAATAACCATAGTGGAGGGTCGAGCTGATGTTCTTAACCTTCTGCGATGTGGCATTCTCAATGTTATTGCTCTTGAAGGTGCAAAGATACCTGAAACAATAATCAAGCTCTGCAAAGAAAAGGAAGCAACTGCTTTTCTGGATGGGGATCGTGGAGGCGACTTGATACTCAAAGAATTAATGCAGGTAACCAGTGCAAAGTACATTGCACGAGCTCCCAATGGAGTGGAAGTTGAGGAATTAAACTGCAAAGAAATCATGAAAGCCCTTGACCAAAAGGCACCTATTACCAAGATACCCAAGAAGAAGGAGAAGCGAAGATTGCTGGTTCCAAAGCAAATCGTTGGAGTAGCTAAAGAGTTGGAGGGCACTCTCGAAGCTGTATTGCTTAATAAGAAAATGGAGGATGTTGATCGTTTGCCTGTAAGTGAGCTTGCAGAAAAACTTCAACAGACTGAAGAGGTGGATACAGTAGTTTTCGATGGAGTCATAACGCAACGTTTAGTGGATGTAGCTAATCAGAAGAAGATCAAATACTTGGTGGCTGCACGAGTATCAGATGTGGTTAAACAGCCCTTGAACATTCATCTAATTACTTTTGCTGACATCCAAGGCTAATGAAACTCGAGCTTAGCGCAACAGAAATAAGCAGTTCACGATCATACGCTAGGAGCCGAAGAAACTTACTAGATAAAACACGAGGTGCGGTGAGTTTTGAGGATTCTGAAGAAGAATTTCAAGAAAGGCTTCGTCAAAGTAATCCCAAAGACGCTAGATGATTTGTGGCATTTGTATAATGTCATATACAAGGGCGATTTGGTTTATTCCCGAACCACGAGAGAAGTGAAAATTGATGTAGAGTATTCAAGACCCCAAAAGGGCAAACGTATATCAGTTTTTCTCAGCGTGTTAGTGGAAGATGTTATTTGGGATCGGAGTCTAAACAGACTTCGGGTTCACGGTACCATAGACGAGGCTCCTGAGAAAATTGCTGGAAGAGGAACGCACCACACATTAAACATTGCTGTTAACACGCCGATAACCATCGTAAAAAACAAATGGTCAAAACATCAAATGGATCGGCTGGAAAGAGCTAAGCATTCTGAAGGTCCACCTCTCGTTGTTGTTTCTATTGATACCGAAGAATATTGCATTGGAATGATAAGGGAATTTGGTGTGAATGTTCATGTTCAAAACAAAGCGAGACTTCCAGGCAAGCTTGAGGCTCAGAAGAGAGATACCGCGCTCCAGAAATATTTAGGAAATGCAGCAAAGGCCTTGAGGGAGCTTGTGGGAAAGAATGATTACCCAATTGCCATAATTGGTGTAGGTTTCACCAAAAAACAATTTCTTAAATATGTTGAAAGCGAAACTCCCGAAATCGCCAAAGCAATTATTGATGTAAAAAGTGTGAATAACAGCGGAATCGCAGGAATTCAAGAGGCTTTGCGTTCTGGTGTGTTGAACAAAGCATTAGGGCGTATGCGTATTGCGGAAGAATCTCGAATTATTGAGGATCTGCTGGAAAGACTTGGTAAGGAAAAAGGCACCGCAACCTATGGTGTGGAACAAGTAGAGAAGGCGAAATCATTTGGAGCAGTAGAGAAACTTCTTGTAGCTGACTTCACAATAAGAGACGCTTCAGACGAGAAACGACTGGCTCTAGAAAGACTGATGCGAGAAGTTGAAGAGAGGGGTGGATCGGTTATTGTCATCAGCATTGAACATGAAGCGGGTCAGAAACTGCAAAGTCTAGGAGGAATTGCAGCACTTCTGCGATTTTCCATTAGCTAATTTCAAGTTTTGCTCGTCAAAAGCTCAAACGGCGTCTCACTTCAGGCTTTGAATCAGCTAGCCTCTTTAAAGCTAACTCAAATGTTTCATCTAGGGATATTTCTCTCTTTATAAACACACCCGTTCGACCTACTCTATCCCTTCGGAGAAGCGCGTGCACGCGATCTAAGACAGTCTCGGCGCTTATTCCTAATATCATGGCAATTTCCTCTTCTCTCCCGATTATGTTGCTTTCAATGTGCCCTTTCTCTGTTGGTTCTATTAGCATGAGTCTCTTATCAACGCCAGCTACTCGTGTCGCTTTCTTTAGCATCTCATGGGTAATTTCTCCACCAAAGCGGTAGAAATCTCTCTCTACATTCCGCATTTTAGCGAGAGGAAAAGAAACTGATTCGTTTTCATCAATCTCTATGTACCCTTTAACAGCATAACTGGGTGTTGCTTGCAGAAGTATCCGTTTATTTATCTGAATATTAGCTCGTTCAAGAATTGTTTCAATCTTGAATGACGATGGAGGATTGGGTATGATAATGTCAATATCGCTTTCTTGTGTTACGTCTCCTCTTGCTATGCTACCATGAGTAAGTGTGTGTAGATTTGCTTTTTCAAAAATGGTCATAAGGTTGATTGCTTTGGAACGCAACCTCTCCAATTGCTTCCAATGCAGATTACCATAGACAGCTTCTAGTCGTTCCGGATGCCTAGCAGGCTTCTTAGCCATAATATAACTCACTCTGTAGAAATTTATACTAAAGTGTTAGTTAAAACTAGTTAGCAAGAAACGCGAGAATGAAATGATGCTTTCAAGATGTACGATGTGCAAACGCAGAAATGCCATGTATATGCGACCATACTCAGGGGAAAAGCTATGTGCTACATGCTTTTGTCGCTCCGTAGAAGATAAGGTGAGGGCAACCATAGCTAAGCATGATATGCTCAAATTCAATGATAAAATTGCCATCGGCGTTTCTGGTGGCAAAGATAGCATGACTCTTCTTAGTATTTTGGCTAAACTTGAAAAGTCATTTCCCAAAGCCAGACTGATGGCAATTACAGTAGACGAAGGAATTTCTGGTTATAGAGATGAAGCGTTGAATATTGCAGAAAAATTCTGTCAAAAACTTGCTGTTGAGCATATCGTTGTCTCTTTCAAAGACTTGTTTGGGTTTGAGTTTGACGAGTTAGCTAAAGACTTGATAATGAAAGACCCAAGTATTGAGCGTTTGACTCCATGCGCATACTGTGGTGTCCTGCGAAGACGTGCTTTGAATACTGCAGCTCGTAACTGTGAAGCTGCAAAATTGGCGACTGGACATAACCTTGACGACGAAACACAAACTATACTCCTCAATGTTTTTCATGGGGATCCACAAAGAATCGCAAGAGTCAAACCTGTTTCGTCTGCAGCACATCCTAAATTTATACGTCGCATCAAGCCCCTTTGTGAAGTTCTTGAGAAGGAGGCGACTCTCTATGCTTATTTAAAACAGATAGAATTTCAAAGTATTCCCTGCCCCTATTCGTATGCAGCGTTGAGAAATGATATACGCACTATGTTGAATAGGATGGAAGAGAAACACGCGGGTCTTAAATACACGGTTTATCGTTCAGCAGAAAAGCTGAGGAATCATATAGGAGAAGCATTGCCAGCAACAGGCTTGAATAGCTGCAAGTTATGTGGTGAGCCAACCGTTCACGCTATTTGTCAACCATGCAAATTATTAGAAAATTTCAAGTTGTATCGAGGTTAATCGAATATTCTTAGGTGACGGGTCACTGAGATTCGATGCCCAGTTTTCGCCAGGCTCACACCTACTCTTGTCTCGTATCCGCACCCCCTTGAGCGCCAAACGTTTAGACTTAGGTTGCTCCCTCCCGGTCCTGGCCAGGTTCGCCTAACAAACACGGAAACAGCCTCCCTACAGAGACAGCCGCGTGACCGCCAGCCCCAAGGGACGGATATTCATTGCAAGGATAGGCAGAGCCTCACGCTCTTTGACACCTCAGCCTCAGCTGTTAGCCCATCGTATAGAGGATTTATGGTCAGGCAAAGCCTTTCAGAGGACCCCTAGCCCCCCGCCTAAGGCCCGCCACCCAAATTCCATAACTTTGTACGAAGATTAAAACTTTACCAATTATTGATGTAGTATGTTGTGCAAAAGAGGGGAATTTCGATTTTATAGCCAATATCGATGTTGTGCTGCAATTGAGCTTCAGTCTAATTCCATACGGAAACTGAGTTCTCACTTCTAGTGGATTGCTGCAAATGTGGTCAGAGTTGGTATCGTAGTACGGCTGCGATTCCGCCAAATGCATTCTTCAACATCTGTCCCTCTTCTGTATCTATTGATACAACTTCCACATCTGCATTTGCCTGTTCTCCCAGTCTTGCAAACTCTTCCACAATATCCTCCATCTCATTTGCACTCAAAGATGGTGACTTGCACTTCGGACAAGGTTGTCCCATTAGACCTTGCTGAAAGCTATTCACTTTCTTGTAATTCATCGTCTCTTTCCTATGATAATCACAAGCTTCGCATTTCACCGTTATTCTCTCAAAATCTAATGTGTCTGACAATAATAAAGTCCTCACGGCTCCCATCTTCAGAGCCCTTCTAACCTCTTCTTCTCCATATGTAGCCAATCCCGTATCATGGCCTATTTCATACAGAAAAGCTTGGATAAGCTTCTTCTCCTCGACAAAACGAACTTGTCGCATGATTTCAGGGGCTTTCTCTACCACCTCCTTCACTCCCTGTTTTCCTGTATACGCGGTATCAACAGTCGAAACCACTTTGGGCTTCAATTGATAATGCAAATAATCAGCTTTTAAAAAATCATACTTCATGGGACCAGGGCCCCCTACAATAATACCCTTCAGATTCTCAACGCCCAGAAAAATCTCTGTAATATATTCACCCACACGATTGAAGAACTCCAAGACTTTAGCCTCCCTTTGACGTTCAAAACGCCTTGCTGACTGACCACCAGCTCGCATTTTACCTGGCACACCAGAAGTAATTTCCTTAGCAATATCCAAATGCCGCCCTCGCAAAATTGCGAAAGTAGCATCACTTGAGTCCAAGAGCACTATCCCAAAAGATTCTCGCTCTCTCAGCATTTCTTCGAGATATTCAGTGTGAAATCGGGAATCACAACGGTAAAGATTGACACTAATAGGTTCTGGAGGGGTTAAAACATAAGTCTCCATTCTCTCACTGCCAGGGCCATTCTGAGGGATAGCCCCACTGAAAATCACCAGTCCTTTCTCTGGCACTTTCTTAAATAACTTTAGACGCTGTTGAACTTTCGTAATAGCATCCTGAACGTTATTGCGTGTTGTATCAGATTTAATGTTTGCAGCTGTTCCGTGCTCCTGTCTTAGGGTGTTTAGAATCTCGCTAATCTGCTTTCCTGGGGGGACGTACAAACTTACAAGCTCAGTTCCGCGGCCTTCTTTGCGAGCCAGCGTATCTAGTGCTTTTTTGAGTCGAAACCGTTCTAGCGATGTTCGTTTTTGCCTAGATTTGCTCAATTATTGTTCAACACGTGGTAAGGCTACATACTCGTCTTACAAATAAGAGTTGCCATTAACCTAGAGCTATGAAACCCACCCATTCTTAGGGGTATACCTGATTTTAAGATGAAAATAGCAGATAAATCGGAATTGTGGGCAGTAACATTTATATTCACCGTTTTGAATTCTATTATTATAGAAATAAAATAGATGAAAATGAAATTATAAATGGTGATAATCGAATGTCAGAAGAACTCAAGAAAGAAATGAAAAGACTCAAGGAAGAACTTGCAGATCTTAAGGAAGAACTCAAAGATGAAAAAAAGGAACAAAGGGGAATATACATCGATATCGGGAATGTAGCGGAAGCTGTAGAGGGCATAGCCGAAAGCATTCAAGGTGAACTTGAGAGATCGATCTTCATTGGCCCTCACGGATCACATGTTAAGATCCGTAGACCAGGCATCAAGATTCACAAGAGGGGAGAAAAATTTGAGGAAGAAGATCGACATGTGGATTTTAACAAAGTTGCAGCGGTTATGAGTGCACTCGGTCAAGAGCACAGGCTCAGAATTTTGGGTGAACTCATGAGAGGGGGAAAGTATCCAAACGAATTACAGGAGAATCTTCCAGAGATCGCAGCAAGCACTCTATCAAGTCACCTCAGCGTTCTTGAAGAACAAGGATTGATAATCCAAGAGAGAGTGCGAGGCCGTTATCTTATTACAATCCCGGGCAGGTCTGCTTACAAGATGGCACGGCGAATCACCAAATCTCTTGAAAGGAGACACTCGGAATGAAGACGCAAGGATATGAACTTGACAGTAGAGTTTTGAAGACAACGGAGGATGTGACCTTGTTAAAGAATGATAAAGGCATTGTTGAAGTCGGTAAAGGCGCTTTAGCCATCCAGATTAATTTGGAGGGGCGGCCAAGAGGTTACGTTTTTCGTGGAAAGGGCAAGTTGATTGTGGACTCAATAGTTGAGACGAAACAGGGTGCTGTGGGGAAACCAGTTGAGAAGGAGGTCAATGAGTCGTTCTTAATGCTTGGAGAATGGACTGAGGCGGAGAGGTCTCTCGAGGAGGCTGATGAAGAAGATTACGTGGAGGCAGGGTTCAAGGGAAAGCAGGAATTCGAGTCCGATGCACTTAACTTGCTGGACAGGTTTTTCAAAGGAGGATCCTGTGAGTCCAGACGGTTCGATCGTAATCGTGGTTTTGTCTTTGCTTTTCCAAATGAAAAGAGTCGATTTGATATTCTTGTGGCCAAGGGCTCTAAATTGGTTTACAAAGCTAAGGATACAGTTTTCGTTTCGAAAGGGAATAAGGTCGTTCTCAAGAGTGCCGGTGATGTCTTTGTCTCGCGCCCAGGAAAATCAGTCATAGTCACCAAAGATGGTTGTGAGACTGTGCACATTCGTGCAAATGACTGCATGGATTATTATTAAAACAAGGAGGGGGATAAAACGTGAAGCAGAAATATTATGAGCCGTTTCAGTTGGATTGGGATCGAAGGCAAGAAAGGGGGAAGAGCAGTAGGCGCAATCGACTTTGGAATATGCTTAAGCAGCAATTTTCAGACTCTTCCCAAGCATCACCCTTGCCCAATCACCAGAATTGGAAGGTTGAAAAGAATCACAGACTAAAAGTTGAAGAGACAAGATCCAAAGCAATAATGCACTACTATCGCACCGGGCATCGTTAATTTTCTCCCTCTTCTCTCCTTTCTCTCTTTTTTCGCTTAGGAGAGAACCGTTATCATTATTAGGTAACGGCGCTCTTTTTTCAACCTATTGTGGGAGGGATTAGACGACCCTAATTGAAATAGTCCTGCTACCATTCCTCGGTCTCTTTGTAGGGATAATTGCAGCGATGTTAGGCATTGGAGGTGGTGTTTTCATTGTGCCTGCCTTGCAGTTACTGCCTTTAACCGTCGAGTTTTCTCCTCAACTTGCCGCAGGAACAAGTCTTACAATGATAGTATTCAAGGCCTTCTCTTCTTCAAGTGGTTATGCAAGGCAGAAGAGGATAGATTACAAGATCGGTCTGTTGTTAGCTACTGCTTCGATACCTGGCGCTTTTGTAGGCGCATACTTAACAGATATCATTGCAGAAGAGCTCTTAATCTTCATCTTCGCGTTGTTTCTATTGTATGTGGCTTCCCGTATGATTTTCACCTCTAGCCTTGGCAACTTCAAGGTCTTCACACGTCAACGGAGCGGGTGGCACCGTCGCCTTGTGGATTACGATGGTAAGGTTTTTGAATACTTTGCGGATGTTAGACTTGGCCTGATTCTGAGCTTTTTTGCAGGGGTTTCAGCAGGATTATTAGGTATTGGTGGGGGTTCCCTTATGGTGCCGATTCTGCATTTTGCGCTTTGTTTTCCGTTGCATCTTGCAGTAGCTACTTCAGTTTTTATCATGATTTTTACTTCAATCTCCGGAGTTACCACTCATCTCTATCTTGGAAATGTCCATTTTGGTTACGCGTTTCTTCTCATTGTTGGGGTTATTTTTGGTGCTCAGATAGGCGCTGTGGTCGCTAAGCGTGTTTCAAGTAAGAACTTGCGAAGGATATTTGGTGTTATTTTGGTTTTGGTTAGTCTTCGGATGATTCTGAAGTTTCTGGGATTACCCTAGCAATGCTGAACAGCTTATTAATCGAGTTTAGCAATAGTGGACCGAAGGTCTTTAGTTGCAGCCTAAAGAGTGGAAGGATTTACGCATATATTCTGATGGGGCCTCAAGGGGAAATCCGGGACCAGCTGCGATAGCTGTGAAGATAGTTAGTGAAAAGGGGGTTGTTTTGAAAAGACTGGCAAAGTTTCTGGGAAGAAGAACTAATAATGAAGCAGAGTATGAAGCGGTGATACTGGCTTTGGAAATAGCACGTAGTTTCACGGAAGGAAATTTGCATTGTTTTCTTGACAGCGAGTTAGTCGTTAAGCAGCTGAAAGGGGAATATCAGATTAAAAGTCCCCGGTTGGAGCCTCTTTGGTTGAAGGTTCGTAAGCTTCAGCGGAGTTTTCGAGGAGTATCTTTCTCTCATATCTCCAGAAGTAATAAAGACATAGAAGAAGTGGATCAATCAGCAAACCATGTTTTGGACAGAAGGATTCGTTGAAGCCAACGGTTAATTAGATGTAGCATGATTATTCCTTAGTTCCGAAGCGGAGTAAACGATGAAGAGTAATATTTCAGAAGCCTTGCAGAAACTTTTCTCCAATGTTGTCATAGTGATTAGTCTTTTCATTATTCTAACGTATCTCTTGTCAATGGGTATGGGAATATTGGTTGTTTTCTCTACACCAGAAGGGCTTCAATTCACCGTTGAGCCCTTTCAGATTCATCCATTACTCCTTCTTGATGTGGGAGTTACGGTGAATGCGGGGGTTTACTTCTTATTTCTTTGGTGGATCTTTATTGTCTGCTTTGGAGCAGCATGGAGATATAGGGAGAGTCTCACCAATCGAGTTCGAGAGTTCTTTTCTGGTCCGGTTGTGCAAAATCCATTCAGTAATAATTTGCTGGCTATGCCGCTAATAACTTCCATGTTATTGGTGTTTACGATTGTGTTGGCTTTTCTGCAAAGCCAAGCAGGAATTCCAACTGGTGAGTTGCCTCAGGGTGACCCGTTTCAGGACTTTCTGGGAGTTTCACGCGCTCCCCTCGTTGAGGAGTTGATCTTTCGGATAATTCCAATAGGAGCCTTTCTGGCGACGTTTTTTTTTGTAGCTGGAGCGAGATTAAAACCCACTTTTTCCAGAGGCAAACGACTGAAGATAGCGGTTCTTGGTGTGTTGCAGCCTGAAAGGGCAAAAGAAATGTTGGGTCTGAGTACAATTAGAGAGCAAGGCTTGCTTCGTGGACTTATCTGGGCGGAATGGATAATGGTCGTTTTGACAGCTTTGCTGTTTGGTCTTGCACATTATTATGGGGGTTGGGGTCCAGGAAAAATTTCTCAAGCAGCGATCAGTGGATTGATTTTTGCTGTTGCATATCTCTACTATGGAATTCAAGCCCCGATTTTGCTACATTGGTTTTTTAATTATTATTTCAATGTTTTCTATCTGTCGTTGAACTATTACTCATCAGGAGTAGACCTGCTTTTTCTGAGTTGGTCAGCAAACTTCTTTCTTGGAATTCTTTTATGGCTAGCCATCATGATTTCCGGCGTTTACAAAGCGATGTCCATATTCTTGAAGACATTGAGGAGACCCTCAAAAATCTCACCTGATTCAGTGCCGCCTTCTACAAGTATCTTGCACACAAGCTAACACCTGAGGTGGAATCAATTAGCACTTTTTGGATTTTTCATGCATACTGATGATTGGCAGAAGAACTAGTCTATCCTTTCGGATAAGATGTTGGCTACGTCTTTAATATCTACTAGCTGTTGTTTGTGGGTTTTCAGGTGGCGAAGTACTATTTTGCCATCCTTTAGTTCTTTTGGACCGAGGATAAGGGCAAATGTAGTTTTTCTTCTGTCAGCATCTTGCAAAGCACGAGTAACTGTACGACCCATAACCTCGAATTCCACAGCTATTCCTCTTCCTCGCAGTTGTAAGGCTACTTTCAAAGCTTGGGTGGTTGCTTCTTCGCCGATCGGGATGATGGCGGTCGTTTCCTGGATCGATTTAGAGGGCAGGTTTTGTTTGTCTATTGCTAGGGCGATGCGATCGAGTCCGTGTGCTACTCCTATCGCGGGGGTTGGTTCGCCACCGAATAGTTCAACAAGCTTATCGTATCTGCCACCGCCACCCAAGGCGATGGTCATTTCGGGAATGAGAACTTCAAAGATCATGCCCGTGTAGTATTCTAGACCACGGGCGAAGCCTGTTTCTATGGATTGTGAGAATTTAATCCCGCTGTCTTGGGTTAATTGGAGGATCTTGTGGAGATTTTCCGCAGCTTTCATTGAATCTGGGTATTTTTGTAGTGTTTCTTTAAGGGAGGTTAAAACTTTGGAGGCGTCTTTGCCCTTGGTCTCTAGAATTTCTTGTAGGGTAGCAATGCCCTTCGTGGAGACGCCTATCTCTTTTGTTGTTTTGAGGGCTTTGTCCATTTGTTTGGTGTCTAGAAGTTGCATCAACGTGTTTTGCTGCTCGTCAGTTACTCCTTCTTTTGACAACAATCCTCGTAATATGCCCATGTGCCCAATTTTGAACCAATAATTCTGGAGGCCAAGAGTATCCAGTAGGTGTTTAGTGAGGGAGAGAACCTCTACGTCTGCTTCAGGTCGTGGGCTGCCAATTATCTCGAAGTTGGATTGCCAAAATTCTCGATAGCGGCCAAATTGAGGTTCGTCATAACGATACAGAGTGCCTGAGGAAAAGAGGCGCAAGGGTTTTGGTTGGTTACGGAGAGCAGTTGCCATCAATCGTGCAATGGAGGCAGTGAATTCTGGTCTTAGGGCGACTTTTCGACCACCCAAGTCTTTGAAGGCGTACATACGGGCTGTGATTTCATCTCCAGATTTTGCAGATAATAGATCATAGTGTTCCACGAGGGGTGTTATGACTTCTTTGAACCCGTATAGGTTGGCGATTTGTTGTGTAGTTCCCTCAACGTGTCTTAGTTTTTCTGCTTCTGATGGCAGAAAGTCTCGCATTCCTCGAATGGTTTGAAATTTTGGCATTACGAGTCCTCTCTATTTTTTCATAGTTAGCTTGGATAGGGTGTAATAGACAATTTCTCCGCGGCGGTTCACCACGGCTAAGACGAGTTTCTTTTTTAGGCTTTGGACATGCCTCAATACTTGCGCTAGTTCTTTCACTTGAACGGGCTGGCCTTCTTGGATTCCAAAGATTAGATAGGGGGCAGTGGCTTTTCCATATTCTCCTCGTTCGTACACTCGAAAGTCGATTCCTAATCCGAACCCATTTCTTACAACATACCCGCGGCTTCTTAAATCACGATAAATTAAGTATTTGATCCAAGCGTTTTCATCAATTGTTTTGAACTGCTGCAGAAGCTCCTGAAAACTCAGCGCTTTGCGTGCAGTTCCTTTGCCTACTTTGAGCATGTCTTTGCTGTGGAGGTACAAGGCTTCATGAAAGTCGAGGATTAGTTTTTTGTTCTCCATAGTGCCATAGCCCCGTGACGATAAATTCTCGGAATTTTGTTTTCCTGAAATTGTGATGCCTTTCTTAGAGAGCGCCCCGCGAATTTTAATCTCAGAATTTCGTGTTTCTTTGTTTTGCCTTTTCTTCTCTTTCAAGACCTTGTTCCGCCTACATAGATTATTAGCATGGCGATTGGCGTATATAATTAATCTCGGAACCGGGAGGACTTGTGCAGTTCTGTAGGGGAAAAAACGCCTGCTTCGCAAATTATGGCAGTTACATACTTCATGGGCGTGAGGTCAAAGGCAGGATTAGAAGCGGTTACCCCTTGAGGAGCGACTTGGATGCCTGCAAACTTGACAACCTCTTCCATGCTTCGCTCTTCCACAATTACATCTTTCGCTAAACGATTGATATCGAAGGTTGATGTAGGAGCCGCCACGTAAAATGGAATTTTGTGTTCATGGGCCAAGACTGCAAGTGTAAAGGTTCCTATTTTATTCACTACTGCATCTTTTACGATTCTATCTGCCCCGACAACCACTTTGTTGATCAGTCCTTTTGACATGATATACCCAGCCATGCTGTCTGTAATTAGTGTGATTGGAAAGCCATCTCGGAATAATTCATAAGCAGTTAATCGGGCACCTTGAAGTAGAGGTCGAGTTTCTGTTGCGATGACTTCGATTCTCTTTCCATTCTTTCTTGCTGCTCTTATGACCCCTAGAGCCGTGCCGTAGTCAACGGTTGCAAGAGCTCCTGCATTGCAATGAGTTAGCACGGTGTCGCCGTCATCTATTAGGGTGGAACCGTGTTCTCCCATTCTTAAGTTCATTTCCACGTCTTCGTCTGCAATTTTTTGGGCTTCTTCAATAATCGTCTTCACAATGCTTTCCGTATTTTCATTGGTTTTTTCCGCTTTATTCATTACTCGATCTATCGCCCAGAACAAGTTTACAGCAGTTGGTCGGGTTTTTTTCAAAGTTTCCGCAGAGATCGTTAGTTCTTCCATAAGTTTTTCTTTGTCTCTCGCTGTAGAATGATAAGCAGTTAATGCAAGGCCATAGGCTGCTGCAGCGCCTAAAAGAGGAGCGCCACGCATTCGCATGTTCTTGATGGCTTCTGCAACTTCATTGCAGTTTTTCAGTTCCAAGAACACGGTTTGTCTGGGGAGTTTAGTCTGGTCAATTGTCTTAACTATCCCTGTTTTCCATTCGATGGTTCTCAATAAGGCCACCGTCATGAAACTTGACCATTTCTTTGTGAGTTTGTGATGCTATTCTTTTAGCTCTCTACAGAATCGCATAGCGATTCTCTAGCCACGTTTCGAGGGATGGGTGACTTGAGTCACTACTTCCACGGGGCAGCCTTTAGGTAAGGTTAGCGCTTTTTTCCCCTCGTCTCCAATGGCTACTAACGTAAAGATGCCTGAGATCTCCCCTTTGGCTTTACGAACAAGGTTAATCAAGGCATTTTGGGTTTCGCCACTTTTTATCATATCATCCACAATAAGCACGCTATCTCGTCTTCTAATTGCACCTTTGGGGATATAGAGGGTCATGGTGAAACCTGAGTTACTCAACACGTAGGTTTCCTCAAGAAAAGCGGGTACTCCTACTTCTTTATTCCACTTGGCAATGACAAGGTTGATTCCTAATTGGTTTGCTACCATGGTTGCTAGGGGGATGCCATCAACGGCTGCTGTAAGCACTTTAGTGACACGCTTTCCTGCGAAAGTGGCGAGGGCATGGTGGGCAGCTTGCCGTAAAATGTTGTAATCGCTGATTATGTCTGTGTTATCAAAATATCCGTCACTATTGAAGTTGATCTTTCTGCGCAGTTCAACCTCTAACCCCACCATTTTCCTAAGGGTCTTCCATAGTTCGTGGGCTCGGGTAACATTGGGCAAGACGTGCCCCTTCGCGTAACGGCTCAGAACGGTGACCGGTAGTCCGGTTTTCGCGGATAATTCTCGATAAGTGTGCTGGCGCTTCGCTGTTCGAAGCAGTTCAATGGTCATAAGGCGAAGTTTGAGGTCTTCGGCATGGGTGCTCATCCTAACTCCCTCCATATACACTAACAAGTCAAATATTAAAGTTAATGGGACTTAATTTTGACTGGAGAGGATTTAAAATTTCCGTCTTTTGTCGGGCGATATGCTTCGCGGATACAGAGTAAGCTAAAAATGGCGGGCCCGCTGGGATTTGAACCCAGGCTCTTCGGCTTAGAGGGCCGACGCGTTTTCTGGTATGAAGTGTATCCAGACTGCGCAACGGGCCCTGGTAGCATTGTAGGATTGGACGTGAATATAAATTAGTTTATAGAAATTTATATGTACATTTAAACGAAGACGACAAAGCATAAATTCCATGAAAACTAGAAAAAGGGAAAGGCTGAAGCTTGGCTCTCAGGGTTGGGTCTTTTTAAAGCTAAGCTCAGCTTTTCTCCGTCTCTAGTACACTATACAGCCAACTTTAGAAAGAGAAATAAGTGCTTTTTCAGATGATCTCTACTTCAAAGGGCAAACTTGAAATGGGGTTACATGTTGGACAATGAATCTCAATACCACACTCTTCTTCGAAACCCTGCCCGAAGAAGAATAATCGAGATTCTAGGTACCCAGGAGAAGATAGGGTTCAAAGAGTTGAGACAAATCCTTGGCATGGGAATCGGCACTGTCTATTATCACCTTGATATGCTTTCGAGCTACTTAGACCAAGATAAAAAGCGAAAATACAGACTCAATGATAAAGGTCGCCTTTTGTTTCAATCGCTGAAAGGTGAAAGCATATCGCCATCAAGGTTGGAGTTGAGCGAGACATTTAGTCATCAATTGATAAGATGGCTGTTTCTAGCGCCTGTCTTTTCAAAAACTGTTCAATCTTTGCGATGGCTCCCCTTGGCCCTACTAATTCTACTTTTCGGAGCGCTAGGGTCAGCTTTTGCGTCATCCCAATCATTACTCTTCTTCTATTCTCCCTTCACCAATCATCAGTTCGAAACTACAAGTATTCTCTATATATTCAATTGGATTAGCCTTTTCTTTTTCTCAGACTTGATTCTTTTCGCAATTTTCAGGAGAGTCGGTGGCGATTTACAACTCTTTGTCTGCATAAGCATCGCCTCACTGCCAATCGCAACCTTCCCTTACTTATACCTGTTCTTCTCCTATGAAGTCGCCCGATACTTACTCCTAGTGCTAATAATCTGGACCATGATGCTCTTATCATCAGCATACTCTTTCAGCAAAGGTCTACGCCTCGATAGATCCATAATATTAAGCCTTCTTGTTCTCTACCTGAACGTCGCGGTCTTATTTGCCTTAGGCCGCCTAGTCTAATTCACACTGCATGCATGCAATGTGAAGTTCTAGGTTTCTAGAACTATTCTAGCTGCATATTCGAGTTTTCTAGAAACGATTCTCTTAAAAGAAGCGGTTTCCTAGTTTATTTCGGTGAAAAACGCTTGAAAATCGGAAGAAACCTTCTGGGAACAACCGTTCTCGCGATTCTAGCGATATCTCTAGCGCTACCCATCGCGGCTCAACCAGCCTCAGCTCAAACCCTAGAGAAACCGGAAATCTTACCCTATGGACCCAACGGCAGCAACAAATGGACTTGGATAAAAACAGACACGATTAACATAATCTTCCCCGCAGGCGGAAAGAAACCCACCTTCTTATGGTGGTATTCGGAGGATCCAAGCAATATTTATGCTTTGAAATACAAAGGACTAATCGAATTCATGACTTTTGCGACTCCTTATTACCAACACATCTATGAAGCGACCGAGTTCAGGCTTAAAACGGTACTTAACGATGAATATTTCGAGCCAAGCCAAAACATGCTTCAACAACATGTCCGACTTAGAATTCAGCAAAGACTGATGCAACTTGCATTACTTTATGGGCTTCATAATCCCTACTTATCATTCAGTGCCTGCGAGTGGACCCTCAGTGGACCTACAGAAGTTCCAGACGACAATCCCCAATACCTATCCTTTAACTTCACACTAATCGGGGTGCCTTTTCCAAATCTCAAATTCGCTGAGAATAACATCATCATACGATGCAGGTTTTACTACACTGAGACAACAGAAGAGGTTGACGGATTCTATACCTACTCTGTAGGAGCAGGCGAGCTCAAAATGGACCTAATTGTTAAGAACTGGATATGGAACCTCGATTTAATACAACCACTAATTAACGAATTTACGGATAACGGAATTGAGATACCAGTGAACAAGGCAGGATTAGCTCTCTGGATAAACCTTGCGTCTATATCCTTGGAGAAAATCGATCTTGCTGAGCAAGACATAGATCTGGAAAACGGGTCATTGGAAACTCAATCGATGACTCAAAACATGTATGTAGAGGGCACCCAAGTAAACCTAGCTCAAAACAAAACCCAGTCCGACCTCGAAGATCCAATGAGAAACCAAGCAAATCTGAGAGAACGATTCAAATTACGTTTTGCCATTCCAGACGCAACCTTAGCAGGCTTCTTCAAATATGTACCTAAAGCTCTAATCCTTGATGGTGACACTACAACAGTGGTGGATGTCAAAGCCTCTTACATCTCAGCAGGTAATCACATGAGATTGTTCCTCGCATACCCATACTTTGGAAACAAAACATTGGAACATGATCCATCTCTAGGATTAGAGATTGTGCCGACCCTAGTAACTTCCGAGACGCTCTTACTACTAGTAGGCGCCATTTCAACCATTACAATTGTCATCTTAGCCTACAAGTGGAAGAGAAAAATGATAAATGTAGTGGGACCCAATTAAATCCCTTCCTTTTTTATATCCTTAACGCAGGTATGTAAGCAGAATCATCTTCTTCATTCTTTTAGCAAGTTCAACACGAGCGTGTTCTCTTCATGAATGCTTTGATACAAAAGCATGCATGCTAATGAAAGCCTTAATTTCCATGAGACAACACAAAAGAAAGGGAAGGCTGGAGCTAACGTTCTAGGTTGGGTTTAGGGTCTTGGCTTCAGTCTCCCCCAAGAAAAGCAGCTTTGCATGCATGCGTTTAAATAGACAACTACCATCAAACAGACCTGCATGCAACAAAAGCCTTTTATCGAACACGTCGCTCGCCTAGTAGCGGGGCTTCAGACCATTTGCATAATCCCGCTCGCTCCGGGTAGCTCTCGCCAATGTTCATCTGAAGCCCCGGTTTTTGAACGCAACGTAGAGCATACATGCATAAGCTCATCGAGAAAGCAAAAACAAGATGATGCCACCATGCGTGCATGCCTTTCCTTTCTACACGCTTGACATCCAAGATTTATGTAGGCAAGACTAGAGATACTAGAACGCCTATCAAGTAAGAAACGACTATAACGGCTATTGCTAAAAGAACGTGTTCCAAGACAAGTTTTATTGGTTTTTCATTCTTAATCTTTGCAATGAAAATATTGAGCAAAATAAGAAGCATTATTCCCCACGCAATCGAGGCGATGACAGCAATGTCCAACGGTAGAAGCAAAATAGGAATCGTGAAAGATAAAGTAAAACCTGAGACTGAGAGGAAGCAAAACAGAGTAGTCAACCAAACCTCCTTTTGATTATGTTTGGCTTTCCCTTTCTCAACTTCTGACTCCTCAACCATGTGTAAACTTATACTATCAGATAGTCCATCAGCTATAGCCATAATAATAATCCCTGCAAGAACAGCAAGTTTGGAGGAAGTTGATGAAAACATACCAATAACCATTCCAAGAGATGTGATAATTGCAGTGGTCAGACCAAAGGTAATCCCCGTGACTAGTTGATGAGAATATGAAGTATCCATTTCAATTTCACCTTCAAATCAATGACTAAAAACATAGCTAATTAAAGCATTTTGTTTCTGGAGCTAATGTTTCATCTGTAGCATATAGAGTATTTATCATATGATATCTTTTTTTTATATTATACATATTTAATTCATAAAAGATTTAAGTATGAAGCATATATGATGCATTTAGGAATCTTAATTGAGCCAAAAAGAAATCAAATCTCCAGCGTTTAAAAGCACTAATCAAAATCATGAACATGGAGAAAGACAAATAGAATTGCCAAATACAGAGAGTAAGGCAATTATTCGTTTTGTGACTCGCGAAGAGAAGATACGAGAAGCTAGCAGGCCTTTGTATCTGAAACGCTATGAATAGTACAGACGATTAATGTCAGATGTTCGTGCAAAGCAACATACTGCACGAATTTCTTTAGATTTATCTGGTTTTCCCTTCTGCACACCTATTAAAATTTGGGCAATATTTGGGTGTTCATTGGCAAGGTTTTAATTTCCCTTGAAGAACGCTTAAGACAACATTTCTTCTCACCAGATCTTATCAACTTTCAAATGTGTCAAGTATCCTATCAATCCATATAATGGAAGAGACACGATTTCGGTCATGTCTCCAATTGAGATTGACAAGTCTCCAAAGGCAACAAAGCTCAAAAGAAAAAGGAAAGCTCCGAAAACCGTCAGTGATTTAAAATTGTGATAAGTCTCAGTTGTCCTCCAACTCAATCTTACTCCAGAGTAGAAAACCCAAATCAACAATGGGGCAAACAATAGAAGACTGTACTTCTTATACCACTTCAAATCCCTAGCCTTTCCGTTTTCCTTTTTTCTGTAGATGGAGGGCAGATCGGGAAGGAAATTGCTGTAAAAGAAAATCAGCAAACCCAATAGCATGGAATCTAGGGCATTCTCTTTGAAGAGATAGAAATCAGTAAAAAGGTAAAGAAGGCTAGCTGGCAAGAGGAAGCAAAACACAATACACAACAGGCGAACATGCTCAGCGGTTTCCTCTTCCATTTGCCGAATCGACAGTTTTGAACCAATTCTACGATTGATTCCTGTGAAGAAAGTCAACACAAGACCATAGAGATCATTATGCATGGAAACTAAGAAATCATATATTGTTTCAGGGTGTTCTGAAATCATATATGCTAAGCTCGTTAACACTAAAAAACTAGCAAGATAGGATAAGGTCATCAAGAAACGAAGGTTAACTAGCTCTTCTAATGCGAAGATTAGAAGCAGGATTCCTATGCACATCAACAAAGTAGTACAAAACCTGAGAATTCTGGGCTTCATGAATGTATTCATTCCGTTGCAATGGCTGGTAGAAAGCTGGTGTCAATATTATCTAAGTTCACTAGTGCAGGCATAAATATTGGAAGCATCAACTCGAAGATCACCAAACGCGAGATCTACAGGTGAAAAACCCATAGCCAGGCCCAAAAGTTGAGGATAATGTAGGATGGGAATGCCATAGTTCTCTCTGAACATTTTTTCAATTCGTCCTTGGTTGGTGTCATACATCATGTGACAGAATGGGCAAATTGTTATGAGTGCCTGCGCTCCAACGCTCTTGATGTGATTTAATTTATCCTTAGTGAGCTGGAGGGCAATTTTGTCGTTTATACCTGATGATGGCGCTCCACAACATTCAGACTCGTTCATATAATCTAAGCATTTGGCACCTGTAATTTCAATCAGGCTTTTGAGCATTTTCGGGTCTTCCGGATCATCGAATCCTGCGGATTCTTTTGGTCTCAAAATATGGCAGCCGCTATGTTCAGCCACTTTCAATGTCGTCAAAGGATTAACAATAGAATCCTTGATCCTTTCTAGGCCCAGATCTTCAATCAGAACTTGAACTAGATGCTTCACTTCTATTGAGCCTTCAACCTTTAACCCAGCTTTGTTAAGATTGGTGTTTATCGACCGCCAAAGTTTTTTGTTTTCCTTAACCGCTTTGTTGACTTTTCTCAATGTTCCGGAACATCCTGAGCAGAGTGTTAGAATGTCTGAACATTGCTGCTCTGCCACGGCTAAGTTTCGTGCTGCCATTATCAGCATCATTTTGTGGTCAACCGGATCCATTGGAAGGCCGCAGCAGTTGAATTCCGGCATTTCCACGAGTTCTACATCGAGCTTTTGCAGAATTCTTCTTGTTGAGATTTCGTAGGCTGCAACTCGATAAGGTATCAGGCATCCGAGGAAGATTAGGTATTTGTCTTTTTCTGCCATTTCTATCTCCCCTTCTCGCTAAGAAATTGTCGAAAGCGTACATTGCGAAGGCTCTTAGCTAGACTTTCTGGGTTGCATTTTGGCAGTAGCGGTAGACCCAAAGCTTCTCTTCTGTCGATTCTTCGCTTGGGAATTCGGTAAGCGTAGCCTGATTCAAGGATACTGGAGCCTAACTCTCTAAAGATACGAGGGATATGGCCTTGCTGAGTGGTTAAATTCCGCAAGACACGCATAACATCTGCAACTTCTACTCCTCGGGGGCAATGGTCAGAGCAAGTGAAGCAAGAGGCACAAAGCCATATGGTCTCACTTGAGAGCACTCTTTCTCTCAATCCAAGTTGTGCCATTCGAATGATCTGCCTTGGGCGATAAGTATCACTAAATCGTGCAATTGGGCAATCTGATGTACAAGTTCCACATTGAAAACAGTCAAGCAGTTTTTCGCCACCAGGAAATCTGCTTATTTCATATTTGAACCTCTTATCAATTCCAGAAGTTTCCACGTGCGTCTGGTATGTTTCTACAGTAATCACGAAATTTTACCCCCATCTTTTTTCATTGGATTTGGTCCAAGTCTTTTAATTTGCTCAACCATATCATTCATTATGTTAGCAAATTTGTCTCCTTCACTCGCTGAAACCCACTCTAATCTTAGACGTTCTGGCTCTATTCCAAAATTCTCTAAGACCTTTTTTAGAAGTGCTACCCTCGCCTGCGCTTTGTAGTTTCCGTTAATATAGTGACAGTCTGAAGGCAAATGGCAGCCTGCAACAAGTACAGCGTCTGCACCATCTTTGAAGGCCTCTAAGATGAAGACAGGATCGACTCTGCCGCTGCACATGACACGAATTATGCGTATGTTTGGCGCATACTGAATTCGGCTGACACCAGCTAAATCTGCACCCGCGTAAGCGCACCAATTACACAAAAATCCGACTATTTTAGGTTCAAAATTTCCTTTCTCGTTCATGCTTTCACTTCCTCTAATAAAGTGGCCTTTACTTGAGCCATAATCTCCTCATTAGTGAAATGTCCCATCGTAATGGCTTTTGTAGGGCACGCTGCTCCGCAGATTCCGCAGCCTTTACATAGAGCCTCTATTATGTGAGCGGTTACTTCGCCATCTTTTTCTTTCATTTCTATTGCGCGATAAGGACAGAGATTCTCACAAATTCGACAGCCTCCGCAGAAGTTTTCATCCACATGGGCAATTGCTCCTTCCATTTCAAGTGTTTTCTTGCAAATGATTGTCCCTGCTCGGGCTGCTGCAGCGCATGCTTGCGCTAGACTCTCGTCAACGAATTTTGGCGAATGAGCCATTCCACACAAGAAAATCCCATCGGTTTGAAAGTCTACAGGTCTAAGTTTCATATGCGCTTCGAGGAAGAATCCGTCTTTTGTCAGGGGTACTTTGACCATTTCTGCTGTGCGCTTGTTATCAGGATTTGGGATCGTGGCGACGCTCAGGGCAATAACGTCTGGTTCCAACGTGATTTCTTCGTTTATTATCGGCTCCCAAAATGTTATTTCGAGCTTGCCATTTTTGTTCGTCACCTTGGGCTTCTTATCGTCAGTATAATTTATGAAAAGTACTCCTTTTGCAGAAGCTTCACGATAGTAGTCTTCCTTAAACCCATAGCTTCTCATATCCTTGTATAACACGTAAACTTCTGTTTCGGGGTATATCTCCTTAATTTTCAATGCGTTCTTTAACGCTTCTCCACAGCAAATTCTCGCACAATTAGGTTGTGCTTCTGTTCTAGCACCTATACATTGAATCATGACAACAGTTTCAGCTTTGAATTCACCCTCTGCAAGTTTCTCTTCCAGCTCTCGTTGGGTCATAACACCAGAAGATTTTCCATACAGGTATTCCACAGGTTTGTATTCCGTTGCACCTGTGGCTATTATCACTATCCCATTCTCAACTTCCTTTTCTTCGCCATTGTCGTAGCTTATTTTCGATTTGAAATTGCCGACAAAGCCATTTACTTCGGTGACTTCGGCGTTAAGATGAATGCGGATTTTTTTATTTTTCATGACTTCTTCTATCAGAAGGGCTAGGTATTCTGCAGGGTTTCTGCCTTCAAGCATGTACCGAATTTGACGTAGATGCCCACCCAGTCTCTTTTCCCGTTCCACAAGATGTATTTCAAAACCTTGCTTAGCGAGCTCTAAGGCTGCAGTCATGCCAGAGACCCCACCCCCGAGGACCAAACCAATAGGCGTCACCTTTATAATTGGCTTTTTCAAAGGCTTCAATAATCGTGCTTTCGCGATAACCGAGCGCACCAGCTCTTTGGCTTTTCCTGTTGCTTCTTTTGGTTGGTGCATATGCACCCAGCTGCATTGATCTCGTATGTTCACCATCTCAAATAAGTAGGGATTAAGCCCTGCCTCTTGAACAGTCTCTCTAAACAATGGTTCATGAGTTCTCGGTGTACAGGAAGCTACTATGACTCGATTTAAATCATGTTCTTCGATTCTTTCTCTTATGATCCCTTGGGTGTCTTGGGAACATGTGTAAAGGTTTGCTTCAGCATAAGCAACGTTTGATAGTTTTTTAACATACTCTACGACTTCTAGAACATTTACTACTCCGCCAATGTTTATTCCACAATGACAGACAAATACCCCTATGCGTGGTTCTTCTTGACTTACGTCTCTCTCTGGTTTGTACTCTTTCTCAACTATTTCTTTACCCCTTTCGGAAGCAATGACTGCAATTGCTTTGGCTGCTGCGCCACTAGCTTGAGCAACACTTTCTGGAATATCTTTAGGAGCAGCAAAAGCTCCACACACAAATATTCCAGGTTTCGAGGTCTCGACAGGGGAGAATACGCTTGTTTGACAGAAGTTGTAGCCATTAAGTTGTATTCCTAGTACTTTGGCAAGTGTTTCAACATTTTTGGGTGCTTGCATTCCTATGGATAGAACCACCATGTCGAATTCTTCGATTCTGGGGTCTCCATCCTCTACATAGTGCAAGTATAGATTGTTCGTTCTAGGATCTTCTGTAATCCGCGCAGGTCTTGACCTTACAAATCTTATGTTATATTCTTCCTGAGCACGAGAATAATAGTCATCAAACTCTTTTCCGTAAGAGCGAATATCTATGTAAAAAATTGAACAGCTTAGCTTTATAGGCACATGTTCTTTTGCTATTATAGCTTCTTTTATTCCATACATGCAGCAAGCAGCTGAGCAGTAATTGTTGCCAATTTGAGCGTCTCGCGAGCCAACACATTGAATAAAGGCTATCTTCTTAGGGATTTCGCCATCTGACGAACGTAAGACAAGTCCGCCATATGGGCCTGAGGCACTTAGAATACGTTCAAATTCCAGACTGGTAACGACATTGAGATACCGTCCATACCCATACTCGCTTTTTTGCGTTGCGTCAAAAGGTTCGAAACCAGGTGCTAGGATAATAGAGCCTATTTTTAAAACTGTTTCGCTGTCTTGTTGATCGTATTCGATTGCCTTTGTCTTACAGATTTCTTGACAAGTTCTACAGCCTATACACTTTTCTCGGTCAATTGTGAATTTCAAAGGAACTGCCTGAGGGTAATCAACATATATGGCACTTCTACTGCTCAGATTTTCATTGAATGTATCTACAGCCTCTATTGGACATTTCTGTGCACATAAACCACAGCCATTGCATTTGCTTTCGTTTATGTAACGACTTTGCTTTCGAACCCTTGCTTCGAAGTTCCCAGCCTTTCCATTAAGCTCGATAAGTTCGCCCTTTGTGATCAAATTTATGTTTGGGTGTCTTCCTGTCGCAACAAGTTTAGGTGCAAGAATGCACATTGAACAATCATTAGTGGGAAAAGTTTTGTCCAGCCTGGCCATCACGCCACCTATACTTGGCGATTGATCAAGCAGATAGACCTTGAAACCCGAATCTGCAAGGTCCAAGGCAGCTTGGATTCCAGCAACACCTCCTCCAACCACAAGCACAGCTCCAACTTTCACTTCCGCCATCTTATTTCACCTCCAATGCCTTGTAAAGCGGAGTGGTTTCTTCAACATGATCAAGAGCAATCATATGCTTACTGGTCATGTCTGCGATTTGGCGGAGAATCAGAGCGGGTCTGTGGTTTACAATTGTTGCGATTTCTTTGACTGAGAGTAGTTTTTGGCTTGTTAAAAGATGTATCTTATGCCTTAGAAACTCTCTATTGACAATTTCATCTAATAAATCGTCAAATTCTTCTTGGGGAATGCGCTTTCCATAAGCGTTCATTGCTTCTGTTAGTTCTTCTTCCCTTCCTGTCAAAACTCTTAAACTAAAATCCGCAACAGCATTTTTAGCTGCCAAAATATTCGATAAAATCTTTTCATCCGAATTTTCTCCAACCAATGGAGATTGTCCTAATTTTATAATATGATTTCTAAAAGCGTCTACAATAGTTGAGAAAGGCTCGATTTCAGTAGCGTAAGCCCATTCTAGTTGCAGACGTTCTGGTTCGAGACCAGTTAGCGAAAGGAGTTTCTTTAAAATCTTGGTTTTATTTTCAGCTTGAATATTCCCTTTAACAAAGTGGCAATCAGGTAAAGGGCAACCGACCAATAGCACGCCATCTGCGCCTTTAGCAAAAGTATCTAGTACGATAACCGGATCAATTCTGCCAACACACATCACTTGCACAACCTGCATTTTGGGATAGATTTTCATTCTTGGAAAACTTGGAATCTCGATTCTTTTGGGTAAGGCCCAGTTACACACAAACCCAATGATTCGAGGTCGAAACATTAAATAGCTGCCCTCCTTAAGGCGGTCTCAACTTCAGCTACGATTTGAGCATCTGGAAGTTTCTTCATAGTAATGGCTCGATCAGGACAGCTTGCACTGCAGATGCCACAGCCTTTACACAAGTCTTCGTCAACTTGTGCAATTTCTGCATCGTTCTTTTTCACAGCAGCGTATGGACAAATCACTGCACAAAGATTGCATCCTGAACATAATTTTTCGTTAATGATAGCTTTGTCGGCATCACACAGCTTTTCATTCCCGAGGCACTCTGTACAGGGACCACACTCCAAACATCTCCTAGCCTCAGAAATCGCGGTTTCCTTGTTTCTCGCTAGAAGCTCATCAGCTTCTTCAAAACTTGCCTCCCATCTGCCAATGTCTACATGAGAGCCAATGTACCTTTCAGGCTTTTTTATTATCGTATCCACATGTTTGACCCAAGTAGTCTCCTCAACTTCCACTTTTCCTCCGTTAGACACATCCCCATCGTCAATGTAACGGTCGATGGCTCTATCGCTAAAGTAACGATCAATGGACTCAGCTGCGCGCTTTCCAGCTTTGACAGCCTCGATAACGCTTGCTGGGCCAGTTAATGAATCCCCTCCTGAAAAAACGCCAGGCATTCTAGTTTCCAATGTTGATAAATTGGCTGTAATTGCCAAACCACGTTTATCCAAGAGAAGAGAAGGGAGACCTGCAGTTTTAACAATCTGACCAATTGCAGGAATTACTGTATTCGCTTCATACAAATGCTCTGAACGTTGAATTGGCACTGGGCGCCTTCTACCGCTTGCATCAGGTTTCCCTAATTTCATCCTCAGAAATTCAATAGCTTTAACCTTCCCCCCTTCTCCAATGATCCGTTTTGGTGAAATGAGAAAATTTAACTTGACTCCTTCCTTTTTCGCTGCCTCTACTTCTTGGGGAAGCGCGGGCATTTCCATCCGTGACCGACGATAAGCGACGATGACCTTCTTTGCCCCTAATTTAAGAGATATGCGAGCAGCATCGATGGCGCTATTGCCTCCTCCAATAACTATAACTTTTTCACCTAGATCAACGGTTTTTCCTAAAGCTATGTCTCTCAGCCACTCAACTGCATAGAAAACACCTTTCAACTCTTCGCCAGGAACACCAAGTTTTCGACTTATTTGTGCTCCGATTGCTACAAAAAAAGCCTTATAACCCTCGCTCCGCAGGGTTTCAAAATTAACATCCTTGCCAAACTCTACATTCGTCTTAATTTCTACACCTAAGTCTTGGATATGCATAATTTCTTTGGCTACCACATACTTTTGCAGACGATAATCAGGAATACCGTATCTCATCATACCCCCGGCTTCAGGCATGCACTCAAAAACAACCACTGGATAGCCACGCTTTGCAAGATCATACGCAGCGCTGAGTCCAGCGGGTCCTGCACCAATTATCGCTACTTTTTTATCATGTGATACAGAGATGGGCTCGGGTTTTTTGTTTCTTTGTTCTCGTTCAATATCCGCAGCAAGCCTCTTCAGATAACGAACGCCAACAGGTTTATCAATTTCCTTTCGTGTACATGCATCTTGGCAAGGACTGAAACAAACTCTGCCACAGATTGCTGGAAAGGGCATACTTCTACGAATGACTTCTACAGCCTCGTTGAATTTGCCTTGTTGAATTAAGGCAATATATGCTTGGACGTTTACATCCGCGGGGCAAGCAGCACGACAAGGTGGAAGCTTGCGTTTTCTCATGCTATTAGGATCATGCTTGATCATTTTTTGCCTACATCCTCGGGCAGCGTGCTCACCATCACTTGTTCCCTGAAAAGTAGCTATTTGGCACATTGGAATTTTGCTCGAGGAAAATGCCGTAGCGTAATCGCCCACATTTCATAATGCTTGAGACTCATCAGATCTCTCAATTCTTCGCCTAATGTTATTGTATTGCTGGGTTCGATCTCTGCGATCCAACCATCGCGATAAGGATCTTGATTAATTTTGGAAGGTTGATCCTGAACAAATTTGTTGAGTTGAGTAATTCTTCCACTTATTGGGGCGTAAAGGCCAAACCTGAACATCCAAGTGTCAATATATCCAAAAGGTCTCTTCTTATGTACTTCATATCCAATTGGTTCAGTTTGCAAAGTAAGCACTCCTTTAAGGCGCTCTTGAGCATAACCTGTCAATCCCACTCTGATTTTTCCTTCAGAAGTCACCATTGCCCACATGTGGTTTGAACTACAGTACAAGCGCTCTTCGGCAGCACCATAATCGATTTGTATTTTCATTCTCTCCTTTGGCGATTGTCTTATCTCATTGAGTTGCAATTGAATAGCCTCTGATACAAATTCTGAAAGACTGCTGTACTTCCCCTTCTTCACCGTTCTTTTAGCTGCTGCCATGAGTTCTCGTTTGATCCGCACAGTTTTCCATTTTGCCATAGCCAAAGCTCCTAACGTAGTAATTCCATGGGCTATTGCAGCTCATTTCTAGTTGAGGCAAGAGGGGTTCCAACGATCTCTTGATACTTTTGAAAATCTAGTAAGGTCTTCTTCCAAGAATCGATTTCTGCAGGGTCCGTTTGGATTTTCACAATCCAAATCGATGGATCTGTATTCAAGATGAAGGGGTCCTTCGTAACTGTCTCATTAACTGCGACTATTTCTCCACTAACTGGAGAAAAAAGGTCATGAGTGAACCACCAGGATTCAGTTACACCAAAGGATTCGCCTTTAAAGACCTCTTTTCCAATATCATCTGTTCGGATGTTGACTACTTCCTTAAGTTTCCTTTGGAGATATTCTGATATTCCAACTTCGGCAATCCCCTCAGGTGTCATTCTGACCCAAATATGTTCAGGTGTGTAGAAGATTTGCTTGTGCAGTTGTTGGATTCCAGCAATTTTATCTCGTTCCAAGTATTCGAATACTCTTTGCTTGGCTAAAGTCTGCAAGCGTTCTTTTATAGCATCTGAGACGAATTCGGATAGCCCTTTGTATTCGCTTCTCTCAATTTCCTCTTTGACTTGTTCGACGAGTTCTTGCTTAACCCTTACTGCTTTCCATTTTTTCAAATTCTCTACCTCCTTATTATCCTGAGTGTATATAGATAAAAGAAAAAATATATACATAATGCTTATATTGTATGATATAGTATTTACTATAAATGCTTAGGGTGGATCAAATGGAAATAAGAAAATTACAAAAAGTAGGCTATTCGACACTTTCAGTCTCAATTCCTAGCGATTGGGTTAAAGAAAACAACCTTCAGAGAGGAGATAACGTCTATCTAAAACCTGAAAAGGATGGATCGATTCGGTTATTTCCAAACAAGCTTGCTGAACCAGAAGATGAAGTAGAAGAATATGTGTGCAATGCTGACTTGTGTGAAGAACCAAATATGTTAGAACGAGTCATTGTTGGCAACTATATCTTAGGGCGCGAAATTTTCTCTGTTATATCTTCTGAAAGAATCAGCTCTGAGCATGTTGAGGAAGTAAGAGGAATCATACGCAAACTAATTGGATTGGGAATTGTAGAAGAGACAGCGGATCACATCACTCTCCAATGTTCGGTTGACCCAAGGAAATTTCATGTAGATATGTTACTACGAAGGCTTTCAGTAATCTCCCTGACCATTGTTAAGGAAGCAATCCAAGCTCTCACAGAAAATAACGAATCATTAGCAAAAGACGCAATAAGCAGAGAAGATGAAGCTGATATGATGTGCTTGCTTGCTATGCGACTGTTGGTATCTGCCCAAAGAAGGAAGGAAGTGGCTGATGCTATAGGATTGGAAGATTCTTTACACATTCTGTACTTCGGATTGATGTTAAGATACCTCGAGTTAGTTGCTGATTATGCTCAGGAAATTGCACGCAGAGTGATTGCGCTCATGCGAAGATACAAAAAGCAACTGCCTGAATGGGTAATCGCAAAAATAAGCAATTTAAACGACCTAGCCCATGATTTGGTCCTGAAGGCTGTAGATGCTTTCTTTATCGGAGACATTAAAATTGCAAACAGCCTTTTGGAAATGCTAAAATTTATCGAGTTGGAAAGAGACAGGCTGATGACAGAGCTACCAGAAATCCCTCATTTGAGAGGCATATTGTGGGACATCAACCGAATAGCAGATAATGGGGCTGGAGTAGCCCTGATAGCTATCAATAACACTCTTGAAAAAAAGACCAAAATTTGTTCGAAACGTTGGTCAGTCAGCTTCAAGAAATAAAGGAGAAAAGTAGACGATAGATCTCAAAGTATTGGAACACCAATAAATTTCAGAATCATTCGCACACTCAGAAAAGTCACCCAGAATCCAATCAGTATACCGAGGGCTTTCTTGGGAACGCGGTTTGTAATCCATGCTGCTACTGGAGTGAGAAGGATCCCTCCAATTAGAATAGGGATTACAATATTCCATAAAAACGTCTCGAATCCAATGAGTATTCCAAATACAATCATAGCGGTAAGGGATATGAATGGCTCAGTGGCTTCCACCGTTCCAACAGCTTTTCGAGGCTCGGTACCATTTATGATGAATGTTGGAGTGCAAATTGGTCCCCATCCCCCTCCGCCAGTGACATCGATGAAAGCAGCGAAGAAGCCTAATAATGGAATGAGCTTAGGAGGGATTTTTCTAGTTTGATTTCGAGTATTCTTCTTAATGTGCCGAACAAGAATCAGCAGCCCCATTGAGAGGAGAATAAAGCCAATTAGTGGTTTGGCGATTTCAGTAGAGATCCATGACAGCAGTGTTGCACCCAAGGCTGCACCAATGACACCGGGAAGCACTAAGGGAAGCAGCATGTTGGTTTCAATATTTCTGAATTTCCAATGAGAGATGGCGGATATTATATCGACGAAGCCTTCAGAGGTATGAATTGATGCGCTTGCAACCGCAGGGGCTATTCCAAAGGTAACTAGAACAGATGTTGCAGTTACACCATACCCCATTCCTAAGGATGAATCGACAAACCCAATGGAAAGACCGACGATAACGTAAATGAGGAATGTGCCTTCCATAACATCGCCTTCCAAGAGCGCTAATTATATGTAATTAGTAATTAAATATAATTAGCTTTCGGATTTGTAGACTCTGCATATATGCACTTACAAGTAGGCTTCCGTAACGTACCTACGCATCATCCGATGGCTATTGAAGTAGTATGCAACCTTCCCAACGGAGTTCTCCATCATATGTATCCAATCGTCTCTTCTGTTGTAGAATTTAGGGATAATCAAGTATTGCAATTTATGATACAAATCTTCCAGTTCAATCTGTCTTCTTTCATCTTCTCCGAAGGATTCCTTTGGAGAGGGGCCTATCGCCCAACCCGTGACCCCTTCTACATAGCCCTCTATCCACCAACCATCCAAGACGCTGAAGTTTATCACACCATTATGTGCAGCCTTCATTCCACTCGTTCCAGAGGCTTCGAGTGGTGGCAAAGGAGTGTTCAGCCAAACATCCACACCAGAAGTAAGCTTGGCTGAGATCTGCATGTCATAATTTTCCAAGTAAATAATCTTAATCTCATTTTCCAGTTCTCTGATGTACTCATGGATTTCCTCAATAAGATGCTTTCCCGACCAGTCTTTGGGATGTGCTTTGCCTCCAAAAATTGCTTGTATCCGTCCTCGACTATTGATCTCTCTAAGTTTTGCTAGATCCGAAAACAGCAAATTCATTCTCTTGTATTCAGTTGCCCTTCGAGCAAACCCAATAGTAAGAATATCTTGATCAAGTCTGACGTTAGTGTTTTCCATAACAAAAGCCAGCAATTTTCTTTTGGCTTCCATATGTGCCTGCCAGATCTCTTCATCTGGGATAAGATCCACTCTAACCAACAACTCGGGTTCATTTGCCCATCCAGGCAAATATTTATCAAATAATTTTCTGAAACTCTCACACGTCCAAGTGAAAGAATGAACCCCATTAGTTATTGCTGAAATGTGGTATCCTGGAAACAACTTAATCGAGAGGTCCTTATGCCTCTTGGCAACGCCATTAACGTATTTACTTAAGTTTAGAGCAAGTAGTGTCATATTCAACCTCTCCCTGCCACCATAACGCTTCACAATTTCCAAGGGAACAATTTCCCCCATTACTTTCTGAACGACATCATAAGGAAATTTGTCATGCCCTGCTTCAACGGGAGTATGAGTAGTAAATACACAAAGATCTCTAATCTTAGCTGGATTCTTATCTCTCTCTCGCAGCAGCTCCAGAGTGAGGAGACTTGAGTGTCCTTCATTCATGTGATATTTTCTAATCTTGAAGCCAGATGCTTTAAGCATCCTCACTCCACCGATTCCCAAAACGATCTCTTGCTTCAATCGATACCTTTCGTCGCCCCCATACAGAAAAGAAGTGATTTCTCTATCCTCAGGAGTATTGTCTTCGACATCGGTGTCGAGAAAGAGAATGGAGACTAGCCCGCCAATCAAACTTTGATGATCATAGAGCCAGGCTTTTATACTCACTTCTCTTCCTTGAATTTGCACCCGGACTTGAGTTGGGAGCTCATTCATGAATTCTGAAGGCGCCCACTCAGCTGGGTGTTCGATCTGCTTTCCCTCTACTGTGATCTCTTGTTTCAGGTATCCCTTTTTGCTGACAAGCGAAACCGCAACTAAGGGTATTTTCAAATCTGCACTAGACCTTATCGTGTCACCAGCCAGAACCCCTAAGCCTCCACTATAAGTCGGAATGTCGTCAGTCAATCCAACTTCCATAGAAAAGTACGCTATTTTCTCTCCTTCCAAAAATGTATGCTTGCAATATTCACAACAGAAGTAATACGTTCTTCCTCTCACAGTCGTCCTGAACCGCGCCTTTTCCTTGTCTATAGGTATTCCACAGATGGGATCTCTAGCCATTTCTCAAACCCTCTGAACGGAAATCAATAGTTTGAAGTTATTGAACATCTACTATGCCTCATTGGAAATTATATGCATACATGTATTCAGTTTCTAGGCTATAGTAATTATCCGGATTGTAGATACGAGATCGCTTTTTTAATGACAGATACATGCATATATAGGCTAAAGTCCTGTCCATGGGCACCGTTTGTAGGGTCCAATGACAATCGTGACGATTGTTCCTACGATGCCGTCAAGGCTTAGCTCTTCCTCCAGAAATGCATTCAAATCCTCCATCTTCTCGAGGATGACTTCGGTAATAATGTCAGTATCGCCACTTGTTCTATACACCACTTGTGTGTCGGGATGCTTGACCAAGTGTTCGGCGATTGCTTTTAGTTTAGTAGGCTCTACTCGAAGCCCGATGAAGGCTTTGATCACTCGTCCTAGTTTGTGATAGTCCAAAACAACAGTAAACCGCTCGATAATTCCATCATTAAGTAGCTTCTCGATGCGTCTTCTAACGGTCGCTTCATTGGCATCGACTTCTTTCGCGATCTGCACTATGGGCTTTCGTGCATCAATCTGCAATGCCCGGATAATCTTCATATCCAATGCATCGATGATCGCCAGTTTTTCAGCACTTCTCATAGGAGGCATAACATTAGCTACCCCTTATTTTGTACGCGTGAATACGGAATTAAACATGTAAAGGCATGTCTTTAATTATACCGTTGTTTCTTACGGATGAGGGAAAAATCCGCAGTAGTTAGAAACTGGGATTATGCGCACAGGAAAACACCTCTGCATATAGCATTGCACCTAGCCTAAGATTTTCTCGACCTCTTCCTTATCTACATCCATAATGTAGTTGATTCCCGATGTTCTTACAGCTTCAGGAGTTAAGGCGGCGATATCATTTCGAGTTATATTTTGAACTGTGAATTTCCGAGCTCCACACATCAATTGCTTAAGGCCATGGACCAACCTTTGATTGTAGGTGTAGAGACCGATTGCTCCGGTAGGCAAACTTTCGAATTTCCCTCTAAATTTAGTCTTTAGCTTTGTTGCTTCGACAAAGATCGCATCTTTGGTGTTGCCGTATCTCGCATAGTAAACAGGAAGATTGTCTTCGGCGATCCTGCTCCCAACATTCTTGCCAACCATAGCTGCTGTGAGGGGGGCTCTAGCCATACCTATGGCTTTGACATAGGGTGCACCGAGTGCCAATGCTTTGAAGATATGGTCTTCCATTGTGATACCTCCAGCAAAGGCTACGCTAGGGACATAGTCCCCTCTCTTTGCTAGCCTATCGATATAATGATATGTCAATGACCAGATCTCTACGCTGGGTATTCCCCATTCATTCATCATACG
>CP070649.1:1069150-1094259 GCA_020354575.1 Candidatus Bathyarchaeota archaeon | reverse complement strand
CTGATGGAGATGATGATTCTGTGGCCCAAACATCTTCCATTGGACAAGCAAACCTGCAAATATTGGGACAAAGAGAGCAGTTCATAAGTTGGTCCAAAGGATTCAATTATTCTCCCCACCCCAATTTGCCGGGATTAAGAATAGATAGCGGGTCTATCACTTTCTTAATCTTCTTCAGCAATTCGAAATATTCTCCTAGTTCCTTTCGAATCCATTTAGCTCTCACTAGACCCACTCCATGATGATGACTGATCGATCCTCCGAGCTTCAAGGTAGTTTCCATCACTGTTTTCCAAGCTTTCCAATAATAATCCTCTATTGACGTCGGAAATCCAGCGAAACTCAAGTAGAGACATGCACCTTCTTGATAAAAATGACTGAAATGACCTGATGCATAGACTGTGTCGCTCAAGGCTCGCAGACCTTCAATGGTTTTGCGGTAAAGATCGGTTGCTTTGTCCCACGTGGTTGCGAGCTCTATTGTATCAACTATGGCTCCGCCTTTGATCATTTCTGACACGAGGTGGACATCAAAACGATTCTCTAGCCAGTGATGGACAGCTTTTTCTCCTTTGAAAATTCCTCTTTCACACTCTTCACTTACGATTTCCTTCTCCAAATCTGTCAAATTAGTGTCACCCTCTAACACAAAGAGGAGAAGTGTTTTTCCTTCGAATCCCTTAATATGCCTAAAGTACAATCCGACCTCTACTTCATCATAAAGGCGGATAACAGCGGGTCGAAACCCTCTTCTCATAATTTTCCTTACAGCGTCAAGTGGCTCCTGCAAATCTTTGAATGCAAACGAAAGCAGGATCCGCTTTTCAGGATAAGGAAAAATCCGCAATGTAGTCTCGGTGATTATTCCCAAAACTCCTTCGCTTCCTAGGAATAGCTGCTCAAGTCGAGGACCTGTAGAGGATCGTGGAGTAGTCTTCGATTTCACAATCTTGCCATTTGGTAATACAGCTTCAATGCTGACCACAAGGTCCTCAATTTTTCCATACTTTGTCGAAAATTGACCTGCAGCTCGGCAAGCCACCCATCCACCAACTGTTGATGAAGGTAAAGATTGAGGTATATGCCCCCCCGTAAACCCTAGGCGATTTAAGGCTTCTTCGTATCTCCATCCATTGACTCCTGCCTGCACCCTCGCGAGTAGGTTCTCATTATGAATCTCTAAAATCCTATTCATTTTTTTCATGTCCAATACTAGTCCACCAGTAATTGGAACTGCTCCTCCAACGACTCCCGAACCTCCTCCATAAGGTACAATTGGAACATGGTGCTTAGCTGAAAGTTTTACTACTTTCACAACTTCTTCAGTGCTTGAAGGATAAACAACCGCACTAGGAGAGTAGGGAATTTTTCCCTTAACAAACCAAGCTTGTGGAAGCAGCCAAAAATCGCGTGAGTGAGCAATCAATTCTCCTTGACTTGCCTTTAGATTTTCAGCGCCGACAACTTTTTGCACTGCGCTCAAAAAAGAGTGGCTTAAAGAACGTTTATCTGTCATCGCTCTCCACCATCTATTCCTACTATTTATGCGCCTAAAACTTTAAGCATACTCAACTCTCTCAATAAATGGGGGCAGGATTGGTGAACACAGAGGAAAAATATCTATTGATTTTCGATGTCGGAACCACGGCTGTAAAGACTATTATATTTAATACCTCGGGAAAAATTATCGAAAAAACCTACCAAGAATATCCAACCACAACCCCTTCGCCCGGAATTGTGGAACAGAATCCAGAAGATTGGTGGTTAGCTTCAAAAGAATCCGTAAAAAAAGCCTTAAATTCCTCAAAGATAGAACCAAAGACCATATCCGGAATAGGAGTAACCACACAACGAGCGACTATTGCACCAATGGATAGGAATGGTGAGATTCTGCATCCTGCCATGACATGGATGGATGCTAGAAGCTGTCCTTCGTCAGATGCCATGGCACAAAAATTTCCTCAGAGAAATTCAATGACCAAAATCCTTTGGCTAAAGGATAATCGACCACAAATTTTCAAAAAAGCATTCAAATTTGCTTTAGTTGACACGTATATGTATTATAAACTCACTGGTCGCTTCGTAAGTGATTTTACAAATTCTGCATATGGGCCATTTGACATTTATGGGTTGAAATGGTCCGACGAAATCTTGGACGAAGCAAAAATACCTATAGAAAAGCTCCCCTCTCTTGTTCCATCAGGTAGTATAATTGGTGAACTAAGCAGGAGTACGGCCAGTGAAATTGGGCTGAAGGTTGGGATCCCAATAGTAGCAGGAGGCGGAGATCAGCAATGTTCAACTATCGGTCTTAACGCCACATCTTCGGGAATCGTAAAAGCTACAACAGGAACAGGTACCTTTCTTGATGCCCAGCTCGATTCGCCTCTTTTCGATCTATATGACCCACTGACCAGAACCTTCTGCATTCCCCATGTCATTCCAGACAAATGGGTATTTGAAGCAGTATTACCCGGTACTGGTTTAATATATAGGTGGTTCAGAGATCAATTCTGCTCGAATGAAGTTCAAACAGCAAGTTCAATAGGCATCGATTCTTACGATATAATCAACCTCGAAGCTGCCTCTATCCAAGCGGGATCAGAAGGTTTGATGATTATACCTCTGTTCATGTTTGCTAAAGGCTTGATGTGGGGTCTATCTTTCAGCCACACAAAAGCTCATATCGCAAGAGCAATACTCGAGAGCACTGGTTATGGTTTGAACTTCTTTATTGAAGTGATGAATGGTCAAAATATTGAAGTCAAAGAACTGAGAATTGATGGCGGCGCAGCCAAATCGCGCCTTTGGAGCCAAATCCAATCTGATATAACTGGGAAACCTGTCGTACTGACAAACGTTGCTGAAGATGCATCAGCCTTTGGAGCCGCAATCCTGGTGAGTTATGGTATTGGACTCAGGAAAAGCATTTCTGGAGCAACCAAAGAAATGGTCCAAGTTGTGGAAAGGATTACCCCTATTCAGGAGAACTCTCAAATCTATAATCAGATATATCCAAAATTCGCTGAAATATTTCTCCAGATGGCAATGGAAGCAAAAATATGAATTTTTCACATGGACCATAATAAATTAATGTGGATTGAAGTTACTAGAGATATCAGGTCTACAATGTACATTTAGTCACTTTTCATGAGCACTAGAGTAAGGGCAACTTTTAAATAGGTTCTAACGAACACCGAAGAGAAGGAGAAGGAGAAAAAGTATTGATCTATGCCTATCTGTCGATTGCTCTGATGATTTTCAATGTGACCCTTGCAATATGGATTCGGAAGCGTGCATCCCGCTGAAATACAAGTAACGCACGCCTGGATTTTAGGCTGTTACTTTAATTTTCTTTTCTGATCTTTCATCAATTTTTCCTAGTTCAGGCAGCTCGCAACCTTCCAACCAAACCATAGCCAAGGTCTCAAAATCTGGAGGTATGATATTTCCGTCAATTTCAACATCCAGCACTGCAGGCAACCTAGATTTCACTGCTCTTTGTAGAGCTGGCTTAATCTGGGAGGGTTCTACAACCCTTTCACCATAGCAGTTCATGGCTTTCGCAACTTCGTCATATCGTATGTTGCTGAGATCAACACCGATATATCGTTTGGAGTAAACTAGAGTTTGTCCTGACTTAATCATTCCCCAAGCATTTAAAAGAGAATTCCAATCATAATCTTGAGCGTAGAGGGGTGTAAGTTTGGTTAAGTTTCCCTCAGAAGAATGGATCAAACTATTCAAAGAAGAAGTCAACAAAAACGCAGCATATGCCGACGCAGCTCAGGATTGGGAAGGAGACTTTCTATTTGTAGCGACTCCAGATGACAGATTGAAAGAAGAAGTCGTATTTTATGTTGATTTATGGCATGGAAAATGCCGTGATGCCTATATGGTGCCAAGCAGAGACGCAAAAAAAACCGAGTTCATTTATGAAGGAGCCTATAGAAACTGGATAAAGCTAATTAATGGAGAGATTGGACCTATCCGAGGACTGCTTACTCGAAAGTTCAAAGTAACAGGGAGCATGGCAAAGATCATGAAATACACAAAGGCTGCCACTGAACTAGTTGGCACAGCCAGCAAGATTCCTACAGAATTCCTATAAACTCCTCTTTTTTCCCATGCTTAGAACTCCATTTCAGAAAACGAGATAATCGATCCGTCATTCGGACTTTTGAGCGCAGATTTCAAAAATTCCTTTCCAAAACTTCCACGTATGTATGCGTGAAATTCTATTTAACATGAGCTTCTTGGCACAGCTAGATTTTAGTAGTAGAATCGATCAAACTATGAGAAATGTGATTGAAGTTGCCACTTTTGAAACACAAGTCTAGTGTGGTCTTAGGTGTCATAATAATTGTCATGATACTGTTCTTACCCATATGGCATTTGATGGTTTCACCCTCTATCATAAGATCTGAACTTGAGAGAATAGATTTGCTCTATGGCTATGATGGAGCTTTTGGCTATGTGGTTGCTCCAAGTCCGATCGTATTCAATGCACACATTTACGCTACAGAGGCCCAAGGGGAAAATGTCACATTGAAAATGGATTTACACCTCATCAGTGGCCAAGCTCCTATGTTTCAAAACTCAACATACGTGTTTGATAAATTCACGCGCCAAAACGTTCGTGATGCAGTTAAAGCCAGCAAACCACGAGAAGGATATGATCCTCTTTTCCCGTCTCATCTTAAAATGGGTGAGGACATTCAACTAGCTTGGCTCGATAATCTGAACACCACAGCAACCTTAGAATTCGTAGAAAGCATTACTGAAGAAGGTGTAACACTTTACAAGTACTTTGTGAACAAAACAGTAGTAGATCCCAATTACTTCCTTGAAGGATGGCCCCATGGTTTTCATAATTGTACTCTGACAACTACTAAGACTATTCTAATTGAACCTCTTTCGGGACTATGGACCTATACTGAAAATGAGACCTTCTCCCTAACACTTAACTCCGATCCCCCCTTGGAATTGGCATTCCTGACATACAAATCTACATTGGAGTCAAAGGCTGAGAAACTGATAGAATCTAGGACTCTTTACGAGAGCATGTTGCTCTTAGAATTGTACATCCCTGTGATTGTCGGTGTGGTCGTTATTGTTCTCGGGATACTCCTTTTCTTAAATGTGCGAAGATTAAGAAGAAAAGACATGTAAGTCGAAGGTTCTCCCTCGCTTCAAGAAAATGCTCAGCACGGAATGGGCCTTTTTGGTATAAATTGGGAGTCGGCAGGTGCTGCTGTATAGCTTTTTTCATTCAAGACGACTGTTATTCTTCTCTTAGTATCTGGATGTTAATGATGTTTTTTCTTCGTATAACGTTTGGGATCCAGTCTTTCAGTACATCGAGACAGTCGTCGATGGTATCCTCCGTCTTGTTCCATTCTTCCTTTTGTTGCCCGTTTTCGTCTTTAGTTTGGATGATGACTCTGTAGGGCATTTTGTCTTCTCCTTACGATAGTGGTGATTTATCTGGGTTGGAGTTACAAAGGGTTATGTTCGCCGGATCATTAGAAGGTTATGAGATGTTGCTGGTAGTTTTTTACTTGATAATTTTTACCTTTTTTAATGATGGTATGTCCTTCTTGTTCTAGGCGTTTCTTTAGTTCTTCTACGGTCGAGGGGTACTTTGGGTTAATGATTCCGCCTTTTTTGAGGGTACGCCAGTAAGGGGTTGTATCTTTTTTGCCTTGTTGCGCTTGTTCGAAAGCAGCATGAGCAGCAATGTTGGTGAAGATTCCCGCGGTTAAGGGGCAGCAGATAGTAACAGCATGTTTTTTCGCAAGGGCATAGCGAATGTGGTTGATCGTGGTGAGTTTGCCTTTTGGGACTCGACGCATCAATTCGTCTACTTCGATTGGTTGTGGGATGACGACAGTTCCTGTTGCACCCCATTGCTTCCGCATCTTTTCTGTGATCTTTTCTATTCGAGGGAAATCCTTGCTGTCATGGAGCTTCTCAGTCCAACTCTTCTTTGGCAAGGTATAATCTCCATCCTATAGGAAGTAGGTTATCTAAAAAAGCTTCTTGAAAGTATACATTGACTCGAAAGTTGCAGCAGGCTAAATCATGTAATATGATAATGCGCATTGAAACCAAGTACAAGTTAGTTTCGTTTCTTCGATGATTCGTAGATGATGGTTCTTAATGCAGGCACATGAGGATAGCGTACATAAATGACGGGACAATCTTCACTCTGACATTGGTACCTGCTCTTCGCTGTCGGCTTCGATAAGGGTTTTCCACATTCTGGACAGTTCGCCATGTTAGATCACGACCTAATTGAAGTTGGAGGTGGAGGAAGAGAGGGGAATAGCTCCTGCGCCTGACCTTTACTGAGCTTTTCAAGATATTTGGTTAGAACCTCTATGATTTCTTCTCCTTTCAAAACAATTATTTCCAGTCTTTTCAGTTGTTGCGTTTCCACCACCTCTAGAACAAATATAGAATTTTTTTCTAGAATAAAAGTAGACTTCTAGGAGAGGGAATATTTCAATTTTCGATACAAGCAAAATGTATCAAGTAATCCAAATATATGATTCGAACTCCCTTTTGGGATTTGGCAAGCGTCTCATTTGATAAACACAGGATTACAGAACAACGTTCAAACATTGACGATAGGTCTGTTTAGAAGAATACAAGAAAATGGTGGTTCACCGCTCTCTGTCGAGAAAGGAGACTTTGCTAAGAGGTTTCCATACTCATGAAGATTGAGCTGTGAACACACCTCTAGAACAAAATGGGCCTTGATTAGTTTAAAAGGCGACGCACATCTTGTAGTCACAACTTGTGACTATGGACGTCGCTGAACACTTCGGTAGCAGCTGCTGAATCAGCGCACAATGCATGAATTGGTGGCCCGGCAAGGTTTCTGCGTTGCTATGACATTTTGAGAAATCATTTGGGCAGTTGATACGCAGGGTCCAATCCATCTTGGAGGGCCTTTTTCACTATGTCCCTGCTTAGCCATGCATGCATACACGCTGCATGCATCTTCTCAAGTTTGACCATTTTAGCCTCAATTCTGGCGGATACTTTTTTTAGCTCCTTCAAGCGTTTCCCGAAACCCTGTGAGGACTTGCTCGATTTCAATAGGCTTCCCTTAGAATATATTTTGAAGCTTAACATAATATATCTTAATTCCAACGAAATAATATATCGAGGGTGGAAAGGCAGATGAATAATAATCGTTTCACCGTTGGATGATCTGCAAGCATACATGAATAAACTTGTTTTAAGTCGGCTGATTGGTCTTTGGACGCCCCCTGGCGTGCTTCTTGGAATGAAGAAGCTTATCTCTTTCACCTTCAGGCAGCAAAAAAGCGGGAAGTTTCATCTCTTTCTTTGGCCTTCCCCAATTCTTTAGTTGAGAAATTTCAATTTCTTTTGCCAAACAAACCCCCCCGGTAATGAATTACTGGGTTTCAGGCGCGTGTTTTATG
This sequence comes from Candidatus Bathyarchaeota archaeon, assembly GCA_020354575.1. GTDB lineage: Archaea > Thermoproteota > Bathyarchaeia > Bathyarchaeales > SOJC01. The sequence goes on along the minus strand of CP070649.1, from coordinate 1,086,802 downwards.
CGTATTCAAGTTATTTAAGTTTAATGGGACTATACTCTTATCGAATGGTAATGAGCAAGATTTCTCGTTCAAAAAAGAGAATGCTAGAGAAACGAAAAAAGCCCCCGAAACATGATTCTGAGAAACTTCGCCAAGCATATGAAACAAAGACCAAATGGATCGGTAAGGGCAAAAAGAAGCAGGAATGATGCGTGCATACGATCTGGGTGAAAGATACTTACATGAATGTAGGATAGCTCACGAAATGATCAGAATTTATCCTCTATGAGATTCCGCAGAGTATTTTGCTTCAAATTTTGCTTTTCTAACAATCGCTATTGAAAAGGTTGCTTTGCATCTTAGCTCTTTTTTAACCAACGCTTTTGCTCGGACTTGTGCGATTCTACTTTCCAGGAACTCAGCTATTTCCGCCTGTAGGGCGATTTTATCTCCAGGAAAAATGGGTTTGTAGAATTGAGCATCCTTGATATCATAAGCCAAAAGATGATATTCTTTGTGGGCCTCCCCGAGTTTCTGCCTTAGAAGGATTGTAGAAAGCTGTGCCAACGCTTCAATTGTGAGAACACCAGGCATAATTGGAAAACCTACAAAATGGCCTTGGAAGTATAGGGCTTCAATTGAGGTTTGATAAGTTCCGAAAATTCTATTTCCCTCAATTTTCTTAACTTCGTCCACAAATAGAAAGGGTTCATTATAGGGAATAATATCTTTAATTTGCTTCCTGTTGTACAAACCTTGTTCTCGCATGCTTCGAGAATCTCCATTTACCTATTTCAAAGCCACGAAATATTAGTTGCGTAATGGCAATTCTCACTGATTTGCTAAGATTCACTTCGCATGGAAGTTTATTCGTTCAACACTTTCTTCATTCTTAATGCATCTTCTCCATCTTCGTAAAACCGTTGCACAACCTCCGATAGGCGAAATCCTAGATGTTCCCAGAATCTCACTCCCTCATAATTCGTCTTGCGAACTTCAAGTTCAATATTTTCTATTCCAGAGGTCTTCAAACTCTCAAAAGTGAACGTGGCTAGAGCAGAGCCAACTCCCATGTGTCGGCAAGAAGGATCTACAGCAATTGAGATCACATGACCCTTGTGACGAAGGTTACAAGTTATCATATAACCCACAATCTTCGCATTCTTCTCTGCGATGATGAATAAATCCGGAAACCTCCGTGACAGGCTTAGAAATGTCTCTGGTGAAAATGCATCTTCTCCAAAAGAGCTTTTTTCAATCTTTAATATTAAATCGAGGTCCCCAAAGGTAAAAAATCTCAGCTTAAGATCTTTCATGCAGACCAGGCTCTGGTGGAAATTATTAGAGTTCATTAGATATCTATGTGTTTTATGGGAGAATCTGGTCTCGTATCGAGTTGTTATCATATACCCGCTCTCATAATGAATCCGCCAATTCCTTCACCTTCTGTTTGATCTGTTCAAATGTCTCTTCAGTGCAATCCTCCAGGGCGAAGTATGAATCATAGATATTCCACACAACTATTTTGCCTTTGTACTCTGGACATAGACTCAAAACAGCACCTTTATGTCTTGGCTCCATGGCTACAATAAGATTATATTCGCTAAGACGCTTGCTAGCGAAATCTTCAGGTGTCTTTTTGAGATATTGTTCTGCATTCTCCTTTGCCAAGTATCGCCTGACGATCTTTGATAATGGGATGAGAGGAGGGTGAATTCCAGCAGAATCTACACTAATCTCTGGCTTGAGTTTCTTTAGTAACGCCTCTGCTACAGGGCTTCGATAGGCGTTGCCTGAGCATATGAACAGTATTTTCATGGAGACCCTAACATGCTCGTTTTATTCTTTAAAGGAGCTTACCAATTGATCGATGCATCTGTAGGAGCTCCCAATCTTGTTCACGTCACCCAGAAACGTAAAATTCCAGAAAACCACCGTTTGAACCCCCGCTTTTCTATACTGGTCCAATTTTTCAATTACGTCATTGACACTCCCCCACAGGAAGCTTTCTTGAGCAACCTCTATCGGAACAAGTTCGATTGTCTTCATTATCTCTTCTCTTGAATATTTCGCTGGAATGTAGTCCGTGAGAGCATAGAAATCTTCTCCAAGTGGATGGTTGTAGCCCAGTTCCTTGTAGATCCTCGCAGGTGCAAGCAAGGCTCCAGCCTTTATGATAGGGGCTTTCATGATTCTCAAGCATTCTTCTCTACTTTCATCAATGATGAGATTCAGATACATTCCCTTCTCTATTTCGTCGAAATCTCTGCCAATCCTGGTGCATTCCTTCTTTATGAGTTCCAGTTTTTCCTTGTAATCCTCCGCATTTAGACCAAATGGCAACCAACCATCGGCATATCTCGCAGTGATTTTGCACATCCTGTCTCCTGCTCCCCCTATCCATATTGGCGGTCTCTTCTTCAATGGTGGAAGTTCAAAAACAGCATCTTTTAATTTGAAGTACTTTCCATCGTAGTTTATCAGCTCATCTCTTTTAGAGCTCCAAAGAAGCCTTATTATCTGAAGTGCTTCTTCTAGTCTGCTAACAACTTTTTCAAATTTTAAGCCGTAGGGTGTCACGTTTTCAAGTTCGCCAGCTCCGATGCCCAAGATTACTCTACTTCCTGTTGCATGCTCTAGTGTCGCATAGCTTTGGGCAAGCATGGCTGGATGATGCCTTACAGCTTCAGTTACTGCGCTTCCAATTCTAAGCTTCTTGGTTGATGAAGAAGCCACTGCAATTGAAAGTGTTGTCTCGAAGAAGGTGTGGGGGCTATAAGGAGCAATCGGGCCTACTATGTCGGGCGTCCACATTGTTTGAGGAAACCAGCCCATTAGATGATCTGGGAACCAGATGGAGTCATATCCCTTTTCCTCAATGCGTCTTGCAACCTTACCTATTACTTCGATAGGAGGAAAAGTGGGACCTACAACGCCAATCCTTAACATAAATGACGCTTATCGAGCCTTCCTTATTAAGCATTTACAGGAGGTTTGTTGTACAAAAATGATTTTGCTTCCCTGTTATATACATGCCTTTTTCCTGAGGAGCCAATGATCTTACTTTTGTTTGGGTCTCTTCTGCTCTGGAATAAGTCCTCTCAAAACCATTAAAAGCGGTAAAGGAAGAGGTGAATGCTTGCGGTTCACCGCTTTGAATCTTGGTGAATGCGAGAAAGAAGCCCATTTCTAAGGCCTTCCGCTCACTGATGCGCGCTGTGAACCGCAGTCTTACTTATTCTGGATGACACTAAATTATTTTGATGTTATTGCACGTGTACTTCATGGTCTGCTTGCTAATCTTTATGTGCGATTCATAAAGGCTAAGTCTCTGCAAAAATCAAAACATTCTGTATAGGAACTGCTCAGCAGGTATGTGCCTTCCTGAAAGTATTGTTGTTATGAGTGGTATTCAAATTGGCAGGAGAAATAGTTTGGCAAATAATGGCAATCTTCGCACTCATGTTCACTAGTATTACGATTGCTACACTTTGGTTTACTCATTCCAGCTCGAAAATGAAACATAAGAAAGAGATACTGGAAAGGCAGATAGATGTAGTAGACAAACATTTCAATAAAATGTTGAGGATTGAATGTCCATATTGCAACACAATCTACAAACCAAATGAGTCAGAGTGTCCCAACTGCAAAGCTAGTACAAAAAAGATCCTTTACCCTGAAATTCCGGGATAGAACACTTCGAGATAGGTATTACTAAATTTTAACAAACTGCTTGGATGAAGATATTCGGGATAAATTTATTTTTTTCCACAGAATAATATCGAGATCAAGAGCTGATAAATAATGGTAATACTGAAATGCAAGAATTGTGGAGAGCTATACGACATCTTCTGGCATGGTGAATGTGGTGAAGGCGAATGCCACGAGTGTGCATGCTCAGGAATGGAGAAAGCGGAAATCCAGACTGCTGATTGGAAATATGAGAAACACGTCCCAGTAGTTGAAAAAACTGATGATGGAATTAAGGTGATTGTAGGATCCACTGCCCATCCCATGGAAAAGGCTCATTATATTACAATGATACAGGTAGAGGTAGATAACAAATTATACAGGCAATATTTGAAGCCAGGAGAGAAACCAGAGGCTCACTTCCCACTGTCGGGCAAGAAGATCAAGGCCATAGAACACTGCAACATTCATGGTCTATGGAGTAATTGAGAATCAGAAACTTATCACACCCCAAATCCCTCTTTTTATTTCGTATCCGAAGCATTTCTATGTAGACGCAAGCCTCCAACACGCCACGTGTACAATTTGATTATAATGGGTCCTGAAAGAATGATTGCTGCAGCTAGCTTAAAAGCTGCTGGAATGCCGAGGAAAATAGCGAATATTCCAGCTACGACTGCTCCAAATGCGGATCCAACATTGAAAATCGTGGATAGATAAGCTGTAGCGACATTGCGTGCGTCAGGAGGTGCATAATCACCTAGTAAAGACCATTCGGCAACTGCCCTCATTCCATGGGCTGCTCCATATATAATCAGTGCGAAAGTTAGGAGATAGATATTACTGGTTTCTGAGAACACTAAGAAGGCTACAGCAAGAATTATAAAAGCAATGATTATGGGGTATTTGTGCCCAATCTTGTCAGCTAGCTTTCCAGAGGGTATGCGGGAAATCATATTGGCAATTCCTTTGATTCCGAAGAGCAGCGCGATGAAGGATGAACTAAGGATGAGGTTTTCTTCGACGTGAATTGCAAAGAAAGTGATGAAGAAAGCATTTGCAAAAGAGAAGACCAAACGAAGGTAACTCAGGACTTGTATCCCTCTTGAAGAAGTGATAACTTTGAGTGATTCTCGAAGATTTAAATCCGTTCTTCTGTGATTGACATTGAATGAGTCCTTATCACGGATAATCATCAAGAAAGGTATCAGACTCAAGAGAGGAATGATTGAAACAATTTGAAATACCTGCTCATAAGCTAAAAAGCTGACAAAGAATGTGCAAAGGAAAGGACCGAAAGTGGAAGTTACTCCAATAGAAGTGAGGAATATTCCCATCATAGTACCTTTTTTGTCCTGAGGAGAAAGATCCTGAGTTATTGCAAGCGCAGTGGGTGCATACGCTGCCACAAAGATTGCATGGAAGATCCTAATGGGATAAAACCACGATGGATCTGCAGCAATTGAATACAAAGCTAAGCTTATTGTTTGACCGATGGCGACTATTGGTATGATGGGCCATCGTCCCACGCGTTCAGCCATGATGCCTAAGGGGATTTTGGCTATTATGGCTACAAATGAGAGGAGACTAATTATTATTCCAAGTTCAAATGCAGAAACACCTCTCTCCGTGATGTAAAGAGGTAGTATGGGATTGATGGTTTGAGTGGCGAGAAAGAGGATTATGGTTGTTATTATCAATAGATAGAGCTTTTTTGGTGAACCAGTTTTTGTGATAGATGGTCCTCTCCAAGCAATCATTAGTACTTTCCTGAGTTGCTTAAATCTCTTCTATTCCAAATGTAAAAACTGATGCAAACGTGCATGCAAGCACTTCTACAGGTGGGCAATCTAGTGCCTGCCTTAGCCATTGTTCAAGCGGAGTACTCGTCGCAGAATCGACCAATTAGCTAGATGATTCACATGAAATTCTACTTACTGTCGGAATTGATTCTACCTTCATAAGTGCTTTATCAAGCTCTTCAAAAATCAGATTTGGAGCTGACGCTTGAAGCTCGCGTGTGATTATGGTGGAGATCCATTCCTTGACTAAATCCAAAGCTCAAAACGCCATGAAATTTTTTGTTGATCTTTCAGTGACTCCTATAAGGATTCTGCATGTCGATGATGAAACTAGTCTTTTGAAAGTTGCAAAGCAATGCCTAGAGATTGAAGGGCCGTTTCATGTGGATATCGCAAGGTCTGTTAAAGAGGCTGAAAAAAAAATGAAAAGCGAGGATTATGATATAATTGTCTCCGACTACATGATGCCTAGAAAGACTGGATTGGATTTCTTAAGGCAATTAAGAGATGATGGAAATTCTGTTCCTTTCATTATGTTCACAGGAAGAGGAAGAGAGGAAGTAGCCATAAAGGCCCTAAATTTGGGGGCAGATCAATACGTAAACAAAAGTGGCAATCCTGAAATTGTATTTGGAGAGCTCGCATATAGTATAACCCGGGCTATTGAACGAAAGCGGGCAGAAGAAGAGCTAAAGAAATCTGAGGAAAGATACAGGGCACTTTTGGAGGAAATTCCTATTGGAATCTGCAATTTGGACCTTAGAGGGAAGTTAATGTACGCTAACAATGCATTCGAGAAAATAACAGGGTATTCCGAGAATGAAATCTTTGGCAAGAGTGCATTAGACTTGGCCACCCAGATTCTCAACTTACATGGACAGCAGCTGAGGCCTCTCACTAATCGGATACAAGAAAGGCTGGCAGGAAAGAGAAAATCTGAACCTATGATAATTCACTTGAAACGCAAGGATGGGGATTTTAGATGGGTAGAAGCTGAATCCAAGTTAATTAAAAAAGCTGGAAAGCCCGTTGGTCTTCAAGCCATTCTAAAAGATGTGAGCGAGCGCAAGCGAAGAAAGAAACATATTAGAAAAAATGAGGAGCGTTCCATACGTACTTACTCAGAGGATCTTCTTGATCAGATATTTCAATGTGCTCTCGATGCGTACTACTTGGTCGACCTAAATTGGATTCTTGTAGACTGCAACAAAACTGCTGAGAAATTAACAGGTTTTGACAAGACTGAATTGATCGGAAGAAATTTTCTTAAAATGAATTTACTGTCTCGAAGGGAAATTTCTCGAGTAACCAAGCTTCTTAGGAAGAACCCAATTGGAAAACCTACTGGACCAGAGGAGTTTACTTTGAATCATAAAGATGGCATGCAGACTTCAGTGGACATAAAAACATTTCCAATAGATATCCAACAAAGAGCCTTGGTTTTAGTCATCGCTCGTGACATTACTGAACGCAAGAATGCTGAAAAAGAAATATTTGAGAGCCGTGAAAAATTTCGAAGATTTTTTATGGAGAACCCTGAAGCTGCTATTTATGTAGATTCTAATTTTCACATTTTAGAAGCAAATCCCAGATTCACCGAACTTTTCGGATATACCTCAACTGAAGTCATAAACCGCCATGTTAACGATTTGGTTGTGCCGCCGGACTCTATACAAGAAGCAAAAATGCTCGATAAAAAATCAAAGCAGGGATATATTTACCACAACACTATTCGAAAAAGGAAAGATGGAGCCTTAATTCCAGTGGCTATCTCTGCTGCTCCCCTAATTGTTGGAAACGAATTGATCGGGCACATAGCGTTGTATAAAGACATTTCAAAGCTCAAACAAACAGAACGGGCTTTAAGAGACACGCTGGAGAAGCTGCGGGTTGTGGGTGGGCTGACCAGACATGACGTGCAAAACAAGCTCTCCATAATAGCTGGAAACGTACATTTAGCGAAAACGGAGATTTCTCAAAAAGATAGGGTTAAAGAGTGCCTAGAAGATTGCGAGTTGGCTATCAAGCAAGCGGAAGAGATTTTCGATTTCGCAAGGGATTACGAGAAATTAGGCGTTGAGCAGCTAACCTGCATCGACGTAGGCAAGAGCATCGATGAAGCTGTTTCATTAATCAAAGACCTACATTGTGTAGAGCTAATGAATGACTGTCAAGGATTAGTTGTCATGGCTGATTCTTTGCTAAGGCAACTTTTCTACAATTTGATTGACAACTCGATGAAACATGGGAAGAAAGTTAGCCAGATCAGAATCTACTATGAAAGAATGAAGGACGGCAGATTGAAGCTTATATATGAAGATAATGGCATTGGAGTCTCTGCAAAAGAAAAAAGACAGATTTTCCGAGAGGGATATGGAAAAGGCACAGGCTATGGCTTGTATCTGACAAAGAGAGTATGTGAGGTATACGGGTGGACTTTAGAAGAAGCTGGAGAGTCAGGCAAGGGAGCTCGATTCATAATGACTATGCCTTTTGAAAGTGTAGATGAAAGAGAACTGATCGCCTTTAGTAATTTCAAACATCCGAGGAAAAGAGAAGCGCTTCACTCCTTATGACATCAGCAATGCGCGCATGCAAAAATCATAATATCAGGTTCTCGAAGTATATGCTATTGATGCATTTGAATCTGAAAGATATTGATTACGATATTCTCTTCCATCTAATGAAGAATTCTAGAATTAGTGATAGACAACTTGCCAAAATCCTTGGTGTTTCCCAGCCTACCATAACTAGGAGAAGAGCAAGACTGGAGAAAAAAGGGGTCGTAAATTTTACAGGCATCCCGAATTTTGCCAAGATGGACTTGAGGATAATGGCGTTCAATTTTGTCTCCTGGAATGCCGAAGGTGAAAGACTGTCAAATGCACGATCCCCAGACTTCATGGAGAAGGTGACTTCGTTTCTGAATGATTATCCCAATGTGGTCTTTGCATCAACAGGTCAAGGTTTGGGCATGGGCAGAATGTCCATCTCATTTCATAAAAGCTATGCTGATTACACTGAATTCATAAGGCAACTTGAACGGGACTGGGGTGAATACTTGAAAAAGAGAGATACCTTCATTGTGAGTCTAGAAAGCGACAATATTGTAAGACCATTCTCTTTTGCTACTTTAGTGAAATACCTCACGCCCTAGCGACTATCATGCAAGCAAGTGCTCGTGCAACGCCGATAGATCCTTCTTATTAAACTTTGAATGGATACAAACTATACTCTGCATAATTGGAGACTAGTGCTAATCGATTTCACTAGTCTCTCTATCCTCCATTTATTGTCGTCTCCTCAAAGCCTCTTTATGGAGAAAAGAGTGAGCTTCTTTTATGGTGTATCGGAAAAGTTTGAGTGATTATTGGCGTTGCAGTTTCTGTGGTTATAAGCACAAGGACCCTGTGAAAGTCGTGGAACATGAGAATGAAGAACATTAATGAAGCGAAATGGAGGAAGAAGAATCCGAGCTTAGAAAGCTCCAAGTATGCTCACTGAAGGCTTTAATTACATGCATCATGGCGAAGCTTTTGTCCACAAGGCATAAAACCGAAATTCTGGTAATAGCCAACGATGAATATGAACAGAGCACTTAGCGTGCTAATGATCTTAATAACCATTTTCGTAGGCATGCATATATGCTTCCACTCTTGTTATCCTCAAGATCTTCACGCTTTCGCAAACCCGACACAAGCGTGCAAGAGCAAGTTGGGAATGTATTGTCTACACCGCTAGATGGACAACCAATGCTGGTGTTTGTGGGCCACATATCTATAGATAAAGTTGTAAATTTGAATGGATCCCGAATTCAACCCGGTGGAGGAGCATTGTACTCCGCAATTGCTGCCAAGACCTTGAATTGTAATATTGCCCTAATATCTGCTATTGGAAAAGATTACGCATTCACAGAATGGCTTGACAGCTTTGATTCATCATGCATAAAGACCTACAACATGCCCACAACAAGATTTCACATACGCTATGATAAAAATTGGGTAGCCAATTACATCGAAGCCAGCTCGGGAGCAGGAGCTAGGATTACTTCCTCTCTAATACCAACAAAACTCCTTACAAGGCAGAACCTGATTCATCTATCGCCGATGAAACCTACGAAAGTGGTCAAAATTGTGGACAATATTAGGCAAAGAGACCCAAGCATGGAAGTGTCAATTAGCACCTGGATAGGGTATACGAAGAAAGCGAGACACAGACAGGTCTTGGCTGAGCTTGCTTCACAAGTGGATTTCTTTATGTTGAATGAATTTGAATTGAAGGCTTTAACCCAAACAAGTGATCTCCCACTCGCTTTGGAACGATTAAGGGCTCGAAGATTCGTAGTTACATTGGGAAAATTTGGGGCAATAACTGGCGGCGAGGGTATGGACACTCAGATGGTTCCAGCTTTGACAGTTCCCACTGAGAAGACTATTGACACTACGGGGGCTGGAGATACTTGGAACGGTGCATTTCTTGCGATGTTCAAAAGGACCAAAGATTTGATGAAATCTGTAACTGCTGGTTCTATAATTTCAAGCATCAAATGCACGAAGTGGGGATTTGATGCTTTGCGGAATCTCAAGTTTAAAAAACCTTCGGACTTGGTCGAGTATGTTTTGGCCCTCAAAGATGGAAGTCTGCAGAAGAGAATTTCTGATTTAACATATCACGAAAACTAATATTCTTAAATCTACGGGCAGATGAAAACAAAAACGCTTTACAAGTACATTGAAGTTATGAAGGAATGTATAGGCTGAATGAACCATGCGCAAATATGGAGGGGATATAGGTATGAATGTTCACTTAAAGCCACGCTTTTATTTGATAAAATCAACTTCAAAGCTGATTAAGCGACGGGTTATAAAATGAAGGAAATCAAGTTAAAGCCTATAGGATTCGTGAAAACGAAGGCAATTGGTAAAGAGGTTAAGGATAGGCGCCATATTTCACAAATCATTCTTGACCAAATTTCATCTGAAGCCTTGATGGGTCTTGAAGAATTTTCTCACCTCTTTGTCTTGTTTTGGATGCACAGGGTCTCAAAAGCAGAGAGAATCAAAATGAAAGTTCATCCAAGAGGCAGAAGCGATATGCCTTTGCTAGGTATTTTTGCCACTCGAACTCCATATCGTCCAAACCCTATAGGACTAACATTAGTTGAAGTTCTGAAAGTTGATAGAAATATTCTCACGATTCGTGGTTTGGACGCGTTTGATGGAACACCGATATTGGATATAAAACCCTTTGATTCTTGGGATATGGCTAAAAACGCTCAGGTTCCTCACTGGTGGATTCAACTAAAAAGCGAGAAAGGTTAATGCGAACTTGGTCGCTGCATGTGCCAAATGACTCCAAATGTGGAGCCAGATGGAGTCTTTTTGGCTCCATCTTGGCTCCAGTTGACTCCGGCTTGTCACCAGGTGGTGACAGGTGGTTCCACCCATGGAAAATTTCCATGCTCCATTTGGAGTAAAAATGGTGACAAAAGTGGTGACAACTCCGGTGACAGAGCCAAAGAAGGTGGAGCCAAGAATTCTGAAGTGTTGTGCAAAAAGTATGGAAAATATAGGGGTTTAGAGAAAATGGTGGAGCCACTTGGCTCCAGGTGGAGCATGAAAGCAAATTGATATGAAGTTAGATTGGAGATATTGGCAGTTGATGTGTGGGCCCAATCAAGCTTTCTTGTCCTTGGCTTTGTCCATTATCTTAGTTGCATGGTCTCTGAGCCAGTTGTGAAGGTCATTTAGTATTGGAGGATGAACGAGATATACCTGAATATCGGGTGAGAATTGAGGTTGGATGCGTATCCTATTCTCATCTCGCATGAGTAGAATTGCAGCTTCGTCGTTTTCAAGACTGTCATTTATCTGAGTCGCAATCTTTTTGTCCCTCTTCTGCTCAGCATCTTTGTAAAATTGAAAAATCCTTTTAGCTACAGTTGGACTTCTCACAACTGATAGGCATACTCCCCAATCTATATACTCCATGAATAATGTTTCATCTTCTAAGGGTACGAGCACAGCTCCATGATCAATTCTGGATTTGACGAACTGATGAGTTCTTTCATTTTGCTGTTGAATTTTCCGCATTCCTTCCTCCCCTGCTAAAGAGATCATTTCATAAAAAATCCTGTGAGGCGTGCCGATCTTTTCTAGGTTATCTAGATGGTCTTTCACTTGATCCCAATATCGACTGAACATCTCAGCGTACTCGCGGGGAGCTTCTCCCAAGGAGAATAAAAGCGGAATGCAATACAATTTCCTACCTGCCTTCGATTCCGCCACTAATGGTTTTTGTATTTTCCCGATTTTTGTTGGCAACTTCTTCCTCTCCATTAACATTGTATCTAATCTTGAAAATATGCTTTCACACAACAGCTCACAGGTGCAAGAAGTTAAGCTTTAATGACGGCTCAATCTAAACCTATAACGACTGTGTTACTCATGTTCAAATTTGGCGACATTTTGTTCAGACCAACGGAGAAACAAGACCTGAAGCTAGTACACAAGTGGGAGAACAACGCTGAATTAATGATGTATTCCAGAAGCAAACCACTGAACTTCGTTAGCATGGCTCAACTAGAAAGACAGTTTGAAGAGAGACTTAAAGAAGAGAAGAATCTTTACTTCATGATAGAATTCTTTGACAAGAAGGAACCTATCGGATCTGCCCGTTTGGAACAACGGGATTGGGGCAACATTAAGACTGGGCATATCGGGACCTACATTGCAAAGAAGGAACTTTGGGGTAAGGGCTTAGGACGCCAAATCACAGTTGCCCTTTTGGAAATGACCTTTATGCAATTGAATGCAGAGCGCTGTGACGCAGGTAGCGTAGAGTATAACCAGCGTGCTCATAAGACTCTAATTTTCAGTGGATTTCAACAGTCAGGAATTTACCGAAAAGTTCACTTTGTGAACGGACGTAAATGGGATCACTTCTATTTTGACCTACTTCGAGAGGAATATCTTGACTTGCGAAAGGAATTACTCGAGCGAGTGCTGGGAGACAAGCTGGACGAATATCTAGAGACAATCCAAATACAAGTATGAATTACTAGCACATCCGTTTCACTTATCTCCCTCTCCTCTTTACGCAACGTCTCCTTGACCAAGTGCTTAATTATGAAACAATCAACAATCCGTGAGCACAGGTGTTACATATTGCCATTAAAAGTATACTGCGACAAATGCTATGCCCTCCTATATAAGGGTCGAGAATTGAGAACGCAACATGAAATAATAGCGAAATATGACGGCTACTGCCCGAATTGCACTAAGAAGCTCTCATTCTCCCCAAGGAGCTGCAGTCAAAATATAGTTGACCATTAGATGCTCCCATAGAAATGAACATATTAGTCTTCATATTTACTTGTTTGACAATCACAGTCAGATTCTGCTCATAAATGCACGCATATAAACGTTGGAATTAGGAGGGCATCGAGTTATTCTGAATTATTCTAAGGGTTAGCGCAAATAGAACTTAGCTTCAGAAGAAATAATAGTCAGAGAATTAAAGCCTACTTGGGAGAAGGTTTGAGGAGAGCGAACGGCATAGTGGGGATGATTCTAATGGTATCCCTGATCATTTTGCCTACTCTTCCGATTAGACAGACTTGTACCGCCAGTGAAGTGTTGGATTGCAGAACGGTGGGAACATTCACCGCGATATATAACAACGTCACAATTCACGTGGGAACCATGATTATTAGTGGAAATGAAACATGCTTAATTGAAAACTGCACTTTTGTACAAACAGGGAATATTTCTGTTGTTGATAACGGAACTCTGATTCTCAGAAATGTTGATTTCCAAATGAACCAGACAGTCACCTGGCAATTCGGATTTTCTTTCGCGGGCCATGCCAAAATCCACATTGAGAATACAACAATGGAATCTCAATATCCTTTTCAATCAAACTGCTTGGACAAATCCGCGATTCTTGCTTTGAACTCCCGAATCTATCCCCTCCATTGCTTTGATAATTCTACAATATCGCTATCCTCTACCAAGACAGCAACTGGAGCGTTCTTATGTACCGGAGAATCTTACATGTATTCAGAGAATTCTACTATTAATGGGCAGTTGTGGTGCTCTCAAAATTCCAGTGTATATCTGGTCAACTCCTCTTTGGGAATCGTAGAACTTGAATTTCATCATAGTGCTGCAACATTGAGCCATTTGAGAGCGGGGCTTCACAAATTGTGGAATCTCCATATTAATCAATCTGTTGAAAATGTATCCATTAATCTTACCTTGATCAACACCTGGTTATCTGGATGGAGCATATATTGTTGGGAAGACAGTCAGGTCTCAATTTATGACTCAGAGGTCCATGTTCATTGCCATGTAAATCCTGCTGTTTCAATATTCAACTCTACAATTCTCAATTTGCATGTTTTGTACAATTCTACAGTATTGATGCAAAATTGTGTCATTAATGGAAGCTATATCCAAGTATTTGATAGATTCATTGGCACTATTCAAATCAATAGTACCGATTGGACTGAGCGTTTTGCTGCATGTTTCGACTCTGATTTTTATATCTCAGGAAATATAACTCTGCGAGAACCTGTGTTATTTCAGTCGTGGCAAAACACAAGAATCACAAGGAATTTCAATATTGAAGCGAAGAGTAGTAGCTGCACTGGTAGCCAGATGGATAATGTTCAATTAACTCTGTATGATGAGAACACTACGGTTTTATGGACAGGATTTACTGATGATGTTGGTAGAATTGATTTTAATGTGACCTATATTGATGGCAACCACACCGATACTTTATGGCTTGAAGCCATAAAAGGGGGATGGACTTCCATCAATGAGATTCAACTCTTTTCTGACACGCCCTTCAATGTAGGATTTCGTCAATGGGATGTTACTGGCGATGGATATGTTGGTATCGATGATATTGTCAGAGTGGCGGAGTATTTTGATACATATCCAGGGCATCCAAGCTGGGATCAGTTGTATGATGTGAATTGTGACCAGTACATTGGGATAGATGATATCGTAGAGGTGGCAGAGCATTTTGGTGAATTGATTCAATGACATACATATGCATGTATTTGTTCCACATCTACGAAAATTCTTTATAGTTTAACACCAAAGTTGGATTACGATTGATATGGATATGAAAAGTGAAGAACTTTTAGGGAAAAAAATCATGTGTGAAGACCTTGAAGTGGGCAAGGTGAAGGAATTAATTATTAATGCTGATCAATGGAAAATCACTCATCTTGAGGTTGAACTGACAAAAGAAGCAGCTGAATTAGTGTTAGGCGTAAGAAAGGGCGGAATTAGAAATCTTCTAGCCATTTCAGCAATAGATGGGCTAGAGCAGACAATAAACTTGAAGGTCTCAAAGGGGCAACTCCGTATCTACCTAATCCCTCCGAAGCCTCAATCATAGCATTCGTCAAAGATTTAATACCTGTACAAAGGATTTTTCATGCATATCTTGGCACAAATTAAATCTATAGGTGAATCGCTATTCAAAAGTAGGTTGGAAATGTGGATCTCACTTTCTTAGCGAGCCTTACTCCAGGCATCTTAATTCTAGGTGGCGGAGCAGCTGCTTCTTGGCTGCTAGAAAAGTTAAAACCATCCTTTGATGAGGAGAATGGAGATGGCAGTTTTTCGAAGATTGTATCATTTTTTGGATTTTTTATTGGAGGACTCATGCTGATCACTGAGGCAGGCGTTTGGGCGACATCGGGTTGGGATGCTGGCACCCAGATTCTTCTGATCCTCACTGGTTTGGCTCTAATGTTGAAACCTTTGAAAGACATTCCTTGGGCTGCATTCGTCGCTTTGCTTGTCGGGGGCTTGTGCGTTGGACTGTTGTTCTTAGTATTTCCTCTGCCCGAGACAGTTCTGGGCGTCTCATCAACTTGGGTTTATATTTTAGTCTTCCTCGCTCCGGCATTATTTGCGTATGTGTTGTTCAAATTCTTGGAAGATGTGTTGAAATTACTCGCTTTGATTTTGACTTTTACTCCCCTCAAAACAATCCTCGGATTACTTTGCATAATTCAAGGAATCTTATTACTTCAGGATATTAGCTTATTCTCAATCGTTCTCTCGTCGTGTCTTTAAGTGCAGTTTGGCGAAACAGATATCGGTTTTATAAAAACCTATGGAAAAATGTTTCATAAATAATTAAAGTTTAGTAAGCCAAGATATTGGCGGAATGGGAGAAAGGGTAGAAAGAGCTTCCATGAATCCCCTCAAGATCGGAGACTACCACCTCCAGTCAATGATGATCTTCATGCAAGTATCAAATGATTTCTCATCTTTTGGTAGTTGTATCAAATTCTTCTTTCTGTGAAACTATGAAGTGTTTTATTTAGTAATGAGCATAGGTTATTCGGTTATTGGTGCGCCTTTATGGTTCAAGGTAGGAAAGGGGCAGTGCAGATTCGCTTTGAGATTTTAGAGTATCTATTCTATGAAGGAAAGGCGCAGCCAAGAACCTATGTATGGAGACGAGCAACAAGCCTGTCCTACGACGATTTCCTGCGACATCTAGCTTATTTAGTGGAAAAGAAGCTAGTTCGGGAGACAGAAGAGGGGCATTGTGTTTTAACAAAAGAAGGAAGGGAGATTTACATGGAGTTGCGCAAGAGTTTGCCATCAATCTTGTAGTATAATAAGATTCATTATTGGTGCACTGTGGTTATTAATGACCATATTTCAGGTATGTATTGAAAGCCTTCAAGGTGTGTTGTATGGGCAAAGAAGAGTCTTCCAAAGCTTATCCGGTGAGATCGTTGCATGACTTTCTTTCAGAGTTGGACGAGGAATGGAGTAAGTTTAGAACAGGATCTTTAATTGGGTTCATTGTTTCTTGTGCATTGCTGGTATATTCTCTTTTGAGCTTGCTAGGGGCATTAGCACAAGGACGAGTTGGAGAGTTTATTTTCCTGATTGTTGTGACAGCTTTTCTAGTGTATACGGGTTTCGCATTATGGGCTCAACATCAGTTTTTTAGGCGGTGGGAGCGGAGGATTGGATTATTGCTGCATTTGGAGGAGACTCTGATTAAGGAGAAGCTAGGTGAGAATAGCAATTCAACATAAGGTTCATTTTTGGTGTACATTGAAAGTGCACATTGAAGGTGCGTCGTCTTTTATTTAGAGTATACCCCAGGTTTTCTTAGTCAGCAGTAATGGAGGTGAATGAATCATGAAATCAAAGCTAAAAATCATTAGTGTTGTTTTGGTGGTTGCTGCCATAGTAGGTGCTTTGGTATACTTGCCATTGACTAGTGCACTTGAATCCAGTGAAAACAATGACATAGCTGATGAAGGGAATTTCGGGGATTTCAAAGGATTAAGATTGATTTGGTGGCTCCTAAACAACTCTGAACCTGTGGAGGTAGAAGGAGAAGCAGTGATGTATTACAAAGATATGCTCGTGATAAATACCAATAATGGGCAAGCGAGGATAGCCCTGCCTGAGGAGTGGATTGTAGGAGCAGATGTTATACCGAGAGAAATTCTCTTCGAGAGTGGCTATTTAAGTGTGGGTGAGACTGTGAATGTGAAAGCGTTAAGAACAAACGTATTTGAGAAGACAGCCTTTAGCATCTACTTCCTGATAAGCTATGAAATTGTCAATAGTGAAGGTGTTCATGCATATGCGGCTGTTCCATTCAATATAGAGACTTAATCCGCTTCTTTTTTTCTATAAACTTAATTTTTAGTGCAAGTACAGCTCAATCAAATGACCATCGAGTGACGCCCTGAATTGAGAAGTAACGTGCTAAAATGCTTCGGACTTCCACGGAGGTGCAATTGCGGGATTATTCATTGGTATAATCATCATAATTGTTGGCCTTTCCTTAGTGCCTGGATTAATTCCACCTGAGATACGGGAAGCAACTGAACCATACTTCTGGGGAATCGTTGTAATCATCGTTGGAGTACTGATCATCGGGGGAGCCGTGTACAGATACGGTCGTAGATAATGACTGCAGGCAACTCTTTTTCGTTCGTCAGTTTGACAAAATCGATTTAGGAATCCCTAAAAGAACGGAGTCGAAGCACAGAGCTTAGCTGCTAGCTGAAATGTCTTTCAAGCAACTTCATATATCGCTCACTCTTTTGGATCAGCATGTGAAGGCTATTTTTAGAATTTCAATAGGTGAGTGACAATAATCGCGATGATGAAGAATA
>CP070649.1:1054655-1069050 GCA_020354575.1 Candidatus Bathyarchaeota archaeon | reverse complement strand
TAGACAATATTCAGCAGGACACCTTAACATTGCTTACAGACACAGGCATAATTCGGCTAAATCTAACGGAGATTCAAGCAACTGTCGAAATCATTGATGGAACAACAGCAGTAATAAGTTCAAATGTCGGTGACATAACCGTAGATATTCAAGATCTAAGCGATTCTGTCTTAGCATTAGACGACAAAGTGGATGACACAAATACAGGTATTGATGATGCTAACGCTAATATCGATGATATCGGAGAAACACAAGCTTCAATCCTTACCATGCAATATGTAACCTTAGCACTTGCAGTAGTCGCAATCATAGCCGCAGCGATGGCCGCGTTTTTCGCAAGGAAAGCCCAGAAATAAACCAACTTTCCCTTCTCTTTTTCCGTATTTCATGGAGTATTCACGCTGAATGGTTGTTAAAACGATGAAATAATCCTAACTTCGCCTTCCGATTTTTGAATTGATCCCAAAACATTCGTGCACCGATTATTATCATCGGATAAGCCAATATCCAGGTCATCGAGTATAATCCCCCATAATAATCATGAAATGTCATAGCCGCTTGCCAAGCAACATCTGAGCCATAGCTTAGGTTATTGAAGTAAACCAAGTAAATTGACACGATTCTGAAAATATTGACTAGATAAGTTATGAACGCACCTATTATGAAATATCCTACTCGATGCAATTGAGGGATACTAGTCTTCTTGAAGAATATTAGAAGGACAAAAGAAAAGATAATTAGACTCTGTACACCAGCGCAAGGCCATCCGACTGCGAACCCAACTCCTTGACCCAAAGAATTGCGAACGTGCAAAGTCGTTGCTTGAAATTGAGCGCTCCATCCAAGAGTTGTTTGATAACCCAGAAAAGCCAGAGCATTTGCTGCTAGCGTAGTTGTAGTAGGTACAAAAATTTGGAACGGTGTGAAATATCCAAATGGAAATAAATTATCAATTGTGTAGATAATGCCAATTGCCCCCAAGAAACACACCGAAATTAACAAACTCCTCAATCCCTCTAGCCCGAACATGGCTAACAGGATTCCGGCAAACATTCCAGTAAAGACTAAATATTCTATTGAAAGCGGCATCAAATATGACAAAGGATAAACATTAAGTTGTTGAGCGAAATCCACAATCATATTGTTCACCCCGAAGTAGTTTGCAGCGATAACATAGATCGTTGGCAAAGACATTGTTACTCCGATGATAACAATCCACAAAATTGATGTTCTCTTTGGCTTTGACGGCAGATCCCCCCAACCTATTATTAATTCAAGAAAAACCAACCATACAAAAAAGAGGTAAAAGGTTCTCCCTTTCCAAGTAAGAAAAAACGAATTTGGTTCCACTGCATAAAGTATAAGCATGGGTATAATGAAAGACAAAAGGATAATTGCCTTTGGCAAAATAAACACAATTCTTTGAAAGAATCTATGCGATTTAATTCTGCCTAACACCCATCCACCATCATCTTTCGTATTTTAGTCAACCGACTTTTATACATATCGAACATAGAGAGTTGTCTTGTTCGCAGTTTGCGAATAGCAACCTATTGACGGCATAATGATTTTGCCATCTTTCATATTTTGGTGCTTCTACATAAGTTAAGCTACAGTTTACTAGGCTTAAAATCAGAAAACATATTTACCAGTGGCTTCATCATATTGTCTTCTAAATACCATCAATAATTGGAGGAAAAATCTTGTTAGCTTACGCAGGACGAATATTACGTGTTGACCTTTCCTCAGGAAAAACTGAGACAAAACCTTTGACAGAGGAAATTGCCAAGCAATACATTGGAGGAATAGGGCTAGGAATTCGTCTACTCATAGACAATTCAAAACCAGGTACTGATCCTTTCAGCCCTGATAATCCATTAATCTTTGTGACAGGTCCTCTGAGTGGCACAATGGGACCAACGGCAGGAAATGGATATGCCGTAGTCTCAAAATCACCAGCTACTATGGGGATAGCGGAATCTAAAGCTCATGGCTTCTTCGGTCCCGAACTCAAACGCGCAGGCTACGATGCTGTCATCTTCACAGGAAAATCTGAGAAACTTGTATATGCCTGGATTGATGATGATTCAGTCCACTTGCTAGATGCCCAGCATTTGAAAGGAAAATCACCCTATGAGACCGACGTTGCGATCAGGGAAGAGCTGGGAGATCATTATATTCGGGTATCCGCAATTGGCGAAGCAGGAGAAAAACTCGTTCGCTTCGCCTGCATTATAAACGATGAATTCAGAGCAATTGGGAGAACCGGTTTAGGCGCTGTAATGGGATCAAAGAATTTAAAAGCTGTTGCTGTTCGTGGAACAAAAGATGTAAACGTCGCAGATCTAGACGGATTTAAAGAATTCATAAAAATGATACACGAACGCATGAAAGGCCCCGCAACCAGAAAATATAGAACTTTAGGTACACCTGAAAACGTCCTCGTTTTAAACGCCCTTGCAGCATTGCCTACTCGCAACTTTACTCAAGCCACATTTGAAGGAGCTGAAAAAGTAAGCGGAGAATATTTGAACGAACACTTTGTTAAAAAAATTATTGGATGCGCAACCTGTGCTATGCGTTGCGACCATGTTGCAGTTGTTCCTGAAGGTCCTTACAAAGGTTCCACAACAAGAATGGAGTTCGAATGCTTATGGGCACTCGGACCAAGCTGCGGCGTCGACCGCTTAGATGCCATTATTGAAGCAATGCGATTGAGTAACTATTACGGCATGGATGGCATATCCGCTGGAGTGACAATAGGCTTTGCCATGGATTTATATGAGAATGGGATTCTCACCAAAGAAAACACAGACAATTTAGACCTCCGCTTTGGAAACCATGAAGCTCTAATAGAAATGGTAAAGAAAATTGGCACACGAGGCGATTGGCTAGGTGATGTGTTAGCAGAAGGAACCAAGAGAGCAGCTGAAAAAATTGGCAAGGGAGCTGAGAAATTTGCTTGTCACATTAAAGGTTTGGAGCTACCTGGCTACGACATAAGAGGATTGAAGACCGCAGCTCTAGGGTTTGCAGTATCCTTCCGAGGAGCTTGTCATCTCAGATCCGGCGCTTACTCTCCTGACGTCAAAGGTAAGGTTGATCGTTTCGCAATCGAGAAAGGAAGAGGAAAAATTGTGATGGAAAACGAAGATGTGTACAACGCTATTGATTCGCTAATACTCTGTAAATTCTCAAGGGGTACATATTATGATGGGCTTGATGATATGGCGAAATACTATTCTCTGGCGACAGGGATTGAGATGACTCCAGAAGAACTAAGAAAGGCTGGTGAGAGAATCAACAACCTGGCGCGACTTTTTAATGTACGAGAAGGTGTAGGAACCCGGAAATTTGATACGTTGCCCGTCAAGATTATGACGGTGCCTATCCCCGACGAGGGAGTTGCTAAAGGTGCTATGGTGAATAAGAAAGAGTTTGATCTGGGCTTAGATGATTATTATTCGGTTCGGGGATGGACAAAAGAAGGAATCCCTACAATTGAGAAGCTTGAAGAGCTAGAATTAGGAGATTTTGGACATATAGTCCAAAAAAGCGAGGAGAAGTGACATGGCAAAGCTTCATGAAAAGAAATTTGTGTCTGCAGATCCCGAAAAATGCATTGGTTGTTCTATTTGTGAATATGCCTGCTCGATGGTAAAAGAGAAAACATTCAACCCAACCAAAGCCAGAATACGTGCCATCCGCCTGGGACCACTCGTAAATCTAGCGGTTGCATGTAGACTTTGCGAAGATCCTTCATGTGTGGCTGCTTGTCCAAGAGATGCACTAGCTCAAGAAGAAAATACTGGAATAATCGCAGTAGAGGATGAAAAATGCAATGGCTGCGGCTGGTGTATTGAAGCTTGTGACTATGGTGCAATTATGTTGCATCCCGAGCACAAAGTTGTCTATGTATGTGACACCTGCAAAGAATTGGGTGAACCCCAATGTGTTGAATGGTGCCCTGAGGAAGCCCTAGACTTTGTGACCGCTGACGTCCTTGCTCAGAAAGCCCGACGATCAGCAGTAGAGAAGCTCTTCCAAGAAGGTGTGGAAAAAGCTTCTGCGTCCAAATAAGAGAAGAGAAGTCTCCTTACTATGAAATCACAGCAAAATGAACCCACTAAACGGTTCCTTTCAGTTAGTCCAGAGAAATGTGTGGGATGCAGCATTTGCGAATTCGCTTGCTCATTGGAAAAAGAAGACACACTTAATCCTATCAAATCACGAATTCGCATTATTAGAGGTCCACCTTTCATTCACTTGGCAACCACTTGCAGACAATGCGAAGACACCCCATGTATAAGAGCATGCCCCAAAGAAGCATTATACCAATCAGAAGAATCTGGAGCCATACTTGTGGAAGCTGAGAAATGCGATGGCTGCAATTGGTGCCTAGAAGCATGTGCCTATGGTGCAATAAGATATGACAAAGATGCTGATACTGTGGTCATTTGTGACCTTTGCGAAGGGGAGCCTAAATGCAAAGAGATGTGCCCTGAGGAAGCTATTGACTTCGTTGCTGAAGAATCTGACATCGTGAAAACTTGGGTTACAGCCTCAAAGAAGTGGATTGATGCTTCGGAAATGCTTATCAAGATGACTAGGGGCGAAGGAACAGCAGATATCCTAGCAGAGAGTAAGGAGATAATGGAACGCATCGATGAGAAATATCTGAAGCTCTTTGGAAAAGAGAAAAAGCATTGAAAAACTTTGAGCTATATTACTTCTCTAGTTAGTTTGTGGATTTTAAACGAGGACGGCTTCAAAGCTTTTTCTATAATTCGCCACCCTATTTCTGGATCAATTTCCTCATTGCAAATGAAGATATCCAGAGCTGCATACCTGTGTTCTGGCCAGGTGTGGATTGATATGTGAGTTTCAGCAAGAATAAGAATTACCGTTATGCCCGTGGGCGAGAACTTATGAGATATTGTTTTTATTACCGTGCTTTTCATTTTATTAGCTGCAGTTTTTAAGATAGTGCTTAGGAATTCAGTGTTGTCCAGATCGCTTCTACATCCATATAGATCTACTAATAGTTCTCGGATCCTGTTCAACTCTTTTTATTCCCTTGTTTTCTCATTGTTGAATGCTTTCTTTCGAAGCCAACTTCTTCAAAGAAAAAAGATGCACCGAAATTTGCACCTGACACTATCAGATCTATTCTCTGGATTCCCCTATTTAAGAAATGATTTTCTGCAACTTCCATTAGCTTCTTACCGAATCCCTGACGACGGTGCTGAGGCTTCACATTGATAGATTTGATATAGCCAAATTTTTCTTTTGTGTTTCTATCCTTCTCAGTTTTCATCCATAGCCAACCAACGATCTCTCCATTTAAAAAGGCAACCTTAAGGCTACTGGGATCTCTCTTCATTGCCTGTTCTAATTTCTGTCTATGATACTTTTCATCTACTATTGGTGCTTCTGGAAAAGAATTTATGGCAATTTCTCTCTCAAATTCTAGAATTTCAGGAAAATGAGACCATTTAAATTTCTGCAACTTCAGATTTGTTACGAGAGTATCCCTGAGTTTTTGCTTTCTTTTAAGAACAAAACCTTTAGTGCTTCCACAATCTGGGCAGCCTTTTTCCTTTAGGTTTTCAACCGTTCTAATTCTCATGTCTTCACCCACATCAAATTGTCTGCCACATCTGCATTGATAGGTTCTTATTGTTGGAACAACTTGTCCGGTGTATAGCTTTTCATGAGCGTCTAATGCTTCTACAACCAATGGCTTCGCCCTTGAGGTAGTTTTGAGGTGTGCCAAGAATGTCGTATTGGCGAACATTTCCGCACCTATATACGTGTTGAAATTAGGGATTTGCTCAGTAATGACTAGCCCCATTGCATTGAGAGTTCGCTGCAATATAAGTAATTTTCTTGGAGATTGATGAGCAAAAGCCAAATACACAGCAAGGCCTTTTCGCTGTTTAAGGGCCGTTATCCCCCTGGAAATGAACAAAGTCAAACCAGCAATTGTATATGGCGGATCAGCAAAGGCAACATCATATTTTCGACATAAATGGGGCGGAAGGGGGTTTCTTAAGTCCCATTCGACGCAATTGATATGAAGATTTTCCTTCTTGGATATTCGTCGAATGGATCTTAGTAGCCTTGCATCGACATCAACAACTGTTATCTCCTTTGCGGCTTTAAACATCCCTACTGCAATAGAGGTGAAATCATCATCACCTAAAAATATGATTCTTCTTCCTTCAACATCTCCCTTTTCCAGCATGAATAAAGCCCTAAGAAGAGCTGTTTCATGTGTTCCGTGAGTTTGGTCTAGCCATGGCAACGGTTTTGGTCTTGCCTTACAATAGTCTCTTAATTTCTCTGCCAACGCTTTGTCTCTATCTGAGATTTCGATGCGTCTTCCTCGACAAGTTGAACATGTTGCTCGTTGTTGATATCTAAATCCAATAGCCTCTGCGAATCTCTCCCCTTTCTTTGTCAAGAATGCCCCTTCTTTTCTGGCTAGCAACTCTTGATTTTCGAGCTCTTTTCGAACAGCAGCTGTAACTGGTACCGGGAGATGTGTAAGATAGGCCAACTCTTTAGTTCCTATTTTTTGGCTCCTGAAAACTTCACGAAGTATATCTCTAACTGCTTCTTCTCCCTCTTCAAGTCTTGCTTTTTCAGAAATGACTTTGAGCAAATTAGACGAAGTGCTAACTTTTTTTGGCTGCATGATATCTGTCTCAATTTTTAAATTTAGCTCTTAATTATCAATGAAAAAAGAGACGAATATTTAGTCTTTATGTAATCATGTTTCTTGCAAGACAAACGATCTCTATGTGTATATGTGTTGTACCTCGCTACAGTAACGTTTATTAGGAATCAGTATCTGAAGTATGAATAAATGCTATACTGGTGGTTTTCCCTTGAAAGCAGGAAGCATGGAGTGTCCATATTCAGGATGTGGGCAAGTCTTTGAGCAACCAGTGATGGTTACTGATCATTCTAAGCTTCCTCGAGAGACTTATTACGCTTGTCCTCATTGCATGTTACGGCTGAAATTGTCTCTTAATGATGCTGGCGGAAGCGATTTGAAACATGTCCAAGCAAAGGCAATGAGTGACTTTGAGGGTTTCATTGCCGAATTTAATGTTAGCAGAAAGAATAGTCGGTTAGGGGAAGCTGTTTCTAGCGTCCAAGCTACTAGGCCTTCAAAGAGTTGTAGGCATTTCTTAGGATATCTCCGTTGTCTTCCCTTAAATGCAGCTATTCCTGACGAATGTGCAGTTTGCTCAAATCTCGTGCAGTGTTATATCAAAAGGGAATAATACTGGAGCCTTAACGAATAATTATTTGATGGCGAGTGAATAAGCATATGTAGTGGCTTTCCTTTTTTAAACAGTACAGTTTCAATTTCAATTGTGATGCCCCCTGCACAGCAAATATAAGCAACCTTCTAGTATACACTCAGCACTCAAAAGAGGAAAAGGCAACTATGAGCTCTCCAAGAACGATACAGACACCTATCTGTACCAGTTGTAATCGTACAATGCCGCCCGTTGAAAAGGCCACAAGATTCGATTGTCCCAACTGTGGTGAAATAACTATCTGGCGATGTCAGAAATGCAGGAAATTTGGTCGTCAATACAAATGCCCAAAATGCGGATTCACGGGGCCTTGAGATGGCCAATATCGTAATCAGTTACAAAATTTTTCCGACAGGCATAGAAGTAGACTTCGAAAAGCTACAGAAGCAAATAGAGAGAGCTCTTCCTTCACAAGCGGAAGTCTGCGCTGACTATCAAAAAGAACCTGTAGCTTTTGGACTTAATGCTCTAATAGCTCACATCAAGATTCCTGAAGATGAATCAGGCATCTTAGATAAGATGGAACAAAGTATAGAAAAGATCCCGACAGTAAGCCAAATTCAGACGCTCATAGTGAGAAGAACACGTTAGCTATTTTGCTTGTAACATTTATAAGTCACACATACCTTTCCGACAGCATGCATAATGTTTACAAAAGGATGTAATTAGATGAGTGACATTCAACTTCGTGTGGGAGATGCAAAACAGCGAGATGTAGGTCGTGGTATTGCTCGTTTAGATCAAAAAACAATGCAAAAACTCGGCATAAGCGCTGGTGATGTAATAGAGATTACTGGGAAACGTACAACTAGTGCTATTGCATGGCCTGCGTATACAGAAGACCAAAACCAACGGATTATGCGAATAGATGGGTTTACGCGCAAAAACGCTGGCGTTGCCATAAACGAGTATGTTGTAATTAAGACGGCGACAGTGAAAGGAGCTACGAATGTGGTCCTAGCACCTGTTGATATGCGACTCAATGTAGATGAAGATTTCACGAATTTCGTTAAGAATCGATTGATGGAACGTACTTTCGTTGAAGGTGACACAACCCTAGTTATGATGCTGGGCCACGCCATCCCTTTCACCGTCACCAAAAGCCGTCCCCATGGAATAGTTCGCATAACAAAAGATACAAATTTTCAGATTCTCACAGAACCTGCCCCAGAGGCAAAAGGGGTTCCTCGAACTACTTACGAGGATATAGGTGGCCTTCACGAAGAAATCCAACGTGTAAGAGAGATGGTGGAGTTACCCCTCCGACATCCCGAACTTTTCCAACGTTTAGGAATTGAACCTCCCAAAGGGGTTCTTCTCCATGGGCCTCCTGGATGCGGCAAAACTCTTCTGGCAAGAGCAGTAGCCAATGAGTCTGAAGCGAATTTCTTTTCTATCAATGGCCCAGAGATAATGAGCAAATTTTATGGCGAGTCAGAAGCAAGATTGAGGGAAATTTTCCAACAGGCTCAACAGAACGCTCCTAGTATCATATTTATTGATGAGCTGGATGCGATTGCACCGAAAAGAGAAGAAGTAACTGGAGAAGTTGAAAGAAGAGTCGTGGCCCAACTACTTGCTCTTATGGATGGTCTAGGTGGAAGAGGAAATGTAATTGTAATAGGTGCCACAAATCGACCAGGGGCTCTTGATCCAGCACTCAGAAGACCAGGACGGTTTGACCGAGAGATAGAGATAGGGGTTCCAGATAAGCAAGCTCGCCACGAAATCCTACAAATTCACACCCGAGGCATGCCATTAGCAGAAGATGTTGACTTGAAGAAACTGGTTGAAACAACCCATGGTTACACAGGCGCAGACCTTGCTGCTTTAGGTAGAGAAACAGCTATGAAATCACTGAGACGATACCTACCTGAAATTAGCTTAGAGGAAGAGCATATTCCTCCCTCTGTGCTTGAAAAGATGGAGATTCGTATGGAAGACTTTCTCAATGCCTACAGAGAAATAACTCCTACTGCAATGCGAGAGGTATATATCGAAACTCCATCTGTCAGGTGGACTGATATAGGTGGATTGGGAGAAGTAAAACAGGAGCTTATCGAAGCAGTTGAATGGCCTCTCAAAAGCCCGGAAGTTTTCACTAGGCTAGGCATTAAGCCACCTAAGGGGATTCTCTTATTTGGCCCTCCTGGCTGCGGAAAGACTATGCTGGCGAGAGCTGTGGCGACGGAGAGTGAAGCGAATTTTATCACAATTAAAGGTCCGGAAGTCTTCAGTAAATGGGTTGGAGAATCAGAAAAAGCCATTAGAGAAGTGTTTCGAAAAGCCAGAATGGCATCTCCTGCAGTGATATTCTTTGATGAATTCGATTCTTTGGTACCAAGACGAGGCCTGGGATTTGCCGACAGCGGAGTAACCGAACGTGTCATTAGCCAGCTTTTAACAGAAATAGATGGAATAACGACTCTGGAAGACGTTGTTGTGATTTCAGCCACTAATCGACCTGATATTATTGATCGTGCAGTATTACGTCCAGGACGATTCGATAGGCTCATTTATGTACCGGAACCGAGTGAACAGGCCAGGTTGGAGATCTTTAAGATTTACACCAAAGGCATGCCACTAGATGAAGAGATTAGCTTGGAAAGCCTAGCGAAGTTGACAAAAGGATATAGTGGTGCGGACATTCAGGCATATTGTCGCGAAGCTGCATTGAACGCACTAAGACGGAGTATAACTTCAAAAATCGTAACATCAGCAGACTTCAAAGACGCTGAACGCAAAATAGGACCAACGATTTCACCTGATATGGAAACTTGGTATAAGGGATTTATTAAGCAGATAAGACAAGTACGGAAACCCACAACTCCCGTAGCATAAAAGGTGTTAAAATGACCACAAAAACTTGGATGGCTCATCCTCTTTCTGTTGTGATTATTGAGCTCCTCCAACGTAAAGGAGCTTCAACTGATATTGAGCTCTATGATATGGTCAAAGAGGTCTACGGAGACTTGGGATTTAGCGTTTTGAATAAAGAACTAATGCGACTGGAAATAAAAGGTATAATTCACGTGTCTGCTTTGATGAAAGGCAAACGAAGAGTTGAGCTGCAAAAAAAGAAGAATGTGCATTAGTCTTTAATTTTCCAAGAGTATTTTAGGTTTCCGAGGGTCCTCTTGCTGCTCGTCTTGCAGTAGCTCCCAGTTTGGTTGAAGGAGAGTAGGCTCCTCCAGTGAAGGTGAACTCGCATTTTCTGCATTTCCAGATACCGACGCTCTGGCGTTTTACTGCGTTGGCGTTGCAGTGCGGGCATCTATGGGGGCTTTTTAAATCCCTTATAGCCTCGATGTATCTTTTTCTAACCGTTGCACCATATCGCGCCTTTAGACCCCCTGCGGGACCGACTTTTTTCGTCCTTCCCATTATTTTTTCACCACCAGCTTACGAACCTCTGAAGCTTTTTCTTGAGCAACCTTGGCTACTTCCAATATTTGCTCTATTGTAAAATAGCCAGATCCGCCCTTTTGAATGGCACAGATCTTATTGTCCTTTTCAATAGTGATTGTTAACCTAGAATCCATCACCTGTTCTTCTTCAAGTCCAGGATCTATTGCAAGTTTGCCATTTATTTTAGCGAATGTCACTGCGATGGGGTAGTTCAGCATCGGCAAGGGGAGATAGCCGGGTTTTAAGAGAATTTTCCCTTCTTCAACCTCATACTTCGCCATCTTAGTGTTTAACAAAGCTGCCAATGCTGCAATTGCTGAAGCGTCAATAAGGTTTCCATCATAGTTAAGTACATAAATATCGATGAATACTATCAAAACCTTCTTTCCAGGTTCAAGACAGAGTTTTTCAAGATTTATTGCCTTTGATTCTCTAATCCCTCTATCTACTACTCTTGCCAATTCAATGGCATTTTCATTCGGAGGACCAGGTTCATAAGTCGGCGATGCTAAGGGAACTAGTTCAACGTTAACGGTTAAGACTCCATCATTTGGAGTATCTGCAAAAGGCTCCCCAATGTCAATTTTTACACCGACTAGAACTTCAGTCTTCCCTAGACGGACTCGTGCTGAACCCTCGGCTTTTTCTATTGTCCCCATTTCAATTGTGACTTCTCGATATTCGTATAACTCTCTACCATCGAATCTCTTACCTTTGCTCATCAGTTGGGCAATTTGCTTCTGTTTGACTTTTGCAACATTCGACATTATTCCTCATCCTCCATTTTGGATACATATTTCGCTCTTAGAGCTTCCTTTTGAATATTGTAGAGTTTTTTGCACCCTTCGAGAGAGAGGCGAACAGCATCTTCAAATTCTCCAAGAGTCAATTGACCATCCATTTGAAGCAGAGTTACAGCGTTTAGATTTGGCATATATGCTAATGGAACATCTGCTTCCCCCTTTTTATCCTCGATGTCATTTAGGTCAAGCACAAGTTGTCCATCTATTTTTCCTGCAGCGCATGCTACAGTTAAATCTCGCATCGGAATACCTGCATCCGCCAATGCTAGTGAGGCCACCGTTATACCAGCGCATCTCGTTCCACCATGGGCTTGAAGGACTTCTATGAAAAGATCTATTGAGGTTCGAGGGTAGTATTTTAGGAAGATTGCTGGTTCAAGGGCTTGGCGTATAATTTTTGAGAGCTCATGTTCTCGTCTTGATGGGGCTGGTGACTTTCTCTCATCCACGGAAAAAGGAGCCATGTGATAACGACACCTCAAGAGAGAACGGTCAGGTAAAGCAAGGTGTTTTGGATGTACTTCGTGTGGTCCATAAACTCCTGCCAAAATTTTATTCTTCCCTTGTTCGATGTATGCTGAACCATCAGCATTGGGAAGATTGCCTACAATTATTTTTGTTGGTCTCAATTCATTCGATTTTCTTCCATCACTTCTAATTCCATCTTTATTGATCAATTTTTCTTCTTTTTTAGGCATTTCTTATTTTACCTTCCTTTTCTTTTTGTAGCAGCTCCGTAATACGATCAGTCAACCCGCTTGTATGAGATTCATCCTCAACTTTTCGAATAGCCATAACTGCGAGTTGTTCGTTTTCTAGGTTTTTACCGCTTATCAGCACAATGCCGTTCAATCCCAAGAGAATTTGACAGCCTGTTTCGCGCTTTATCGTACTAATCATTGATCCTTTCCTCCCAATGATTCGCGGAATTTTAGTAGGCGTGACTTCAATGATTTGGCCATGGGTGATTTTTCCAAGCCCAGGTTCACGTACAGTGAGGAGTGGATCACGTGTTCGGTCATAGGATACAATCTTAGCAATAATTAGATCTCCTATATCAAAGATTGATGATAATTCGTCTTTTTGGGGACGATAAGAGCGCTCGATGACATCTGAAGCGCGAAGAACTGCTGGATAAGGTGCTTTGATGTCTAGGATCCACCCGCCTATAGTTATTTCTGCCACTTTTCCAATTATTGTATCACCTACTTTTGGAATATAGAATGCCTTCAAAGCAACAACGCTAACTTGTCGTTCCTTATATTCGACTAGTCCAACACGGGTTGCGTAAAGTTTCTCATTATCTTTGAATGTGTTCTCCCCAGCAATGTATTTTCCTTCAGCTATCAGATCGCCAGGGGTTACAAGCTGCCGTTTTTCATAAAATATGGGCATTTTTCCTCACGATTCATTTAAATTTTCAGATTTTCTTGGCTTCTGCACTTCCTTTTGCCAGTTCTCCAAGTTTGTCTAGAAAGGGGCCATATAAGCCTGCTGGCATTTCGATTATGGAGAACCATGAGCCATCTGCGCGCCAATCTTCACGCTTTATTGTTCCATAGCCTTTTACTGTTCCGTAGGCTTTTGCAGCATATTCAGGTGGTATTCGCACTTGTACTTGTATCTGCTCTATTTTCAATGGTAGAACTGGACGTAAGAGTTTTATTATATCTTTTGCTTGGGCTTCTGTATCTCTAAAAGGATCTATTGAATAGTGGATTTGCTCCATTGACTGTTCGATACGAAGAGGCGGGTGGGGTAAGTTGGTTTTAGGATCAACCGCTTGTCGTACTATGAAAGCAACGATCTGTTTACGTTTTTCTGCAGTCAGTTGTCTTCTTTGATCTGTAGTTAGCTGCAATACACCTTTTCTTAAGATTATCTCTGCGATTCTTATTGCATCTGTTGTATTGAAAGCTATTTTGAGTTTATTTTCGCCTGCCTTTATCCCTTTGTTTGCGTCAGTGAATATTATCTCAGTTACCAATACTTCAGAAAGGGATGTAACTTTACCCCTTGTGTAGTTTAAGGCGGATTGTGGTTTAACGAGAATCTCAAAGTGTTCACCGTCGCGAGTTATGCGTGCAACGGTGTATCGTTCGCTCATTGTTGCCTTTCACTCTATTTCAAAGCTTTCAGATGATTTTCGACTTCTTCGTCCGGCATTATTTTGTAAGTCTTTGTAGAAACAGGTATTGTGGAAATCTTGACTCTCAATTGCTCTTCTCTGGCTTTAAGAGCTTCTTTGAGGCATTTGATGGCAAGTTTTATGCCTTCATCCAAATTCATGTCTTTGCGGTATTCTGTTTTCAGGATGCCCTCAACAGTCTCTCTTCCAACACCTACTGCGACAGCTTTGTAGGCTCTATAGGTTCCGCTAGGATCAGTAGAAAAAAGGCGACTACCTGTTTTGTCAACTCCACCAAAGATTATTGAAACTCCAAAGGGACGAACCCCAGCATGCTGTGTGTAGAGTTGTTTTATGTCACCGATACGCTTTGATATTACTTCAACATCGATGGGTTCATCATACATTAGTCTGTTGCTTTGGCAGAATACGCGTGCTTGATCAATTAGGATTCGAGCATCGGAGCCCAAACCGACAACTGCTGCGCCGATGTGGGCATCTACTGGAAAGAGTTTCCATGTAAATTGTGAATCTTGTAGTTTTGATTCAAGTTTTTCTTCTGCGCCCAGAATTATGCCTTCTTGGCACATTATCCCTATTATAGTCGCTCCTCGATTTACTGTTTCAAGAGCATATTCTACTTGAAATAAGCGGCCGTCTGGGGAGAATACAGTTATTGCTCGGTCATAAGCTCCCGGCGCCGCAAATATTGACAATGACAT
>CP070649.1:1051255-1054555 GCA_020354575.1 Candidatus Bathyarchaeota archaeon | reverse complement strand
TCTAAGTAAAGCCTCAAACCGACTATTTAACAGTACGCATGCATGCATCCTGCAAGTTGCATTCACATCTCTTTGCTTGCCCGGAGGGGATGGAAGGTTCTGTGATATAAGTTTGGTCCAGATTGGGCATGTATCAGATTCTGCTCTTCTTTTTTCTGACTATGGAATACTTATGATCCATTCGCATGAAACATTTTCAGGAATATTCCTTGGTCTTGGAACTGGTGGAGAAAAATTGCATTTAACTTCTGCTTGGGAGTTTATTGCTTTCACAAAGCCTGTACGTATTGCTAGCGAAGAACCAAGAGTCTTACAAGGGTATTCCATTCCCCACTTCTTTTTGGTGTTTCGTTGAAGGGAACAATCAATGGTTCTCATCCTAACAACGTTATTGGATAATTTCGTTAATTCAATATTCTCAAACAAAGACCAGTATGAAAGCTGAAGTCCTTTGATAATCGAATCTACATCTGTGCCCGAAACAATTGAGAGCTCAACCAGTTTTTTAGCCTGCCTTGATCCAAACTCTCTAAGAAGCTCAGTGTTCTCTTCGTTAAGAAACGCATCCAAACCATATTTCTCAATAGTAATTTTCGTGCCTCTAAACCAAGCCCAATTAAATGCGAGTACGAAGTTCTTCATAACTGCAAACAATTCATCCCTAGAAAGCTCATCGAACGCCAACAACCACCAACTCTTTTCCTCAAATTAGATATGCTAGTAGAATTCATTTCATTTGTTCCAGATTATTTTAAAGTTTACTGGATACGTGATTTGAAAGATGCAAGCTTGTCATTCGTTGATGGGTCTGCCTAGGTCTTCAGAGACAAGAAAGAAGGGTGCGTGTTTGTTTATGGTATAAGGTAGATGTCTATGTGTATCCAGCTTTCAAATCCAGAATAATCTTGATAGAAAACGCTTATCAACTCATTTGGAATGTCGTAAGTCTTAAAGAAATGGAAAGTGACATTATCCATTGCATCCACACGGAACACAAAGCCGTCAATATGCTTAGCCATAAGTACATATTGATTGATGGTGGAGCTGGTGTATAAGCTGATTGAGACTTTTGAGTATCCATCAACTGAAATCCAAGGCGTATTAAAGGAACCATCTTCGGCAATATATTGGTCCGATATTGAATATGCCAGCTTGTTAGCGTGTCCAGTTATTGTGACATTTTTTATTGGGTCTCCTGAAGCTCCAAAATGCTCAGCTGTTGCTACTATGTCATCTATGCCTCCATACCCATCGTCTGTCACATCGAGCCAAGGATCATAATCTACAGCACTTGTGGATAAGCTAGCAATTGAAACTACAAGAATGACTCCAAGAATAACATTCACTATGCTAGGTATTCGAATTTTCATTTATTGCTCTCACCTCCTCTTGCTCTTCTCTAAGTGCTCATAGATTATCCATCATGAGAACTTATGGGTTGTGAACAAAGGTTCTAGGGCAAATAAGCATTCAATCCTTTGGAGGGGTGGAAGGTGGTGTCATAAGTTTGGTCTTTGAATGCGGTATTTTTATTCTTCTTTCTTCTTCATATAGATCTGATAGCGCGCGCACAAATAGTGGGCAAGTTCGCATGCATGAATAGACAATAGATTTTGGATTATAGCTTAAAATACGTGCTAGCATAACTTTCTGACTAGTGATTGGCAGATGTCTAAGCCTGAGCCTACAGAGGAATTTTACACATATCTCTTGAATCTGTCAAGAGTACGCGCTAGTGTATTGACCTTTCTTTCCGGATTCACATTCACCGTCATCAGCATATTTCTAAATCAGCTTCCAGATCCAGCCAGTGTAATGTCGCAGGTTACCCTCTTCTTTTTGACAGTGCTCTTCGAGTTTTTCCTATTCCTATCAGTATGGCAAATGACCATTATCATAAGCTGTGCACCAGCTCGCATCGTGGGTATTTCATATTCGCGTGTTTTCAAAAGGGAAGTAGCGACATTTAGCATGTTAATGTTCATTGGCTTAAGCCTGTTAGGTATGTCCGTAATGTTGATGTTTCTGCTCTGGAATCTATTCTATCTTGCACTGGCGTCTTGCATTGTATGGATTTTGCTGATCTTAACAGCATACAGAATAATTCGCAAAAACATTGAAATTACACGCACACGATTTGAAGGGCTTCAGTAGCTGATTGTGCAATACCCATGCACGAATACAACTAACAACCAGAGCACAGGATGAATATGACCCGACCGATAGATCTTTTTTCCAGAAATATGCATAAACGTAAGGATTAAGAATTGAAAACAGGGCAGAGAGAAAATCATAAAGAACTAGTGTATGGAGTGGTGCTAGGGCTTCTATTTGGTCTACTTGGCAATTTTTTAGTAGAATACTGGTTCACATGGCATCCACCTACGCAAGAAGTAGCAGAACAAGGCTTTTTCATTACTTTATTTACTATAATAATCTTAGCAATCATCTTCTTTGTCGTCTGGTATCTTCTACATAGACGTAGAGAATGAAATTCTTACAAGTATTTATCAAACCTATCTTTCTTTAGCGGTGGTGGGGGTTGGGCGGGGCGGGGATTCTTTTTGTGAGAGAAAGTGATCAATACTTGCTATAAACCAAAAGGTTATTGAAAAGAACGTGTGATTCTATTTATGGGGGGTCATTTTAATGGACTCTATTTACAATAATATGACAAGATCAGAGAAGCAAATTGCGAAATATCTTAAAGAGAGAGATCTTTGGTGGGAATTTGAGTTTCCCGTTTTTGTATATGAAGAGAATAGGAGACCAAGGCTTTACTCACCTGATTTTTATATACCAAAACTTGGGCTCTTCATAGAGGTTTGTGGTTCTAAGGATTTTGATTATGAGCACAGGGAGAAAGTATATAAAGAGAATGGCATCTCCGTGGTGTTTCTTCATTATTATAAAAGACGAATGAAATGGAAATTCTTCTTGGCAGAAAGAATCAAGGAAATTGAACAACAACGACAAGTTGAAGCTAAAAAGCTAACAGGTTTCGCAAATGAAACTTAGGACATATTCTGATTGTGCCTGTAAAGGAAATCCAGGACCATCTGCGATAGCTTTCATGATTTTAGATAGCCAAAATAGAAAATTAAAAGAGCATTCGGAATACATCGGATCTGGAACTAACAACCAAGCCGAGTATAAGGCATGCATGCATGCATGTTAGATAATCCTCCGTTCTGCGTTTTTAATATCGTATAGGTTGAATGTCAAAATAGCTAGATCATCTGACTCATAATTTCCAAGGTCATGGTTTCCAACCGATAAACATAGAGTATTGTCTATTCT
>CP070649.1:1049907-1051155 GCA_020354575.1 Candidatus Bathyarchaeota archaeon | reverse complement strand
GCATTAGAAATATATTGTCCCCATTGGGGGAGAATCTCTGGGAGGAACACGACTCCTCCAAATAGGTAGAGGAGGCCGGTCACGTATTCATTCAGGGTAAACTGAACCTTTGAGGTCATGATGTTAATTGCGCATAAGATGAAGCCAATCGCCATGAAGCAAACTATGCCCAACACCAAGGTTAGGCTCAACAGTCCTAGATTGATGCTGAGCCAGTCAATCTGAATTGGTACACCCAAGCCGTACTGGAATATCACAACTCCTAGTCCAAGGGTCAACAACAATGCAACAGAAGCGTTCATCACACCGTTCAATGCTCGTCCAACAATATACACGTGAAGGGAACCGGGTGTCAAGTAAATGTGCTTTAGCACCTCGTAATGTGCTCGGTCCTCATGGATCAACATACTCATCATCATCATGACTTGAACGACATAGATGAAGAAACTATTACCGATAAACAGAAACAAGAACAGTCCCGGATCTACAGCCCCGGAAACGGCACTGCCAATAAGGAAGATGAAGCCCACAATCAATAGACCAGCAACAGGTTTGATCAAATAGTAGATCGCAAAGACCAAAGGATCAGCCCAATTAGTCTCAATCTTCCAACCGAGCCAGATAGCCTGTTTTATGGTACGCAGAATTGTGCCTATTGCCACCGTAAGGTTAGCCTCCCTTCTTTCTTCCCCAGATTCTCCATATATCGAAGGGCCAATCTGGCTAGGGGTAACAATATTGAAGTGAAGACAACAAGTGCCAGTATGTTCACCCAAACATCACTGATCCCCTGCCCCAATATCGCTACCTTCCGGATTCCATCTAACCCGAATGTGAGGGGAATTAGCGAAGATAATAGCTGAACTAGGTGTGGAACGACTTGACTAGTTGTGGGATAGTAGGTGCCGGAAAGAAATTGAATGGGCTCCTGCAACAAGTTAGCTGTATGCCACGCTTCACGTCCATACAACATGAAGAGGGACGAGAACATCATTCCCAAAGCGTAGAGTGACCCAATGGTTAAGAAGAAGATGAGCAGAGCTGTCAAGGGGTCATTTATCGCGATGGGCACCTGAAATATTAGTATCCCTGCGATGAAAATCGCGATTGCCCTCAGCGCTGTGTTTACAAATCCGCCAATCGCCATACCCAGCAAGATCGCCATCCGGGAAATGGGCGCTACTAAGTACACCTCCAAGTTCCCAATTTCTTTTTCCCAATAGAACTGAGCTGACATGTTCCAAAGTA
>CP070649.1:1048356-1049807 GCA_020354575.1 Candidatus Bathyarchaeota archaeon | reverse complement strand
TCTCTATGAAAGAGAAAGAGATGCTTTGGGATCTTTCACAGCTTGTTGAGAACACTGATCCTGCATGGATTCAAGAGAAATTAAAGTCTATGGTTGCTGAGGTTGAAAAATTCCGGGGACAGTATCATGGAAAGGTTGGTAGCTTGGGTGTAAAAAGTCTTCTAGAATTCTTGGAAATGAAGGATGAGCTCTACCTCAAATTTGAAGGGGTGCTGGAGTATTGTCATTTGAAGTATGCGGCTAATTCTCTTGATAGTATTGCTAAACAGCTTAATGATGCGTCTGAAAGTGCGTATATGAAGCTTGGTCAGGCGGTAGCTTTTGTGGACATTGAGTTGGGTAAGCTTATTTCTGAGACTCCATCTTTGATTGCTGACCCTGTGCTGGCAGAGTATAAGCATTTTCTTGAAAGAATAGCCCGAAGGGCGCCACATGTGCTTTCGGAGATTGAGGAGCGCCTTATTATTATGAAGAATAAGAATGGCATCAATGCTTGGGAAAAACTGCAGAGCGATTGGCTTTCGACGCGGACTTTTGATATTGAAATTGATGGTGAGATGAGGACGTTGCCATATGGGAAGATGCGTGGTTTGTATCAGAGTCACAATCGTGATTTGCGGAAACAAGCTTATCAGATTGTACATGAGGCTCTTGGAAATTTTGAGATTATTTGGGCGAGTGCGCTTCGGGCAGTTTGTGATGATCATTTGCAGGTTTCTAAGCTTAGAAAGTATGAGGATTCGATGACGCAGAGTTTGATTGATAATGATGTTGACAAGCAAACTATTGAGAGCCTTATGAAAACCGTTGAAAATAACGTGAACCTCTATCAGAGGTATCTTAGATTGAAAGCTAAGCTGATGGGTTTAAGCAAGTTGGCTGACTCTGATTTGTTTGCTCCTTTGCCCCATATTCCTGACATGAAATATGATTGGCAGAAATCCCGTGAGGAAATTGTAGCTGCTTATAGTGATTTCGATAAAGAGATAGGTGGATGGATTGACGAGATGTTTGCGAAGAGGCACATTGACGGAGAAATAAGGAAGGGCAAACGGTCTGGAGCTTTCTGCGCATCATGGGTGGCTGGAAAGACCGCGTATATACTACAGAGTTTTAATGAGAAAATTGGGGACATGTATGCTCAAGCTCACGAGCTTGGTCACGCTATTCATACTTATTTGGGTTCGAGGGCGCAGAAGCTGAGTAATCTTCAGATTGGAGATTGCATAGCCGAAACTGGCAGCATTTTTGGAGAGCTCCTATTGACTGAGCAGTTGCTCGTTAAGGCTAAGACGAAGGAGGAGAAACAGGTAATTCTTGCGAATATTTTGGACGCGTTTGGCATGGCAGTATTTCGAGTTTCTGCTAGAGTTTTCTTTGAGCAAGACTTGTATGATGCTATGACGCAAGGTAAATTTTTAGATGGGAAAACCATAGCGAAAATGTGGATA
>CP070649.1:1027135-1048256 GCA_020354575.1 Candidatus Bathyarchaeota archaeon | reverse complement strand
GTATTGGAATGATAATTGCCATTGTACCTAATAGACTAACTAAGAAGACGCCAAAGAATCCAAATTGCGTAGCTAGTTCCTGCATCCAATCAATGAGAGACAACTTGACACTCCATCTTTTTGGTTCCTTTGATTAGGTTTGACCACATTTAATCCTAACTATCCGATCGTTCAAGTGGAATGCATGCATTTCATTGAGGGAAAAGGTGACCACCTGTGAACATAACCAAATATAATTCAGTTTAATTGAAGTAGTTAAATGCATGCATTGTCATCAGCATAGGCAGGTAATCTTTTCATTCTCTTATCTTCGGAGCAACAATGCCTAAGATTCCACTGACTAAAATTAAAATTCCTTGTTGAGCTTCACCATAGAGTACCAATAAGATGCCTAAAACGATATTAATAGCTCCACCTGCAACAAAACGTCCAGTCCAAATAATCACGCTACCAATGATGGCTATGATGCCAATACCTGAAATCAGTAAGGTTTTAGATTGGATTTGTGTATTCCCTTCCATCAATTTTAATGCTGCCCCTACACCTTCGCTGGCTAGTAATACACCGCCAATTATTCCTAATATCAGAGCAACTAAAGCCAAACCTTGTTCAACGCGCAAAGTCATACCTCATTGGTTACTGTCACCAAGACGCCAAAAAGGATTACGAAACTAGGTTCAATATTCTGAATTCATTCTATTTTTTGCCCAACAGAGACTCTGTCAGTTATTCTCGCAAATGCTGATGCTTTGTGGTTTATATTGGATGTAATGCTGGGGAAAATTGTAAATAGTTTGTCTAGATCAGCCCCAGTTTCTTTCCGCCTTCTTTAAATGCTTCAACCGCTGTATCCAAATGTTCTTGTGTATGTTTAGTGCATAGTTGAACTCGAATCCGGGCCTTATCGCGAGCTACCATGGGAAAGACAATGGGCAAGGCAAAAATGCTTTTTTGCCAGATGAA
Source organism: Candidatus Bathyarchaeota archaeon (assembly GCA_020354575.1). Lineage (GTDB taxonomy): Archaea > Thermoproteota > Bathyarchaeia > Bathyarchaeales > SOJC01. Next base: position 1,047,293 of record CP070649.1, on the reverse strand, counting down.
GTCTGCGAGTTTCTTTGCCGTTCTGCTTTCCCCGCACATTACTGGGACAATAGGGGTCTCGCTATTTCCGGTATCAAATCCTAATTCCTGCATCGCCTTAAGAAAATAGTTCCGGTTTTCCCACACCTTCTTTACATGTTCGGGCTCAGTTTCAAGGACCTCAATTGCAGCAACACATGCTGCTGCCACACCTGGCGGTACTCCTCCACTGAGAAGCCAGCTCCGAGATTTATTATAAGCAAAGTTTCGCAAATCTTCATTGCCAGTTATGTGGCCTCCTATGACACCAAAGGCTTTTGAAAATGTGCCCATTTCAACTTGCACTTGATCTCTGTTCAAACTGAAGTGACTGACAATCCCGCGACCACCTTCTCCGAGCACACCTTCCCCATGGGCATCATCTACATAGACACCCGCACCATGTTCTTCCGCAATTTTGGCAATTTCAGGCAATGGGGCAAGATCGCCATCCATGCTGAATACGCCATCAGTGAGGATCCAGATGTGTCTGTAAGGTGGTTTGTGTTTCTCCGCTTCATCCATTACGCGAGTTAAATCTTCCACGTTCTTATGTTTGAAAATTGCGCGATCTGCATGAGTCAGGCGAACACCATCTATTATTGAGCCATGGTTAAGTTCGTCCGAGACGAAGAGATCACCTCTACCACAGAGTTGTGGAACCAGTCCTTCATTTGCCATGAAGCCAGTCTGGTAGGTTAAGGAAGCTGGAGCTCGTTTGAATGCGGCTAGTCGACGATCTAGTTCTTCGTGTAGAGTCATATTGCCTGAAATCGAACGGTCACTGCCAGCGCCAGCTCCGAATTTCTTAGTTGCTTCTATCATCGCATCAACGACTTTGGGATGTGTTGCAAGATTGAGATAGTTATTAGCGCAAAGCATTGTAACTTGTCTGCCATCAACGGTACAGAAGGGCTCGTTGGCGGTTTGTAGTTCCTTGAGTTCCCAGTTTAAATTCTCACTCACTAATCTTTGATATTCTTCGCCTAGGTATTTTGTTGGATGACGTTCGTTTGGCATTTAACACACCTTAATGAATAACCAATTCTGTTTTCTTATCCGATCTACATTCTCTTAACTTTACCGCTCTACCATTTAGGCAATAAGACAATTTTTGCTGCTCTTTTTGATTTTATCAAGTCAATGCCTTTTTCCACATCTTTCATGGTCAATGTATGGGTGATTATGGAAGCTATTTTATCTCGAAACTCAGAATTTGCAAGTAGGCCTTTGACTTGACTCCAAGTTTGGAACATTCGTCTTCCAGAAATGCCAAAAACCTTTGTGGCTTTGAATATTAGTGCGTTATTGATGTCCATTTTCACTGGATTATCAAACAAACCCAATAGAGAAACTCGTCCTCCAGGGGTCAAAATATCAAAAGCTTGCTTCAACGCCATGGGTGCGCCTGACATTTCTAAAGCAACATCAACACCTCTCCCCCCAGTCTCATCAAGAATTATCTGAGGGATTTTCTTGCCATCTTCTTTGGCACTGAGTACCAAATCTGCCCCCATTACTTTAGCTAGATTCATGCGAACCTCATTTAGACCTCCTGCAGTGGCAATGACCTTGGAGGCACTCAATGCTTTTACGACAGCAATAGCCATCAATCCGATGGGACCACATCCTAAAACAGCTACGCTCTTTCCTGCAATATCTTCAATGTTATCTCTTGGCAGGACAGATTGAACAGCATTTCCCAAAGGTTCTTGAATCGACGCTATTCCTATGTTAAGTTTTGGGTCATTTTTCCAAGCATTCCTTTCAGGTAGTACAACATATTCAGCAAAAACACCATCCACATCAACGCCCAATATCTGCAGATTTCTGCAGATGTGCATACGATCTGTTTGACACTGATAACAAATGCCATCTACAATATGTGTTTCTGCGGATACAAAATCACCGATCTCAATGCTAGCTACATCCATTCCTACATCCACAACCTCACCACAAAACTCATGACCCAGCGTCAGCGGAATTTTCTTCACCCGCTCTTGAGCCCACTCGTTCCAGTCCCAAATGTGGATGTCCGTACCACAGATTGAAGCAGCTTTGGCTTTAACAAGAACTTGATTCCTCTTAATTTTGGGAATGTTAGTTGTGGCAATTTCTGCACTAGGTTCACGTTTTGTCTTTACAATTGCATACATATTTCTCTGCTCCAAATGCATCAATTATATCAGGGTGTGGAGAGGTAATCCCATTTAGTTTTTATGTTAAAAAGCTTATCTAACATGCACTTCGCAATAGGCTAGGATTTGAAGGTCTTTAGGCAGGTGTGCGATGGTTGAGTAAAACTACTAGAAGATTAGGATTTCTCATCAATCCCATTGCCGGCATGGGTGGCAGAGTTGGATTGAAAGGAACAGATGGTGTTTTCAACCAAGCAACTCAGATGGGAGCAAAGCCAATTGCTCCAAAAAGAGGAATAGAATTTTTGAAGAAACTTGTAGAATTGAAAATAGAACACATTAGACTGATAACATGCCCCGGTATAATGGGAGAAGAAGAAATCCGCTCTGTAGGTTTAGATGCTGATACCTTGCCAATGAGAATCAAGGCTAAAACCACTTCGAAGGATACAAAAAGAGCAATAAAATTAATGATTGAATGCAATGTAGATCTGATTCTTTTTGTGGGGGGCGATGGCACCGCAAGAGACATATTGGATGAACTGCCTGACTCGAATACTCCACTTGTTTTGGGAATCCCCTCTGGAGTAAAGATGTATAGCGGAATATTTGCTATCAATCCAGCGGAAGCTGCTTATGTTGTTGAAGCCTTTCTAAGGGGACAAACACACTTGGCCGACTTTGAAGTAATGGATGCTGATGAAACTGATATCAGACACGATCGATTTAATCTGAGGCTTTATGGGATCATAAAAGGTCCCTTCTTGCCAATGTATATGCATGGAAGTAAACATGTGTCACCTTTGACCATGGATGAACATGATAATCAAGTTGCAATTGCCCGATCTGTTATTGAACAGAATGATCCTGATTCGACGTACATACTTGGTCCTGGCTCTACTGTAAAATGTGTTGCAGAGCTGCTTGGTGTGAAGAAGACCTTTCTCGGAGTTGACCTTTATCATGAAGGTACGTTGATTGAAGATGTGAACGAAGAGCGAATCTTAAAGAGCATAGTCAACTGGCAGAAGGTCTGGATTGTCGTTTCTCCAATTGGTAGGCAAGGGATTCTATTCGGGCGAGGTAATCAACAGATTAGTCCTAGTATTATCAAGCTTGTCGGCAGGGAAAGGATCATTGTGGTGGCAACTAAGAGTAAATTGCAGAGTATTGAAGGAGGAGTTCTAAGGGTTGACACAGGCAATGCTGATGTGGATAAGATGCTCAAGGGATTTATCAGGGTGGCTACGGATTATCGAGAGTGGAGAGTACTACCTATTAAGTAGAAGCTTATGAGCCTGCTTTTTCTGCTTTTCCGAGTAAGTTAATGAGAATTGGCATTAAATCCAATCCCTTAATCCGGTTAAGCCCACCTTTTGCACATGTTCTTTCTCCATATTCTTCAACATCATCAGAACGGACATTTGGTCCCATTATGGCTACTGGAACTGGTTCACCACTATGTTCTCTTTTTATTGAGGATGTAGTGTGATCTGCAGTCACGATAATGAAGGTCTCATCCAAATCTAAATTATCCAACAGGTGAGCAACCATGGAATCTACCTTTTCGATCATCGTTATTTTCTTCTGAGGTTTGTAATCGTGGCTAGCCAGGTCTGTTGCCTTGAAGTGGATTAACACGAAATCAAAAGCCCGGAGCGCTTGTAGAGCAACTTTTGCTTTTGCAATGGGATCTGTTTCATAGGTGCCCAAAGCACCAGGAGCTGAAATTAGCCTCATACCAGCGGTTTTGCATACACCTCTTACAAGGGGTATAGCTGCGATCGCTGCTGAATGTATTCCATAAAGAAGGGTGAGAGGATCAATTTCAGGAAGTTGCCCAACGCCTCTGAAGAGGATAGCGTTTGCAGGGAGTAAGCTCTTCTTTTTTCTTTCCTTATTTACAGGATGGTCGTTCAAAACTTGGTGAAATTGCTGGGTGAGCTTGTTGAGCATAGCGGCAGTATTCTTGGCTTCTGGGCTTCCATCCAATGCGTGGGCTTGTAGAACTTTCAGCCCTGGTTCATGGGGATCTGTGTCAGATACCATTGTGGATAGGTTTGGGCCACTTATTCGCAGTATCGCTCGATGCTGGATGGTGTTTTCGAAAAGCACATCGCCCACGTCCGGAGGGTCTTTTTGTATGGTCTCTTTAATGGAGGCTGTTAACTTGATGGCGTCTTCATTTCTGATCCTTCCGGCTCTTCTATCTAAGACTCTGAATTCTCTGTCTATAGTGGCAAAGTTGCATCGAAAAGCTAAATCATTAGGGAGAATGTTTATGCCGGATCCAATCGCTTCTAATGCCCCCCGTCCACTATAAACTTCCATTACATCATAACCCAGTAAGGCCAAATGAGCTGTATCACTCCCTGGGGGGATGCCTGGTGCTATGACATCAATTATGCCACAAATGCCTGCCTTAGCTACACGATTAAGGGAGGGTTTGCGAGCTACTTCGAGAGGTGTCTTGGCTCCTAATTCTTTTAACGGAACATCGGCCATTCCATCAGCGATAATTAGAATTGCTTTCACTAAAATGGCACCTCACTTAATTCCTTTAACCAAGGTAATTAGAGTTGCTGTCTTCTCAAGCATTAGCTCATCCAAAAAGAAATGGGACGCTTAAGTATGGATTAATGCGGTGTCTATTCTCCGCAACATTCTTTATACTTCTTTCCACTTCCGCAGCTACATGGACCATCAGGTTCAGGCTTTGCTTTCTTTGCCCCACAACAAGACATACGTATTCACCTTGCTTTCACTTTTTGATCCTCAAATATTTTAACTTATTGTGCTAACGCACAGGTATGGATTCAGTTGAAACACTCATGCAAAATGAATGGAATGCGCACGCAGAGAGAGCTATTTTTCCTTGGCGAATTATCCAGGACTAGCGTGCGCATGTGTTTTCGGGGGTTGTAGGGGAGAGTGTTCAAGCTTGAAATGCTTCACTAGCCGAAAGGAGAAGGAGAAGCGAAGCTCTAAATTCTCCCCAAAGAAAAGAAGTGGACTGAATAAAAATAGTTTGAGAATCATTTTTACATAAGATTTTTATATTGGCGCATTTCGAAGCACTTGCACACATTCTTATTTTGTTGAAGAGGCTAAGATGATGACTTTGTTTTTTATCTGCTGAAAGATCTTTTCAGCATACCCATGCGGTAAAAAAAAAGGATCATCAATATCCCAAGTTGTAATCTTGTCGGTGCAATGTGGGCATTTCCTTAATACGGCTTCTTTGTGTTCAGGTTTCATGGTTACTATAAGATCATAACTATCAAGTTTCTTGCGATCTAACCCTTCGGGAGTTTTCTTCAGATACCTAGACGCATTTTCTCTTTTCAAATATTTCTTGGCAGCTTCAGATATCGGAATTGCCGGGTTTATTCCAGCTGAATCTGCTTTGACCTCAGGTTTAAGCTTCTTCAGCAGCGCCTCTGCCACGGGGCTTCTATAAGCGTTTCCTGAACACACAAATAAAATCTTCATGCAACCTCAGCCTCAAAAACCCGAGTTCGATATAGATATTTCTGCTGCTTTCATATGTCACGGATATTGCTCATTCACTCTGTGCATATACTTTCATTAAGACTTCTCCATATCCACAATGTCCGCGGAAACCGACATCATAACATCTTACATGATTGACAATCATGTTGTTTGGATTGAGACCCTCCGAGATACGATCATTAATCATGAAATAGAACGGAAGCAACTGGCACACTGCCCAAAGACAAACGTTTTCAGCTCCCTTGTCCTTGTCTAAGACATATCCGCCCCATTTGAAGTAATATTTATCTCCCTTCTGCAGTTGAGCCATGCAATTTTTTGACTCAACAACTTCCGCAACCATCTGGATTTTGGCAAGTTTGGAGAAGACTTTAATCCATTTCAAATGCTGTGGCGACTTCTTTACTGCTTCCAATTGATTATCATCATAATCGAATATCTTTTGGATCCACGACCAGTTAATGTCTTGACGCAGTCTTTTCACCTCATATCCATTAAAGACTTATCAGAAAAATTATTTATGTGTGTGGTCTCTTGTGCGTCTGTAGTGCGTCTCAAATGATCTTTCCACTTTGCCCTCAACTTCTAATAGATTCAAGTGTTTTCTAATCATCTGACTTTCCCAATATCGTAGCAGCGGTTCAGCATACGGAAATCCACCATAAATAGGAGCACATTCGACTAGTTGATCAATAGTCTTCTCTCGCTCTAATAACGAGAGAATTGCATCATCTCTTTCATGAATTACTTCATAGAATTTATCAAATTCGGCATGAATATTCTTGTTGATTACCCCTCTATGGGAGGAAACTATAATATTGGGAGAGAATTTCTCGAGTTGTTTCACCGATTCTTTAAATTCTTGGAGGCTTGATTCACGATGGCCGTACCAAGGGAATGATGTTAAATCGTAGTCAAATGTGAATAGGATACCTCCTCGACCTTCGTAAAAGCAATAGTGATCCTTTGTGTGTCCTGGCGTGTGAATCGGTTTTAATGTTATTTTTCCAAAGTCAAAGGTTGTTCTTTCGCTGAAGCTTTTTGTTGGTCGACAATCTTTAAAGTTCATGGCCTCCTTCACGAATTTTTGCCATGTTGGAGCAAGCTCTTTGCTCATGAATCTTTTGGAAAGCGCCAATATGTTTCCGCTTGTGTCAAATCCTTCATCAGGTACATAGATTGGCTTTTCCCCAAATACCCAGTTACCCGCAGAGTGGTCTGGATGCGTGTGAGAATTGATAATATAATCCAGCTCATATTCTCTTTTGAGTTGTTTTAGAATGTGAATTCCGCATCCTGTGTCTATCAATACTACCTTCTGATCTGTGATAAGAATAGAATGTGAATATGGAAATCGACCTTTATTCTTTCCCTTAATTAGAAAGATGTTATCGGTTATAGTTTCCACTTTTTTGTGTCTCTCACAAAGTGGATGATGAAATTTAGATTTATTCAGGGACGAACTCGTAAGTTATGAAGCCTTCGGGTTCTCTCTTCGCAGTTGTCAAGCGGACTTTCATCTTTGGTGTTATCTTTCTAGGGTCATCGATTCTTAGCCACGCGAGAACTCTGACTCCTTCTTTCATTTGAGCAACGCCAATTATGTAGTTGTCATAATGGGCAAAGGTTGAGGGTTTAACGACAATCATTGTGCACGTCAATAGCTCTCCTTGGCCATCGAGGGGGACCCAATTCATGCTTGAATCCGGGCAGTTTGGACAGTCAGCTTGAGGAGGGAAATATTTTTGAGTGCACTTTTCACATTGTGTCATGTAGATTTTTCCTTCTTTCAACCCGTCAAAGAATTTCTGAATCTTGGTAGTACCGAACTGGAATCTTAGGGGAAGCTCCCGCATGCTTACATAGAGAGGTGCCTTGGTTCTTGCCTCATCAATTATAGGTAATCCGTTTTCCCTTATGCGTTTCTTTGTCATTTCACCTAAATCAGACATTAGAAGTTCTCCTATGTGTGCGGTTTCTCCAAGGAGAGTATTGTAACATATGCGTAGTGTCCTGTTCCTCCAATATTATGGGCTAATGCTCTACCGTTTTTTATTGTGGCTTGAGCTGCTTTACCAGCAAGTTTTCCATATTCTTGACGTAATTGTTTCGTCAAGCTATACATCATAGAGCACCCTGTAGCGCCTATGGGGTGACCCTTTGCCTTCAAACCACCATCGATGTTTACTGGTATGAGACCACCGTTGTAGGTTTGCTTTTCCCTTATGAGCTTCACTCCTTCTCCCCTTCTGCAGAAGCCTAGGTCTTCATAAGCCATGAGCTCTGCAATAGTGAAGCAATCATGGACAGATGCAACATCAAAATGCTTGGCAGTGTTTTTGGGATCTATTCCTGCCCTTTTATAGGCTTGTTGACCGGCTTCGACTGCAGACTCGAGGCCTGAATACTCGAGTTTCGTAAACATGTCCCTCTTGCTCAAGTTTCCTGTTCCGGTTGATGCACCTATGGCGCTTATCCAAATAGGAGTGTCAGTTATTTTCTTGGCAATACTTTCGCTGGCTAATATCAGTGAGGCTGAGCCATCTGTTAGAGGACAGCAATCGAATAGCTTCAGGGGCCAAGCGACATATCTTGATTGCATAGCCAAGTCAGCGGTTATTTCCTTTCTAAACTGGGCCTTTGGGTTCATTGAGGCATAGTGATGGTTCTTGACAGCTATCTCTGCCAAGTCCTCCTCTTTCAAACCGTGTTTCCACATGTAGCTCGTAGCATGCAGTGCATAATATCCAGGGAATGTTAAGCCAAAGTTCTCGAACTCCCAGAAATAATTTCCTGCTCTTCCAATAAGCTCTATTTGAACTGGATTCGGAGACTCGAACATTTTCTCTACGCCTACAACCAGCATCAGGTCGACATATCCACTTGCTATGAAGTTGTAAGCGACCGCTACCGCAGCACTACTAGTTGCACATGCAGCTTCTACCCTCATGCTACCTTTTGGTAGCATACCACAATATTCTGAACAAATAACTGCAGGTAAAGATTCAGCGCTCCATCCACCAGTACATCCTACTATAAGAAACTCCAAATCCTTAGCTGAAAGATTGGCATCTTTCAAGGCATCCTTAGCGGATTCCCATGCGAGCTCATCGATTCTCACATCAAATCTATTACTGAACTTACTATGACCTACTCCTACAATCGCTACGTCGCGCAATATTCACTCATCCCTGCAAAAATTCTCGACATGGTTTTCGAATGCAGCAATAAAATGTTTTCGCTCAGTCATGTCTGCCTATAGCAACTGGCCCATATACATGCTTCTATTTTTCTTTGACCAGAAAGAGTTCTGCCCTTAATTTTTTATGGTCTATCTTGAATGCGTCGGTCTTTGGGATCTCGCCTCTAAATTCCACAATTTTTGGGACTTTGTAATGGGCTAGATTCTTTTCGCACCACTCTACGACTTCTTCGTCAGTTAGTTTTCCTCTGTAATCAATCTCGGGAACTACTATTGCTTTCACACGTTCCCCAACTTCGGGATCGGGTACGCCAATTACTGCAGCTTCTTTGATTTTGGGGTGATCATAAAGAACTTCTTCGATTTCATGGGCGAAGACTGAGTATCCTTTGTATTTTATCCAGTCTTTTATTCTTTCAACGAAGTAGAAGTATCCTTCATCGTCCATTCTGGCTATGTCGCCAGTTCTGAACCAAGTTCTGCCACCTGCTTTGATGAAGCTTTCTTCGTTAGCTTTTGGGTTGTTCCAGTACCCTTTCATTATTTGTGGGGCGCTGACTATTAGCTCTCCTTCCTTTCCTTGAGGGAGAAATTCTTTCGTTTCAGGATCAATGATTGCGGCGTGAGTGTTTGGCAACGGAACGCCAAAGGACCCGGGCTTATTTCGTCCCAGGGGATTTGTATGGGTTACTGCAGTAGTTTCAGTTAGTCCATAGCCTTCACGTATCTCTTTATTCATGAACCTCATCCAATCCTTTCTTACTTCTTTGTGGAGTGTATCCGCCCCGCAAAAGATGTGCTTTAATTTCTTCCAATTGAATCTCCTAGCTCTTTTCACATCCAAGAAATATTTGTAGAGGGTCGGTACTCCATAGAACAATGTTACGTTATATTTTTCCATCGCTGAAATAATACTCTCCAAATCAGGCTTGGCGAATAAAATGCCTAATCCGCCTCGTATTGCTCCGGTCATCATGATTACTGATTGACCATAGATATGATAAAATGGTAGCAGTGCTATAGTACATTCCTTTCCATCCTCAATGTCTGGAAAGGATTTGAACATCTCCTCTTGAATAGCCGCTACATTATAGTGTGTGAGCATTGCCCCTTTGGGTACTCCTGTAGTTCCTCCTGTGTATGGTAGAGCTGCCAAATCTTCCTTTGGATTAATTTCAATTTTGGGGGGGTTTGGAGGGTATTTCTTAATTAGATCTTGAAACAGTGAAACTTCTACCTTTTTACTGATCTCCACGGATAGTGTTCTTCCACTTACTTTTCCAAAGAATCTTCCCATTTTGGGCAGGTAGTCTTCTATACTTGTTATTATTGCATGCTTTAGTCCTGTTTCTTCCCAAACTTGCTCTACCTTCTCGAAAAGCAGATCTAAGCAGACAATGATTTTGCTTCCATTATCATTGACTTGATGTTTGATTTCTCTTGGAGAATATAAAGGGCTCATTGGGGAGGCCACAGCTCCTATTCTCAGAATTCCAAAATAGGCAATAATGAATTGGGGACAGTTGGGAAGGAGTATTGCGACTCTATTTCCTTTCTTGACCCCTAGATTATGGAGTGCTGTAGCGAACTTTAAGGATAATTCCTGGATTTCTTTGTGTTTGAGTTTTCTACCATAGAAGATTATTGAGGTTTTGTTGCCCCATTTCTTGACTGCTTCATCGATCATATCCGGTATGGATTTTTCTGGGATATCAATATCCGCTGGGACTCCTTTGGGATACCATTTAGTCCATGGTCGTTTTTCGTACTCGGCTAATATCAAATCTGATTTGGATTGTTTCATATCAGGTCACTTAGTTTTATAATCCAAGATATATTTCTCGGACATCTCTACTCTTCATTAGTTCTTCTTTTGTTCCTTGAGTGGCAATTCTTCCGTGAGCAAGGATATAAATTCTTTGGGCTGAGGCTAAAGTTATGGCGACATCTTGTTCTACTAGCAGGATTGTGACCCCTGAACGCCATATTTCCTTTATAACCTTGAGCACAGCTTCCTTCAACAGTGGGGCTAATCCCAGTGAAGGCTCATCAATCAAGAGCAGCTTGGGTTTTGACATTAGGGCTCTTCCGATAGCGAGCATCTGCTGCTCACCACCACTCAAAGTTTGGGACATCTGACGCGCTCTCTCTTTAAGTATAGGGAAAAGCTCGTAGACCCATTCTAGATCCTTTTTGATTTCGCTTCGATTTTTACGCAGATAAGCTCCCATTCTTAGATTGTCTAGTGTGGTCATTTCCGCGAACGGTCGTCGTCTTTCTGGGCAATGAATAACACCCATTTTAGTGATATTCCATGCTTTTGATTTGTCAATTCCTTTCCCATTGAACATTATAGAACCTGAGAGGCTCGGCCGTTCTTTCTTGCCCGGTTCGATTTCCATTAAGACTCCCGAGATTGCGCGGAGTAATGTTGTCTTTCCTGAGCCATTGGGTCCAACGACACCAACAAATTCTCCTTCTTCAACTTTTAGGCTAACGCGGTTGAGAGCCATAGCGCCGTCGTAATGTACTGTTAGATCTTTTATTTCAAGCATCTTGGATCCCCTTTCCCATGTAGACTTCTATTACTCTATCGTTTTGGGCTATTTCTTCGGGCGTTCCTTCAGCTATTTTCTCTCCTTGGTGCAGAACTACAACCCTACTGACTATTTTCATGAGAGCGTATAATTTGTGTTCAACTATGAGTATACATCGAGTAGGTTCGTCCAAGTGCATTCTCATCAGAGATTTGGTTAGGAAATCTGTTTCTAGCGGATTTAGCCCACCGAAGGGCTCGTCTAGCATCAGCAAATCAGGTTCTGTTGCCAGAGCCCGGGCCATTTCCAAGCGCTTCAAGGTTCCATGACCCATGTTTTCTGCTGGTTCAAGCATCATTTCAGAGAGGCCAACATCTTCAAGAAGGTCTGCCGCCTTTCGCTCTATGGTCTTGAGCCATTCGATTTTTCTGGCGCCTCGAGGAGATCTTAATGCAACCATGACATTCGCTATTACTGGGAGATGTCGGAAAGGTCGAACTACTTGAAACGTTCTAGCAATTCCTTTATTTACGATTTTGTGGGGTTCAAGTCCAGTGATGTTTTCGCCTCTGAGCTTCATGGTTCCTGAGTCTGGTTTTAGGAATCCACTTATCAAGTTGAATAGTGTTGTTTTTCCCGCTCCATTTGGGCCAATAATCCCGATGATTTCTCCTTCGTCGGCTTGGAAACTGATATTGTCGACGGCTGCTAGACCACCGAAATGTTTGGTTAAGTTTTTAATTTCAAGAAGATGCAGTGGGCTCACTTCCCGTTGATGTTGTTTTTTCTTTCTTCTTATAGGTCTTCCAGATTCTGGGGCCTCTTTCATCTAAGTCCCTTGCTTCTTCTAGATCTCCTAGTTTATCGGTAGTGAACTTGGCGATGCCCCTTGGCAGTTTTATGACTAGAATTAATACAATCAGAGTGAAAATTAGGAGTTTAGCGAAATCAAACTCAGGAGGAAGGGTCACACCCACGGTTTCTTTAAGAAACCGAGGTAGCCAATCTCTAAGGACGTAACTGTCCAAAATATAGTAAATATATGCTCCTACTATCGGACCATAAATCGTTCCCAAGCCTCCCAAAAATGTGACAATTACAGGTAAAAAGGATAAAGTCAGGGCAAACATTGGAGGATTGGCGAATCTCAGTAGATGAGTTTGAATGCAACCCGCCAAAGCTCCAAACAGACCACTTATCATAAAGCCCATGAGTTTATACTTAGTTACATTGATCCCACATGCTTTTGATGCTAACTCGTCATCAAGAATAGACACAAAGACAAGACCTATTTTTGAATTCGCGATTTTGTACAGTATAACTGATGCAGCAAAGAGCAGAATCAGAGTGACATAATACTCGCCTACTCTCTGTTGGCCAATCGTCATCCAATCTAATCTTGGGACAAGGGCTGGGAGGCCCCGAATACCAAACTCCCCTTTGAATATGTGGTTAAGGGGATACCATTTAAGAAGAGCTGCTAAGATTAGGGGGAAAGACATGGTTACTAGGGCTAAGTATGGGCCTTTCACTCTCAAGGAAGGTATGCCTAAGGCCAGGGCAATTATACAAGCAGCAAGAATAGCTATTGGAATTGTTAGAAATATTGGAAGCCCAAAAAATTTTGAGCTAGAAAGGAGAGCTGTAATGTAACCGCCAATTCCGAAGAAAATTGCGTGCCCAAGGCTTATTTGTCCTGTACGTCCTACGAGGAAATCCCAGCTTACTGCAAAAATCGCAAGCACATTTGCTAGAATGAGGATTCTCAGATAGTAGGTGTTTTGTATTGCAAAGGGAATGAATAGTAACGTTAAAAAAAGGAGGAAAGCTAGTAATCTCGCTGGAATATCGAATACATGTGCCACAAAGCTTGAGTAGGCTCTCCTAATGTAGGTGGTCACCATCTAATTCAATCCTCCATCTCGATCCGTTTTCCGAACAATCCCTTAGGTCTCAAAAGTAAGACAATCACCATGACCGTAAATGGGACAATGGATATGATCGAACCACCTTCTGGCACTCCAATGGCAACTGCTTGTTCTGCATATCCAACTATAAAACCCCCGAGCAAGCTTCCCTTGATACTACCAAGGCCACCAAGAATAACAATCGAAAAGGAGAGAGCCAAGGGATGTAGCCATATCCACGGGGCCGCATATTCCGTAATGGACGCAGTGATAAAAACACCAGCTGCTGCAGCTAACATCGCAGACAAGGCCATTGTTAACATGTATAGCCTTTCCGTGTTTATTCCCATGAGCATTGCGGCTTCCCGATCTTGAGAGACTGCTCTCATAGCGTTCCCGACCTTTGACTTGTTAGTGAATATCCACAAGACAATGAAGAGGATTAGGGAGACCCCAAATGCTAACAGTCGCATGTTGGTTACACCGAGTCCCCATATTTGCTTTGAGCCTGTAACAAGCGGGTTAATGCGAAGATTAGGCGGGCCAAATATCATAAGGATGAGTTGTTGAATGATTAGTGCCAGCGAAACTGTGACCACCATCACCCCAATCTCGTCGCCTAACACGGGGTGAATGATTATTCGATATAAGGCAGCACTGATGACTCCTGTGAAGGCTATCGCTAAAATCAGAGCGGCAAGGGGGCCCCATGTCGGATCTAAAAGCGTAAGAGGAATTAGCGAAAAAAAACCACTGATGCCAAAGACATAGAATAAGTAGGTCCCAACCATGAAGAATGAACCATGGGCGAGGTTCACAACTCCAGACACCCCGTAAATCAAGGTAAATCCAAGAGCCAGCAAAGCATACATTCCACCAGAAATGGCGCCATAAACTAAGATTTCTTCAATCAACGCTCTTCACCAAGATAGTCTGGATGATATGTTGCCTTTACAATCAAGTGAGGTGACTTAAATTTTTTGTCACATAATGACACTGTTGTCAAAAAAAGAGGAAATAGATAGTTGTTTGCTTCCTGAAGTAACGTTTCTATGGGGTGGCACCGAAGTGTGATGCAATGTCGACGATATCGTCAATTCCAATGTAATCATCTTTTGTTGTATCGCACACATGTTCCCATCGATCGCGTGTAGGATCATCGCCAAAGTGTTCCGCAGCGAAGACTATGTCATCAACGCCAACAAATTGATCATAGTTTGTATCTTGTATCAATGGGTACATCCAAGGTGGAAGTGCCCAAGTTTTCGAGTAAGTCTGTAGTTTCGGACATACGATTTCCATTCTCTCATCTGTCCATTGAGCTATTAGTGCTCTGACATATCCTTGGAACCATACGGGGCCGGGCTCATTAGTGAAGACATCGTGTAGGGATGTGTACTTGAATATTCCCGAGAGACCTTGTCTTTGATATGATGGGCTCTCGAAATAAGCCAAAAGGGCATCCTTATCCTTCGAGTCTATATCTTCCATGGCTTCCTTTAGAGCATAGATGGCATCATAAGCTCCCCAAGCAGTATAGATGGGCCATACGCCTGTCCTCGCAACAAAGCTGTCCCAGAAAGCTCTCGTTATGGTAGGCACTATGGGTGTTCTTGTACCTGCAAAATTAAGCATCGCTTCATATTCACAGGCACCTCCGGTAGTTGCCCAATGAGTCTGCAACTGTGCCATTACGTTGATACCACAGAGGGTGGCATTAACGCTTAGAGCTCTCCATTGTGCCACAAATGGCACTCCTGTTGTCCCCGAGAATACGTGGATTAGAATTCGAGCATTGCTGGAGATGACGTCTGTTAACCACGGTGTGCAATCAGTTGTGCCATCTGGTATTCGACCAGAGTAAGTAACATTTGCAAACGGTCCAAGAAGTAATGGATATACACTGGGAGTTGTTAAAGCACCATGTATACTAAGGGTCCAGTCCAGATCTTCTGTGATAACAGCAACTGCAACCTGACCTGGTCCATAGGGACCGATCAAAGTTGGGTCTGCAAACATTGGGATCATGTAACCAGCACCTGGAATGGGTGCAGTTGGGTTGAGTAGATAACCGCCAATACCGCCTGCTATTGTATAGAGGAGCGATGTGCCATTGACAGGGTTAAGTCTGTACAGATATTTATACCTCGCATAATCTGCCCCAACAGTATCACCAATTAATTCATTAGTAGCTGCGCCATTGATCAGCAAGGGAGTCGCATAGTCTGCGGCAGCCTCAATGATTGACTGAGTAACTTCAGTTCTGAAGCCTCCTATAAGGATTTCACATCCTTCAACAGTGATCAGTCTCTCCGCTTCCAAATAAGCATCAGTCGGGCTTGGTGTTGGAACTGCGTATTCATTCCCAAAGGCTAAGACAATATCGTGAGGAGTGCCTCCTATATCAATTCCTCCTGCCGCATTAATTTCGTCACGTGCCATTTCAGCTGCGTCTTTCATCCCTGCGGGAGACCAGTGTGGTAACCCTTGGGGACCGATAATCCCGATAGTCACTTCATTTTGTGCTTCGATCGGAAGAGCAAAGAATAGTGTGCCAAAGAGAAGCGTAGCGAACGCTAAACCTAATGCAATTTTTCCTTTCATCCTCATCCTTTCCAATACCAGTTAACTTCACAAGGTTAAAAAGTGTTATGGAAGATTCTTCCATAGTAAAAACTGTAGAGTTTATGGGTTAGGTTTATATGTGTTCGTCTAAACATTGGAACACCTATAGGGATGACGAGAACTTGATGAAGCTGCGTAGAACGAGACTTTTTCAGGTTTGTTTTCTTGCTCTTTTTATCGTTATTCTAGTGCTTTCAGTCGTCTTTTCTTGGGTTCTTCAGCTTGCTCATATTTCCTTGATTCTCTTGATAGTCGATATTATCGTTGCTGTGATTGTTGCAGTTTTTGGCAGTTTGAGTATTCGTGAAGAGGAAGAAGAGCTATCATAGACAATTTAAGCATGCACACAATGAAAATCTTTCTCGCAGGAGTTTTAGAAAAAAAAGGTGTTTAGGTGGCTTTTGCAACAGCTGTACCTATGCGCCCAAATTTCATGGCGTCAGCCATAGAACCTTCGATAGTGTATTGCTTCGCAAAATACGCTCTTGTTTGATCGAGTTCTCGAGTTAGCATTTTATAGAAGACTTCCTCAGGCCCCTTTAGGGTAACATCAGGCTTCTCATGCTTTCCTTCATGAAAAGTGCTTTGACCATTCTCGAATTTCATGTAAAACTCTCCTTCTCCTGCTACTTCGAATTGAATGACTTTATTCCATCCTGCCATTGCGTTTTTTGCCTCTGCTACTTCATTAGCTCTTTTTGTCAATTCTTTGTATCCGTCCATTACTCTTCCCATATTTGAGACACCTTAGCCGTTACATAATCTATCAAAAATTTAAATCTTTATGCATAAAGCAGATTCCCAAAAAAATAGGTAGACTAAAATAGTTTATCATCGTTTAGACTCACTTCTATATGGTAATGGAAGAGACGTTTTATGAAAAAAGTAGTGATAGTTGACTATCTTCGGTCTCCCTTTTCAAGATCGAGACCGCAGCAACCTGAAAGAGATAAGTTCAATCCCTTAAGAATGGATCACGTCGCTGCTTTGCTGGTAGAAAAAATTGTTAAAAGAACAGGCGTAACCCCTTCGGAAATCAACGAAGTGCTCCCAGCTAGCGCGTTTGGGGTCTGGGAACAATGGACCTATGGAGGACGCGCAATTACCATGTTAGCAAAGCTTCCAGTCAATGTTCCAGCAGTCTTTGTCGATAGACAATGTGGATCTTCTATGAGTGCTGTCCATTTTGGCGCTATGGAAATCATGACCGGATATTCAGACTTGGTGATTGCCTGTGGAATGGAACATATGACTCACATTCCAATGGCGGATGACCGATGGATCAGCCCTCCAATGGATCTGGTCGAAAAGGAAGAATACCGGAAGATGTATGAGATGGAAACAGGATTCGTGATGGGCTTTACTGCTGAAAAGCTATTCCAAGAAGGCAAGGAGAAGCATGGGCTTACTAAGGACGACATGGATAAATGGTCGCTAAGAAGCCATCAATTAGCAGCAAAGGGTCAGCAAGAAGGATTTTTCGATGGAGAAATCCTGCCCATCGAAGTGACCTATCCAGATGGCGCCAAAGAAACTATTGATAGAGACTTGAGTGTACGACCTACAACAACTTTGGAAAAGATTCAAAGCCTACCTCCAGCCTTCAAACCCGATGGAGGAGTAATAACCGCAGCTAATTCATCTCCTTTGAATGCAGGAGCATCTTGCATGATGCTTGCTTCTGAAGAAAAAGCAAAATCCTTGGGATTGACCTCACTTGGCACTATCAAATCCATGGGATGGGCAGGAGTCCATCCATCAGTAATGGGCAAAGGCCCAGTTCCTGCTAGTAGAATGGCTCTAAAACACGCTGGACTCAGCTCTAGTGACATTGATTTCTGGGAGATCAATGAAGCGTTTGCTATTGTAACATTGTGGGACATGAAGGAGCTCGGAATTAACCCAGAGAAAGTCAATGTGAAAGGAGGAGCTATCGCTATTGGCCATCCGCTTGGAGCAACCGGTGCAAGACTTGTGGGAACCGTGTCAAGAATATTAAAATCCAAATCAGCAAGATATGGGCTTGCAACCGCGTGTGTTGGCGGAGGTCAAGGAGTAGCAACAATTATTGAAAGAGAGTAATGCAATCAAAATTTGATAGCAATCCTCTCTTTCCCAGTTAAAAAGATTCGCTAAGCGCTAAAAGTTGCAAAGTAGTTGGATAACTTTATCTCTGTAAGTTTCTCCGAAATGTATTAAGCCTCAAATCTTTGCTATAGAGAGGTAAAGCAATCGGAATCGGTGGAGTCCCGTTGAGCACGAGTAAGCGAGATCAACTGAGATTCTTTTTTGAGCCAAAAAGCGTGGCTGTTATTGGAGCATCACGTCATCCCCTAAAGTTTGGGCATTTTTTGCTAAAAAACTTGGTTGACTTGGGATTCAAAGGGAAAATCTATCCTGTGAACCCGAATGCAGACCAAGTTTTGGGTTTGAAGACTTATCCCCGGGTTAACCTAATAGAAGGCCCCGTTGATTTAGCGGTAATAATAATACCAGCCTCCAAAGTCCCTGAAGTAATGAAGGATTGCTCAGAAAAACAGGTTAAAGGGGTCGTTATATGCTCCTCAGGTTTTCGCGAGACTGGAAAGAAGGGGCAAATACTTGAAGAGGAAGTTTTAGCAATTGCGAAGAAAGCAGGAATCCGAGTAGTAGGACCCAACACAACAGGCATCCTAAATACATCGAATAATTTTACGACGTCTTTTGCACCTCTGCCCAAATGGAAGAAGGGTAATGTAGCCTTCGTGGCGCAAACAGGCTTGTTCGCTGCTGCAGCCTTTTGGTGGATTGTGTCAAAACAGCCTTTTGGCATAAGTAAAATCGTGGGACTTGGAAACAAATGTGATGTCGATGATGCAGAAGTCCTAGAGTATCTAGCTGAAGATGAAGATACCAAAGTCATTGCGATCTACATGGAAGGAGTGAAAGATGGCAGGAGGCTTTTTCAAGTCTTCAAAAAGGTGACACAGAACAAACCGATAATTATACTCAAATCTGGTAGAACTCCTGCCGGCATGAAAGCGTCCATGTCTCACACTGGTTCCATAGCCGTAAAGGATGAAATCTTCGATGCTGTCTGCAAACAGACCGGAGTTATTCGTACGAGTGGTGACCTTGAAGAGCTTCTAGACATAACTAAGGCCTTCGCGCTACAACCGTTACCCAATGGTAATAGAGTTGCCGTAATCACTGTCAGTGGAGCAGGTGGCGTCATGACAGCAGATGAGTGCACTAAACAAGGTTTGGTCCTCGCACCTTTATCTGATGAAACATTAAATCGAATAAGAATCAACATGCCACCATGGGCTGTAATAAGCAACCCTGTGGATATAGAACCTTTATTCGAAGTTGTCGGACCTGAAGATAGTATAAAGATAGCGCTAAACGCTGCGTTTCAAGATCAGAACGTTGATAGTGCTATAGTCTTATTCATAGCAGTGCCGAGGTTCATTCCAATTTTTGATATGAAGAGCATTCTGAGACGAATTATGGAAGGACATTACACGCCGAAACCTGTTGTGACCCACCTTATAGGATTTAAGGAAACCGTCGATTTATATACAACACAACTGGAAGAAGAGAGTGTTCCGGTATATAGTTCCGTTGAACGATGCGCCAAAGCTTTAGGATCTCTATGGAAATACAGAGAATATCAAATGCGTGACAAATGACGCCCACGAAACTAGCCATAGTGTACCTTCATATCGATGGCAATAGGGCAAAAGCAGCGAATGTGTTTGCCATCCTAAGTTCCGCAAAACCTCCTTTGCCCTCCTAGGAAAATCTGTAGTTCTGCTGGAAAATCCGCTCGGAATTACAGCTATCTGTAGAGCTCATCTTGGCACCTTCGCACTTCTCCTAAATCCTAAACCTCCTAAATCCTCCTATCTTTTAATCACATCACGATCCCTTGAGCAAGGCCGTATCCAAAGGTTACCTCTGGATCCAGCAAGAGAAAGGAAGGAAAGAGAAGGAAGGAATACAGAGAATTTTAGGAGAGATCGCGTACATCGTACATCATTACGTATGCATACAAGTAACCTTCGTGCTCCTATTACCAAAACTTCCAACATAAGTCTTAAAAGCGAGATAAATCGAATCGAGATCTGGTGTGGAATATATGCCCATTAAGTGTACCTCATATCAAAAGAAAGGCCCAATAACATGGGTGACATTGGATCGACCCCATGTTCTTAATGCACTGAACAAGGAGTTGTG
>CP070649.1:1024841-1027035 GCA_020354575.1 Candidatus Bathyarchaeota archaeon | reverse complement strand
CCCTTTGCATCTCAGCAATGGAAACACCAGTTTTAGAGGTGGACATGCTAAAGACCAACCAGAACCACTTAAGAAGTGGTGTCTTTGTGTTGTGGAAGATGGTTCCTGCTGTGATGGAGGCCTGATAACCGCAACTCAAGCATTTGTATAGCCTTCGAGTAGAAATCAAACTATACTTTTGATGAGCGCAAGCAGGACAGCGAAAGCCATTCGGCCACCGAGTAACAAAAAACCACTGGTAACAATCATCCTTGCTTTTAAACTCCTCTTGAAAAAGCAACAGATTCATATCATTGTACTTAGGTCTAGCTTCATCTACCACTGTGCCTGGTATGA
Source organism: Candidatus Bathyarchaeota archaeon (assembly GCA_020354575.1). GTDB lineage: Archaea > Thermoproteota > Bathyarchaeia > Bathyarchaeales > SOJC01. The sequence goes on along the minus strand of CP070649.1, from coordinate 1,026,699 downwards.
TAGGATATTCAGGTGAGTAGAGTCAATAAGTAATTCATATATTTAGAAAGCTTCCCCCGGAGCCCTAATTGATCTATTATTCTCATTCCATCTTGATTTTTCTTTTTTTACTATTCATAAGAATCTTTTCTTTAAGATAAGAATCCACGAAACGATTTACTTAGGATTAAAGAATTTGAACAGCTTGTCAATCTGATCTGCTTTATTGAAATGGACAGTTATCTTCTTTCTAGCATTCTCCCCTAGTTTCTTTCTTAACTGGGTATCTTGACATAGCTTCACAATGGCGGATGCCAATGCTTGGCTGTCATTAGGACGCATCAGTAAACCATCAACTCCGTCGCAAATTACCTCGGGAATTCCGGAAATATTTGTCGAAATCACTGGTAAACCCATGGACATCGCTTCAAGAATAACATTCGGTATTCCATCCTGATCCCCATTATCAGCTACGATGCACGGCAAAACAAAAATATCTGCTTGACCATATTGCTCCTTAATTTCACCTGTTGGACCAAATTCTTTGAAGACTATCCAACTTTCCAAATTCAAGTCTGCGACGAGTTGCTCCAGATTTTTTCTCTCGGGACCGTCTCCAACAATAGTAACTATAAAGTCAAGGTCCAGAGTGTCCTTTACTAAAGAAATTGCCTCGATAAGATAAGGAAACCCCTTTTTTTCAACAAGCCGTCCGATTGAGAGAATGGAGATCCTGCTGTTTGATTTTTGTTCCGAGAGTATGAACTTACGGGGGTCAACTCCGTGGTAGTTGAGATATACTTTTTTCTGTGCAGGCTCTCCATACTTTCTGATGAGATATCTCTGATTGTAGGCTGTACAGGTTACCACAAAAATTGCACGATGGATATGATCTAACATATCTATTGCATCTCTAGTGTAAATATCAAAGGCATGGGTTGAAAAACTATATGGAATTCCGGTTACCATTGAAATCAACATTGAAAACTCGCAGGCTTCTCGTGCAAAATGTGCATGGACATGTTCTATTTTTCGCCCCTTCATCTCTCTGACAAAAGAAGAAATTGCTTTAAATGCTGTAAATGTTTGTCCTCCCTTTCGATAAGTAAAGAGTAGTGTTCTAAGATAACGAACAGGATGTCTGAGAAGAATTGAGAAATGAAGTGCCGCTTTTTGTAACCTGCTCATTTTCATGCTAACAGAGTCTAGATATATGGTTTCTCTGACAAGCTCCTCAGCTTCAGGATAAATAAGTGGTTTATGAGGTGTAAAATCAGACTTGTGACAGGCAAAGATAATTATTTTCATCCCTCTTTTTTTTAGTTCAAGGATTTCATTGAGAATGAATGTCTCTGAGATCACAGGGAAGACATCTAGCATATAGGCGACTTTTTTCATGGTTCTCCGTATATAACTCGCTCATAGAGGGATTCCATTCTTTTTGCTACCTTCTTCCAATCATACTGGCTTGCATGCTCACGGCAACGTTCAATGGAACCGGGGTCCCTGGCCAGTTCCAAGGTGCTCTTGAGGGCACGAAAGAGATTCAATACACTCACGGCTTCGTTCTCAACATCCATTTCGAAGAGATTTCCAATGCAGGAATTGGTGATGACCTCGGGGATCGCACCACTATTCGTTCCGACAACGGGTGTCCCGCATGCCAAAGACTCTATCATGGTCATCCCGAACGTCTCACTCACTGATGAAAGGACCGAAACAGAGGCCCCGCTGTAGTGTTCCGGCAGCTCCCTATGCGTCACGTCAGGGAGTATTTGAATCGATTTAATAACATCAGGACTCACGAGAGAGCGTAAATGCCTGTTCGTGTCAGGTGTCGTTTCTGCTGCCAGTTGTAATATGGCCGGGATACCGTCAT
>CP070649.1:978263-1024741 GCA_020354575.1 Candidatus Bathyarchaeota archaeon | reverse complement strand
TGATGATGTCGATAAGGCATATTGGCTAGCTTACAAGTTAGGATGCAAAGGCGTCACCGTTTATCGCCATGGAAGCCGGAAAAAGCAAGTGCTGCGACCCATTGAGAGCGAAGGAGCCCTTGCTAATTTCGGACTAACCTGTCCAACATGTGCTTAAATCAGCCAAAACGGATGTATAACGACGCAGATTCTGGTACAAGATAAAAAGAAATAATCAACCTCTGAAAATTTAGGTGAGATGCTTAACATAGCTGTATCCATTTGAATTATTAATTTAGGAATCTGATTCTAAAGACATAAGCTTTAATGGGGTTCTCCTCATCTTAAAATATCAAGGTCAAAACATGGAAATCAACATTAACCCTTCCGTGGTGAGCGGAGTACTTATTTCAATGGCAGCGGCTTCCCTATTTACAATGCTGAGCCTGAATCAAATAGGCTCAATAGTACACACTGACTTGTACAGCTTTGGTTTGGATTTCAGCTATCGATGGGCAATGCCGTACTGGGTGTTCTCCGGAATCATCATCGGGTTAAGTTGGACAAATATAGTATTGTCAATAATTGTAACACTATACATTTTCAAGAAAAGCCGAAACCCTGCTCCAGATTCTGAAATTATTTCGCCAAACGAAAATGCGGAAATAGCATTAACTGAAGAAGAGAACGAACAATCTAGACTGAGTGATTATGCGAAGCCACAGCAGAAAGACACCATGATTCTACCAAAAGGAGACATTCAACTGACCGCTGAGGAAGTCGAAGCAACAGTACAAAGAAGCGAAACAATAAAAACACTAGAACTTCAAGAAACCCAAAGTTCCCAACATACACTCCAAGAATAGCGATATAAAAAAAGCCACTATTAAGACTTAAGTTCCTGCTAGATGCGTGAGATTGCGTTGGCGTAACAATTTCGAATAAGATACTAGCAATAAGAATCTGCACTTCATAACGTTAAATTGCTAATTCACTAGTTTTTTAATGGATTACATTGACCTCAAAAAGGGCCCTCAAAGTCTGGGTGCTGATTGTATTTGCTTTTCTAGCCGCTTTAGGCACCTTTCATGCTTGGATTTCCTGGCAGTTTGAAAATGCAAGTACTGTAACCCTATTCATAATTTCTGTGGAGATTGTTACATACTTCACCGCAATGTTGGGAACTACATTTCTTTTCCTAGGAGCTGTTTGCTTTGTTGTTTTTCAAGGTGAATCGACTGATTTACCGGTCTATCAACTGGGCAAAGATTTCGAAGAGAAACTCGGTATGCAAAGCGAGGAAATAAAAGCTTCAACCGATGAAGCTCTAACAAAACTTGGCCTAAGAGAGTTTCAGCTGAAGGAAACCATGCAAGAACTGCAAAAGGAACTCAAAGAAATAGATAGCAAACTAAAGGAAAACTTGGCGACACATGATAAAGCACTTAGGTTGACGAAAAAGAAATTAATGGATGTCGAACGTAAAGTTGAAGGAATAGGGATTCTTCAGAAAGAACTCAAATTAAAGAAGAAATTGCAGACAATAGAGCACGTAGATAAGAACGTAAGCATTATTCAACGAAAAATCGCGAAAATCGATTCGATTGCTGATCCCTCTGTGGCCAGTACAGATGATATCAAGGTTCTTAAAGGAAAGGTCCTGAAGTTAGATACAATTCGACAACTGAGAAAAAAGGGAATACAAAAAGTTGAAGATCTGCTCCTAAAGAACCCATTAGAAATCGCATTAACGGGGGCCATGTCTGAGGGTGAAGCAAAAAGCCTACAAAGTGTGACGGAATTGCTGATGATTCCAGGAATCCAGCATCAAGATGCAGTCCTTCTATTAAAGAGTGGAGTAAACTCTAGGCAAGAGTTGGCACTTCAGGATGCTTTGACGCTAGGAGCACGAGTGTCGAAAGTCGCTGAACTTTATGTAGAAGAAGGAAAAATCAAAGATAACAAAAAACCAACTCTAGAAAAGGTCGCATCGTGGATCAAACAAGCAAAATCGTACTGATAGACAGCAAGAGAATTATCGACGTAGGCAACGGAAAACCGACGAGCCTAACGCGTGAATTTTTCCTGTTCGCTAACCCAATAGGATCTCTTTTTTCCTTCGTCGTCAACAATACTCTCCTTCTTGAAGATCGGTACTTCCTTTTTATATCGTTCCACTGCTTCTTGAAGAGTAGGAAATACAGAACTTCTATGAGCTCCTGAAACCAGGACATAGAGGAGATCATCCCCAACTTCGAATTTGCCAACAAAGTGGTGAATCTGCACATCCACTATTCCTTCTTTCTCCCTCAAGTCACCACAAATTCCTTCCAAGACCGCATTTGCCTTCTCTTTGTACGCTTCCAACTCCAGACTTGTCACTTTCTGGTCTTCAGTTTCACCCCTAACTACACCAATGAACAGAGCAATTGCCCCCGCTTTGTGAGAACTTCTTGAACTTTTAGCACTTTCAATAATATCTACAAGCTTGATAGTGCCCTTCTCATGAACACCCGATTTCTCAATCACTAATTTCACCAACCAGATTTGTCTTGCTTCGTCTCTTGTAAGCATGCATACATAGGAGATAAATCTTTAATTGCCCTTTGCTGAAAGTATATTATGGTTGATAACTTGCATTACTTGTTGTATGTATTGAAGTGGAGCTTAATTTTAACCATACCTACAGTTTTATTTTGGGTTGCCTATGATCTTATCTTTTTCATCCCGGAAAGTCTCTGGTGGACAAGACCAATAGTAGTATGGGGAGGAATCTGGGGGCCTCTCGTGATTCTTGCAGCCTTAGTAGATTATTCAAGAAATCGTCCCCAGAATTGAACATTCATACACAACGAAAAAAATTAGTCTTTTTTACTTTGAATCTTTCTCCAACAAGTGCCACAATAAGCACCAAAAGAAGAAAGATCCCCAAAATAGATAGAACCCAAAGAAGGAGATAACCAATCATTTCAAGAACGCCACCTGCTCTTGCGCCCGCAAATCCTGCAAGTACGCCTAGAAGGAGACCAGCAATTGAAGCTATTACAAGCTCTATCAATAGCTTTCTATCCATATCTACCACTTATTCAATACGATTTACCCATTTTTTAATATGAATACATTTATGCTCGAAACGAGCCTTTCATTTGTGTTGAGTGTCCAATCTTGTCTGATAAGCATGTGGGTAGAGCATTTCTGCAACAGAGCATAGCAGTATTCATCAATATCAAGATTCGAGACTGCATAGAAGATAACTTTTTAGGTCATCCAACGACTCTATCTATTCCAATTCTATTAAAGGAGCATGAAGGAGTTGACCTTTGAAGACCACAAAAAATCAAAGGATCTCATTGAACAACAGGAACGATGGGAAAAAGAGACAGTTCCCAATTGGCTGAAACGTCACCCTGAACGAAAGAGCGAATTCCATAATATCTCAGATATTTTAATAAAAAGACTCTATACGCCAATAGACACTAAAAACGTTGATTATGCCAAAGATATGGGATTTCCAGGAGAATACCCATATACCCGTGGCGTGCATGCCACGATGTATCGAGGTCGACTGTGGACAATGCGCCAATTCAGTGGCTTCGGAACCGCAGAACAAACAAATGAACGGTTTAAATACCTCCTGAAAGAGGGCGAAACAGGCCTCAGTATAGCCTTCGACTATCCCACCATCATGGGCTATGACTCAGACCACCCAATGGCTGTAGGGGAGGTAGGGCGATGTGGGGTCGCGGTTGCATCTCTCAAAGATTTTGAGATTCTTTTTGAAGGAATTCCCCTAGAAAAAGTAACAACTAGCATGACTATAAACGGCCCTGCAGCCATGTTATTGGCGATGTATGTCGCGATAGGAGACCAGCAAGGTCTGCCCCGAGCAATGCTTGGAGGAACAACTCAAAACGACCTCCTGAAGGAGTTTTTTGCTCAGAAATTATGCATATTTCCCCCCAGATCTTCAGTCAAACTCGTAACAGATATCGTTGAATATTGCAGTCAAAATTTGCCCCGGTGGAATCCCATAAGCATCAGCGGCTACCACATACGCGAGGCAGGCTCGAATGCTGTTCAAGAGCTGGCATTTACTCTCTATGATGGAATTGCCTATGTAGAAGCTGCCCTAGAACGAGGATTAAAGATAGATGAATTTGCACCTCGATTAAGCTTCTTCTTCGCCAGCCACAACGACCTGTTTGAAGAAATTGCCAAGTTTCGTGCTGCCAGAAGGCTTTGGGCAAAATTAATGAAAAATAGGTTTCACGCCAAAAAACCCCGTTCCATGTGGATGCGTATGCATATCCAAACCTCCGGTTGCACATTGACTGCTCATCAACCTCTAAACAACGTTATTCGTGTCACAATTCAATCTCTAGCTGCAATACTAGGGGGGACGCAAAGCCTTCATACTAATAGTCACGATGAAGCTCTATGTCTTCCAAGTGAAGAAGCTGTACGGTTAGCTCTTCGAATACAGCAAATAATTGCACATGAAAGTGGGATTCCACAAACGATAGACCCTGTTGGAGGGAGTTATTATGTAGAAACCTTGACAAATCAGATGGAAGAAAGAGCTACTGATTATATTGATAAGATCGACGAAATGGGAGGAATTTACGAAGCGATCGAGAGAGGGTTCTTCCAGAAAGAGATTGCTGATAGCGCTTACAAATATCAACAGGAAATTGATAATAAAAAGAGAACGCTGGTCGGAGTAAATGAGTACTTTATTGAAGAACCCGAATGTCCCATTGATCTTTTGCGTATTGATCCTAAGGTTGAAGATCAGCAAATTGCTAGGCTTCAAAAGCTTCGACATCAACGGAATAATGAGAAAGTCAAGCAAATCCTCAGTAAGCTTCATGACATGGCTGACAAAGGGGATAACTTGATGCCTATCATAATAGACGCCGTAAAAGCTTATGCTACTCTAGGCGAAATTACTGACGTCCTTAAGAGGGTTTATGGGGAGTATAAGGAGCTAATAGTTGTTTAGGGGGCAATTAGAGGAATGAAAGATAGAAAGATCCGAGTTCTTGTGGCAAAGCCTGGATTAGATAGCCATGACAGAGGCGCGAAAGTAGTGGCGAGGGCTCTAAGAGATGCAGGTATGGAAGTCATATACTCAGGTCTAAGACAAACACCAGAGCAAATTGTAGAAACAGTCCTCCAGGAGGATGTTGATGTTCTAGGGCTAAGTATCCTCTCAGGCGCTCATATGACACTTTTCCCAAGAATAATCGAGCTCATGAAGCAAAAAGAGCTAAGTGATGTCCTTGTTTTTGCAGGGGGCATAATTCCAGAAGAAGATATTCCATCTCTTAAAAAGCTCGGAATAAAAAGCATCTTTGGTCCTGGAACCAAAACAGAAACTATAATAGATTATGTTAAAAGGCAAGTGAAGACAAGTCGATGGTGAAAGTTGCGCACAACCAAGCAGTTAGTCGACGCAGTTGTAAACGGGGAGCCTAGAAGCATAGCTAGAGCAATAACACTGGTAGAAAATGGCTCTCTTGAAGCACAAGAGATCTCATCCAGACTTTTTCCCCACTTGGGAAAAGCACATGTGATCGGAATAACCGGACCAAGCGGAGCAGGAAAAAGCACTCTTGTCGAAAAATTGGTTAGAAAATATAGAGAACGAAGCAGAACTGTGGGCGTAGTCGCTGTTGATCCAACAAGTCCCTTTTCTGGTGGCGCATTTTTAGGTGATCGAATACGCATGCAAGATCTAAGCACTGACACGGGAGTTTTCATTCGAAGTATGGCAACACGACACAACCCGGGAGGGTTAGCAAAAGCTACTAAAGACACAGTTCGTATCCTTGATGCATCTGGCAAGGATATCGTGATCGTGGAGACTGTAGGGGCAGGACAATCAGAAGTCGAAATCATGAAAATCGCCCAGACAATCGTTGTGGTGTTGGCCCCAGGTCTTGGTGATGAAATTCAGGCAATCAAAGCGGGAATGATGGAAATCGGGGACATTTTTGTTATTAACAAAGCTGATCGAGAAAATGCGAACAAAGCAGCTACTGATATTCAATCGATGTTAGAACTTAGCTCCGAAAAACATCAATGGAAACCAGCCATAGTTAAGACAATAGCCCTCACAGGGGAAGGAACTATCCAGCTTTCAGAAAAGATCGATGAACATAGGAAATACTTAGAAAAAGGAGAAGGAAAAATAAGACAGCAAAGAATTCTAGAAGCAGAGCTCATGGAAGCTATAAGACAAAAAGCTGCTGAACGAATTATTCAAGAATTGAAGAAAAGCGGAAGATTCAGCATGTTGATTTCGCGAATTCTAAGGAAAGAATTGGATCCACTAACTGCTGCGGAGAAAGTACTAGGAGAACGCATGAACAAGGGCTAGTGGCTAAATGAAAGAAAAACGATTTGAGAAGGGCTTGGTGCAAGTATATACCGGCAATGGAAAAGGAAAAACATCAGCAGCTTTGGGCCTAGCTCTTCGAGCCCTTGGACGGGGCTTAAAAGTCTATATGATTCAGTTCCTCAAAGGAGGCTTTGATTATGGTGAGCTCCACACAACCAAGCATCTTCCTAATTTTCAATTAAGATCTTTTGGCAGTGGACGATTCATTACAGAAAAACCACCCAAAAAGGAAGACGTAGAATTTGCAAAAGAAGCTCTTGATTTCGCCGAGAGAATCATTAATGATAGCGAGTACGATATTGTAATACTGGATGAAATCAATGTAGCTCTTGACCTACAATTGTTAGCCGTAGAAGACCTTGTTAGGCTAATTAAGAATAAACCCAAACATGTTGAACTTGTATTTACCGGACGCAATGCCCACTCAGAAATAATTGGACTAGCAGATCTTGTTACAGAAATGAAGGAAATCAAACATCCATTTTCTAAGGGTATGCGCCCTCGAAAAGGTATTGAGTACTAAATATCAATCGGCTTCAGATGCATGGATCTGGTTGGCGTTAGATGCTAGCACAGCTAGCCTATTTTAGTCCAAGGTATGCCCATTTTAGTAACAATCATCCGTTTGTAGAAATTTAATGTCTCCTCTTCATTTTTTGTTCCTTCGATTATCATTATGCCACTACTGAGAATACTTGCAGCAATTCCTTCAGCTGTAGCAAGAGCCACTCCTAATTTGGCTTTCATGGTTATTCTAGCTCCTTCTTTCTCCAAAGAAGTGATTAGTTTCTCAATGTCTAAGTTCAAGTTTTTTTTTGGAACTGTTATGAAGACCTTTTTATTGTTTCTTCCACATGTTTCTTCAACCAGGATATGCTTCAAAGGGGGAGAGATGCCTTTGGGGTGTTTTCCACAAACCGGACAATTTTCGGAATGTGCGACATCTATCGTCTCAAATCGTAAGGCACTGATATCGCAATAATAGAGCTTATTCTTAAGACTTGGTGGTTTATCTAAGAGAATTTTAACTGCTTCAGCAACTTCGATACTTGCTACAACACCTAAGACTGATGGGTGTATCCCCATTGTGCTACACGTAGGCAGCACCCTGTCCTCAAGTCCACCATAGAAGCATTCTAAACACGGGGTTTCGCCAGGGATAATTGTTGAAACATTTCCAAAAGTTGAAATAGCAGAACCAAACACAAAAGGGAGACCTGATTCAACACAAGCTCTATTCACAGCATATCTTGTTTTCATATTATCCAAACCATCAAGCACGACATCCATATCGCTTAAAACTTCATCGGAATTGCCTTCATTAAAAGACACGGGAATTGGATCCAACCTCACGTGAGGATTCAATCTTTCTAATCGTCTAGTGGCTGCCTCAACCTTGGGTAAGCCAATAACATCAAAGTTGTAAAGGTGTTGCCTTTGCAGATTTGACTCTTCAACGATATCGCGATCTACAACTCTTAGATATCCCACGCCCATCGCAGTCAATTGAGTAGCTATTGTCGAGCCAAGACCTCCCAATCCTATGACACAAGCCTTCGATTTTCTAAGTTTCAATTGTCCCTCAAGTCCCACTTCGTCGAGCATAATCTGTCTAGCGTAAAAGCGCAATTCTGCATCTGTGAGCCTCTCCTGGTCTCCAAGTAGGCGTTTCACTCGTTGTTCCATTTTCAATTCGTGCGTATGCTCTTCGGGAGGAGAGGGTAATTGCTGAAGGAAGCCTTCTAGGTCCCGACTGGGTTTGGATTTGATGGGACTTTTCTCCGATTTGATCAATTTTTATGCCCTCAAGCTCAATTTCCTTATTCAGAAACTATTACTTTAGCATTTAATTTGTTAAACTCGATGCATAAATTTTTTTTCACACCTGTCTATTGGAGAGGCCATCTTAATATTCGGACAAAATTGTCGGTGGCATCTCACTCTTTTTCGAGTAGTTACTCTTAAATAGCTAAAGCGAAACGGATAGCCATTCGAGAAGAGGGGTTCACAAAAATGGATTCAAAAACTATCGCTGCAATAACGGTGTTTGCAGCCCTTACGATTGCCCTCAACCTTTCGCCAATAAAGATACCTGCACCCTACGCGCCATTTCTTATCTACCAAATCTGGGAGATACCGATAGTTGCAGCTGCCTTGTTATTCGGTCTCCGCGTGGGCGCAGCTGTATCAGTAATTAATACCTTGCTGCTTCTCGCAATTTTCCCAGGAGAGCTTCCTACAGGTCCTTTTTACAATCTCGCTGCTATTCTCAGCATGTTATTTGGAATTTACCTAGTGCATAAATTTCCATTGATTCGCTCGAATTCGATGGCAATTTCCGGATTTATTGCAGCAGTAACTACTGTCCTGCCAATTTACACCAGTTTTCAACTTGGATTTTTTGACTTGACTATTATACTGATATTTACGCAATTAATTTCGGGAATCATATTTCTGGTCACTCTCTACTCTTATGTACAGGGAAAAACACAATGGAATGTGGCTCCAATTTCCACTATTACAGGCGTCATTTTCAGAGTTGCCTTAATGACTATTGTGAATTGGATTTTTCTCCCCTTTGCTCCCCCTGTAGGTTTTGGGCTACCGACCGATGTTGTATTAGCAATGCTCCCCATCATAGGAGTGTTTAATGCTACGTTGGCTTTATACACAATCCCCATTGGTTACTTAGTGTCTCAAGCTGTGAATTCCAGCATGAAGATGGCTGGATGGATTAGAAAGGATGAAGAGTGAGAGATAATCCTATTTCACTTTGAGAGTATTGACTTGATTTTTCCTTGAATCTCCTCTGATCTTCCCAAAATAAGTCCGAACAATTCTTCGAATTCTCGGTCCTTGGGAAATCTTTTATAAGCACCGTAGGTGCAGAACCCCAACCCTTCAAGGATGTCTCCGATAACAACGCCAAATAAAAAATCTCTTTCTGAATTTACAAGCGTGAGGAGTTCCTTGGTCATCAGGCGATAATAGGTTTTTTCAAGAGTTCGTTGAAGTAGTTTATCTAGAGCTTTTTCCAACGTTTGTCTTAATTTCTTTTCCATTGAATCAACGCGCTGTCAGTCGAATTTTTCTTTTACGATCATCTTTCGGAATCTCTTCATGCTGTTTGCGTCGGATCTCAGACGTTTAAGCTCTTTTGCCTCCAACTGAAGTTTAGCAACCTTTAAACGAATTTCTTCGAGTTTGCCCATTTCTGATCGAAGTGCAGTAGATTTCTGTTTTAAAATCACTTATGAAATGGGAATAAATATTCTAAGTAAGTAATTCTTGTGCGATAAATTCTAGGATATTTGATGGAGTTATTGGAAGAATCAAGACTACTTATACCTTGAGAATGGAAAACTCCTTAAGAAACGCTTCATCATTCTAACTACCAAAAAAGCAGATGTGGTGAGAAAATGCAAAAGCTACGAGTCACCCTTTTGACAGGGAGAACAATTGACCAAGGCACCGCTAAAGAACATGGAAAGTTATCTGACATATACCTTGAAAGCGTCGCTATCTGCGATATGGATCCAAATGATATGAAGAAACTAGGCATAAGAGAAAATTCCAACATAAAAATAACCACAAAACACGGGGAGATAATTGTCAAAGCAACTGAGTCCAAAAGAGCCCCCCACTCACAAATTGTATATATGCCGTATGGACTCTGGGCAAATATTCTCGTCAACTCAGCCACACATGGAACCGGTATGCCATCATTTAAGGGAATCAAGGCGGAGATACAGCCTGCCCCAACTGAAAAAATCTCAAATATCCCACAGCTGCTGAAGCAAACTTATAATAAGGGATTTTAATGCCAGTCATTAAAAATGTCACCTGTCCAATTTGTGGCACTTTATGCGACGACCTTGAAGTAACAGTTGAAAACAACAGAATTACCGATGTTATAAATACCTGTCCTGTAAGCGAAGCAAAATTCACTAGCTATTCAGATCCTAAACATCGCAATTTAAAACCTCTTGTGAGAAAAGAGGGTGAATTGAGAGAAGCCTCTTTAGAAGAGGCAATACAGAAAAGCGCTCAAATCCTCACTGATGCGTCCTATCCAATACTTTATGGCTGGAGCTGTACAAGCTGTGAGGCTATTAAAGTAGGAATAGAACTAGCTGAAGAAATCGGAGGAGTCATTGATAACACCTCTACAGTCTGCCACGGACCTTCAATACTTAGTATTCAGAATGTCGGCATTCCAACGTGCACCTTAGGTCAAATACGCCACCGCGCGGATTTGATTGTATACTGGGCTTGCGATCCCTACAGCGCCCATCCACGTCATATGGAACGATATACATCCTTTTCGGATGGACGTTTTCAGCAAAGTGAATGGGAACACTATGTCGCCCGACTACGAGGGGTTCTTGGTAAAAAAAGACTCGAGCGGGCTTCAGAGCGTGTATTGATGAAAGAAACCTCAGTGCCTGTTGTCTCAGGACAAAAATTACCTCCCGAATTCCAGACAAAAAAAAGAAAACTCATAGTGGTTGATGTACGCAAAACGCGATCAGCTGAATTTGCCGATTTTTTCATCCAGGTAAAACCAAATGAGGATTTCGAACTCCTTCAAGCCTTCAGATTACTAGTAAAAGATGAAGAGCTGGAAGTGGACGAAGTTGCAGGCGTATCGGTAGAACTACTCGAGGAAGTCGCAGACGCAATGGTCGGGTGTGATTTCGGGGTCTTCTTCTTTGGAGTAGGGTTGACAATGAGTTCTGGAAAATTGCAAAATATTGATGCCGCAATCGCTTTGACACGCGACTTGAATTACCGAACCAAATTCGTCATAATGCCAATGCGAGGTCACTTCAATGTCGCAGGGGCAAATATCGTTTCTACCTGGCAGACGGGCTATCCATTTGCTGTCGATTTTACGCAAGGATATCCTCGATATAATCCTGGTGAAACATCCGTGGTCGACATTCTCAGCCGAGATGATGCAGATGCAAGTTTAATTATTGCATCAGATCCCGTGTCTAATTTTCCCAGAAAGGCAGTTCAAAACCTGGTAAAAAACCCCCTAATTGCCATCGACCCCGTAATTTCTCCAACGACTCTGATGGCAGATGTTGTAATCCCTTCAACATTTGTAGGAATCGAGGAGGATGGAACCGCATACCGCATGGATCGTGTTCCATTACCTATGAAAAAATTAGTAGAGCCTCCAGAAACATGTATATCAGATGAGGAGATTCTGCGAAGAATCCTACGTCAAGTAGTGCAGCTAAAGCGAAATGGGGAGAAAGCTTAGCATGAAAGACCTTCTCATTAAAAATGGTTTAGTCTATGACCCATCGAATGGGATTGAAGGAGAAGAAATGGATATTGCCATTAGCAAGGGTAAGATCGTGAGCAAGATAAAGAATGGCAAAGTAATTGACGCTGCTGGAATGATTGTGATGCCCGGAGGAGTAGACATTCATTCCCACATTGTAGGTGCTAAAGTCAACACAGGAAGATTGCTGAGACCTGAAGATCATTATAAAGATGTCGAGCCCAAAACCCTCAAAACACGTTCAGGAGTAGGCTATTCTATCCCTTCAACATTTACAACTGGTTACCGCTATGCGCGAATGGGTTGGACCACTGTAATGGATCCAGCAATGCCACCATTAAAAGCTAAGCATACTCATGAAGAAATGAATGATACGCCTATGCTGGATAAGGGGTCATATCCCCTATTGGGTAGCAACTGGTTTGTGTTAGAGCATTTACGAGCCAAAGATTATGCAGGGTGTGCAGCCTACGTTGCTTGGATGATGAATGCAACTAAAGGGTATGCTATCAAGATTGTCAATCCTGGAGGATTGGAGGCTTGGGGATTCGGTAGAAATGTTCGCGATATCGATGATCCCGTGCCAAATTTTGATATAACCCCACGTGAAATCGTTCAAGGTCTATGTAAAGTAAATGAGCTCCTTAATATGCCTCACACGATCCATGTTCATACGAATAATCTCGGGAAGCCAGGGAACTACGTGACAACTTTAGAAACGATGAAATGCGTTGAAAACATGGCCCACGATAAAAAACCAATTATTCACCTGACTCACTGCCAATTTAGTGCTTTTGCAGGTCACGATTGGCGAAGCTTTAGATCTGCATCAGAGGAGATCGCGAAATATGTAAATTCTCACAGCCATGTAACCATAGATTTAGGACAAATCGTCTTTACAAACACGACGACAATGACAGCTGACGGGCCTTTCCAATTCATACTTTACCAAATAACCGGAAATAAATGGGTAAATAATGATGTAGAAACTGAAACTAGTTCTGGAATAGTACCTTTCCAATACAAACGAAAAAGCTTTGTTCATGCGACCCAATGGACAATCGGTCTAGAACTTGCTCTCCAAATTGAAGATCCATGGAAAGTGTTCTTAACAACAGATCATCCAAACGCTGGACCCTTTACAGCATACCCACAAATCATTATGTGGCTAATGAGTAGAAGATCAAGAAACACTGTCCTGGACAAAATTAGCAAGAGGGCAAAACGTAAAACCTTGCTCTCCACCATAGATAGAGAATACACACTTAATGAAATTGCAATTGTTACAAGAGCAGGTCAAGCTAAAGCCTTGGGATTTAACGATAAGGGGCACTTAGGAATTGGGGCTGAAGCAGACATCGCAATCTACGAATTAAACCCAGAAAAAGCGAATCTGGAAAACCATCCCGAAAAGATCAAACGGGCTTTTCAAAATGCTGCTTACACAATTAAAAATGGAGAAATAGTTGTAAAGGAAGGCAAAGTTGTCAAGTCCACAAGTGGGAAAACCTTTTGGGCTGATATACGAGCCCCACCAAGTCTATTAGAGATTGAACCCGAAATTCAAAGAGTTTTTGAAGAATATTATACAGTAAAATACGAAAATTATCTAGTTCCTGAGCATTATTTGGCATCGTCTAATCCAATTCCAATACAAGCAAAGGTGTAGAGGAATGACTGTCAAGCTATACCTAAAGAAGGCCCCTCGAGTTCCAGTAAATGCTGAAAACATCGTCCCGCACAAATTCACTGGGAAATCACTAAACGAAATTGGAGAACTTGGACTTCTTGAGGGCAATCACAAACTTGCTCTAAGGAGCCTCTTTAAGTTGGAAGAATCCTCGGAAAAAACACTTGCTGAAATGCACATCCATCTTAAGGGAGACCTCTCCAAATTCCGAAACATAGGTACTGGCATGATGGATGGTGAAATTTTTGTTCAAGGCGATGTTGGCATGTATGTTGGGGAAGAAATGAAGGGAGGAAGGATTACCATCGAGGGCAACGCTGGGTCTTGGGCTGGCTCAGCAATGAAAGGGGGGCAAATCGAGGTTCTCAAGAACGCAGGAGATTACGTTGGAGGGGCCTATCGAGGAAGCAATAAGGGAATGCAGGGCGGAATTATCATAATACACGGTGATGCCGGAGTCGAAGTGGGAGGGCACATGAGAAAAGGCTTGATCAAAGTTCTTGGTAATGTTGATCAATTTCTGGGCATTCGAATGAAAAAAGGGACGATTTTAATCAGGGGCAACACAGGAGAAAGGCCAGGAGCCTTCATGACTGGGGGAAAGATAATTCTCTGCAACCATGTATCCTCGATTCTGCCTACATTTATGATTGACAATATTAAAAGCAAGGTTAAAGCTGTAGGAGAGGAAATTCCCGGTCCTTTTTACTTGTTTGTCGGTGATCATGCTGAGCATGGCAATGGCAGGCTCTACGTATCAAAAAGTAAAAACAAATATTTAGAAAAGTATGAAGCATTGCTCTAAGTCTTTAACCAAGTTTGAGTGAAGTTTTTAGTACCTCGAAGTCAAAGCTTCCGGCTTGAAAAATCTTGCCAGTTTTCTTATTATTTACAACCACGATTGCAGGGGCGAACATGTTCGGATCAATTTTATAAAAATCATATTCGGCTTCTTTCAGAATTTCAAGGAATGAAGGAGAATTCTTTTTCAGTTTCCTGGCTTCTTGCATCCATTTCGATGCAGAGGACGGCGCCATGTTTACGATCCTTTCCAATTCTTTGTCATTATCGTAACTGACTATATAGTGCGCCATGCCTGTATACAAAATGGCATCGTTTGTTCTTCCCATAGCTTCATCAAACTTCGGGTGGAGAGGAACAATTGGCGCGTACCCCCAAGCGTATTCTACAACTCGCGGATCTAAGCCCAACTTTCTAAGCTTGTGCAAACCTGTTTCTACGATTCTTCCAGAAACTTGAATGAATCCTGCTAAACTTGATGTGGGCACTAAAATTATAGTGAGACGTGATGTTTTAATATTGCACTTCTCAGAAATCTGTTGAATGACCTTGTCAGGAGGCGCTTTACTTGTTTCTAGTACGAGAACTCCCAAGTCTGCGTGGTCTTTGTATTGGATTTCTTCATATAATGCCTTAGGCTTCAAAGCTAAAGCTCGAGCCGGTCCTGATCCAATGGCTGAGTATCCTTCTGCTTTGATATGCCAGCCAGCAAACTGCGAGCCCAAGGTCGCGATTGTAGGATGATCTGTTTGCACAAAAACTGAGGGTAGGACAAAACCATCGTAACTAGCGGGGAAAACATCAACTTTTCCATATCCGCCCAAGCAAATTTCGGTGATGATTTTACCAGTAAGAAACCCACCTTGGGCTTTGATACCTACATCTATGAGAGTTGCACCCGACTTTGTTTCTTCAGCGAATACTCCATAATTCTCCGCATCATCAAGAAGGATATTCACTAGCTGGTAAGCTTTCTCGTTCACCTTAAGCATCTATTTCTCACCAAATTACATTAGCCCTATAATTTGCTTTCCAGGCACTTATAAACTAAAGATAAGCGTCATGCATACTGGATTAAGTCACCTGTTTTTCTTCCTTTTCCATGAAACTGGACAAGGAAAGAAGCAAGTTTTCACCCAGTGAGCATAGCATAATCTATAAATATTCGCCTAAGGCTATCTAGACCGATAGGTGAGATATATTGTCAGAAAAAGTTGACACTGGCGTTCCAGGTTTGGATGATTTAATTGATGGTGGCTTTCCTCGAGATAGAGTCATTCTGATTGTTGGAGGCCCGGGAACAGGAAAGACCATCTTATGCGGTCAGTTCTTGTATCAAGGTATCATCAAGAATCAAGAAAATGGGGTTTTCGTCAGCCTTGACGAAAGCAAGGAACATTTCTATTCTGAAATGCAGCAATTCGGATGGGATTTTAAGAAAATCGAAGAAGAGCGGAAATTCGCTTATGTTGATGCTACGCGAATGTCACGAGTAGCCATGCTCAAGGAGGAATTATACAAAGAAGAGTCTCGCAGTTTGCGCGGTAAACAACTATCAATTGATCAACTAGTTGAAGATTTACAAGTGAAAATCTCGGGAATCAAAGCGAAAAGAGTCGTTGTGGATACATTAGCTGCACTAAACTATCGTTTTCAAGATCCTATTCAACGAAGAACTGCAAATGTGGATCTGATTGAATCGTTGGCTGATTTAGGAGTTACATCTCTTGTAACCACTGAACTGGAGCATTTGAGTCTCGAAAGGGATGCTTTGGAAGAAGAGTTCCTAGTTCATGGAGTCATCATGATGCAGACTCTGTTCTCAGGAGCAACTACGACACGAGCGATCCAGGTCGAAAAGATGAGAGGGGCTAAGGCTAATCCAAGCCTTGTACCTTATTCAATAGGTCAAAATGGTGTTGAAGTATTTCCTAATATGCCATTGTTCGGAAAAAGATAGTGCGTTGTGACTTAGGCTAGCTGTCAAATTCTTCAAGTTTTTTTCTTGCAATTGCACTTACAATATTAGCTTTCGCTCTACCTCGGACTCTCTGCATAACTAGGCTCATGAGAACTCCAAAGGCTTTTTTCTTGTGTTCTTTTAATAAACCTCGGTTATCCTCAATCAATGTATCGAAAATCTCTTCAAGTTCAGCTTTCGAAAGCATTGCTAAACCAAGCCCCTTCACAGCTTTAATGCCTGTTGATCCTTGATTTTTTGATAGCCATGTGATCAAATGTGGAACTGCTTCCTTTGTAGTTCTCCCTCGGGTTATCAGAGAGAAAATTTCCAGATATTGTTCATCAGAAATCTTTTGAATTTCTACACCTTCACGTTCTAAAGCTTTCAAGGTTTCTGTCAAAGTTACAGCTACAAAAGTGGGGGAGATTTGGCTCTCTTCAACTGCCTTTTCAAAAAGCTTGCTAAACTTAGAGTCAAGAATCTGCTTTGCCAATTTTTCATTTAATCCGCGCTCATCCATTAGTCGTTTGAGCTTTCGTTCAGGCAGCTCGGGCAGATTCCTCCGCAGGTTGTTAACATATTTTGACGAAACATAGATAGAAGGAACATCAGTTTCCGGGTACAAACGAGCAGCACCAGGTCTGGGTCGCATATATCGCGTTGAACCATCGGGATTTGCAGCCCGAGTCTCTGGTGGTACTCCATTTAGAGCCTCCTTCGCGCGTTTTTTTACAGCTTCCAAAGCGTCGGATGCATTATCCAAATTGGCAACTACAAAAACTACGGCATCACCAATTTCAACATTCATACGCTGCTTCAATTCATTAACTTCTTCAATAGTTACTCCAAAAGCAGGTAACTCATCAGTGTGAAAGATCCCACCTACACGACCCCAAAATCGCGCTCGATCTGCCATCTCCGTGCCTAGTCTGACTCGAGGGATTAATTCTTTTCTCAAGAGCCCCTCAAATCCTGGCAGTTTTACAGCGAGGATGTGCCTTTCCTTCTCCAGAGCAGTTCTAATAATCGTGCATTTTGTATTTGCAAAAACATTTGTGACATCTACAAGCGTGCTTTCGAGATCTTCTCCTTTAACACCGCGCTTTAATAGCTCTGTCTTAATTCTTAAAAGATTAAGCTGCCTTTGAACTTCGTATTTTACCACCAATGAAACAAGTTCTAGTTCTTGAACTCCCTTAATCTCGACGAGAGCGCCGTCGCGAATAGAGATATTCAAATCTTGCCGAATTGATCCGATGCCTCTTTTCACTTTTCCTGTGGCTCTTAATAAACGTCCGATTAAGAGAGCAACCTCTTCTGCTTCCTCAGGTGTGTGAATAACCGGTGCTGTTGTAACTTCTACAAGTGGAATGCCAAGACGATCAAGACGATAAATATGAAGGGTTTCATCTTCACCAGTTTTTCGAGCAGCATCTTCTTCTAGTCCTATATGCTGGATTGGGATGATCTTCACTTTAGTCTTAACATTACCATTGAAAGCTATAACACATGTACGTTGAAAGCCGGTAGTTGTTGACCCATCGATAACCGTTTTTCGCATTACATGTATCTCATCTACTGGGGGGGCATTCAACATCAAAGAAATAATTAGTGCTGCTTCTAGCGCTTCTCGATTAAGATCATGAGGCGGTTCTTCATCCATCTCCACCAAACACGACGTATCCCTATTCCCCTCGTATGAAAATTTGATACCTTTTTGGAATTCAAAGAATGCTGCAGGGTCGATTTGCCCAAGTTCGCTTTGAGTTGGGCGTAGCTTGCGCAAAAAGGTGATTTCTGGCACTTCATTAAAAAGCTCCGCGAGACAATCACAAAAAAGCTTTTTTTCCGAGTTTAGTTGCTGATGTATCTCTAGACCTACTTTTAACTCAATTTCCTTATAATTTGTTGTGACCAAAGATCTTCACCCTATGTCCATTAAAAAACAGTTCGGCATAAGCACTCGTTTGCAACATTCGAAGTGAGTAGTCTTTTTGCCTCTTCTTCATCCTTTGTATTTCCCAACGCCCACATCATTTTTATCAGCGCTGTTTCAGAGAGCATGTCCCCTAATGGGATTACGCCTAGTTTAAGGAGGTCTCTCCCGGTGTTATAGATATTCATATTTATTCTTCCCCATATGCATTGGGAGGTCATGCCAATGAGAATATTTCTGGCAATCGCCTTTTTAATTATGGGAAAACAGCGGCTACTTATGTGGCCTAGACCTGTTCCTTCTAGGATAATGCCCTTGAAGCCATTTTCTGCATACCACTTGATGACTCCTGGATTTAGCCCTGGATAGAACTTTACAAGAGAGACTTTTTCCTCAAACAGTGGCTTTGTTGTCAGCTTGCGTTGAGACTCTCGTCTGTTATAATTATCAGTCAACATGGTAATTTTATCGTTTTTAAACCGAGCGAGCGGCGAGGTATTTATGGATTTAAATGCGTCACGCCGGCTTGTGTCACATTTCCTAGTTTTGGTTCCTCGATGAAAAATAATTGATTGATCATTGACTGTTTCATGCATAGCAACAACAACTTCTGCAAATGGTGCACTAGCAGCTGCTTTTACTGCTCCGATCAGATTCGTTGCTGCATCCGAACTAGGTCTGTCTGCTGACCGCTGAGATCCTACTAGAATAACTGGAACTGGCAAATTCTGCAGAGCAAAACTCAATGCAGCAGCAGTATAACCCATAGTGTCAGTTCCATGAGCGACAACCACTCCTGCAACTCCGTGCTTTATATGCCTAGCAACATATTTTGTTGCTTGCGACCAATGGTTTGGGGTGATGTTTTCACTGAAAATGCTGAAAAGAATCTGTGCCTCAATAACTGCTATATCTGAGAGTTCCGGAACGACACTGTAAAGATCATTGGCCGTGAGGGCGGGTCTTACTCCGCCGGTTCTATAATCAACTCTACTGGCAATAGTTCCACCTGTACTCAGCACGGCCACTCTAGGCAGTTTTGTTTTTTGGTCAGGCAAAGGAGGCGGGGAGAATGTTGGCTTCACCCCAGGTCCAATTTTATTAATTTCAGTATCTTTGTCTATAAAAATGCCAATATTATAGCCACTTCTCAGCTTAATTACTATGTGTTTGTCATCACCAAATTCTGAGCGTGGGATAAGTATTCCCTCAAACTTCTGCCCCTTTTTCAAAACGCGAACAATATCCCCCACTCTTGCTCCAATTCTTTTCAACACTTGCAGGGCTCTTCCTTTATAGCCTTGAAACTCTTCGTTCAACTCTCTTACTTCCCCAGCATTTTGGACATGTATGGGCCATCATATGTGTATCCTAGACGTATATAGTACTCCTTTGTCCCTAAAGCGCTTATGACTGCCACCTTTTGCCTATCATACTCTTCCCTCGAAATCCGCTCTGCTTCATTGAGAAGGATTTTTCCATAACCTTTGTGTTGCCAAGCCTTATGACTATGCTTTCCGACGGGAACGAGAGAGCCATACACATGAAGCTCACGAACAATTGATGAATTCTTAGATGTTATCTCTGGTCGGAAGGATTTTTGAGAGGGGATTCGCAAACGTGAATATCCTATTAATGTATCACTGGACGGATCTTCTATGGAAATGAAGATGTCAGTTCCTTCAGACGCCTTTTCTCGAATCGACAAGATTTTAAGATTCTTCAAGTCTGGTTCGATTTTGTCATTCACCCATCGATGTCCGACCTCGCGACATCTTATGCAGCGACATCTCATGCCCCCTTGCTTTAATCTTTCCAAAGCAAGTTGTCTTAGATTGCTCTTTTTGACCCCTGCCTCAACTAGATATGCGGGAATGTCACGCTGGACCCTCATGATTCGAACCCAAGGAGGCACAAATCTCTTAATTTTAGAAATAAGATTTACAGCATCTTCAGTAGAGAAGGGAAGATATTTGCCATTCTTCCACCACTCAAAAGTTTTTGTACCTTTTATTACAAGACATGGATAAATTTTGATCATATCCGGTTTGAAGTTTGAGTTATGAAAAATCTTCTTGAATGCTGCTAAATCTCTCTCAAAACTTGAACCAGGCAAACCTGGCATAAGATGATACCCAACTTTTAATCCCGAATCTTTCAGCAAACGAGTTGCGTCAATTACATCTTTGACGGTATGATCACGTTTGATATAACGATAAATATCATCGTAAATGTTCTGTACACCAAGCTCTACGCGAGTCACGCCCATCGACAACATGTGATCTATTTGCTCAACATAAGCCCAATCAGGTCTAGTTTCAATAGTAATACCTACATTGCGAGTTTTGCTTGTTTCTGCTAGCGTTTTCGCTTCTTTTAGATTCTGAGTTTCTGTCTTTATTATTGCATTTAAACATCTTTTAACGAATTCTTCTTGGTATTCTATTGGAGTACTGGGGAATGTGCCCCCCATTATTATCAATTCGACTTTGTCAACAATGTGACCAATGGCCTTTAGCTGCTCAATTCTACTCGTAACTTGCATATATGGATCATAATTGTTTTGAATTCCCCTCATGGCTGCTGGTTCATGTCCTGTATAACTCTGCGGAACCCCCTGCGCTGGACCCCCTGGACAATAAGCACAAGGAGTATCTTTAGGACACGCCCATGGTTTTGCCATAACTGCAACGACTGTAACTCCAGAGATGGTGCGAATAACCTTCCTTTTCAGCACAGCCAAGAGTTTTTCCTTTTCTGGGGGTTTCAGGAATCTTATTAGCTCTGAATTGGGAATAACACGAGCCAAGTCTTGCTGATCAGCAACCCTGATCTTAACTAATTCAACGTCCTCCCTTGTAGGGTTCTGAATCTCCATCAGAGATTCAAGGATCCTGCGACAAGCCTTTCTATTCATGCATTTAATCCCCTATTGACTTGATCATCAAGATAAAGCTGCCTTTTGAAAATCACTGCTTCTAAAAACGATGGTACCCCCGACCATGGTTAATTCAACCTTGATTTCTCCAACCTGATCAAGCGAAGTTTTGTAAGGATCTTTTGAAAGGACAACGAGATCAGCAAGTTTTCCGATCTCTATTGATCCTTTCACATCTTCCTCAAAGGAACCATAGGCTGCGTCTACCGTATAAATGCGAAACGCTTCATCAAGGCTCAGTCGCTCCTGCGGATACTTCAATCCATTAACAGCAGCATAAATTCCTAGAAGGGGGTCAACCGGTTCTATTGGAGCATCAGAGCCTCCTATTGCTATGATACCACTACTTATGAGACTCTTGAAAGCATAGGTCTGTCGGGCTCTTGACTCCCCTAAACGGTTAATTAGCCAAGAATCCGAGATTGCAAAATGAGGTTGGACAGAAACAACTATGCCGAGATTTTTCATTTTATTTATCAACCGAGGGCTAAGAACGGACGCATGCTCTAGGCGATGTCGGTGTTGTTCTTTAGGTCGCTTTTGAAGGACTTTTTCTAAGATTTCTAAGACCATTTCAATTGTCCGATCACCAATAGCATGGATAGCCAACTGCAAATCTGCCTTGTGCGTTTTTTCTACAAAATTCTTCAATTGTTTCTTTGAATAGAGTAACATGCCTCTGGTTCCTGGAGCGTCACTATAAGGTTGTTTGAGCGCAGCTGTTCTTGCTCCCAGAGAACCATCTGCCAATATCTTCACGCATCCGATTTTGATTTTATCATCGCCAAATCCCGTTTGAATGCCCAATCCTGCGAGTTTGTTCAGGTGCTCGATGGGGATTATTAGGTAGATACGAAGCGGCAGGCGTTGGTCAGATTCTAGTTTCTGTAGCGCGAGTATCTCTTTCGGTGAGCTGACTATCCAATGAACGGTGGTAATGCCCTTTTCAACCATTTTTTGGACCGCTGAAAAACAAACATCCATGAGAGTTCTCTCATTTGACACAGGCAGAACTCTGTAAATCAACTCAAGAGCGTTTTCTCCAACAATCCCGCTTGGTTCAGCATTTTCCAAGGATTTGTCGATATATCCGCCTTGAGGCAATTTCGTGTCTTTATTGATCCCTGCTAATTGCAATGCTCTCGAGTTGGTTACTCCTAGATGTCCACAAACTCGCAATAGAAAAACAGGATTTCTAGGAGCTACTTGATCTAGGTCCGAAATTGATGGATACCGGTGTTCCGCGAGCTTATCTTGATCCCATCCGCGGCCTAATATCCATTGACCTTCAGGAATCCTATTCACCCAATTCTTAACTCGTTGTTGTATATCCTTGATAGATTTTACATTGCGCAGGTTCATCTGAGAAAACCTGTCGCCCAAAGCTTCACCATGGACGTGAGTGTCAATGAAGCCAGGAACAACAGTCTTGTTCTTAAGATCCAATTTCTTTGTGGTTTCATCCGCAAGAGAGAGAATTTTCTCATTTGTGCCAACTGCTACAAATTTTCCCTTCTCAATTGCTATCGCTTGAGCATGTCCATCAGATTTCTTAGAACTCATGGTGATTATATTGCCATTAAGAAGGATCAGGTCAATTTGGGACATAAGCAAAGTTATTGCGTAGTATTGTTAAAATGTTTGGTCTTGTCTAGCGTCCCCAGTTCTGACCAGCTTTTCGTTGGAGAATTATGCGTTTCTCAAAATTTCGTTTGGCTCTTCTTCGGGGAATCACGCTTTTTTTGCGTGTAGCTTCTATTTTAGGAGTTTGGCCCCGTACTTTTCCTGCCTTTGACAGAGATCCGTGAGTAGGCATAATTAAATCATCTCATATACTAAGGGTAAGATCATTGCTTGGAATCTTTTAAGCATTTCCCAGCGCATTCAAGCTCTTAGGTTCATATCTATGTGAAACTACGTGAACCTGCAAGTTGAAGCTCAATAGTTATGCTTTGAACCATTTGAATATAAGATATTGGAGTTCTTCTGCTTTTGGCTTTGGAATTGCAACAATGAATCTTTTGCGCACTGTTGTCGCAAGTCTACCAGCTTTGACGATTTCCGTCGCAGTTATATTATCCTTGCTTTTTTTTACAGACACCATATATGGTGCATGCTCAACACCTGGTCCATGCTTGTAGACAGCAAAATCACATCCATACTTAATGCCGGGAGTAACGATGAAATCCTTATCTCTCAAGTCACTGTAGACTGAGTATTTCAGGTCAAATTCGACATACAACTTTCGGGCTCTCTCCCTAAGTTTCTTAAAACTCACCTTCGATTTATCAGATCCTTCCCACACTTCTATTTCCTCTTTTTCCGCAAGATAGAGCCCTTCCATCAGGTCTAAAATCAAGGGTGCATTGAATTCAGCCATTTTTGGCTTAGGTATGCCTAGAGGCTTTCCATAGTATCCCTTTTTGTACAATGCTAAGCTTTGGGTTGAATCCCAGACAACAAGAAAATTCTCGATGAATTCAACCTTAATAGGTTCGCTCATTTCATCTCAGCTTTCTTACATAGCAAATGATAGTATTCGAGCAGCGTCTGAAGCATCTTCAGCCTTATCAGCTGCATTCTCAAGAAGTTGTGTCACATCTCTCAGAAGTAACATTGCTGGAATCTCTAGATCGCTATTTATTATTTTTACTTCTAGTTCTCTGAAAACATCATCAACTATGCGTTCAGCAGTTTCAACCTCTCTAGCCTTCTCTAAAGTTTTTGTAGACCCATAGGAGAGCGTGATAGCAGTCTCTCTGAGTTTTATCACGGTTTCTAACGTGGCTTCTGCAAGTTTTACAAGATCTTGCTTAATTTCTGAAGAGACTTTCCATCCACGTTCCATGATTGAAAGCAACCAGAATGTAATTCCTTCACAAAAATCAGCAATTTCACTAGCCAAATTAGTGAAGCGTAGAAAGTCTTCACGGTTTATTAGTATAGCCCCTATTTGAGCGAGCTCTTGAGAAACTACTCGTCGGGCTTTGTCTACCTCCTCTTCTGCCTTTCTAACTTCAGCGAAAACTTGCCTTGCAGAGTCTTTGTTATCAGCTGCAAAGCAATCAACCATTTGAGGAACTTTGCGAGTAATCTCAAGTACTTTTCGCAGATGATCTTGACAGACAGTCAATGCTCTTCGTTTCACACGTTCCTCAGTTTCTACAGGTAAGACCAAGCTCTCGCCCCGGAAAATGCTTTGTTGACACCACCATAAAATACATGAATTCATTAAAAAGTCTAACTAAAAACGACTCTACTTTTCTATAGCATCACCAATATCCGCAAAATTAGCCTTACAATTCAGATAATCTTGCAGGCTTTCTACCAAAGCGTTTATTTTTTCACGAGTTTGCTTCCATGAATCCCGTTCTCTTATAGTCACAGTCTTATTCTCTAATGTTTGATAATCAATAGTGATGCAGAGAGGTATTCCAACTTCATCTGCCCGAGCATATCGTCTTCCGATAGAACCCGCTTCGTCATATTCCGCCATAAAGCCTCCTTCTCTCAACATGACATACACCTCTTTTGCCTTTTCTGCGAGCCCATCCTTAGAAACTAAGGGAAATACCGCAACTTGTATAGGAGCAATTTCCCTTGGAAGTCTTAGAACAACTCTATCCTTTTGCTGGTCATAAGCAAATTCTAAAGCTGCGTAGACAAGCCTGTCTATCCCGAAACTTGGTTCAACAACATGAGGAATAAATCGCCTTCCAGTCTCTTCTACTTCTTTATATGTTATTTTTACGTGGATGGGTAGGATTTTAAACGACCCTGCAATGTAGTAACCATTTTGATCCAGTGATTTTTCAACTTCTTCTGCATTTGCTTCAGAGAGTAAAGCAATTACTTTTGAGGCATTGTTCTTAAAAACTGGACCAATTTCAGTTAAAACGGGTTCTAAGACCCTTCTTCTCACAGTAATAGGTTTTTCATGTTTTTTAAAGACCCTCATATCAACACCGCTGTGTTTCATATGTTGTCTCAAATCGTAGTCTGTACGGTAATTGTGTCCTGAAATTTCAGTCCATCCCCAACGATTAAAGTATATTTCTTGATCGTAACCCTGCGCTGAGTAATGGGCTCTTTCCCAGGGAAGCTTTTCGATAAATCGTTGCTTATCCGCTGGGATTCCAAGTTCACTTAGCAGGTGTTTTGCTAATACCATGAAGTATGCCTGCCATTCTGTCTTGATATAAGCTTTCTGTAGAGCTTCTTTAACTGTAACCTCTATTGCTTTCTTTCCCTCTTTCTTTTTCAAGGGAGCAGGTATAAGGTGTAAAGTTGTGTTTGTAATTTCCTTTAGTTTTGAGCATTTTGGATTTTCAGGGTCAAAAAAGAACTCGAGGTCAGCGATATTAAATTCCCTTAGCCTAACAGGCCCTTGTCGAGGTGAGATTTCATTTCTCAAAGCATGGCCCATTTGAATTATACCTAGAGGTAATTTTTCTCGATTGGTTTCGTAAAGGCGTTTAAACTCGACGAAAATTCCTTGCGCAGCCTCAGGTCTACCATAACCAACTTCTTTGGAGTATGGTCCAATTGTCGTTTTGAACATAGTCATGAAATATCTGGGCAGACTCAACTTGCCCTCGCATTCTGGGCATTTTATGCGGTGGGTTATAATTTCCTTTCCCAATTCATGCAAGTTTAGTTTCTCAGTCTGTGTATCACTTAATCCTGTCTGTTCTTGAAGAAGATGGTCAGCTCGAAACCTTTGGTTACATTTTAGGCATTCCACCATAGGTTCTCTGAAAGCTTTAACATGGCCAGAAGCCTCGAACACTTTTGCAGGCGTGATTATTGATGATTCCATTTCGAGAATGTTCAGAGGTCTGATAAGGAAGTTCCTGATTTTTTCTTCAATTTTTTGCTTCAGCAAAGTGCCTAGGGGACCATAGGTTATGAACCCGCTAGCCCCACCATAAATTTCATAGGATGGCCAAAAAAAACCTCGACGCCGCGCGAGTTCGCTGACGATCTCGTATTTATCAGATTTAAGCAATAATTGCAGCCTCCCTTTAGTCGTATCATTTACAGCTTTAATGTATTTCTTAAAATAGAAGGACGGTCATCACATTAGTTTCTCTATTTCTTCATCAAACCTGGTCGAAAGGCTTAGTTGTTGCTTCAATTCTGCTTTCAAGTGGTCAATTGATTTTGTTGGTGTTGGATCAACACCTCTTAGCAATGCGAGATATATACTGACAAAGTCCCCTATGTACATAGTTGAAAGCATCTTTGCCAATTCTTGTGTGCCCATCGCCTGTATTTCCAAGATCTTAGACACCTTTGGAGATATCATCTGTTTTGTAATTTCGATTCTCTGTTTTATTTCTGGAGATTCTAATGGATCTCTAAGAAGTAATAGAGAAAAGGCGTCGGTTAGGTTCATCGGAGCTTCCCAACCGACAACTTCATTATGATTGAGTTCTGAGAAAGCCTCAAACTTGCTTGGAATCTTGCTATTTTCGTTGAACTGACATTTAAGGCGTCGTGCCACAGCACGATATCGTCTGAATCCGTAGATTATCGGAATAGTCCCATTTATTTTAGCAGCAATTTTCTTTGCTTCGTTTCGGTCTGAAGGCACTCGAAGGGCGTTTTCTTCTCTGACTGTCTGTAGAATATTGAGAGCGTCTTGAACTTCTCCTTTGATGTCTTTGATTATGCCTAATTTCTTCATCAGAATAACTAGAGGGAAGAAAGTATAGGCAAGGGCAGCACGCGGGGGCAAATTTGAAGGTATCTCTATTCTAGGGATTTTCAGCTTCTTCGAGAATTTTTGAAGGCGTCCACCAGAGGATAATGTCAGAATTAAGCATCCACGTTTCACTGCTTCTAGGAAAGCATTTAATGTTTCTTCTGTTTCCCCAGAGTAGCTTAAGGCGATGATAAGGCTTTCTTGGTTTGCGTATGCAGGAAGGTGATAGTCTCTGCAGACTTCGATGGTAACTGATGCCCTATTGTATAGCCAATCTTTTAATAGATCTCCTCCGATGGCCGAGCCGCCCATTCCAACTATTATTATGTTTTGGGGAAGTTTGTATGGTATTTGTGTATTTTCAGCTCGTTCAATAGCATCTCTACAGAATTCTGGTGTTTTCTCACAAAGCTCAAGCATGCCATTCTTGTCAATTGAGTTAACCTTATCTGATTGATCTAAAACTGTTATCCTGGTCATCTATATCTTTACCAGCGATATTTCTCTACGTTCAAGTTTTTAAGACTTAAAGAGTGGAGATATCTCCTGCACACTCCCATTTTCCTATTTGTGCTCCATCGATGTTTACCTGCAAATGCAATGCATGCATACATAACCATAAAAATCTAGTGATACAAACATATAGCATCAATAGTGGTCACTGCAAAGAACGGACCTAAAAAGCTCATAGGGGCTTACGATTATTTCTTGTTCTTTCTATATCTCTTTGGTAATTCAACTTTAGAATTTCGATTGTACTTTCGCTTGTTCTTCATTTCTCCACTTTTCCTATGTTCTTCACGTCCTCTCCCAAAACCACAGTATAAGCATTTTGGTTTTTACTACGCTTTTCCTGTAGGCAGGTCAGCAAAGTTCGGTTATATCACATGGATTTTTGTTCCATATGGGTTAAGGTCGGTCGGTGCAGTCGGATTTACGTTTGAAGGAGGAAAGGATAATGATTACAAATGTGCTCAAAGTATTGACCTTCGCAGCCCTTATAATGCTAGGCGTCTGTGTTCTAACGCCGAACGCCTTGTGCATCAAGTCCACAGATTTGAACACGGATGGGGTGATCAGTATAGATGATGTAGTTTTGGCTGCAGAGTTCTTTGGAAGCAATCCAGTACATTCCCGATGGGATCCCATTGCAGACCTAGATGGAGATAATAATGTGGCCATTGAGGATCTTATGGCGATTCTATCAGATTGCGGAAAAGCGTGGATACAACAGAACCTTTGCATACTTTTTTCTTTGCTTGCATAGCTGCTATGTTGGTCCAATATATATATGAAACCAATGGAGTCTACAGGAAAACATAGTTGGTCTTAATGTCCTTCAACGTAGTTAGAGTTAAGGTTTTTGTGACACCCTTAGGTAAAAGGTGTTTTTTCAATATGTCATAGTACTCATTTTGGTTCTTTGTCCTAATTTTGAGAATGATATCCCACTCTCCAGCTATGGTAGCTGCACTCTCAACTTCTTCGAGTTTTGATAACTCCTCTGCAATCGGTGTATTATAATACTCGGGAGAGATGTTGACAAGGACGTATACGCAAAATCCTTCATTGATTTTTTCGTAGTCAAAGACAGCTTTGTAGGCTTTTATTGCTCCCTCATTTTCTAGTTTTTTTATATTGTAGTGAATAGTGCTAGAGGGTTCCTTCAGGGTTGAGGCTATTCTTGCGATTTGCGGAGTACAATAGCCTCCTTTGAATAGATCAATCAACTTTGGTTTGATGTTTTTCATGTTCTTGAATAAGATCCAATTCTATAAGAGTTTTTTGTTGGATATTTGAATTTTGTTCAGTTAGACAATTATAGGAGAAGCACCATGGTCTACTGGGGCGATAGAAGTAAAAACTCTGAAGCCATCAGAGCGTGTAATCGTGTTTAAACGAGCATTTGAGATGATTAAAACCACAAAAAAATTAACCTCAAGTTTGCCAGTTCCCATTAACAGCGAAGTAGATGCGTATTTCATTTATCAGAATTCTCGAGAGCTAACGAGCAGTCTCGCAAAATACGAGAAACAGAAAGCTGAAATTGTGGAAATGTTCCGCAGGACTTTCCTTTAGCATGAATGCTTCTGCATGTACGGATGGCAATATCCTTAAGTTTAAAATCTCCAATTTTCTGAGCAAATGAATTTCAGCAAGCTGCAGATTGAAGCCGTTCTTTTTGATTTAGGAGGTACGTTGATAAAAACAACGGAAATCCCCCGAGTGATGAAGAAGATACTGAAACATCGCGGGATAAAACGCTCTTTGGAGGAAATAGTATCTGCAAAGAAGAGGGCAGAAGAGGAGCTGAATTTTCGGGATTTGACGACTCTTCTGGATGAGTTTTGGATTCAATGGAATCTCCGTATCTTGACCAATCTGAAAGTTGATTCCAAACTTCGTTCATTAGCAGAATTCATTGCAGCTCATTGGTGGGATTATTGCGATGTGACCCTTTATCCAGATGCAGAGAAAGTGTTGCCTTCACTCAAAGCAAGAGGGTTGAAGATAGGAATTATAACAAATGGTTTGCAGAGTGATGTGAACGAGATACTACCAAAGGTGAGTCTCCAGGATTTTTTTGATGTTGTAGTTGTAATTGATACTTTGAAGAAAATGAAACCTGACGCAGAAGTCTTCCTTTATGCATTGGACAGGTTGAAGACAACGATTTCAACCACGATTTTTATAGGGGATGAGATAGAAGCCGACTATAAAGGAGCGCAAAAGGTAGGTTTGCCCGTATACTTGATTGACCGTGATAACAAGTTTGATGATAAGAATATAGATCGATTATTCAGCCTTGAAGGTCTTCTTAAGCTGAGTTTTAAGATTTCTCCGTTGCGTGATGCATGAATGCATATATGCACGCATAGTATGCCATCAAAAGAAGGTGCTGGGCCTGTCATGCCCAGGTCAAGAAGTAACTTACGTAGATGTAGCAATCAGTACCTATGCTGGTTCTTGCATTGAGTTGAAAGTAACTGCTTGGGAACAGGAATTGTGATAGAGGTTTCAGGTGTATTCTCGTTTAGGATTAGGGTAAATGCTGTAGTGAGTCTACTACTTGTATGATCTGCATTCCAGAGGACTCCGTATACTCAGAAGGTCACTGCTTCCCCACCGGTCAGTCAGTCGATGCATGCATGATGTAGGCCCTCTTCAGTTGTCGAGTGGTGACCAAGAATCTGACCACTTCTTACCACATGATTAAACTACAGTGACCACGGTAAGCTCATTGTGGATGGGCTTGCGGTTCATTGATCCCACTCGAGAAAATGGGCCTCTTAGCATCTCTCCTTTCTCGAATATACTTGAACCGTTAAACCCTCCTTCCACACTTACGCAAGGCGCGCAAGCATCAAGCTTAACAAACGTAAATAGAGATGAATAACTAATTTGTTTTGGAAGAGGTAGATTGAATGAGAATTGGTGTGTGCGGTGTAGCTTGTGAGAAATGCCCAAAGATGGTGAAGGGTATTTGTCCAAATGGGGAAAGGGGATGTGAACCTCGGAAAACTAAATTCTGCAATATACCTTCATGTGCTTTCGAGAAAGGAGTCAGGTTGTGTTTTGAGTGCTCTGAATTCCCATGTGAAACCAGCAAATTGGGTCCGATCAATCATGGCTTTTGCCAGTACATATCTGGTTCGGAAGCATGATTGGGAGCTTGCATTTCGAGTTGGTTTCGGTGTGAGCAAGAGAGATATTAGCATTCCACACGTATGCATCTAAATGTGCTTCAAACGGACAGACGGCTGTATGTCGATTATTCACTACTAGTAGTGGTAAGTGATTTCCCCAGTTACAGCTCCAAGTTTTAAATGCAGATGTAGCTTTAGAGGTCAGTAGACTTGAATCAAAATTTCATCGGAGAAACAAAAATTGGATGAACTTTCAATTGCTATCCCTGCCTCTCTAGTCTCAGATACTCCACATCTTAGAGAGAAAACCACTAAAATTGGAGCAGTAGGGAGAGCTGCTTCGATCTTTGGCGTTGATGAGATCATAATTTTTCCGGATCTCCCAAATAAAAGTCAGCAAAAGGAAATCCATTTAATTACGACAATTCTTTCCTACATGGAAACGCCTCAATATTTGCGGAAGCGCTTATTCAAAATACAGCCTGAGTTAAGATATGTAGGGGTGCTGCCACCACTTCGCACACCGCATCATCCTTTATCAAACCGTACGAAGGATTTGGTTGACAATGAGTATCGCGAAGGTGCAACAGTATCTCATGACGATAAGGGAACTCTTGTAGATGTAGGAGTCGAACAACATGTTTTAGTACCTAATAGGACATTGCCAATCGATACTCGTGTCACGGTGAAGATAAAGAAAGCGAAGTATTTAGAGGCCGAAATTGCAGATCGCTATGAAATCACAAAATACTGGGGATACAGATTACCTTCTTCTGGTCTCCCGTTAGGAGAACTTCTAAGGAAAAGGGCTTTCGACTTAGTTATAGCAACATCGAAATATGGAAAACCTATCGTGGAAATTTTAAGTTCATTAAGGAGTCACTGGGAGGCTTCTCATAAAATTCTCATAGCATTTGGTGCTCCTGCACAGGGATTATTTGAGATTGCTAAACAAGAAAATATGAATCTAGACGTTGTCTCTGATTTTATTATAAATACGATCCCAAACCAAAGAGTTGAAACAGTGCGCACTGAGGAAGCCTTATTCGCAACCTTGGGGATCCTGACCTCGATGGTTAATAAAGGTTAAATTCCACCATATCAATTTGGACCTATGTATTTCGATATAATGCTTCCATTGATTGTGGGTTTAGTCTTAGCAGTCATTGTTTTTCTTTATTCAAAGTTTGAAGCTAAGCTGAAGTCACTTTTTGAAGAGAGAGAGTTTCGTATTCGTGATGCAGTTTTCCTTGTCATCATAATGGGGATCATGGTCACTGTTTTAGCCATTGTAACTCAGTTTATACCTAGTCAGGCTATTCTTATTCTGTTTTTAGCAGCTTATTCTTTCATTTTGTTCCTATTTACCTATACTGCAGTGGAAAAATGGTATCTTGCTTTGTTGCCATCAATCTCCTTTGTAATCTTATATTTTTTCTTCTGGGATGTTCATTTCCCGCTTTTCTTAAACATATTTGCTATTCTTTTTGCCGTTTCTATCTCTATTTATATTGGCAGTTTGTTTTCATGGACGACTGTCTTAGTTTTTGCTGGGTTGATTGCAATTATGGATATTATCCAAGTTTTCGGCACGAAACACATGGGTGAAGCTGCAAGCATATTTATCACGCTGAAGCTACCTGTATTGTTACGAGTCCCTACATTTCCCTTCCAAGGCACGATCCTTTTGGGATTAGGGGATATATTCTTAGGGGGCTTGCTTGCCATTCAAACTATGCGAAAGTATGGAAAACAGGCAGGATATCTCTCTAGTCTATCAATAGGTATAGCCTTCTTTATTTTCGAAATCATGATCTTCCATTTTGAGGAGCTTTCTCGTATTTTCCCTGCTACTCTTGTAGTTATTTGCGGTTGGCTTCTTAGTTTGGGTTTTTACCATGTTTTCAAGCGAGAATGGACTTAGTAACGTTTATAACTTCATGCTTGCATTGAAACAGAGACGAGTGGAAAATTATGGGGCATAGAAAGAAAAGTGCTCCTAAGCGTGGTTCCTTAGCATATTTGCCTAGGGGCCGGGCTGCTCATCAAACTGGCAGAATACGGTATTGGCCCTCTCTCCCAGCAGGGTCTGGTCTTCTGGGCTTTATGGGATATAAAGCTGGAATGACTAATCTCTTTTGCATTGATGATTTTCCTCGTTCTCCGAATTTCGGAAAAGAAATAAACCTTTCTGCCACGGTTATTGAAACGCCGCCGATCTTTGTTTGTGGCGTTCGAGCCTATATCCAAACAGATTATGGTTTAAAAGCACTTACCGAAGCTTGGGTAAAAGATCCTCCAAAGGATTTGAACCGAGTTTTAATCACACCAGAAAATTTCGACTCGGAAAAGGGCTTGAAGAAAATTAAAGAAAACTTAGAAACTATTGTTGAGTTTCGTCTTCTGACTATCACTAAACCGCGGTTGACGAGTGTTCCGAAAAAGAAACCATCTCTTGTGGAAATCAAGGTTGATGGACGACCCATAAACGAGTTGTTTGAATATGTTCAGGATATGCTAGGCAAGTCGGTCGGGATTGGCGAAGTTTTCAAGGAGGGACAATTTGTAGATGTGACTGCTGTGACTAAAGGCAAGGGCTTTCAAGGACCCGTTCGACGATGGGGAATAAGAATCTTGCATCACAAGTCTCGGAAAACCAAGCGCGGAGTGGCTTGTATTGGACCATGGAAACCTCCTAGAGTATTATATACGGTTCCTAGGGCAGGACAGATGGGTTATCATCAGAGGACTGAGTATAATAAACGCATTTTGAAGATTGGCGTTGATGGTAATGACGTGACACCAAAAGGAGGCTTCATAAGGTATGGTGCAGTTAAAGGCCCTTACATTTTAGTGGGTGGAAGCGTCCCTGGACCTCGCAAGCGTCTGGTTAGGCTTCGTTTTCCTGCTCGACCTAAAAAGGTGCCCGTGGAACCCCCAAAGATTATCACAGTCTCTTTAGCTTCACAACAAGGATAGACAGAGTGTGTGAAAATGGGCAAAATATCATCAAAAGTTTTTGATTTGAAAGGAGAAGCAGTGAGGAAAATCAAGCTCCCATCTGTCTTCAAAACTCCCCTTCGCCCTGACGTTGTCAAGCGAGGAGTTGTGACTCTGCAATCCCACAGATTTCAAGCCCAAGGGAGAGATCGAATGGCTGGCAAAAGAACCACAGCAGAGTCGCGAGGTGTCGGTTTGGGCGTCGCAAGGGTACCTCGGCTAAAGACCAGTATGCGCGCTGCTTTTGGAGTTGGGATAGTTGGTGGACATCGTGCTCATCCGCCACGTTCAGAGAAAAGAGTTTCGAAGAAAATTCCGCGAAAAGAGTTGGAGTTGGCTTTGCATTCAGGCATTGCTGCAACAGGTTTAAAGGATGTCGTGAAAAAGAGGGGGCACATAATTGAGGATGTCCCTGATTTTCCATTAGTAGTCGTTGATGATGTTGAGGAGCTACGTCGAACCAAAGATGTAGAAACAATGCTCCTAGCGTTGGGGGTTTGGGGGGATGTTTTTCGAGCAAAGGAAAGTAGAAAGGTTCGAGCAGGAAAAGGAAAGGGAAGAGGAAGACGATACAAGCAGGCCATTGGACCTTTGATTGTGATTTCCAAAAATGAGGGCATAGTAAAGGCTGGACGTAATTTACCTGGCGTTGATGTAGCTTTGGTGGAGGAATTGAATATTGAGTTGTTAGCTCCTGGAACACATTTAGGGCGACTAACAATTTGGTCTGAGAGCGCATTGGAGAGTCTCAGGGAAAAAATGAGTGAGGTTGCATAGTTGGATCCATATGATATTGTGTTATTTCCGCTGATGACTGAAGTTGCAAGTCGGTTGCTGGAGACGGAGAATAAGCTGGTGTTAATGGTTGATATGAGGGCAACGAAGACGGATATAAGAAAAGCAGTACAGGAGCTGTATGATGTGAAGGTGGAGAAAGTAAATGTTTTGATAACGCCTCGTGGAGAGAAGAAAGCATTTGTTAAGCTGCATCCAGATAATAAGGCCGTAGATGTAGCCATAAAATTGGGGATACTCTAGTTCCTCAAAAAAAGAACATTAAGTAAACTTTGGATTTGCGCCTCGTAAGACTTTAAATTTGAGAATTAATTTATTCTGTGAATTAAGCAACCATTATTGCTCAAATAACGCCAGGGTTCTGATGCAAAACATTTAAACCCTACCCTCCACCACTCACAACAAAAGCAGGGAAGACCAATGGGTAAACGAATCCGAGTGCAGCGTAGAGGAAAAGGCGGATCAACCTTTCAGGCATCCACCCAAAGAAGAATAGCACCTGCTAAATACCCTCCACTTACTGAACAGCAACGGCAAAATGCCGTACATGCTGAAATAATGGAAATTTATCATGAGCCTGGACGTGGTTCTCCTCTCGCAAAGATTAAACTTCAAACAGGTCACGATTTCTATTTTATACTCCCCGAAGGAGTTCATAAGGGTCAGAAAATTCAGATTGGAAGCAAGGCGCCCATTGATATTGGTAACATTCTCCCTTTGACAAATATACCAGAGGGTACGATGATCTGCGGTATAGAGCAGTCGCCAGGCGACGGAGGTAAAATTGCGCGCTCATCCGGAACCTATGCCACTATCGTAGACCATACTCCTCAAGGAACTATGATCAAATTCCCTTCAGGAAAGACAAAATACATAAACAGATTATGTCGTGCCACGATAGGCATCGTCTCCGCAGCTGGGCGACCCGAGAAGCCCTTGCTAAAGGCTGGCAAAAAGTATCACATGAAGAAGGCCAAAGGTCACAAATATCCCCGAACACGAGGAATTGCCATGGTAGCTGCCGCTCACCCCTACGGAAGCAGCAAAAAAGGTGGTCGAAAAGTCACCACAGTTGCCAGAGGAGCGCCTCCTGGCAAGAAAGTGGGATTGATTGCAGCTAGGGGTGCGGGCAAAAAGCAGAAAAGAAGAAGGTAATATCGGAAAGAGTTAATAGACCCTTTAACAACGCCTATGAAATAGGCGAGACAAAGATGCCTAAACAATTCACCTATCGAGGACACACACTCGAACAACTAAAAGGTCTATCAATGGATGAATTCATTTTGTTACTTCCCTCACGCCATCGTAGAAGTCTGCAACGTGGACTAACGACAGAACAGAGGATTCTCCTAGAAAATATCAGAACCGCAAGACAAGCTATGGATAAAGGCCAAAGTGTAATAATAAAAACACACGCCAGAGATATGGTCATCCTTCCTGAAATGGTGGGAAATACAATTCTTCTTCACAATGGAAAGGAATTTGTCTCTGTGGAAATCACGCAGCAAATGATTGGTCATTATCTAGGCGAATATGCGATTACGAATAGACCAGTTAAGCATGGACAACCAGGCATTGGGGCATCAAGATCTTCAATGTATGTGCCTTTGAAGTAATTTGAAAAGCGTCTTCTCATCAGGCTCGATAGCTTGGTTCAGTTTTTTTCCTGTCGCTTCTTGCTAATGGAACTTTGGGCAGCGGTATAGGTGGGGGAATGCTCAATGTTCTTGAAACTAGTACTGATTCGAGAAAGACAATGTTCGAAATGGTTTGGGCAATTACTATTGGAGGAACTTTTTTGTCTCCGTAACTATCGTGAATTCTCTTCAGTTCATTTCTATCGCCAGCTACGTGAGCCTTGCCCTTGAAGCTAATTTGAGCAACCGCTGGGTTGTAACTAATGACAAAAACGAAGGGTACTTCAAGCAAATCTTCATTCGCTTTTGTGATGCTTATGAGATTGAGATTTGTAGCGATCTTAACAGGGGGGAGGGGTCGATTAATTTCCCAAAAGCGTTCAGCCGAGATATCGTTTATGAAAACGTTAATCCGGATTTTTAACTTTGCTTGGTTCAGTTTCCACCCTCATTTACTGATTTTGTTTATATCGTGTGAATCCACAGTGTCCACATGTATATCGGTTGCCATGATCTGCCATGAAGTATCCAGGGCCGCATCTTTCGCAAAAGGGTCGAAGTCTTTTTAGAGACTTTTCTTCGATTTTATAATATCTAAAGGCCTTTTCTTCATTTTTCTTCGCAGTTGGTTTTTCGTTTTTTTTGGTCTCTTGAATTTCTGCCTCGTCAATTTCAGTTTCCTTTGACATATGTTATTTCCCTTTTTCTTTTATTTCTCCTTCCGATTCAGAGAGTGAGTCGTGCTCCATTGGCTTTGCTTTCTCTGTCACTTCGCTTGTCGGTCCTGTTTTTTCAGTTCTCTTTTCTGAGGATTTCTCTGCTTCTGTCGGTTTTTCAGATGTATTTCGAGCAATTATATGCTTTGGTTCAACTAGTTCTGCTTGCTCAGCTGATTCGTACACATTTGCTTTTGCAATGGCAGTTGTGGTTCCAGTTTTTGTTTCCATTTTTTGCAGGATGATTAGGTCTATTTTTGCTTTCAGCACATTTGCTAAGTGTTTCTTCAATTCTAAGCGTGAGAAAGTTTGCCCCTCTTGCCCATGGTCAACCTCAAAAGCTAATTCTTTTCTTTTCAGCAAGGGGTTATACTTCTGAGTTAGAATTTTAATCTTCAATTTTATTCTTCCACTGATAGAGATGGTTATGGCACAGAAAAAGCTTCTTGCCTTATAAAGTTTCATCATGACAAGAGAGACTCGATGTATGCATGGGTTTAATTTTTGTTTATCTGGCAAAAATTTATTCAAGACGATTGATTAGAACAACTTAATGTGAATATTGCGTCTTCATTGCTTCGAAAATTTTGCGCGCTTTCTGTTTCATTGCTTCTGTAACTTTGACAACTACAATTCCTTGATGTGGTTGACCATAGAATACAAGAGAGTTCTCAGGTGCCTCCAAGATAGCTACCAGAGTCAGCAAATCTTCCTCCCCTTCGACGATGATTTTTGATCGTTGAGAGCTTTTCATCGCTTGTTTTATTGATGCCCATGCTTCATCTGTGATAGTTCCAGGGGGATTTTTTACATTAATGTTATTATCAGCAGTTGCGGAGATTGGAGGGATTTTTTTTCGCATTATCCTATTATCAACGATTAGAATGCTAGGCAAAATGGAATGGTTTGTCAAATCTTGAGAGACCTGATCGCCTACAGCCACAATCTTTGTTGGACTTTCTTTTTCAATGAGAATTTTCACCAGCATAATGATTTCTTCCAGTGAACCCTGAAAAAGGGTTCCTAGAGGTTTCTTCAGTTTTTTCCGCTGCTGAGATGTGAGATAACGGATATTCATCACTTATGGCTCGCAATGAATCTTTCTATTGATCGATCGTACGTGCTTTCAACTTCAGGGGAAAAAAAGCATCCTGGGATTTCGTTTCGTTCTCGATGGAAATCGATACATTCGCAGCATTTTCCTCTCTTTATGCATGATGAGTAGGTGCAAACGCACTTTTCCAGGTTTTTACCAAGATTTTGACAAAGCTTGTGGGTTCCCATATCGAGCTCTCCTCCGATCCCAGTACGTTATTGCATCGTACTTATTTGAGGGGAACTACTTCATCGTACACGCAAAGCATAACGCCCTTTTTCCTTTATGCCCATTGTTTTGGCTATTTCAGATCCTTTTGGATCGATCACAATTACGAGACCGCTAAAATCGTCACTTAAAGTAGCTGTTTTGCATCTTGGGCACACTGTTCCAGTACTGATAAGATGGCATTCTCCGCAAGCTTTTTCAGTCATTCTGAACCTTCTCCTTTTGTTTGGCTTTCTCGATTGCTTTCTCCTTTTCGGATTCACTCTTAATCTTTTTAACTTCTTCCTTTATCCATTCGATTTTCCCAAGAAAGGGTTGTCTCGCAGTTACTCCAATTTTTCCTGATCCGCCTCCTCTAGCTAGCGAAACCGCTGTTATGCGGGTTCTCACATGGTCTCCGGAGGAGAGTTTCCTTCTGCTTTCTTTTCCCATTAATACACCTTGCTTTTCGTCATACGAGATAAAATCATCCATAAGTTGTGATACATGAAGCAATGCGTCAATTGGTCCAACACGCAAAAAGGCTCCAAAGTCTGCGATCTCCACAACTTCACCTTCCAAGATTTCCTGAATTTTCGGATAAAAAGTCAGAAGAGAGAAAGAAACTCTATGATATGTAGCGCCATCACCTGGAATTATTTTACCTGTGGGGTTAACTTTGATGTCAGTCACTGCGATTACATAACCGAGTTCCTCATCTACCATGCCTTCATATTTCATTCTTAATTGCTCATGCCCTGCTTGCTTAAGTGGATCCCCGAATTTTTCGGGAGGTATACGAATTGTATCTTCTAGAACAAAAAGCTTGAACATTGATTATCCTCTGCTTCAAATAGGCTGTGTCCTACATAGACCCCTGAAGGATTTAAAAAAGCTTTTGAAACATCTATATGACCCCTTCCACAGCCAAATAAGATTTTTGCCTTAAATAAACCACTGATACCGATAGACATCTTAGTCTTCTTTTCAAGAGCCGATCGTTTGTTGCCACGCAATATCCAAATTCTGATGCTATTCTAACAATTACATCATCATGCGATTCATCTCCGCATCTCTCAACTTTCATTTGATGGCATTTTTGAGAAAGCTTCAAAGCAAAGGCTGCCTGTTTCCTTAATTTCGGTGATCTTCTTTTTGTGATTTCACGCAGCTCATCTTTGGTTACAGAAAGCACGATTGGTTCAAACCTTCTATTGAAAACCTTCTCCAACGCTTCGAAAATGTCTATTTTGAATTTATAGGGAATAAAAAGAAAGCTTGAATCCAATATAACTTCTAATGGTCTTTTTTGCGTTTCTATGGACAAGTTTTCTCTCTTCCAAATCTGGAGACTCGGTATTTCTTCTGGCTTGAGCAATCAGTTTACTGAACTATACCATAACCAATTAATCGCCACCTTCCAGCGATCTTCCTACTTAAAGCTGCACGCATCCCTGTCTCAACGCAAACTGGGCGTCCAAGTTTTATGGTTGCCTGATCGTCCGTTACTGAGACTACTGGTCCTGCAGTAATGGTCGTTCCCACATCGAGGAGCAAAATTTCTTTAATGCGCACTCGATCTATATTCACCAAATCCTTTGTTCCTACTGCACGTTCAAAGAAATGCGTTTCAACAGTTAGTTCAGAGACGGATGGAGGAAGTTTCCCAGGTAATCCAACGAGATTGCCTATAAGACTATCTGCTTTTGTTAAAGAGGGATCAAGCAATGTTCCCATTCCAACGAGGCCTCCACATTTCACTTCATCCATATTTCTGCCTCCAGCTCTGGTGCTTATGATCTTTGTTAATAGAGGTTCATATCTACCACGCCCCTGTTTGTTTTCCCGTATACCAGGTCGGATTTCGATTTCGTCGCCTACCTTGAACTTTCCTTGTATTATGCTGCCGCCTATTACACCACCAGATAAATCGTTGATAGTTGTTCCAGGTTTGTTAATGTCGAATGAACGGACAATGTACATCAATGGCTCTTTTGTATGATCACGTTTAGGTGTTGGAATGTTCTTTTCCATTGCTTGAATGAGAGCGTCGATATTTACAGCGTGTTGCGCTGAGATGGGTATAATTGGAGCCTTCATTGCAATTGTATCTTTGACAAAATTAGTGATTTCATGATAGCTTTCCATAACTCTCCTTTCATCAACAATGTCAATCTTGTTTTGTACAATGATGATTTTATCAATTCCAACTATCTGTATTGCTGCAAGATGTTCCCGAGTTTGTGGCTGAGGGCAAGGTTCATCCGCAGCGATGACGAGTATTGCCCCATCCATAACTGCAGCACCCGAAAGCATTGTTGCCATTAGTGCTTCGTGTCCTGGAGCATCTACGAAACTAACTGCTCTTTGAAATTCACACTTTGTGCTGCAGACTATGCAGTTTGGCTTAGTGGAGTAACACTCTGGTGCTTCGCACTTTGAACATTTATAGATAGGCGCATCCGCATATCCAAGTTTTATCGTTATGCCACGTCTTAATTCCTCACTGTGTCTTGCAGCCCATATTCCCGATAATGCTTGGACAAGCGTGGTCTTTCCATGGTCTACATGGCCAATAGTGCCTATATTTATTTCAGGTTGGCGAGGTATAGTTTCATTTTTTCTGACCATATCAGTGTTCAATCCAAGGAATAGGTTGTAAAAGAATAGGCATCTATAATAAAAAACCTTGCCAAACACAATGGTGTTTAAGCACCATCAAGTCTAAAGACTCTCTGATGAAAGCTGAAAATCTACACTGTGTACGGTCTTCAAGAGGTACGTGTATAAATATTTGAATCTGCCATTTCAGCCTAGTTTTCTAATATTGAGTCAGGGAATAAGAAAACTGGAGCAATATTAGACATACATATCTACTCTTTGAGTTTTTCCTCATCGGTGTCTTTGGTCTTAGTATCTGGTTTAGTAGTTGCTGCTCGTGCACTTTTCTTTGGTTTTTCGATTATTTTCATGTTTACTTGAACAATCTCGTCAGTGATGACATTGCCACGCACTGTTTTTCTTCGACGTTCTCCTTTATTGGATGAGTGAAATCCTGTACTGTTGGTTATCACGACCTTGGCTTTAACACCTCCATGGATATCTGGACGCATGGGGAAGCCATCTTTATCGGATCCCCCAGTAATTTTTAATTTATGACCACCAAGTCCAATCGCAGTTCCATCTATTGATTCGCCAAGTTTTCTCCCTATAAGAGGTTCAGCTCGAGGGCCTTCTAGATCAAGCATTTGAGAAGTCCCGGTTCCTGGATCTGAAAGGATTA
This sequence comes from Candidatus Bathyarchaeota archaeon, assembly GCA_020354575.1. Lineage (GTDB taxonomy): Archaea > Thermoproteota > Bathyarchaeia > Bathyarchaeales > SOJC01. The sequence continues at coordinate 983,647 of CP070649.1, read as the reverse complement.
TTTTAAATTTCGCCATATCCTCACCGAATATTGGTGGGTTTGATTATGTGGATTGTACAAGGCGTTTTTAAAGTTTCCTTTTGAAAGATTACAGCATTCATACCCACATTCTGTATCTGGATAGCCTCTACGGAAACCTATCCATTCTCAAGATGACAGCATCTTTTTTGTGATCAATAACAGTTGGACTAAACCCTTCTGTCAATAACATCTAAAGCCCCGGGACCAGTCCCAATAATCGTAACAGGAATACCAACTGTTTCCTCGATTTTGACAACAAAATTCTTTGCGTTCTGGGTCAGTTGATCAAAGCTACTAGTATTTTTGCATTCAGGATATAAAATATCTAGCTTTGTAACTGCTGCTTCTGTAGCCCCATGGATTTTTGCAACTCGTTTTGCCAGATTAAAATCAAATGGAGCTGATCTGCGTTCCCGACCTGTCCCAGCAGCAGTCTCAAACCATCCTCGCCGGATAGCCTCTTCTTTAGACAGCTCTCCGGGCAAATTCCCAGAACCTACACGAGTGATAAAACATTTGTACACCACTAGAACCTTATCCACTCGGCTTGGACCAACTCCTGCCTCTGAACATATAGCCGCTGCACTTGTGTCACGACTCGTGACATAAGGATATGAGCCATGATAAAGTGAAAGCATCAAACCTTGCGTCCCTTCCAGAATCACATACAGATTCTCATCAATTGCTCTATTTACTTCCTCAGCAACATCGGTCAAAAAACCTTGCAGCTCAGGTATATCCCGAGCCAACTTAGCGGATCTACTAGCCCTTTCTTGTATCGCAGGACCAACACCTCGACCTGTAGTTCCGAGACTTATCAAATGGCTATCCTTTCTATCTTTTGCTGAGTGGTGTTGCTCTATAATAGAAGCTTGCTTGTCCACCCAAATTCGCCCTTTAACACGAGTCCTTTCCACTTCTTTAAGAAATTGAGAAACATCAATATTGGCTCCGGAGCCAATAAATAAGCGACACCGATCATAAATAAATGTTGCAGGAACCATATGCAACGCGTAATAGGTTCCATCAAAATACACTGTGTGGGCCGCATTAACAGAGCCGGTCCGTACACACACGTTGACTTTGTCCTTCAAAGCTAGATAAGATACAATTTTGCCTTTACCCTCGTCACCCCAGAAAGCACCAGCAACTACCGTACAAACCATGCTTTTTCACAACTTGACCTATTGTTCGGCCAGAAAACATACTTAAAGATATTTGTCAACTTCATGTATAACGATGCATGATTTTTATAAAGAAAATGTCAATCTTCAGACATGCAGACCGAGAAAAGTTTCGAGTAACTTTAAGAACAAGTCAATCGAAATTCTTGGCTGGAGCAGGTAACTATGCGGTTTAAAGCTGTGATTTTTGATCTAGGTGACACACTGATATTAACCGATCGATGGGATTATGACAAATGTCTGAAAAAACTTTTGAGCAGCTTAAAGAATGACAGTATAATGATAAAAATTCCCTTTGAAGAGTTTAAACGTGGCTATTTCAAAGTTAGGGAGAAAATGTACCTAAAGTCTGAGCCCGCTCTCAGGGAAGTAGACTTTCGATCTCGAATTGCCATAACCCTAAAGATATTCCTTCACTACTCCATTTATGAAGGTCCCATATTGACCCACGCCATTGACGCTTTCTTCGACGCTTTCATAGAAGATGCATATACCGAAACCTATGTATCTGATCTACTTCTAGAACTGAAAAAAGAATATAAACTTGGCCTAGCATCGAATTTTGCATCCCCTCAGGGATTTTGGAGGGTTCTGGAACACTTTGATTTGGGAAAATTTTTCAACACGATTGTTGTCTCGGGGGAGGTTGGGTTTCGCAAACCTCACCCAATAGTTTTTAAAAATGTTTTAGAAGGCCTGAATATGAAACCTACAGAGACTGTTTTTGTGGGGGACTCCTTAAAAGCTGATATTTTTGGAGCGAAAATACTGGGTTTGAAGACAATATTGATTGAGAACCCGGGAATGAGGAAAAATCCCTATGCCATTGCAGGTGAGCTTGATCCATTTCCTGTTGAACCGGATGCCAGGATTCCAAATCTAAAGGAGTTGCCCAGAGCTTTGAGTAACATCGTTTGACACAAGCTGATGTTTTCCCTTGTACACCTAATTTTCAAATAAGACAAGAGTTTTTGTCGTCGACACAAAATTCTCTTTTGCATTTTTTGATGCAACTTACCATTAGATGTATAGATTACTGAAAATAAGGATTCAAACGCTCCATCCAATCAATTTCTTTCAATAAGATCTTTAAGATTGATTTTCTAGGTTTCTCAATATATAGAAAGGCTGGTTTACCGATGTCTTTTTCTCGTTTTGCATCAGATATATATACATTAGCAATTACGGAACCGTCTTTCAGATGCAAGTTAACCCTTGCACCTATGAAAGCCCGCGCCACGTTTAAATTACAGCGACAAATGCCCAAAGTCAGCCCATCCTCAGTTTTATTCGAAAAGGAGTCTGATTCAATATTCTGAGATCCCCTGAATGCATGCAATTACACCTATCAATTCTTGCGTTCATTTTTCTGACATAAAGCATTCGGATCATAGACCACTCAAAGAGGAGAGAGACACGGGTGAAAATGAAGGGCACAGTTTGTAGATTGGTGAAATCCAACATAATAGGCGATCTTCACAACTCTTTTTCAGATGTGATTTGGGCTCTTGCAAGTACAAGACTAAGAACTGCATCCAAACATGTGAGGAGTTTTGGCATCGCTGACCACATTCTGATAGATTTATAACCAATACCCTCCATTGTTATAACAATGATACAGAATACTGGATGAGTTGTATGTTTTGAAAACAGTGGGATTAATCTCAGATACGCATATTCCAGCCCGTGCAAAGGCTATTCCTCATAGAATCTATGAAATCTTTCAAGACGCATATGTAATCGTCCACGCAGGAGATTTAACAAGGCTGAGTGTTTTAGAGGAATTAGAACAGATGGCACCGGTTGTTGCAGTGCATGGTAACATGGACTCACGAAAAGTCAAAGAGAAATTGCCTGAGATTAATTCTTTGGATGTTTACAAATGGAAAATTGGCGTCACTCACAGCATTAACTTTTTAAAACGAACAAGCAAGCTTAGAAACCTGCATAAGCACCTTGGTCGCGAGCAAGACCGTCAGGTCTTTGTCTCAGGACATACACATCGACCCAGCATCAAATACAAGAATGGTATGCTACTTATCAATCCTGGGAGCGCCACTAATCCTATTCCTCCCTTTCTGACTAGGTCATCTGTTGCATTATTAAGAATAACAAAGAAAGATATTGAACCAGTGATTGTTAATCTTTGAGATATGTACTACTTGAGATTCAACAGTATCTGATCTAGGGAATGCATTCCGTGATAAACCACTCTTTTTCCTTTTACTTTTCATCAATATTGATAAAACTAAAAGACCCAGTATTACAAGAGAATTCGCAATTCCCCAAGTTGATCCAATAGTATTGTCGAACGATATTGTTTCTCCTCCAATTAAAGCAGAGATCTTAATACTTCCTGAAATTTTGCTTGATAACCCATCATTATCGATGACCGTCAAAGTCACATTGTGAACTCCAGGAGACATGAAAATATGGGTAATTGTATTGTTTTTAGTATTGACAGAAATATTATCTCCTAAAAACCATGAATACATATCAATCCCTCCATCAAGATCTCTACTCTTAGAAGAATTAAACAAAACAGTGTCACCCACCAAGGGTTCCAAAGGATACCAATCAAAATTGGCAATTGGTGGGATCAAGAATCTGACAGCTGCTTGATCTCCAATATTAGATTCAGTAAACAAGTTTATTTCGGTAGGCTCCCCAGCATTAGCAATTAACGAGTTCATTTCCGGATAGTCTGTGCTATTCCATTCAATTTTAATCCAAGTCTGTTGCGGGGTTATTTCAAGGCTAAAAGGGTTACACCAATCAGCCTCGCGGAAATCTAAGAGCAATTCGGCAAATATTTCTCCTGATACCGAAACAAAAACATTGACAATTATATCGTTCCAGTCGTAATCTATCCAATCTTCGAAAATGTAGGTGTAATTTGCTTTTCCATCATGCCAATCATTATCTATAAAAAAAGTTTGCGCCATCTTGCATGGGTAATAATAAGAATGCCATGTTTCGTTTCTATACGATGTACAAGCAATTATTGGAGCAATAATTATACTTTTTTCACTCCCAACAGGTATTATGAAAGGTGAGTAATCATTGTCAATCTCATCTGACTCATCATTTAAATGATCATCGTGGTGGGAGTCACCATTCTGGAAGGTGAGTCCTTTGCATTCAGCAATTGGAGAGTTTGTGATCTCAACAATTAATAATAGAAGAAAAAGAGGAATGACCCAACAACGTTTCATTCAGTTCGCCATTAATCTTGTCTTAGGATAATCGAACACATTGCATTTAATTAGTATTCTGGAATCACCTTCTAGACGAAAAATACACGCGTGCATTTTGCTTATTTTTTGTCCATATCTGCAACTATTAGGATTATTTCCGCTGAGAGCTAATTTTATTAATTGCCTTCGCAATGTTTATATTGGGAGATCTATTCTTTGGTTTCCCTTGGCGATTAGTCATCGTCATAAACGTTTGCCCCGTGACTTTTCCGGCGGCGGCGTCAACTAAGACACTAAAGGCGAGAAAAGTTGCCCTATGGATGACTTGAAGGTTGACCTCCAGTCGCGGGGACATCAAAAGATGGAGACCTGACTAAGAATTAGGTCTAACATGGGCTTAGCGCACATAAACACCCCCAAATCCAACCCACAGCAAAAGCGGCAATAACTCCCAACATAACACAAATCCGGTTGATCCTGCCGGACCTTACTGCTATCGGGATGGGACTAAGACATGCATGTCGTGCGTCTTTCAGCTATGAAGGAGACGCGGCACACGGCTCAGTAACATGTGGCTAACCTAGCCTTAGGACAGAGACAACCCCGGGAAACTGGGGCTAATCCCTGATAGGCGTGGACTCCTGGAATGGATCCATACCCAAAAGACGTTTGAATCATGCTTCAGATCTCGCCTAAGGATGGGGCCGCAGCCGATCAGGTTGTTGGCGAGGTAACGGCTCACCAAGCCTTTGACCGGTACGGGCCGCGAGAGCGGTAGCCCGGAGATGGACACTGAGACAAGGGTCCAGGCCCTACGGGGCGCAGCAGTCGCGAAAACTCAACAATGCGCGAAAGCGCGATGGGGCTATCCCGAGTGCCGTCCGCTGAGGATGGCTTTTCTCCAGTGTAAGGAGCTGGAGGAATAAGGAGAGGGCAAGTCTGGTGTCAGCCGCCGCGGTAATACCAGCTCTCCGAGTGGTAA
>CP070649.1:973785-978163 GCA_020354575.1 Candidatus Bathyarchaeota archaeon | reverse complement strand
ATTCGCCAAGCTCAGAATTTCCGAAGACGCTCACGCAGGTTGATGAAATTGTCGAGATTGCTTCAGATATTGTCGAGTTATTCACAGGTGAAAAAAGTCAGGATTAATGCCCGTTCTTATGAGCAGAATCCCAAGGTTCTTTGACTTCATTCAAGGGGTGAAAGTTGACCATTTCGATAGAAGTGAGATTTCTAGGCATTCTACGCAAACTCGCAAAAAGAGACACAGTCATAATTAGATTTAGGAAACCTGCAATTCGTGTCAATGATGTATTAGCAAAAATCTCATCTTCCTTTCCCCAAGACTTCAATCAAGCTCTCATTGATCCTGAACTTCATGATCCGCGACCCAATGTCCTCATTCTACTTAACAATACTGAGATAAATGTGCTGAACGGTCTCAAGACAAAAATTAAAGATGGAGATAAAATTGTGTTCATTCCAGTTTTCCACGGAGGTTAATGCTGCTTACATCTATCGCTCCAGCAATTCGGTTCATTCTTTAGAAAATCGTCCTTTGAGCACTCCGACCGAGAGGTTGAATACTTGCATAAGTTTTTATGACAAGTCCCAGACTCTCATTCGGGGCGTGTAGACCCTGATTCAGGGGCTGTCGGCTAGTTTGGTCTAGGCTCTTAGCCTCGGGCGCTAGGGACCCCGGTCCAAATCCGGGCAGCCCCACCACAAAAGTATCGGCTTTTAAACTATTATGAAATATTGATCGTTGAAATTATAAAGCGGTGTATATCCACTTAAGACAAGTACATCCAATGGACCCGTATGAAATCCGCTGGCAGTAGGTTCAATATTATACCATAATCCGAGATAGGGGATTCTTACCTTCACCCATGCATGATACTCCCCTACTTCATTCTCCCCAATCACAACATAAACATCCTCTGTACTCCATCCATCAGCTCTTAACATTGAGCAAAGTAAAATGGCAAAATCCTCACAATCTCCTGTTCGCCTTTCAAGAGTTTCTTTGCCCAATTGCCAGAACTTGTCAACTCCATAGGTATTGTAGTCTTCTATATATTCAATGTTGCTTCCAACCCAGTCTCGTATTTCTATCCAATGTACAAAGATTGAACCACTCATTATCTCTTGATAAGTTGATTTGACGCTTATTTCTTGGGGGGTAATGAAAAGCCTTGATAGACTCCATGAGGGATCTCGAGGCAGTTCTGCTTCTAAAACGTGACTCCAAGAATCCGAAATATTTTCGAAGTTTGCTTCTACTTCAACAACCTTCGATTGGTCGTAGTCAGCAGCAAGAGAGAAAGTATCTCTAAACTCAAAATTCGGTGCTAGACCATATATCGTTTCGGTTGAATAATGGTCGGAATCGAGCATGATCTTTATAGTCACAGCGTTTGCTGAAACATTTCCCAGATTTGAAACAACATAATTAATCACAAAAGTCATCATTGGTAAATCGTGCATTCCTCGTTCCCAAAAATCATCAACCACATAGCCATCTACTTGCAGAACCACAAAGCCTGATGCTGCAGAATCTCCTTGATCAGGAGGGTTCTGAGTATCATCTGGCGATTGGACAGGTTCTTTTACATTCAATTGTGAATCTATCATAACCAGAGTCACAGCGAAGACTAAAAGCCAAATAGTCCCAATAACGATGAGCTTGCCCATTATGCTCTCAGAGTGTAGATGTGACAAATTGTTGTTTAAAAAATCTTGCAAGTCAAAATTGTTATAACAACATCATTTGACAGGGAAAATCGTCCTTCAATAGTGTAACTTCTCACATAGCTGCTGTTCTAATCTATATCATTAAGTGCAACCTATGCTAGTTAATCCTAATTGGCTTGACACATTTATGTCGAAAGAATAGCCACCAAATTGGGGGTAAAGCAAATCAAAAACCAACAATCTGGCAAAAAACACGCACCTATACACCATCTTTCTGGTACAACTTGGGATGTGTACCTCTATATCTTAACCTCCACTGAACCTGTGGGTGTTAGAGATGCTTGGAGAAACCTGAAGCTTTCCAGCCCTAGCTTAGCGCAGTACCATATCAATAAGCTGCTAGATCAGCAATTATTGACTCAAACTCAAGACGGAAAATACCTGGCAAAAGAAAAGGCGCAAATGGAAACTCTTAGAAATTTTGTAATGTTACGAGGTAAACTCATACCCAGATTCGTCTTTTACGGGGCTCTCATCGCTGGGTTCTTTGCAGTGTACCTCGTTTTCATACCGCTTAGATGGGACGCCCGAGATCTCATGGTTTTAACGATTTCTTGTTTCAGTACTTTTGTTTTCTTCTTCGAGGCATATATCCAGTATCGCAGTCTAAAAGTTGCTGCCCAAAGCTACTGATACATGTAAGATCGTCACTTCAATTGATGCGTATATAAGAATCTGCGGTTACTCGAACTAGGTCAGCTCTTCGTATACTGGATGACCTCTAAATTTCAACATCGTTTCGGATTTTTCAAATGTTCCACTTGGCAGTCTAACACAAAGCGAACTCACTACAGCTCCATTTGGAATAAAACGCACACCATCTAGAAGTTCCCCCTTTGTAACACCTGAAGCAGCAAAGACAAGCTCGTCCCCTCCAGCTAATTCGCTTTCAGAATACGTTTTCTCAATGACAACTCCTTCACTCTCCAACCTTTTGAGCCTTTCGCGATCATCTTTTTTACCTTCCCAAACTTTCACTAGCATTGTTCCTCCTAGGCATTTTACTGCAGATGCTCCGATCGTCGCTTCAGGACCAGCACCGGCCCCAACCAACAAGTCGATACCTGAGTTTGGAATACATGTAACAACTGAGGCTGCAATATCTCCATCTTGGATTAGAATTATCCTAACTCCCAGTTTTCTCAAAGTCGCCAAAATATCTTGATGCCTTTCCCGTTCGAGCATTATTACAGTGAAATTTTCAAGCTGCATTTCTTTTTGCTCCGCGACAACACGTATAGTTTCTTCCAGAGACATATCGAGGGAAATCTTTCCTTTTGAGTGATAGTCAGTGGCAATTTTATAATAATACCCATCGTCTGGAAGAACCTGCAAACATCCCTTCGGTGCGCAGGCTAGAGCAGAAATCGCATCCTTTCTTCCCTTTGAAGTAGCTGTTGTTCCATCAACAGGGTCCATGACAAACTCCAGTGCTGGCCCAACTCCAGTCCCAACTTTCTCTCTTCGACCAAAAGAAGGGGCATTGTCCTTTGGTCCTTCGCAGGAAATTACTTCGCCATCAATCTCCATCTGCGCCAATAAGGCCCTTGAAAAATCGACTGCTCGTTGATCAACCATTTTCGAGTCACCTTGCCCAATGTGGAGAGCAGCGCCAACAGCTGCTGCGATTGTGATTCTCGTTAAGGATGGCGCTAAGGTTCTTAGGGAAACCAAACCTCTCGTCCTCAATATAACTGTGTGAAGTTATCTATATGGATTTTCTCATCATCAAAACAAGTATCGGTCGAAATATGCTCATCTTTTCAATAAATGTATGGAGTTGAACTTGATTGTTGGGGTCTGCCCGTCATGAGGTCTTCATCCACAAGTGTCGGTCTGGGACGGCCACATCATCCCCCACCAAAAAGACAACGTCCCCCCCCTTAAACATACCTAACGTCCTCTGGTACATGAAGAAAAATGCCTATGCAGAAACCACCATCAAAGCCACAGGCAAACGACTACGATATCTACAAAAACACTGTAATCTAGCAGACCCTGAAGAAGTCAAAGGCTACATCGCAAACAAACAATGCTCTAACGCATACAAACAAACACTAATCGAAACCTACGACATCCTAATGAAAGCAATAAAGCAGAAATGGCTCAAACCATTCTACAAACGAAACGACAAACTACCAAAAATACCAACCGAAGAAAAACTCAATATGCTGATAGCCCATGCAAGCCAACGCATGGCACTTATCTTATCCATGTCAAAAGACTTAGGAACACGACCAATCGAATTAACATGGCTCAAACTCAAAGACATAGACTTAGAAAAAAGAACTGTAAGCATCACTAGCGCCAAATATTGCAACGGAAGAACACTTCGATTAACAATAAGCACTACTGAAATGCTCAAAGCTTACATTAACAAAAAAGACCTCAAGCTTAACGATAGAATATTTCCAACTAAATCAACAACGATCAGCGAAAAATATCGGATTCTCAGAAACCGACTTGCTAAAAAACTCAAAGACCCATCCATCAGAACAATCAGACTCTACGATTTTCGACATTGGAAAGCAACCACCGAATACCACAGAACTAAAGACCTACTCCACGTTAAGCAAATCTTAGGACATAAAGACCTAAGAACAACACTTCGATACACCCAACTTCTAGACACACTAGAAAACGATCAATACCACTGTAAAACAGCC
>CP070649.1:970506-973685 GCA_020354575.1 Candidatus Bathyarchaeota archaeon | reverse complement strand
TTGGAGTTGGCTGAATGCGATGGATAAGGTGAATTTTGAGATAAATGACGTGGAGTCGTTTCTGAAGTTTCCACATATCGAGCCTATTGTGATTATCACTTCGATCAGCGAGGATGGAACTGTAGATGCGGCAGTAAAGACCTGGTTTGCGTTCATTAATTTGAAGCCTCGCATGGTAACTTGCAGTTGCAACATGCAACATCAAACTGCAAAGAACATTTAGGCCACCAAGGAGTTTGTGGTGAACTTTCCGTCTGAAGACAGAGTTAAAGAAACGCTTTTGCGTGCGCGCTCCATTCATCCATTTAGAATCTTGTGGTTCATCTCTGTTGTTTGATTACATTGACCAAAAGAAGAAATCTGTCTCTTCACCTGACGTGTCTCACAAATTCACTCTCCGGAATACTCTAACGCTTCCAAAGAGGCACTACTGGAAAACGCCAAGAGTTGCTTGTTTTGGTCTTTTCCTATGCTTTTTCACGCGCTCCATTGCTTCTTGCTGACTAGTTTCGAGCAAGCCAAGCATTTCTAGCACTTGTAGGCAATTTTCAGGTGCGTATCCATGAAAATGGTTATTGAAGTATCCGTACAGTTTCTTCACTTTTTCAGAAGATTCCTTAACCTTTGGTATCCATGGTTCCAACTCTTCCTTTGAATATCTGTAGTTGAACCATGGATTCTCACCATGTCCATGCCAACGAAAATAGGCAATACTGGAGGTTATGTTAATCTGAGGCGGTAACAAAGGCTCATCCACAATGGTATAGGCGACCTTATATTTCTTGAGTAAATCCCAAGTTTCGCTTCTCATCCAAGAAAGATTGCGAAACTCAACGGCAAACTTGAAGTCTAGCGGGAGGATTTTGAAAAAAGATTCTAAATGATCAATGTCATACTCATATTTCGGCGGCAACTGGATCAGTAAGCATCCAAGCTTCCCGTCTAGCAGTAGAATACGCATAGTATCACAGAATTTTTCTAGGTCTTCCTGCACTCCAGCTTCTACATCAAGCTTTTTCTTGTGTGTTATTAATTTAGGCAATTTCGCTGAGAACACAAACTCGGAGGGACTATACCGGGCCCATCCCATAACCATCTTCTTTGTTGGGTATCTGTAGAAAGTCGTGTTTATCTCGGCAGTCTTGAAGACTCTTCCGTAGGTACGCAGCATGCTCTTTTCGCCCTTGTGGTAAAAAGGTCCGATCCATTCCTTGTAGCTCCAGCCTGAAGTGCCCAAGAAGACATTGTTCAATCTGATCACTAGGATAATGAGGTTTTCTTTTGTTCTATAAACCTAGCGTTCATATATATTCAATGTTCAGAAACAAACTTCGTCGGAATGAGGTCCAAGGGCCTAGCTTGGATTCCTAGTCGCTTCTCGACTTGTTTGGCAAATGTGTGGTTGAATCTGCCTCCATGACACGTCAGGACAGTCTTAGGTTTGCAAGCATCAATGAATTCTATGAGCTGATTGAAGTCAGCATGGTCACTCAATGGAAAAGCGTTTTTCTTTGACCATGGAGCCCATCCAGACGCCAAGGCTGGTTCAAGTTCTGGATGATCCGCTAAATTGACGTTTTTGGGTGTGATCAGAATGCACTCGCCTGACGAAGTTACATCTCCAGCCTCTTCCAACTTAGAACTTAGGTACTCTAAACCTTGTCCGTTACTTCTGTAGACCTCGCTTATCTGGGCTACCCTCCAGTGAACTACTACTGGCAAATGAGAATACATGTTAAAGGCTTTGGTGATCTCTTGGGCATTCCCCAGCGAATCAGCCTTGAAAGTGGGAATTTTTCCACCTTTGATGGTCTTGAGAGCCCACTTGGCCATCTCTTGCGCCAGTGTGTCTCTCTCGGGAAATCGGAAACCTTCAGAGCCGAATGTGCACTCTATGATAAGGATGTCACATGGGACTGGTCTAGCGCCTTTTAAGGTAAAGCTATCTTTGAACTGCAGATCACCTGTATATACTACATTGCATTCTTGCGTAGTTACTTCATATAGTACGGAGCCTAAAACGTGTCCAGCATTATGGCAAACAATTTCTAAGTCACCAATTTTGAATTCATCTCTGACCCTAAGACGCTTCCAATCTTTGATTTCTTTTCCATAAGTTTCAACAATTTCTTTTGTTTCTCCGGTTGAAAATTTGCTGGAATTTTTAAAACTGAAACCTTTCGAATGATCAGAATGGGCATGTGTTATGAAAATCTTGGAACAGCGATTTTTACGCTGAGGGTCGAAAATCAACCTTGTGCCGCAATATTCAACAGACACACCACCATCCCATTCAACGGTCAAAGGCATGAACCAGTCTCCTAAACACTCGTATGAACAAGAAATGAAGAAAAGATTTTTTGACAAGCTCGTGTCAATCGCCTCCGCTAACCGCGAATGGAAATCGACAATTATTTTGTGACCAGGTTCTTCAAAATGCTCAGTGGCAAAAAGCGCCTGCAACTGCTGGAAGTAGGCTTTGGAAATTTGTGCGAAAAAGATGGGTTAATGTTCTTCAGAAAACGCAAATGACAAAACCTAAAATCTTCATGCAAAGCACAATTAAACAAGTGAAGAACACACTAGACTTTTTAATTTCAAACGTGAATTTAATAACTCTAATTAGAGTTTATGAGGTATTGCAAGGTTCGAACCCGAATGAGTAAACTGAGTGGTTATTTACGGTTAATGCGTCCGGTAAACTGCTTAATGATGGGGGGTGCTGTCATAATTGGAGTAGCGCTAGCAAGCTCAAATTTCTTAGAAGCGCCTTTGCTGAATCTCATCTGGGGTTTTGTCACAGGTTTTATGCTGACCGCTGCATCCATGGCTATGAACGACTACTATGATAGGGAAATAGACGCTGTAAATGAGCCAAACCGCCCGATTCCAAGCGGCTTAATCAATTCAACAGAAGCCCTGGCCTTCGCGTTAGTTCTCACAGCGATAGGTTTCGCAGCTGCTTTTTTGACGAATATCTTCTGTTTTGTAGTAGCCATAATTGCATGGATAGCTTTTGTAACCTATACTACCGTGGGAAAACGTAGTGGGCTGCCCGGCAATTTTCTTGTCAGCGCATGTGTGGCAACACCATTCATCTATGGGAGCGTGGTAATCGCTAGTGCGATTCGATTGAACGTTTTGATTTTCGCTTCCATGGCTTTTCTTTCTAACACTGG
>CP070649.1:965098-970406 GCA_020354575.1 Candidatus Bathyarchaeota archaeon | reverse complement strand
CTTTCCGGCTCCTGGATTGGCTCTGTGATTGCTGCGGTCTTGAGAACTAAGCTCGGGAAGACTGCTGGTGGAAAGGATATTGGGAGAGCCCTTGCAATGATAATCGCTCTACCCCTTGTTGCATTCGTCTATGCAATTCAGTTCGGTGGCTTGCTTGACGCGTTAGCCGATCCTGGGACTGGAGGGTTGGTCAAAGCGATTTTTAATTTGTTGCCAAGCTCTTGGGGTGGGGAGGTTGTAGTTGGCTTCGCATCCAATCCAAGCAATATTGGGGCTGTTGGCTTTGAAACACTGACTCGTTTTGGAGGTCTTGTTGCCTTCTTTTTAGTGATTCTTTGGCTTGGCGCTAAAGTTGCTAGTCGTGCCTACAGCCTTGAACCCACTACGTTTACAGGTTCGAAGGCTAAGCCGGACGGTGTTTTCTATAATGTTATCAAATCTTTTGGGGGAGGCGAGTCATTTGGCACTCTCTTGGTATCTGTTTTTAAGGACTATAGTCGAAGGCTTGAGAACCTTTCGAACATCATCTACATAACTGGTCTACTCTTCCTACTAGCCATTTTCGCCGTGCCCAAATCTGAGCCCATGGGTCCTATGTATGTATACATGATGGCTCAATTTCTGTTTCCAGTCCTTGTAGTCATGATAAACGGTGAAGTTACGGTCCGAGGGAAGGAAAGCCTCTTCATGGTTCGAAAGACACCTTCTGGCGAGGGAAAGTTCATCAAAGCCCTCCTGTTAAAAGGCTGGCTGATGGCTATCCCGATAACGGGAACGATGACAGCTGTTATAACAATCCTGAGCCCACAAACCACTCTAGTTTCTTTGTTGACAAACACAGGATTCATGATGTTGTTCGTTGCAGCGTATACCGTTTTTGTTCTCGGTCTTTTCCTCCTGAATCCAGCCTTCTCGACAAAATCGATGAAGCTAGGTGTAAACATCATGATTGCCGTTTTTACGTCAATAGGGCTATTCGCAGTTTCTCAGATCTCCTTAATGAGATTGGGTGTATGGTCAGAAACGTTTGGAGGCATGTTATACGTTTACTTATTGCAGACCTTCTTGAGTTGGCTTGTGGGAAGTGTGTGTCTTTACCTTGGAAAAAGGAGACTAGGCAGAATCGAATAGTATGCATGCATTACATGATTGAATGATGCGCGCGCGCAGTAGGCGTTCGATCGCCTTGAGGATAGAAACATCGATCGTTGGCTAAGGACTCTTGATTCAGTCTCAATTGAAGTCATAGGTAAGCCTCTATTACATATCTTTGCACCACTCTATGGCTGTTGAAGTAGTAAGCGATTTTCCCGATTGACCCCTTCATCATTTTTATCCACTCGTCTCTCCTGCTGTAGAACATGGGAACAATTATGTTTTCTAGCTTATTGTAGAGATCATCTAGTTCTTTTCTGCGGCATTCTTCCACTGAAACATTTTCGTTCGGGCGTGGTCCTATTGCCCAGCCTGTGACGCCCTCGATCCAACCTTCGACCCACCAGCCGTCCAAGACACTGAAGTTTATGACCCCGTTGTGGGCTGCCTTCATTCCACTTGTGCCCGAGGCCTCTAAAGGCCGCAAGGGTGTATTTAGCCAGACATCAACCCCTGAAACCAATTTGGCCGCGAGGTCCATATCATAATTCGCTAGATAAACAATCTTAATCTCGCCTTCCAGCTTCTGCATATAGCCAAATATCTGTTCGATCAGTTTCCTGCCAGAGTCATCTCTGGGATGGGCTTTCCCAGAAAGGATCAACTGGATCCTGCCTTTCCCATTTGTCCGTTTCAATTTTTCTATGTCTGAAAACAATAAATCCGCCCTTTTGTAGCCGGTTGCTCTGCGAGCAAATCCCAGCGTCAATGTGTCGTAATTCATACCGACATTTGTTGCCTTGTTGACGTAGTCAATCAGCACCTTCTTTCCGTCCATATGGGCTCGCCAAACATCTTCATCGAGGATCCCGTCTGCTCTTACCAGCAAATCAGGTTCATTTGCCCATCCTGGAAAATATTTGTCATAAAGATTCCTGAAACTCTCGCAGGTCCAAGTGTACGAATGAATTCCATTGGTGATTGCGTGAATTTCATATCCTGGGAACATCGCTCTTGCACTGTCTCGGTGTCTCTTGGCTACGCCGTTAAGATAATTGCTTAGGTTGAGGGCGAGAAGCGTCATGTTTAATCTTTCTTCCCCGCCCATTTTTTTCAGCATATCAAGGGGGACAGGCTCGCCCAACACTTCTCGAACAACATCATAGGAGAACTTGTCATGCCCTGCTTCGATAGGAGTGTGCGTGGTGAAAACGCATAAACTTCTGACCTTGTCGATGTCCATTCCATTTTTTTTCAGCAACTCAAGGGCGAGGAGACTAGAATGGCCCTCGTTCATGTGGTATTTGTGAACTCCTAGACCCAAAGCGTCCAGTATTCTCACACCGCCGATTCCCAGAACAATCTCTTGTTTGAGACGGTATCTTTCATCCCCGCCATACAAAGAGGAAGTGATCTCCCTATCCTCAGGATTGTTTCCTTCTAGATCGGTGTCGAGAAAGTAGACAGAAACCACCCCGCCTGTTTGACTCTTCACCGTATAAAGCCAAGGCCTGATGGTTACATCTCTTTTCTGAATTTGCACCTTAACCTCTGTGGAAAGCAACTGCATACACTCTGATGGTTCCCACGGGTCGGGATGTTCTACTTGTTTCCCATCACTGGTTATCTCTTGCCTGAAATGTCCTTTCTTGCTAACCAAAGTAATTCCAACCAGAGGAACTTTCAGATCTGCACTTGATCTTATTGTATCCCCTGCGAGAATCCCTAAACCTCCGTTGTAGGTGTGAATGTTATTCGACAGCCCGATTTCCATTGAGAAGTAGGCAATTTTTGGTCTCAATAAGCAGACTTTTGACTCAACCACTTTTCCAAGTCCTTGTGACGATGATATTTTAGCAACGTAATAACGCTGCTAACTGATAAAGCCTCTCTTAGCGCGGGCGCGAGCATTAGGATCCTTCAAAATGAAAAAAGAATGTACACACATTGTCAGAGACGACCTCACTTCAGCCTATGTTGACTCTTGAAACACTAGAAATAAATGAGCTTAGCTCAAAGTAATAAATGACCTAGTATGCTAGGCCCTCCTTACATCGAGGATTTTTTCGTCCTGAGTTCAGTTCACGATTATCCCTGGAGAGTAATTCAACTGGAGGGCTACATGCATCATTTTGTTAGACTGATAGAAAATTCATTGCAATATATTAAAGATGAAAAGACTGCCGAATTTCTTCAGCGAGTTGCTCAGAATGCGAGGGTATCTTGGGAAAACCTCGGAAGAGTCCTCTTTGAGAAAGCAAAGGCGAAACAAGGTCTCCCAATGAGTGCATGTTTTTGGCCAGAAGATTTTCCGACTATCAAAATTCTTGGCTGCGAAAAAACAACGGTCAAATGTTTTACGATCAAAGCCGCGCGCGCGCATTGTTGGTTAAAATTTGACCCCCAAACCCAAACTCAACAACTCTCTCTATCTTTTTTAAAACAACGAGGATTAACCGAGAAGGTATAGTCCCATCAAATACAAGCTAGCTACAATTAGTTGTATAGTGCAAACAATTGCTCCTATTTTACTGTATTCTCTTGTTGACACTCGTTTTCTTTTCTGGAGAATTCTCAATCCAATAATTGTCGATGATGAACTAAAAGGAAAATAATTAGCACCCAAAGCTATTCCAAAGATGAGAGCCCACCAAAGTAAATATGAGCCAGATCCCAATTGAGCAATCACGCCTTGAACGACTGGTATGAGAACTGCTGTTGCTGGAATGTCAACAACAAATGCAGAAAATAAACCAGATAACCATAGGATTAATAGGATTGAGAAAAGCACATTTCCCCCTGTTCCACTTGTAAAAAGTTCTGCAAGCATATTTAATACTCCTATTTCATTTAGGGTTCCGACAATTACAAATAGACCCATAATGAAGAATATTGTACTCCATCCCACATTCCTTAAGGCGTCCTCTACTTCAAATCCCGTAACCAAGAGCATAAAAACACTGCCTGTTATAGCAATGATGGGTAATCCAAGACCTAAAGTATCACCAATAGCAAATGCAATTAAAACTGTAACCATGATTGCTACTGACCTGTAAAATTTTCGTTTATTCTTGACATGACTCCACTCATCAAAGGATTCCAAGGATGAAATTTTTCCCTCTATTTGGTCAATTTTAAAAAGGCGTCTAAAAAACAAAGTAGTTATACTCAGAAGGATTAACGAGAGTGGACCTGATATTAACAGGAAATCAAGAAAATTGATTTCTGCAACAATACCAACCATAATGTTTGGAACACTGCTAACTAAAAAGACAATTCCACCAATATTTGCCAAAATGCACTCAATAATCAGGAATGGTTTAGGATCTAAAGTCAGATCTTTGGTAATCTTCATTGTGAGGGACCCAATAATCATCATCGCGACAATATTGCTGATTATTGATGATAACAAAACTGTAAGAAAAGAGAGGGCTAGAAATAACCTAAAAGAATCACCTTTACTTGCCTTAGCTACTTTAATTGCCAAAAAATGGTATATACCAACTGATTCTGCAGCGCCTGTAAGTATGAACATCCCAATTAGAATGATGATTGTCTCTAAATCTAAGAAACCAGCTAATGTCTCATAAGAAAAAATGCCAAGAATCTCTCCCAAGCTTGCAGCAATTACAGCACCCAAAAGAGCTGCTAAAGTTTTATTGATTTTCTCTGTGAATAACAATACATAAGTGGCTACGAAAACCGCAATAAACACTCCAACAATAATTGGGGGTTGTTGCAAAGTTTCACCTAATATCAAAATTAAAGTTGTGTCATATAATAATCGTATCCATGGAGGTAAATAATTAACCCACATTGTTGGATGTGGAATTAAACTTTAACCCTACACACACCCAAAACCAAAAATGTTTCTGGTTAGTCTTCCCAGCGGTAGCGTTTTTTCTTGGTTTTCATTTTTTCTAAATCACAACTATAGCATATTCCATTATGGCAACAAATTACTTCTCCGCACTTTGGACATTCCCATTTTTTCTTTTCAGTTTCCAGAAACTTGGTTATACCGTGTTCTTCAATATACTTCAGATTGTCTACCATGTTCATTCGGTAACGTGTCTCATAACTTTTGGCAAGGTTATTTATTAGTTCACAGGGGAAATCATTACATTCATAGCAGAATTCCACCTTGTGATTTAGAAGCTTTTCGCATTTTTTCTTAACAAAAGAGCACTTCTTGTCTCTAGGGCGACAACCT
>CP070649.1:959277-964998 GCA_020354575.1 Candidatus Bathyarchaeota archaeon | reverse complement strand
CAAGCAAATCCCCAGGAAAATACTCGCTGGAGCCATCCCTCAAGGATTGCAGGGATAAACCATCCGAGCACCGGTCCAATAATGACCAACGCGTCTGCATTGGCTAATTTCCTTTGTTCAACTTGAACATCCGGTGGCATGGGTTTACCAGTGAATTGAAGGAAGTCCTCAACTTTGAATCTCGGATCAAAGGTTATATCATACAGGTTCGAGACTACGAATGAGTGCCCGCCATCTTCGAGTCCTTTAGTGAAGGATTCCAGAACTGCGCCGTTGAATGATTCCGGGTCCGGATGTCCATATACAACCAACACTTTCATTTCTTCTACCTCTCATGCTCATAAAACAGGAGGATATTCGCCATATTTGAGATTTGCGCGTGCACAACGGCTTTCTTGTTTAACGCTTTCTTTGTCGCATCGAAAAGGTGTGAGAGAAAATTTGCAAGTGTGTCGGCACAGGCAGATATCGTTGAATTGCCCCCAAAGGTTAAATGCGATAATCGAACACGGCTTTGGAAGGAGCTGTAGCGATGAAGCAGGCGTCGACCGCAATTGAACCCGCAAATCGCCCTACAGGCATGTTTGGTTTCACAATTATCTGGATTGGTCAACTGGTCTCGCTATTCGGGACTGCAATGACCAACTTTGCGCTCACAATCTGGGCTTGGCAGATCACTGAACAGGCGACAGCTCTTGCTTTGGTTGGGTTTTTCACGTTTGCCCCTGCGTTGCTTGTCACGCCCTTCGCTGGAGCACTGGTGGATCGTTGGAGTCGCAAATTTGTGATGATGCTGAGCGACCTTGCCGCTGTTCTATCCACAGTTGTCGTGCTGGTCTTGCTCTCAACGGGGAACTTACAGATGTGGCACTTGTACGCAACAGGGGCCTTCGCTGGCACTTTTGGAGCGTTCCAGTTTCCTGCATACTCAGCAGCTGTTACCACTATGGTTTCCAAGAAACAGTATGGCCGCGCGAGTGGCATGCTCTCCTCAGCGCAGTTTGCTTCAGGCATCTTTGCTCCAAGCTTGGCCGCTGTGTTCCTAGTCACCATCGGCATAGCCGGCATCCTCACCATCGACATATTGACTTTCCTGATAGCCATCGGGGCGCTACTCATTGTTCGTGTACCTCAGCCAACGATAACGGCGGAGGGCCAGAAGAGCAGAGGCAGCATTTGGGCAGAATCTATCTATGGATTCCGCTACATTTCCAAACGAAATGGTCTACTTGGTCTCCTCACGATCTTCTTCTTTGTGAATCTCCTTGCACCGTTTGCCTTCACGTTGCTTGCTCCCATGATCCTGTCCCGAACCGCCAACGATACTGCATCACTAGGCATAGTCCAGTCAGCAATCGGCGTTGGTGGAATGGCCGGTAGTATCATGCTCAGCGCCTGGGGCGGCCCCAAACGTAGGATTCATGGAATACTGCTAGGACTATTTCTTGTCACAATGGGAGTGCTGCTTCTCGGTCTTGGACAGATACTGGTCTTCTGGGTTGCAGCCGCCTTTTTCACCATGTTCTTCATCCCGACAATCAACGGATCCAGTCAAGCCATCTGGCAAAGCAAAGTTGCACCGGACATCCAAGGGCGCGTGTTTGCCGCACGAAGTATGATCGCTCAAATCGGAGCGCCCATAGCAATGCTGTTGGCAGGACCTGTAGCGGACAACGTTTTTGGACCCGCCATGATGCCGGAAGGAAGCTGGGCAAATCTCTTTGGCTGGCTCGTTGGTACAGGCCCTGGAGCTGGCATATCATTGATGTTTGTAGTCGCTGGAGGCCTTGGAATGCTTGTGGCTTTAGGTGGATACGCAATTCCAGCTGTGAGGAATGTTGAAGACAACTTGCCAGACCATACGCCAGACAGCGAACTTTCAGAGTAGAAACTGTGCGTTAGATGATTCGCGCGTGCCCTGCGACCCTTTTGGCCCTTTATACACTCTTCAGCCCCATTCTAGTACACCTATTGCATGGCAGCTTCGAAGAGGCTTTTAATGGCTATCGTATAGGTGCATGCATGCAAAATTCAAGGATAGAAGAAGAGGGTGAGGGTCTAGCTGTTCTTTTCATGAAATTGCCTACTCGAGATATCCACCAAATTTGTCGTATGTCCAATTTGATGTTGTTACCCTTTTTCAGGGATTCACATACAAAATTAGAAAAAAGAATTGAAACAAATTTCTAGTGATAAAGCAAATACCAGACGCAAAAGCATGCTCTATCGAGTATTAAAAGAGCTATTGGAAAAAATAAGATAAAATCAAAAATCAGATTGGAAAAGTAACGATGTGATTGAAAAAATGGATGAAAAAATAACAATCGCACAAGTCATAAAGAAGATAGATGCTTTCAGCAAAGAAAGAAATTGGGAAAAATATCATAACCCAAAAGATCTGGCAATATCGATCAGCATTGAGGCTGGTGAGTTGTTAGAAATTTTTCAATGGTAAACAGATGACGAAATCATAAAAATAGTAAAGGATAGCAAGAAATTCCATAAAATAGAATCAGAGCTTGCGGATGTTTTTGCTTACGCATTCACTCTGGCAAACAGGCTCAACATCGACGTGTCCAAAGCCATCCTTAGTAAAATAAATGAAAACGAGAAGAAATATCCTGTCGATAAAATAAAAGGAGA
This sequence comes from Candidatus Bathyarchaeota archaeon, assembly GCA_020354575.1. GTDB lineage: Archaea > Thermoproteota > Bathyarchaeia > Bathyarchaeales > SOJC01. Next base: position 962,355 of record CP070649.1, on the reverse strand, counting down.
ATACAGGAAATATTCAGAAATCTAAAAAATGATCCTTGGAATCCATCTTGTTTCTTCTTTTCCGCTTCCGTAAATATCGAATCTTCTTCCAACACCGTTAGAGCAGTAACCATATATGGAAACGTGTTTTCTCGAGTAAGGCAAAAATCTCCGTGGTGTAGGTCCTCTTCCTCATCATAGCAGTCACAACAAAGAATCATTCTATCAAGTTCGTGAATTTCATCTTCGTTAAGCCCCTTACAACATACTTCACAATTACATTTCTTTTTGGCTTTAATCATGATTCGTGTTCCCTTGGTCGAATCTAACCTGTAAGGACGCGATATTGAAACACCAAGAAATACAAGAGCTTAAGAATTTATCAAATTATAGATAAAACAGAACATGGATGTGTAATGAATGTCAAGCAAATTCACATTCAATAGATCAGATATTAGCGACAAAGAAATAATAGAGTATATCAATCAGAAAGAAAATATTGTCACAATATCTTTTGTCTCCCCGTACAGCAATATCCCACACATGTGTCCTGTTTGGGGGATTTTTCATGATGGAAAATTTGTTTTTCAAACCGATGATTATTCAGCCAAAGTCAAAGCAATTGAGAAAGGGAATAATAAGATTGGAGTTTCAATTGCGGACCCCAAACAATATCCAGAATTGAACCCTTCAGAAGGGGCAATTCTTTACATTAGTTTTGGAGGAACAGCAACTATCCGCACAAGAAACGAATTTAAGGAATTCGAGGACATGTACAGAAAGACTTTTCTGAAATATGTAGAAGATCAAAAAGAAAGGGCGAGGATCACAAAATTCGTTCTGGAAGAGATAAGAACAAGGGTATTTATTGAAGTGACTCCTGAATGGATTAAAGCTGTAAGAGTCCCAGAAACGGAAACGTAACAAAATATAAATCACTTCAAAAATTCGTGGGTCTGTTTTAAAGTACGGGGGGTGGGATTTGAACCCCACACACACAAGGCCTTTCGCAATCTCAGACGAAGTATTCCTTTGGGAATGCGTATAGACAATAATCAGTGTCGTGCACCGTGTACTCTTTTATTTTCTGCATACCGATTTTCTCAGAAACACGTTGGGATGATTTGTTGTTCTTGCGTATAAAACTGCATAGATACTTAGAGTCAATACTCAGCCTTCCCATAGCATAATCCTTCACAGCCCTTGCAGCTTCTGTGGCGTAACCTTGATTCCAGTATTTGCTCAGAAAATCATATCCAATTTCAACACAAGGCTTTTCCTCAAATTTGGTATGCTCCAAACCACAATCGCCAATCAATTCTTGATTGGATTTTAGAATTACTGAGAACAATCCGTATCCGTATTTTTTCTGGTGGTCTAGATTCCGGTCTACCCATTTCTTAATTTGTTCTCGACTGAACGATTCCAAACCGAAACATTTCATTACGTTCTTATCAGTGAAAATCTTCAGCATATCATTGAGGTCATCTTCATCCATCAGCCTCAAAACTAGCCTACTTGTCTCAATCATGCTTATCTCCAACCAATGGAAATCAGGTAAGCTATAAGGATATTGCTGACAGACCCTATTCAATTAGGGCTCCTTTACAACATTGTGAAAGTTGGTTAATTGAAGTAGAGTTTTTTTGCGCGCGCTTGTGTGCGCGTCTGCATGCGTGCGCTTGTGCGTGTGTGAGGGTGTAGGTGTATAAAGAGGTAGGGGTAGGAGTGAGTTTGAGAGCGTTTTTGTGTGGTGATGAGAGAGTAGTCACATGGGTGATTGTGGGGGTGACGGCGTCCGTGATGAAGAGAGAGAGGGGTTAAAATTTAACCCCAAACCCAAACTTAATGTTCATAAAGACTCAACACTGATTGACAGCGTTAGTGTTGGTGCAATCAGAAGTTTTTGCAGCTATTCACTATCTCCACTTTCCAGATGCAGTGAACTTTTGTCAATCAAGGGTGACTTGTGGATTTCATCAATGAATTACTCCATCGTTAAGCGTTTTTCTTAATGTTTCACCCAGAGAAGAGTAAAGACGAACTATTTCTTTCACTCTTTTCAGGGTAAAATCCAAATGCTTTACTATGAGACAAGCTTCTAAGACTTTATACATAGTTAATCTTGGATTTCAACGATTGTCAATCGAAGAGCTTGCAAATTAAGAGTTTTCACTAAAAAAGAACAGATATTCACCGTTTCCTTTAAATGATTCAAGAGAATCCATTTATAGAGTTGTCAAAAATGTTCTCAGTTTGCGAGGGAATTACCATTGATTATAAGGAATCGGGTGAATTTACAGGAATTTTACATTTTTCGTTTACATTTTTCCATTGTTTCATGGTAATGAGGGGATTTCCAGAGTTTTTCATTGGCGCCTTCCACGAAGGAAAGCTTGCAGGGATCGTGATTGGCAGTTACGAGGGAAGAATGAAGGGATGGACAAATCGCCTGGCAGTAGACCCTAAATATAGGCAAAAAGGAATAGCTGAGCAACTCGTCAAAACCGTGGAAATAGCCTTAGAAAAACATGGAGCCACAATCTTTTGCGCATTGATAGAAGTCGCAAACGAAGAATCACTCGGTCTCTTTCAGAAAATGGGATATTTCACCCGTCAGGACATCTTATATGTTTCTAAGCGGAAAAGCAAAGATGTTTAAAAGTATCTTATTGTAAAACTCTGCTCCGCAGAATTCTGCCAACTCCTGCTTCAGCAACGACTTCTCCCTCATCCATAACCAACCGTCCATTTACAAAGGTTTTCACAGGCATGCCTTTCACCTGCCACTTGTCAAAAGGAGAATACTTCGCCTTCGAGTAAAACTTATCTACGTCTATTCTGCCATTGCGATGCATATCAACAACTGTGATATTGGCGTTATAGCCCTCTTTTAAGAAACCATCATCATAAAGACTGAATATCTCAGCGGGCTTCCTAGCTGTCAACCTCACTAAGTCTCCTATGGCAAGCCGTCCTTCATTTACCATCGTCAAAAGGAGCGGCAACGATGTTTCAAGACCGGGAATGCCTGGTTTCACGCTCCAGATGGAATCTGCTGTTTTCTCATTTATCAAGTGTGGTGCATGGTCAGACGCT
>CP070649.1:947732-959177 GCA_020354575.1 Candidatus Bathyarchaeota archaeon | reverse complement strand
CTTCAGTGAAATTAACGACGTAGTCTTTTCAACACCTTCTCGAGCAAGAATGCTCTTCAACGCATCATAGAATTCATCCTGATCCTTTGTCCTAACCTTAAGGACGATATCCCATTCCCCCGCAAGAAGGTCTGCACTCTCAACCTCCTCATATCTAGCCAATTCGTCGATAATCTTGTCAGGATGGGCACCTGCTATGGCGGTCAATTTGACGAAAAGATACACACAAAAACCTTCATCGATTTTCTTGTAGTCGAAAACAGCTTTGTAGGTCCTTATCGCGCGTTCTTTCTCTAACTTCTTTATGTTATAGTGAATAGTAGTGGATGGTTCTTTTATTTCCTTGGCGATCATAGCTACCTGGGGAGTGCAGAAGCCTGATTTGAGGAGCTTGATTAATTTGGGTTTTATGTTTTTCATATTATTGAGCAACATTCTAATCTTTAAGAGTTTTTCGTCCAATATTTGAACTTCATTCAGGTGATTTAAGACCGACTCTCTCGGTTACTCCATGGCATGCTTTCACAATTTGTAATCTCCTATTGATCCCCATTTTTCAGTTTTGTTGTATCTCTCGTTAGTAGATTTGAAATGGATCAGAATGGGAGTGTGGTCAAGCTGGGGGTCCTGATCAAAAAAAGCTCTGTCGCCAAATCTAATGGCCTCCAAAACCATCGGTAGTTCAGAACGGAAGATGTTATATCGCCATTTAGCTCTTCCAAAAACAAAGCCTCCACTAACATGACAATGGACATGTAACGAAAGACCTTTTGTATCCGTTCGTAGCTCTGCTAAAACCTCGTCTCTCATTATGCGTGTGTAAAGCTTCGCAGTCTGTTTCGTGTCATAGTGGTGGCCTATCGTCAAGAACAGATCGCCCGTTGTATCAGAATGAGTCAGCGTATAAAATCTTGGAGTTTTCAGAGTATTAAGCTGTGCACCCGACAGATATGTGACATGTAGTTTCTCTGGGATCAAGCGAGTCATTGCAGTCTACCTGGATAGCTTCTGAAAAAGAGGCCTGGCAGAAGCTAAATAATCTTTCTGATCGCACGCCTGCAGAATTTATAAATGCGCTTCACTACGAATGATGCATATGAGCTTCTATCTCTTGTTGAACTTGGGTATCATCGCTTTTCCCCTCATGTTCTCATTTGAGAGAAGGCTGAAGTTCTACTCCAAGATTAAGCCTCTTTTAATCGCTATGCTTTTGGTCGGATGTGTGTTTGTTGGATGGGATGTTTGGGCAACTTATAGGGGACACTGGTCATTCAATCCCTCTTATGTGAATGACACTAGGTTTTTAGGGATTCCGTTGGAAGAACTGCTTTTCTTTGTAACAGTGCCTTACAGCTGCCTCTTTGTATTTGATTCAATCAAATACTTCATAGGGGACAAGGAGCTTTTTTCCCCTAATAGACAGATTTTCACCGTGGCAGGCTTTCTAGTCGCTGCTTTGGCATTTGGCTTTCTCGATAAAGGATATACTTTCTTGGCAATTCTTTCAGTCGGTTTGACCTTTCTCTTTGTGGCAACTTTAAAAGCTGAGATTTTTGCTTCTCGATCGTATTGGATCTACATTACTGCGACGCTATTTCTTTTTCTCATATTTAATTTCATCCTCACTTCTCTCCCTGTCGTTCAATATTCGTCGTTGGCCATCTGCAACATACGGTTCATTACGATCCCGCTAGAAGATTTCCTCTTTAACTTTTCAATGCTCACAAGTTATCTCACGGTATATCTTTGGGCGTCGGGCATTCATAGGCAAAATAGGTGATCACTACTTTCTGGGTATTTTGAGACCGTACGCTTTTGTTATCAGTTCTGCTGTTACAAATCCTGAAATGTAGATGGTTGGCAATCCGCTTCCAGGGTGAGTTCCTCCTCCTACTAGATAGAGGTTTTTCACTTCTTCGAATCTATTATGGGGTCGGAAATAGAGCATTTGAGAAAGGTTATGCGCGAGGTTGAAAGTTGCTCCCATATAAACATTGTAGTCTTGTTCCCATTGATTTGGGGTGATTGTTTTTTCCACCTCTATATGATCCCGTATGTCGACCATGGGAGTTCTTCTCTCAACTGCATCCAAGAGGTTTTCCCTGAAGCGATTTGTCTCTTTGTTCCAATCGATTTCGCTGCGATTGTTTGGTACGGGCACCAGCAAGTAAATGGTTGATTTTCCTTTCGGGGCTAGAGTTTTATCTGTTATGCTGGCGTTCTGCACGTAGAAGGAGTACTCCTTGGAGAGTTTACCGCTGTAAATATCGTCGAGATTTGCATGGTAATTCTCTGCGATTACGATGTTGTGGTGAGGAGCATTGTATTGCTTGTCAACTCCTAAATAGAGCATAAAGGTTGAACAAGATAACCTCTTCTTCTTCAGGTCTTGGGGAGAATATTTGGTGAGTAGTCTTGGCTGAAGAAGATTGCTCATCGCATAACCGAAATCAGCATTCACAACTAATTCATCAAAATTAATGTTTGTGCCGTCCTCTAGTTCTATACCGATGGCCTTTTTTCCATGCGTAATTATCCTTTCAACTTTTGTTCGTGTAAGAGTAATTCCACCTTCCTCTACAACCACTTTAGCCATCGCTTTAGATATCTCGTTCAAGCCGCCGATGACATGATGGAGACCAAACTCGTGTTCGACAAAGGGAATCATGGTAAAAGCAGCAGGGCACTCCCATGGAGACATTCCTAGATACTTGGACTGAAAACTAAAGCAAATTCGCGGTCTTTCTTCCTTGAAATACCTTCCCAAGTTATCAAAAATGGAGCCACTGAAAAAAAGCCAAGGCAAAGCTGCCATGAGTTTCCAGGATAGGAGTGAGCGAAAGCTAGAGTAATCTCTGTATAAGCTTGGAATTATTTTCTCGTATCGTTTCCTTTCTCTTGAGTAGAACTGCTCAAGCCCTCTTTCGTTCCCAGGGAATACTCGGTTGAGTTCTTCTTTCATTCTTTCCTTGTTAGAGCTCATCCGGATGCTGAAATCTGGAAAGCTAAGCTGATACATCGGGTCAAGTAGCTTGAACTTCAGATAGTCTGTGCTTTTTCTGTTGCAAAGCTCGAAAAGTTCATCGAGCACAAACTTCATCATCAGAAAAGTAGGACCTACATCAAACTTGAAGTCTCCTACTTTCAAGAGAGCGTTTCTTCCACCCACTTCATCTCCCTTTTCAAGCACAGTAACATCAAACCCTTTGTAGGCTAGAAGCATAGCGCAACTCAATCCTCCTGGACCCCCCCCGATGATGCCAATCTTCCCAGTTTTCTTACTTGTCTTTTCCTTGAACATGAGAGCTCCCTACTGACTTGTTGATATCTTCATGCAAGCTCTTAGGCTTTTCCAATTCAGCCTAGATACACGAGTGACCCCTTTGTGAGCATTCTGCAGTATGCACACCAGCGGCATTTATATATGACGCGTGTCATATTGCGTGCATGCATGCTGGGTGAGTACAACAATGCCTTACAGTTTCATCTATGATCTAACTCGCATCTCGCAAGGAGTATGGAAACAGCTTTTAGAGTCGGCTTACGGAGCGAGATTACACAAGTTGTTAGGGAGTCACGCCAAAAGATTGGTCAAGGCTTTCAAGATTGACAAGGCTATTGGTTTGAATCTTGTTGACGCCATCACGCTTGTTGAAGACCTCATTGAAGTGCAGGTAGCAAACAAAATTCAGAGGGACAAGTTTGAGAAAGCTCAGCGAAAAGCACTTCTTCTTCCTCACTGTGCAAGGTCACGCATGGATAAGCATTGTATGGCAGATTTCAAGGCCGACATCCCCACGTATGATTGTAAAGGCTGTCGAGATGATTGCCTAATCAACAAGGCTTCGGCATCAGCGAAAGCAAAAGGCTATGATGTCTACGTGATCCCAGGCGGATCCTGCGCTGAGAAAATATTGAAGGATAACAAGTACGATGGAGTCATAGGCGTGGCTTGTGGTATGGAATTAAAAATGGGGCTTGGTCTTATGAAGAAACTGGGGATTCCTGGTCAAGGCGTTTTCTTAACGAAGAATGGCTGCTCAAGCACAAGCCTTAATCTCCAGAGTTTGACAAGAACATTGTAGACCATTTTTGGTCTATAAGAAGTGTATGGGCGAAATGCATCGGATCTCGAGGAGTCTCAGATGATAATAAATGGCCTAATTTATCTCGTGACCGTCGTAATCATATTCATTGTAATGGAGGGCGTAGCGTGGTTTCTTCACAAATACGTGATGCATGGTATCGGATGGTATCTACATGAAGATCATCATCGCCCTAGAGCAGGGCGCTTTGAGAAGAATGATGTTTTTGGTCTATTTTTTGCTACAATATCATTTCTTTTTATCCTAACAGGGGTATTCTCTGGATTCGATATCAAATTGGCCATTGGCTTCGGAATAATGCTGTATGGTGTGGGATATTTCATGGTCCATGACGTATTCTTCCATAAAAGAGTGAAAATACGATATCGCCCGAAACATAAGTACATAAAACGCATTTTAAACGCACACGGGGTACATCATCAAGAAAGCACCCCAAAGAGTGGCATTTGCTTTGGGTTTTTATATGCAGATAAAAAGTATTCACCATAGTGTGCATATCCTTATAGCAATGTGCCCGTGTATTGAATGCTAATAAGAAGTATAGGGCAGTTTTTGATTTGCAGGCCTTCGCTAAACCAAGAGTTGTGCTAAGCAAGTGTATTGAATTTGAAGAATGCAGGCATGATGGTCGGATAATTTCCAGCGATTTGGTGAAAAAGCTGATTCCTCACGTGGAATTTCTTACGGTTTGCCCAGAGGTCGAAATAGGTCTTGGAATTCCTCGGAAACCTCTGCGACTGGTTTCCGTTAAGGGCGAGTTAAGGCTTCTTCAGCCTGCAACCAATCGTGATCTAACGGAAAAAATGCGGTGCTTCGCTAAATCCTTTCTCGATTCTTTGCCGGAAGTAGATGGGTTCTTACTGAAGAATCGGTCACCTACAAGTGCTTTCAGGGATACACGTGTGTACTCAGGCATTAATCCTGGTGCAGCTGTAGTGGCAAAAGGTCCTGGCTTATTTGGAAGCATTATTCTGCAGAGATTCCCTTGTCTCGCGATCGAAGATGACGGACGACTGAGAAATCCGCGAATAAAAGAGCATTTCTTAACAAAGCTCTTCACCCTTGCAACCTTTCGCAAAATGAGAGAAGCACCTTCTCACAAAGCCCTTCTAGAATTCCACTCTAGGAATGAATTGCTCTTCAAGGCCTATCACCAGACAGAGGCGCGGATTCTGGAGAAAATTGTAGCTATGAAGGAAAAACAATCCATAGCCCAGATGATCAAAGACTATCAGCAACACCTTTGTTACACTCTAAAGCGACCGCCAAGATGTGGATCCAATTTGAATGTCATGATGAATGTTCTAAGCCACTTCTCAGATAAACTTACGAAAGAGGAAAAGAGCTTTTTCCTTGATTCGCTTCAGAAATATAGAAATGGCATGCTTCCATTGAGTGTAAACATAAGCATCTTACTCTTATGGCTACGAAAATTCAAAGAGGAAATTTTGATAAAGCAGACTTTTTTTGAACCTTATCCAACAGAATTGATGGATATTGAGACAATGACGGCATACTGCAATGGAAAAGACTATTGGAATTGAACGAAGAACCTACATTCAAAGTTAGCATGTATTCATGGGTAACCAGTTATGTGTGCAACACAACGCCACTGAACTTCCCTTGCATTAGTGTGTCAATGTAAATCCTATTATATCCAAGGTTTCTCTTGCGAAATCCTCTGGGCTCTTGGGATTCTGCGGATCCACAGGCACTTTCTTCCATATCGGAGTATCAATTTCTTCGGGTTCCAAGAGATAGAATGAATACCGCCGCATCTCCCTCTTTGCAACTTCCACAAAGGCTTTTAACGCGGATTTGGAGGCCGCGTATAGAGATAGAAAAGGAGAGGTGATACGCTGCATATTTGCGCCAAGGATCACAACCTTTCCTTTATGTTTCAGGACTTGGGGAAGCATTTGTGCCAAAACGAAAAATCCGAAGGCGTTCGGTTTGAAAATTTCTTCGATATCCTGTGCAGTATTGTTTCTCACAGGTTTCCACACGATGTTGCCAACTGCATAGATGATCAGGTCATATTGTGTCTTGATCTTCTGGGGCATTTCGTAAAGGTCTCCGATGCTTCTATGATAGATATCAAAGGACACGCTTTGTTCTGCAAAGACCTTCTGAAACCCTTTTGATACGCCCCCATTGCCTACTATTAAAACCTTCATCTGCGTTTGGTCATCCCCTAATGCAATTACCACTTTTCATAGCGAACTAACTCTTTCAGCGATTTTCTTCTTGTAACAGGGCCCTTCTTCTCATCGGGATAACCTAGAGGGGTCATAGCCATGACTCGCGCTTGGGGAGGGATGCCTAGGATTCGTTTTACTTCGTATTCTTTGAATGCGGCTATCCAGCAAGTCCCTAGACCTTCTTCAACTGCAACCATTGAAATATTGTGCATTGCGATGGCAGCATCAACTTTCCAATATTGTTCTCCGTCTTCTCGAGTCCATGCTTCGCTCGGAAAAGCACATACAACAATGATCATCGGAGTTGTCCAATCCTGATTGCACGTCGAGATTAGCTTTCTTACAATCTCTCTCTCAGTTACCACCACTAATCTATACGGTTGCTTGTTCATCGCTGACGGTGCAAGCCTCGCAGCTTCCAGAACGTTAAACAATTTTTTCTTTTCGACGGGTTTATCCTTGTATTTCCTTATGCTCCGTCGAGTTTTTATGGTATCAAGAATATGCAATTAAAACACCAAGCTTATGTGAAGCTGAAGTGTTTTTATTCTTTGGGGTTTATCCAGAACTGATAAGGGCATGCGTTCATGCTGGAGATACCCCATATGGCCATCTGAGGGGAGTACAATACTGGCTCGAGTATCACTTGTAGTTCGTCTTGCCAGGTTCCATTTCTTATTTCTAGGCTTTATGCTGTATTTATTAGGCTACCTCCTAGCAGCGTCCGGAGGAATTGATGTTGATTTTGGACGATTCGTGTTTGGATATCTGATCCTAGGCCTTGCGCAATTATCTGTATCTTTCAGCAATGACTACTTTGATAGAGATGCTGACAGGAATTCCATGAAAACCGTTTTTTCCGGAGGAAGCAAAGTTCTCATTGATCATCCAGAACTGCAGGGCTTTGCCCTCAAAATGGCCCTTCTTCTTCTCACAGCCTCGATAATTGGAGCAGCAGGGTTCACCATTACATATTCATCTTCGTATTGGTTCTTTTTGCTTGGAGTTCTTGGAGGATTGATGGGATGGTTTTACACAGCGCCACCACTGAAGTTTGCCTATAGAGGAGGAGGGGAGTTGGTAACAATGCTTGCGATAGGGGTGTTGATGCCAGGAATCGGATATTTTGCTGCGGCCAATGTGCTAGACTATAGATTTTTAGCCTTCGTCTTTCCACTGAGCTGTTATGGCCTCTTCTTCATACTAACAGTGGAGTTGCCTGATGTTGAAAGTGACACGCTCGCACTGAAGACCAACATACCTGTGAAATGGGGAAGGAAAAGAGCGAAATATCTCTCAGTCATTGCAACCATGCTAGGCGCAGCATCCCTAGTGGCGATCCATATATCGGGAATTTTCGAAGGACGATTAGACCTACGATGGATTGCAATACTTTCCGTTGTACCTCTTTTTGCGGCAGCAAGCGCTTTCCAAGGCCGAGCAACGAATAAGAAGGAGGATACCCGTCAGTTAACAATTAACATGTCCGCAATGATCCTATTCATTTGCCTGGTAGATTTCATTCTCATGCTCCATTTTTTCTTTTGATCGCGTATACTTGCATGCACAAAAAGCTTTTACGCGAGGAGCTGTCTTCATAAAATGGTGTAAAATATGGAGAAAACCACACGTGATTTTGGCGAAATTTTGATACAACTAATCGACAAGCTAGCTGGCAAAAAATCTGATATCAAATTGAGCTTCCAGGATTTGACCCTCGACACTGGCATGGTGAAAGTCAAGCTCAATGGATCAATCGTCTTGGATGTGCTTTACGTCACTGAAAAATAGCGGGTTCCACGACCTTTGGTCAAGGGTTGAATCCGCTGATGTGGCTATTTAGCTTGCTTAAGTCAGGTGTCGCTAGTATTTTAACTAATGGAATTGAAACCTTTCACCTAAGTGTGGAGAAAGGAAGAATCGATTTCAATCTGATGAATAGGCAGTTATTGATAGACTTGTTGAAGAACGCAGACGTGAAAGATAAATCTCTTTTAAAGAACCTCGCAATGCTGAAAAGCTTCGCTCAGGAATTAAAGAAAGAAGACCTGACGTTGACTATTTCCTACAAAGGCTCGCTGTTACTTACCTTAGGTTCAGAAGCTAAACCTACCATTTCACAAGTTTTCACTGGAACTGATGCTATAGCAATTAATGACATGAAACGATTAACCCAAATTTTCCTCGGCTAATATGAATGCTGGTCAGAAAAGCACGAAAAGTGTGTTTGCATGCTTTGAAGGTAGCAATGACTCGTCGGATATAATCCTGAACATTAGATCGAAAACATATGCATGTATATTTAAAGATTATAGTAAACTAAAAAAGGAATAAAGATTGCCTTGTGCCTAGCTTCGATCTTACTCTTTGATCGCTAGCTTTGCGCCACACATAGCGCATTTCCCGTCGGGAGCTATTTTTGGATGATCTCTGACTTCAGCGCCACACAAACCACACTTGGACATGCAATTCACCTCTCAGATTTGTTTAGCATGCATGGTATTTTGGCGCGAGATAACCATTTCCCGCAGAAATGCGGGGTGCTTGAAGGCGTGTCTTTGCATGAAAAATGGGTGTATGTCTGAGTCAAGATGTGTGCTTCTCGGCAACTGAGAAACGATCGTCTTGTGATGCGATTTCGATAGCTTTGAGTGCACTCATCTCCTTGTCTTTTATCTCCAGCATGATATCAAAATCGAATGGTTTTGTCTCTTCCAGAAGTTCTCTAAAGATTTTTAAGTCTAGTGTTCCAGCATGCTTGCCCTTTCTGTCATCTATCATTGGAGAACTATAGTCAACCATTGGCAACCCATCATCGTATTTCCAGGTGGGGACGAATAACTCGAACGCTTCCCTTATATTTTCCCCAGAATTGTTCACTTCGTGATGCAAAACATCAAACAGTAACGGAATTCCCACTTCCACACTGATCTTAAGGCACTCCTTGAGATTGTAACGGCTATCATCGTTTTCGAGTACAAGCCTTCTCTTGACCCGCTCATCAAGCATATCAAACCGTTTAACAAACCTTCTCATACTTGTCTCCTTATCTCCATAGATTCCACCAGCATGAATCTGGATTTTCGCAGAAGCATCCAATGCCAGCAAATCCAAAACTTGTGCATGATACCCAAGTTCCCGCGCACTGTTTTCAAACACCTTTTTGTCTAGGGAGTTGATCAGCGTGAATTGATCAGGATGCATGGATATTCTCATACCACAGTTTCTGATGAAATTTCCAAGGGTTTTGAACCGTGTCTCAAAACTTCCCTGCCAGTCATATTTACAGATTGGATGTGAAGCAAATGGTACTAGATCGGAAGTTATCCTGAAAAAGAGGATTTGGTGTTTCTGATTAAACCTTAGCACCCTTTCCAAACAAGCGAGATTAATCTTCACAGTTTCCTCCAAACGTTTTGGCGAGTAAGACTTTAACCGAAATGTCCGGCTACTTGTACACCCTATTGACGTATTTATACATGGATAACCAATTCTCATGCTTGGTACATCATTCAGGTGATTTAAGGCCGACTTTCTCGATTACTCTTTTGAGCTTGACTATCACCACTGATCTTTCTGGAGTGAAGGAAGCCCAACCTTCCTCCTTCTTGAAACCATGAGCAGCCAGAAAATTCGTTGAAAGTTTTCGTTGTCCCTCTTCCGCTATGCAGTCGATGGCTTTAGCTCTTTCCTGAGGATCGCTCACCACTTCCAGTTCACCTCGCAAGACAACGAAGTTATATTCGCTAAGATCCGGCCTGTACTTCTCGATCTCAACACAAACTCGCTTGTCCTTTTCAAGCAGTTTCATCTTCTTGCCGTAGTCTGTGAAATGAAAGTAAAGCGATCCATCCATCAAAACATACTGGAATGGAGCCATGTACGGGTATTTATCTCCCTTGAACGCGATGCGGCAAAGCATTTGTTCTTGAAGCAATTTCTCTATCTCAGACGTTGCCATCTTAGGCAGCTTAACCAAAGCCAAACCAAAACACCCTTTACACTCGGTTCAGTGATAGCTTTAATACTCAACTTCTTAAAATTTACGTAGTGTGAAGACGGTGAATAGGTCTGAAAGAAAGTCCATCTTTGGCTACGAGTTGGCAGGAATAGTTTTCATAGTGATTGTTGGCAGCCTGCTGCATTTCACTTTCGAATTATCTGGTCATCAACCAGCCGTTGGAATCTTCTCAGCTGTCAATGAGAGTGTGTGGGAACATCTAAAACTTGGCTTCTGGCCAGCTTTGGTTTGGGCTCTTTTGGAATATAGAACAATCAAGCAATCGACAAATAACTTTCTTTTTGCCAAGACTGTTGGAATCTACCTCATTCCCATCATCATACCAATTCTTTTCTATTCTTACACGGCTGTTCTTGGAGAAAGCGTGTTAGCCATCGACATTCTTACGTTTGCGGTAGCAGTCATAGTTGGACAACTAGTTAGCTACAAACTGCTGACCTATAGGCGATTCCCACGGGTCTTGAACACGATCTCGCTCGTTGCTCTCGTCTTGTTAGGGGTGGCCTTTGCGCTCTTCACTTTCTATCCCCCGCGCCTACCTCTCTTCAGAGACCCGATAACTGGAAAATATGGAATCACAAACCACGTGCACAGTTTCTGAATACTAAACGCTTCACAAATCAGAGAAGGCATAGCAAAATCCAGTTAACACAAAGCATAAAAGCTCTTCAGACAAGCAGTGTTTATGAACTACAAAGAAAGACAGAAAATAATTGCAGATTCACCTATCTCTTTCAAATATTTGAAGCGTTTCAACACTGCCGCAGGGATTCTTCATCTAGTTCAAGGGGTAACAATGCTGGCGCTGGGGCTCCTTTTAGACTGGAGCAGAGACATATACACATTCTATCTTGACATTGACATCATAAGCATCACCCCACCAGTCTTCGAAGTGATACCAAAACCGCAAATCGCATTCACCGTTGGTTATTTGGGAGCAATTCTCGCTTCTTTTACCCTGATTTCTGCCATAGCACATTTCGCAATTGCCTATGCAAGAAACAAGAGCTACAATGAAAATTTGAAGAAGGGGATGAACCCATATAGATGGTATGAATATGTCTTCTCAAGCTCCATAATGAGAGTGTTGATTGCGACATTAGTAGTTGTATGGGAT
>CP070649.1:915169-947632 GCA_020354575.1 Candidatus Bathyarchaeota archaeon | reverse complement strand
CTGATACGATGAAGAATGCTAAATTTTGCCAAATATCAAAACCTGTTGGGTAGAATGCCAAGAACGAGATTGTAAATACAAGCCAACAGAAAACGATAACAACCGTTCCGACTATTCTTCCTTTAAGCCAATTCATACTTACATTCTTCCCCTATTCTTCGCATGGATGGCCTTTGGTTTCTGGGTGACATTCAGCTATTTGTTCAGGAGAACACAGTTTCGGATCTTTCACCTTTTTTTCTGGATTAGTGCAACCACAATCACACATTAGGTACACCTCTCAAGAGATATTCAAGAGTGATCTATTTAACTTTAAGTCTGCTAGAGTTCGATCGAATAATCCTAATTCTTCACTCTTTTGCAGACATGACGATGATAGAGAAGTACTGCCGCGTTTCTCGTCATCCGCAGGCCGGCGACTCGCAGAACCATATCCGCTCGTGCATGCAAGCTAGAAGATCTTACTCAATAAAGATGCATTCAGCAACTTTTATTAAGGCGTGAAATTCCTCTTTCCCAAGGTGTCCTTCACGGTTAAAAAACTATATCGTTGCAAGCAATGTGGTGGCAAAGTACTTAGAGAGCCTTCGCGGGTCAGAAAAACTGGTCGTATATTCTGCTCAAAAAGATGCTTGAGTCGATTTCTGAAGCTTCTGTTCAAGCCAGCCATAATTAACCTGCCTTAACATCTAGTTACTAACCTGACATTCATGCTTTCACATGGATACCCGTATGTCAGAACGCGCTTCATTAGAAGACTCTTGAGTTGAAATATGTTAAAAGGGAAAACATAAGAGGGACATCTAGAATTTTAAGGTCTGGGTGAAAGTATACCTTTAACGCAAACTGATATGGTAAAATATCCTTTTCTACCCCAAGTAAGAAAACATATCGCTGAATTAGGCATTGATATCAATGACCTTGGAGAGCTTGAAAGCATTGTCGATCGGGCAAAAGTTAGAATAGCTGCCACATTTGAATTCTTGGCACATATGCAAAATCAGGTGCCATATAAGAGAACAGAGGTTGAGATTGCTTCGTTTCCCGTTGCTATATTAGTTGTGACAGGTGTGAAAGACAAAATACTCACTGAGAGATATGCTTTATCAGAAGCAAAAAGGGTTTACAGTTACCTGTTGAAAGAGAAAGATGAAATTATTCTAGGAATTGCAGAGTTTTTTGAATGGAAGATCCACCCCTCAAAACAAAGACCTTTTTCGTATGTAGTGGATTTCACGAACTACTTACCCAATGCAACGAGAGGTCGACTAGTTCATGCTCCTGAATGGAAACTAGTGAATAGGCAACTTTCTAAGGGTCAGGTTTCAGTAACCAAAAATGAGGTTTGTAGGCTGCTTCAAGAGGAGATAAAGAAATACATAGAAGGCAGAACTGAGGAAAAAATTACGAAAACTCCTCAGATAATCCAAGATGTGATTGAAGAAATCAAAGCTGAATTTCTGAAAAGAAAGCCTCACTTAACAGAATTTGATCAGAAAATACAGGCTAAAGAATCAGAGTATCCTCCTTGCATTATGCATCTTTTGGATAGAACAACCAAAGGACAACATTTATCCCATGCTGAGAGGTTCACTTTAGTGACATACCTATTTCAACAAGGCGTTAGCGCAGATAGGATCGTCAACTTGTTTTCAAATGTTTCAGACTTTAGGGAAGACAAAACACGATATCAAGTGGAACATCTTGCGGGTCAAAGGGGGAGCAGAACTCCATACAAAACCTACAATTGTTCAACTCTGAAGACTCATGGCATTTGTGTGAATCCTGATCCAATTTGTAGGACCATACGAAATCCCTTGACATACCACCTTAGAAAGAAACCCACGAGAGACAAAGAAAAAAAATAATGCTAGAAGAATCTCAATTCTATCAACGCTTCATAAGCGTTTTTATCTATAGGCATCTTCTTCCATAAGTCATAAGTATGAGAATATCTTTTGAATGAAAGCCTAGTTGGTGAGAGACAATGATAGATGCTCTCTTAGCGCCTTGTGGCACATATTGTGGTTCATGTGCCTATTACAAAAAAGAAAGAAAGCCCAACTGCCTTGGGTGTGGAACTCACAGCGGCCACCCCTTCTGGGGTGATTGCAAGCTTTATGCATGTGCCAGAGATCACCATGTTCAACACTGCGGACTATGCAAAGAATTCCCCTGTGACCTATTCATCAATCAGTATGATCCAGAACATGGACAGAAAAGTGCCTTTACACGAGCAGGATTTCTAGCCTATAGAAAGAAAGCTGGCAATCAAAAATATTTGGCGATTATTAAAAAGCTAGAGAAAGATCGGAATCCAACCAGCTAGCAATTCAAGCATATGTACATGCAAGTGTCTGTTTAACGATGTGATCTCCTAATCACCGCTTTTCTATAATGGCTATATAACCGGAGTTTTCAGAATCTAAAAGCTCTCTTATTCTCCATCCAGTACCTGCTAATATTTGCTTCATCTCTACCTGTGAGACCATTATGTAATCGAACCACTCGCCAGTGTACTGTCTGAATCTGGATCTTATTCTAACTTGCCCCCCCATTCTCCCTTTGACCTTGTTCAACTTGTGGTAAGCTAAGTGAGCAGAGTTTTCCGTTTTGTAAGGGTCACGAGTTGAAGCAACAATCAAAGCCTTCTCAGTTGTGATAATATGAAGCCTTCCTAGCAGACTCGTAGCTTTCTTGAAACTCCCCAATAAGCCAAAATTGTTTCCCATCATAATTATCGTATCAAAGGAGCTCGGCTTGAAATTCATTTCTTCAATGGACATGACGCTGACTTTTCTGAGTCCTCTCAGCATGCAGACCTTAACTGTTAACGGGGAGATGTCGATCCCAGTAACGTCAATCTCCTCTTTCTGCAAGTATAAAGCGTGTCTTCCAGCGCCACAGCCTATATCCAATACTCTCCCCTTGACAAATTTCATGGCCTTCTGTTCTACTGGATCCCAATCTTTAAAATCAGAGAAGTAACCCTTTATTCCCATAGCCTCGATATATCCATCATCTCTCTCCATAATTTCATAAACTTCCTCGCCCTTGTAAGCAGCCAACAACTTCTGTCCGAAAGCATCCTGCTCGGGATTCATTTCCTTCACTAAAATATGTGTTAAGGGCTAAACTAGATAAATCTAATTTCTGCTAAACATCGTTTTTCGAGTAGATTACTTGGCATAATCCACAAGTCATAAATAGAAAGGGTTCTTTTTCTAATCGAAATAAACCTAATCATAGAAGGGGACAAATTGAAACCTCATTTTCCAAAAATCATAACTAACTTGGTGGAAGCTGACATTAACTTAAAGGGTGTTAAAGGATGGATTGCTCAGGGCGAGAATCATCAAATAGTATTCTTTGAAATTGAGTCCTTCGCAGAAGTTCCAGAGCACAGTCATAACGACCAGTGGGGGATTGTAGTGGAAGGAGAGATGAAGCTGACAATCGGGGAGCATACTGTGGTTCGCAAAAAAGGGGATGAGTACTTCATTCCTGCTGGAGCAAAACATTCTGCAAAGTTCCTAACTAAATGCAGGATAATCGACTTCTTTACCGATAATGCAAGATTCAAGCCGAAATTCGACTCTGCGCGTGTACAGAACTAGGCGCCATAACATAATAATTGAGTTGGGAGAATAAGTCAATGAGAAAGACCAGTACAATAGACGCAGAAGAAGACGCTGTAGGTCAAGCAATCCGGGCTTTTTATAGAGGCAATAAAAGCTTTGAAGTCATCGAGAGAGAGGATGGCTATATCGATGTTACAAATCCAAAACTATACTTCACTGAATTCGAGTACTGGATGCCAGATGAAAAGAAAGCAATAAAATTTGTCAAAGGGAGAATCTTGGACATTGGCTGTGGCGCTGGAAGACATGCATTATACCTACAAGGCAAAGGCTTGAAGGTTTTAGGAATTGACAAGTCACCCTTAGCTGTGAAGATGGCAAAGCAAAGAGGAGTAGAGCAAGTGGAAAGCATTCCTGTCAACAGTATTATCTTCAAGCCGAACTCAACAGGAGACGCGGCAGACTGGGGGGCAATGGAGAATTAGAATACGATTCAGAAGATATGCAACTAAATGGTTTGACCTTTTGCATGTGTCCCCAAAGGAAATGGAAGATCTTCTCAAAGATACAGGATGGGTGATTCAAGAGTTAATAGATTCAGGTAGTCCAGCTTACACCGCAATTATTGTTAAAGCATAATAACCCCCTGGTTCACACAAGAAAAACAGAAGAGCAAGGCGACCAGCAAGCTAATAGCCGGCTTGGTTTTGTGCAAGGGGGTTTATATTGATTCTCCGAAGTGCTCTGCAACTAAGACAATATCGTCAATGCCTGTGTAGTTGTCTCCATTGATATCATACTTTGAGTCCCAATCTGGATGAACAGGATCCTGCCCAAAATGCTCTGCTACGGCTACAATATCATCAATTCCAACGTAGTCGTCGCCAGTCACGTCCCATGGAAAGAATCCATACGGGTATATTAGAGGATAATTATCTTGATTACTCCCGCTGATTACATAAGGAGAATCGCCAATTCTGTCGGGGCCTGTCTCATTTTGATAAAAACCACTTGAGGAGTCTGTGCCATTATAATCACTCCAGTAGTTTCCGCCTGAAGGATAACCATTATCCCAAAAGTTAGGGTGGCTTACTTCTGGCGAGATGAGGACTTGCTGATTGTTATTAACGAGATTGTTGTGATAGAAGATGTTGTTTTGTGAATAATACCCGCCGATTTCAATTCCGTACTCCTCACATCCATCTATGATATTTTGAAAGACAACATTGTGACTGGTACTCCCTGTGATAATACCGCCCAGAAGAATGCCAGCATAGTTGTTTAGAATTATATTGCCCGATATATTGGTGTAATTTGAGGAAGTTGCTCCAATACCATAACCATAGCTATGGTCTGCTATGTAATTTCTGGATATATTGCCATAGTGTGAGTTGGAAAAGAATCTTATTCCGAAATCGTTGATTGTGATGTTGTTATCCTTTACTGTAACATAATTGGATGAAGCATAGATCATAATTCCATATAGGTTCCCTTTTATGGCGTTCCCTTCTATTATGGAAAAGCTTGCATTATCGAGGTAGATTCCAGCATCATATGGAACACTTCCACTGTTATTTATTGTGAATCCTGCAACAGTAACATTTTCTCGAATTATGCTGAGAACATTCCCAACTCCATTACCGCTAACTACTGTTGTCTCCCTGTTCTCCCCTATAAGAGAAACAGTCTTATTCACAACAACATTTTCATAATAGGTTCCTAAGGAAACCCGTATTGTGTCTCCTTCAAAGGCGTTATTGATTGCCACTTGGATTGAAGAGTATTTTACATATACTGGATATCCCGCATCTATCCAGTCAAGTATTCCTCCAAGCATATTGTAGATGTTCTGAAAGCCAGCATCCACAAGAATTTGACTCGCAATAGCACTTCTACTCCCCGCCCTACAATAGACTAGAATCTCATCGGTTTGATTGAGTTCATTTAATCTTAACGAAAGCTCAGTGTGTGGAATCAGCTTAGCATTCCTAATATGTCCATCATCGTATTCGCTTTGAGTTCTGACATCAAGAACAACTAGAGTAGGGTTGGAATCAATCGCTGCTTTTGCCTCGGAAACTGACAAGTTTGTATAAGACTGAGCTAAGGATGCAGGTAGCAACAAACAGAGAAAAAAGAGGATCATACCGCAAGGGAGTCTTTTCATATGTCACTCTCTCTTCTATTGAGTAGTAAATGAAAGACATATCGTTTGCGGAGCTAGCCTTGGCTTAATGCATGCATAGCTTTATAAGGTGGCTACCTGGGTTTCTGAGTTTATTTGGTGATTACAATTCGATGATGTGGGCGTACACTGTAACAAAGAAAAATGAGTTACACGCCCAAGATGTGGATTCCCAAAAAGAATTGGAGAGGACAATTAAAGAGGCTAATTGGATGTGGCTTGATGCCATGCAGCCAGATGAATTGGAATTCGAAATAATTCAGAATTTTGTTAAAGAACCCAGAATACTCGAAGAAATCAAGAAAAAGAAGAGCATTTCGCGTCCTGAAAAAGTGAACGGTTTCATATTCTTCTCAGTTTCTCAAGCCATCTATACCGGAAAGCTACATGTGTCACCCGTATATGTACTTACAAAAACAAGTGGTATATTCATCACGATTCGTAGCAAGAGTTCTTCACAAGCCTTCAAGAATGCATTGAAAACCTTTGAAGACTGTGTCGGAAAAGTTTGTGAAGGAGACATGAACTCCTTGTTCATACTTAGTCGATTATTCCATGAGTTGACCAATGAAAACCTAGATACGTTGATGGACATAAGAGAATTTATCGACTCATTAGAACAGAAAGCATTAGAAAATCCAGGAAATAAAGAAATAAGTCGTTCAGTCTTTGCGACAAAACGGATGATATCAACCTTGGAACGCGTCCTGTGGTCTCAGCGGGAGCAAATGCTAAACATTCGTGAAGGTGTAGTTTTATCGATAAAAGCAACAGAAGAGATAGAAACTACCTTGAACTTTGCCATCAACAATATTTCGCGGGAATTATCTTTACTTACATCTGAAAACTATGCTCTAGATAGTATATTATCCCTTCAAGATCTGGGATTGATACACAGAGTTGAAAAACGTCTGATCTTGCTCTCTTTCTTAGCCTTACTTGTGAGCATATTGATAATACTTCTAGAAATCGATATCATGAGCTTATTAGGATGAAATGATACACCACACATGCATTTCTTCCACAAGCCATAAAACAAGGGCAAAACATCTGCTTGGCAGAGTGAGCAAAGATGTCAGCCAAAAAGGGATGGAACATCATTTCCAAGGACTATCAGGCCTCTGTTAGGATTTCCCTTGATGATGTACATTATGGTCCGATTTCTCCTGGTGAAAAAGAACTGAAATTACTTGGGGATGTTAAAGGAAAAGACATCCTCGAAATCGGCTGTGGCGGAGGGCAAAATGCAATTACACTAGCTAAATGGGGCGCTAAATCAGTAGGTTTGGATATCTCAGAGGAGCAGATTAAGTATGCCAACACTTTGGCAAATAAACAAGGGATACAAGTCTCTTTTCATGTTGGAAGCATGGAAAATATGACCATGTTTTCTGACGAGATCTTTGACATTGTTCTTTCTTCTTGTGCCATTGGATACTCCGAAAATTATGACCAGACTTTTCATGAGGCCTTTCGAGTCTTGAGAGGAGGAGGGTTGTTTGTTTTCTGTGTAGTTCATCCTATTGCCAATCGAGGAAGAGCTGTACGATATGGTAAGAGAAAATTGTGGGGTTTAGGCAACTACTTCGATAGCAGAAGACGGACTTGGACATGGAAGTTTGACAAGAGATCTGCTAAGTTTTATGGCTATCACAGGACATTCCAAGATTATTTCAACTCGATTGTATCTGCTGGTTTCATAGTTACGAAAGTTCTTGAACCTGAACCCTTTCCACTGGACAAAATGACAGAAGAAGAGAAAAGGAGAGTTCCATACTACTGGGAAGGATCCGAAAAGGAGTATAACATCTGGAGGAGAATACCTTACACTTTGCTCTTCAAAGCCAAAAAACCTAGATAAGTGGTTCTCGATGATGAAGGCAGCCTTGATTGATTACATGCAACAGAGGCTTCAGAGAAAACATCTCTTAAAGTTTCTGACCCCGTTAACAACACGATTGATGGGCGGGTAGCCTAGTCCGGATAGGGCGCAGGCCCCCTAAGCCTGTGGTCGTGGGTTCAAATCCCACCCCGCCCGTTAAGTGCACGCTTGTTAAGGGAGAATCTGGATCTTGGCTAATCTATTTTTCTTTCTTCTCCTTGTCTCCTTTAACGCCTTTCATAAAACCTTTCCCAATGCCCTTGGTAATTCCCCAGCCTTTCTTGACACCTTTACCAATTACCTCTCCGGTTTTCTCAGCTGTATCTTCAACTGTCCGCTTCTCTTTCTTCCCCATAACATCACCTCTAATCAGAAAACTAGAGCAAATTAAGAATTAGCTCTTTCGGTTATGTGACGGGGAAATCAGCCGTTTTTGCTTCGGGTTCTTGTGAGCTTCACTAATCAACTAGACACTCTTTTAAATAGCCTTCCAAAGTCTCGCTAGCTACTACCTCTATATGGTAATCTTGGGGGTCTATTGAATGCTTGTAATTCTTTGCAGGAATTATGACTCTCTTGAACCCCCAAGCTTCAGCAGCCTTGATTTTCTCATGCAATCCTCCCACAGCTGTGACAGGGACTTCTCCATCAACACCTACATTAATCTCGCCAGTGACAGCAACATCTTGACGAATCGGCTTTCCTTCTATCAGAGAACAAAGCAGAATAGTCATTGTAACACCTGCACTTGGTCCATCAATGCCATAAGCTTGAGCAAAATCTATATGTGTAAAAAAGTCCTGAGCGATGTCTGCCCCATATTTCTGTAGGATAACACTTCTAACTTTGGCAACACTATCTGTTATGAATCGTTCCTTTCCTCCCTTTGCTATTCCCGTAACCTTATAGTATCCTTTTAAGTGATTGTTCTTTCCATTGTCCCGTTTATCCAGAAAACCCTTAACGGTCAACACATTGCCTGTCATTTCACCACTATAAGGATCGGAAACAACTGCTAAACCATAGATTTGCCCAAGTCTTGCCCCTTCTGGCCTAATGTCGAGAAGTTTCCCTCTCTCGCTTATCTGATGTTCAAGAATCTGCTTTTGAATTGTTTTGCAGTGTTTTTCGAT
The DNA here is from genome assembly GCA_020354575.1 of Candidatus Bathyarchaeota archaeon. Lineage (GTDB taxonomy): Archaea > Thermoproteota > Bathyarchaeia > Bathyarchaeales > SOJC01. Next base: position 938,851 of record CP070649.1, on the reverse strand, counting down.
GGAATCAACAACATGCCTCTTTTCAACAGTTCCACATCCTTCCAGTATTGCCAAGGTTGCAGCAGTCTTGATTATCGATATCATTGGACGAAATCTTGTTGTCAATCTATCTCTTTTATTGCTTCGCCGACGCCCTTCATCCACGATTTCCCGACAAGCGTCCCTGCTGAAAGGAATTAAATGGAAACGCTCAACTTCTTGAGCAATGAATTGAACATATTTACGACGATTTTCCATACTATTGGGCATGTCATTATTCATTCTAACTACTTTGCCATAACCATATATTCTATCCATCAGTGCAGGATGGATCTGACCTATACTGTCGAAATTACCTGCACCTACTAAAAAGCACATGCAGGGTATCGGTTCAGTAGCTACAGCCATAGCTGCCGTATTGCCTTCATCCCAGCGACTTCTCAATGTAACTGGCAGCTGCCCATCTTCTAATACAGTCAAAAGAGTAACTGCTTCAGCGGGTTTGAGATTCTTAATTTCATCAATGAAGATAATTCCCATATGTGCCCGATGAACATCGCCTACTGTGACTCTCTGGTGCTCCGGCGTTCCTAATCCGCCAGTTTGCAGAGGATCCCACGCAATGCTGCCGAATAGTTGTGCAGACCCATGGCCTGTTGAATCTATGAAAGGGGCTACTTTTTTTGAATTGTCTACTATGAGTTTTGGCACTGTTGTTGCTTTGGCTCCCCCTACACCTTTGGCTCCCCCCATCATTCCAAAGCGTCCTAGAACTACTACTAATATGAGGAACATGAGCATCATGCCTGCTGGAAGAAAAGTGGTGGTACCTATGGAAACAAATGCATCTAAAATGTATTTAGTAAAGTCGCCTCCATACACCTCCTGAATTGGGATTCCAAAGCCTCCCGCTAAATTTTCATCCCACTGTACCTTTTGCCCCCACAAATAGTAAAAACCTGCAAACATGAAAATTGAGGCCACTATTATCATTAAATAGGTGAGTGCTTTTACTCCGACCCTTTGAAGAAAGAGCTTTTTGGTCTCCTTTAGTTTTTCTTTGAAAATTAGGTTTTTTCCTTCGCCTGCTGGATGGGACGAAATTTTTGGTTCACTTGGAATGATTTCATTCTGCCAACAGATGACATCTTGTAATTGTATCTTTTGTTTCTTGTACAGCTCTGTCAGATGAGCTGCCAAAGCTCTGCCAATGAGAGATTTTCCGGTTCCAGGATCACCTAGAAGAAGAAGATAAGGACCAGGAGGTGCAGTTTTTGTGGTATTAGGTTTTTCCTTGTTAGGATCTTTCCATGCCTCATACCATTCTTCTTTTTCAAGATGTTTTAGCTTGTGAACCCATTCTTCTAGACACAAATAGCATTCGTTCAGAGCTCGTTCTTGCCCAATCACCCAATCGAGAAGATTATTAGAAACGGGATAACCTTCGGTGGTTTTGAAGGTTTTCCACTTCCATTTTTTTCCCTGAACAGTAACAGTTTCATCGCCGAAATAATCCATGCTTTTTGCCTTCTACAACCTTTCAGTGATGGGAACAGATGGTAACTATGAAAAATATCTCCAATCTTAATATACACCTTATTTTGCATCCATTCATATGTCTCTTTCAGGAATATATCCGCTTGTTGATTTGATATTCATATTGTAAGTTCAGAAGGGTAAAATAGAAATTAAATCTAAATTTGAGTCGCTTCGATTCGAAGGATTTAATGGAGAGGGCTAACTCATGAAACTAGTGATAAACGATCCGAAGCACGTGCATGTTGTCAAATCTTATAGCGAAAACACTGGCCTGCAGAAATTTATCAAAAAAGATGGCATGTTAATCAGGCATGTTGAGATTGAAAGCCTATTTCAGAAATTGGGGCTATCTAAGAATGAGATCCAGGTTTATGTGTATCTCGCACGTTCCATGGAACAAAAGGCAAGTGAAATCTCCGAAGCGCTTAGCTTCCACAGGACGGAAACATATCGGATACTCCGAGATTTGGAAAAACAAGGTCTCGTATCATCCGTGTTTGAGAAGCCTCTGAAATTCATCGCCATACCCTTTGAGTGTGCTGTCGATACTCTGATTGAAGCAAAGAAGTTGAGAATAAGGCAGTTAGAACGAAAAAAGAGAGAGCTAGTTGAAGTCTGGCGATCTTTCCCGCAACCAATAGTGGAATATGAAAGAAAAGAGGTCTTTCAGATACTAGAAGGGGAAGAACAGATTGACCTGAAAGCTATTGAGATCGTCAAAAAAGCTAAGAAAGAAATCAAGATCTTCACATCTGAAGAAGATCTTGCTAGGTTTTATCACTCTGGGCTTTTTGACTTGTTGGACTCCTCGGCAAAGAGAAATTACAATGTTAAGTTGTTGACTTATGAATCGCCAAAAAACCGATTCTTCATAGAGAAAACTGAGACGATCGATGTAAGGTTTGCTTTATCTGAAGCTAAAGATATGCCTACGTTTATTCTGTCAGATCAGGAATACCTTCTTCTTACGATAGGAAAGTACGCTAAAGGCTGTTATAATAAAACAAGGCGAGTGAAGATCTCTGCTTTGTGGACAAATTACGGGGCTTTTGCTAAGATAACAGAGAAATTGTTTTCAGGTTTATGGAATGTTGGAGAATCTCTTCAAACTGCAATTTCCCCTTCTGGTTAGTTTTAAAAATAGCAAGCGCTCTACTACATGATTGGATTTATCCAAGGAGCACGTTGTTGTTGGATTTGCTGCAATTATATTTGCTGAACTTGATAGTTACTTTGTGTATGTTTATCGTCCTAATTTTCAGGGCATGGATTGAACATAAGAATTACAGGTTAATGTGGAAAGAGTTGGAATGGCGTAAAACCTACAACATCGCTAGTCGTATCTTGAAAGCAGAGAAAGATCTTTTTACTAGGGTTGAAGGTGGAGAAGAGCTTTACAACTTGCTTTTTGAGATGTTCAAGACAAAAGGAGAATAGGTTATGGGCAATGCCATTGAGGTAAGATTTTTGCGGGTTTCCCTGCCTTTTCTTTTCCATAACGGCTGAAAGGCTTGGTCAGATGTCTTTGCGATCGAGGAGATGTGATGAAGAGCCCCTGATTTAGCACACGTTTCTCTTTAATCATTGTCTTCTGCGCCTTTATGGATCGATAATTACATTTTGAACATCTGAACCCTTGATCCGTGCCCATGGAGTTCATTCGTTTGCCACACTCCAGACACACAGGATTCCTGAACTTTAGTTTAGGCGCTAGACTGAGGATTCGCAGCTTTTCAAGGTTAATGGTCAATGGGGTCCTGGTCGAACGTGGTTTGGCGCCTCCATGAACCTCGACACAATCACCAACAATTAATTGCCTTACTACTTTTCGTAGAGTCCCTGTCGGTTCATATGCTGCACAGTCGACTTTCCCCGTTTCATCCGCTAAGGAGAATATTCTATGTCTTCTTGGAACTATCTTTGGCTGAGAAGCAACTGTGCCAGTTGCGATAACTGGATGGTAAGGTTTGATCTCACTTATTTTTTGGATTTCATGTAAATGGGCATCCGTTCCATGATTAGTTCGAAAAACTACCCATCTCTCAACAGGTTCTAAGGTTTGGATCATTTTATGAGCTTGAATTACTACTTCTGCTGTTTCTCCTCTTATGCCATAAAGAATGGGATCTGGGCCTCTTGGGGTTATAAGAATTCGCCGGGTTTCAGGATCAATATTGTTGAAGGTATTTGGCGAAGTCTTCTGGTCCATTTCCTTTACTGAATTGGCATCTATTTGGCGTAGAGTATTTCGTCTTGTTTTAGTCCTATATGCTATAACTTCGAAAGTATGATCGCCAATTAAGGTTTCACCAATTGCAGCTAGGGCTCCAACTATACCATAGCCCGATCCCAAACCGAATGCCTCTGCGTTGAATTTCTTGATAAGTCTCAAAGCTTCCTCCATATTTACGACACTTTGAATCGTTCTCTTCGCGAAAATCCGAATTTTACGAGGAATTCGCGCGTTTTGAAAGAAAACAACACCTGGGTCGGTATTTCTACAAGACAAATCAGAATGCTCTTCTACAGTGTCAGTTACGGTGTCAATTATTGTGTCTGCTTCGTCTTCTTCATGTACAATTCGAAGGCAAAGAGCGCCATTACCTCGAGTCTTCCAGGGTACATTTGGGTTTAAACGGATGAGATTCGGATAATCTTTGAAAGTTATCCCTATCTTGAGTAATTTTTCTACCAATATTGCTGCTATATATGTAGTGCATCCTCCTCTTGGAGAATCTGTGTCATCGAAGCCTATGTGTAGAGTGGCCATGAACCTTCACCGCTTTCTGCATGTCCGATTATACTTAGGTCTTTCTATGTGGCTATCTTCTGTCCGCGTTTGCCCGCGTAACTATGCGTGCTTTCTTCTAAGTAGGGGAATGCCAATGGTGGCAACAATCGCGGTAGCCAAAATTACTACGACGGCAACATTAGCATAAATTGGTGACAAAGTTTGGAAAAAGGGACCTGCCTCGGGATATTTGGTCACATCAGTGTATTGCAAGGGAACTGTTGCCAGCACAGCTGCTGCTAAGCCTCTTGTGAGCATTATGTTCATAATTGGGCGCTCTCTATCTAAATCACTACACCGATAAGTAGCGACTGCTATGACTCCAAACCTAAGCAGCAAGAGTGATAGAGAAAGGGCGACTCCTATAATAACGGTTGTAACACTACTAATTGTAACTATTAACCCTATGTAGACGAAGAAGTACGTCCTCAAGAAGAATGCAACCTCAGACTCAAACCTTTTCAAGCCAACATCTACAGCGGCACTTGATGGATTTTCCCTCTTGAGCATTCGGTAGATTGCCTTTTCGTTGCCTAGCATGATGCCAAAAAGAAGGGAAGAGAGCGAGCCACTTCCGCCTAGAAATTCTGAGAGCGCATATGCCAAGAGCACGATAGCCAAGGTCAACATATAGGCATATGTTGCTCTCGCAATTTTCTTTAATGCATTGATCCAAACGAAGCCGAAGACTACTCCAAGGATTACTCCAATTGAAAATCTGTTGATTATCGCTCCGCTGATTATTACCAAATCTAAAGCTGTTCCTTTTAATATAATCTCAATTATCAACAACGAAAAAACAATGCATAGAACATCGGTGATCGCTGATTCCAAGCTTAATATTGTTGAACACTTTTCAGTAACCTTTATTCTTGAAGCCAGCGAGATTACTACGATGCTGCTACTGCCTCCCAGCATCGTTCCAAACAACAAGGAATACAAAAGAGGTACGCCTGGTATGACAAAGTAGGTCATGAAGAGCGTGATTGCTATCACATTCAATGTGAAACCGGTGAGAGCTAAGACAATCGCTCGTGGACTTTCAGAGACAACGCGATCTATGTTCATTGCCATTCCTCCATCAAACAAAATGAAGACAAGAGCTAAACTAGCTAGATATGGAGCCAAGCTCATTATGGAAGCAGCGTCTATCAGACCTGCTAGTGGACCAAGCAGTATTCCCAAAATTATGAGCCAGAGCATGTCGGGAAAACCTGTCTGTTCAAAAAGATAATTTCCTAGGAAGCCTATCACAATGATTGAGCCTCCTAAGATCAATGCAAGTGTAACTGGGTCCACCAATTTTTTTCCCTTCCTGAACCGATCCACAGATGTGAAGTAACGCGGCTAAGTTAGACTGGGAGTCAAGTTCCAACCCAAAAAAAGGGGAAAAATCACTTGGGTGTTGAAGGTTCCTCTACGACAATCATGGTCAGTGTTGAACGAACTTTGTCGAGTCGTCGTACATGCCATGTAACTATTTCTTTGAGCTTATCCATAGTGTTTGCAGTTATTTTTGCGACAACGTCATAAACTCCATAAACTGCGTAGGCTTCGACCACTCCCTCAACACTTTTCAAAGTTTTCAGAACCTCGCTTTCGGATCCTATTTCCGTGTTTATTAGAACAAAAGCTACTGGCATTTGTTTTTCCTCATCTCTATGTTTGGGGTTGTGAGTTAAAATATTTTGCTCTTGAAAGGACGCCCATGGCTTTCACTTAATTCTGAATGATTATTAAGGATGCTCTCGATTTGCTCATTAGCATAATGTATTCACTATCTGAAAACTTTACTGGGTTTCTTTTATCTGTATACTAGTACAACATTTGCAAACGATACATATTCACAAGACTTTATATTCACAATACGGATAGCTGGGTATTCATAGGGATATTGTTTCTCGATGCACTAGCTTTATCTATCTTGCATACTTTTTATTATTCTGAAGACCTTGCGAGGAGAAACCCGAGCTAAATGGTAAAAAAAACTCCTTCAAAAGATGAAGCCTTGGAAGCACTCGATTTTATTATTAATGTTCTGAGGGAACATGAGAAGGATTTAGACCGTTTAATCGGGGAACTGAGCAACGTAACATCTTCTGTTGGCCAAACTGGGGAAATGGGCGACAAAATTGATAGAGTTGAAGAACGCCTTTCCACACTGCAAAATGAGATTACAGGATTGATTAATACTTTTTCTTCTCCTGGAACACAACCATCGCCTGTGCAAGCGACCCCCCATCTAAAAGGCCCACCGGTTATAGTTCGATGTAAGCAATGGGATGACTTCAAAACTTTAGCGAAGAGTGCAGACACAGTTTCATTCCTGTTTAGAGAAACCGAGAAGAGTTTTCAGGCTGATGCTTTGAAGAATGGGCGAGTTTTAACATATAATGGTGAATTGCCTAAAGATGAGAAGTTATTGAAACTTTGGTTGGCCAGAGAGTTGAAGGTAGACGAAGCTCAAATTTTTGAGGGTATTCTTGCAATAGGTTAACTTCGACCGAATCTTAAACCTCGACTTGAACAGGTAAGACACCCTTTGGTCGTTAGATCTTCCATTAATATGTGTGGGGACAGGGACATGGGTATTTCGTATCAATTTATATGTGGAATTAGTAATCTTGTCAGGCGACTTTAATGGAAATCAGGATTGCAATAGCTGGGGTTGGTAATTGCGCTTCAGCTTTGGTCCAAGGCATTGAGTACTATAAAAACGCAAAAGAAGAGACTAAGGTGCCTGGGCTCATGCATGTAATTTTTGGTGGGTACCATGTTCGCAACATCAAGTGTGTAGCTGCTTTCGACGTTAATCAATATAAGATTGGAAAAGATCTAGCAGAGGCTATATGGGTGCAACCAAATGTTTGCACGAAGTTTGCTGATGTCCCTCCTATAGGAGTCAAAGTGGTTCCAGGACCTGCACTTGATGGTGTGGCATCTCATATGAAGACACCCTTTCATGCATATGATGATAAAGAAACCGAGGTTTCTGATGTTTCGCAAATCCTCTCAGAGACACAAGCTGATATGCTGGTAAATTTCCTGCCAGTAGGAAGTCACAAGGCGACCTTGCATTATGCTGAAGCATGTATTGCGGCAAAATGTGCTCTCGTCAACTGCATTCCAGAATTTATTGCTTCAGATGAAAATTGGAGTAAGAAGTTTAGAGACCATGGACTTCCCATCGCAGGTGATGACATAAAGAGCCAACTTGGTGCCACAATTTTGCATCGAAATTTAGCAAGGTTGTGCGTTGATCGAGGAATCAAAATTGAGGAGACTTATCAACTTAATCTTGGTGGAAACACGGATTTCTTGAACATGACTGTTGAAGATAGACTGAAGACAAAGCGGATTAGCAAGACCGAGGCAGTTACAAGCCTTGTTCCTTATGCGGTTCCAACCCGCATTGGACCTTCTGACTATGTGCCCTTCCTTGAGGACAAGAAAATTTGTTATTTGTATATTAAAGGACGAAAATTTGGAGACCAGCCTATCTCAGTTAGAGCAAAACTGGAGGTTGAAGATTCCCCCAACAGTGCAGGCGTTGCTATAGATGTCATAAGAGCTGTAAAACTTGCGCAAGATAGAAGAGTTTCAGGGCCTTTGACCAGCATATCCTCCTACGCCTTCAAACATCCACCCGTCCAAATTCCTGATGACCTGGCAAGGAGATGGGTAGAGGAATTCATCGAGGGAAAGCGAGAAAGATAGTAGATATTCGGATTGGGAATAATACGAAGCAGATCTTATGTTCCAAGAAAACAGAAAATAGGAATCAATGAGACCCTGTCCTCCTGCCATCCTTCAAATTTATTCATGGATGAACTCTTACTCATTTTTCAAACAAGAATTTCTTGAATAATTGTGCTGCTCTCCTAAACGACACTATTTCGGGTGGGTGTTTAAAGGCGAAAGCAGATATGCTTTGTATTGCTCCTGACTCCCCTCTTTCAAGAGCAACCTTAACTGCCCTAATGACATCCAGAAGAACAGAGCCTGCATTTGGACCATCAACCGTGCACAGCCTTAATTCCATTTCCATTGGAGCCTTCCCAAAATACATTCCTTTTATCCACAAGTAGCTGTCTCGTCTATTCCGCAGAAAATCAACGTAGTCTGTCGTTCCCGCTACTATCGAGGTTTCATAGGGTAGGGTCGTCCTAATGGTTTTTGTCTTTGCGATGCGTTTAGTGTCTCGGCTTCTTTCTAAGGTATCCAAAGACTCCGTTCCACCACCTACGTCCAGCTGATAAGTCTCTGAAATGCGAACTCCTTGTTCGTCAAGAAGCTTTATCAACATTTTATGCAAGGTAGTAGCTCCAATCTGGTCAATTAAATCATCGCCTACAACTGGCAACTTCGCATTTCTGAATTGTTCATCCCAGGTTGAGTCACTAGCGATTCTAACTGGTGTAACATTAATGAAGGCACAACCAGCGTGCAGGGCCTCTTTTGCATACCATTGAGTAGCTTTTGCTGCTCCACCCGGCAAAAGACTCACTAGCATTTCCGCATCAGTTTCTTTCAGCACTTGCGACGCACTAGCTGCCGGCGAAGCACCAACTTTTATTACGTCTTTAAGGTAGCTTCCCAGTCCATCCAAAACCTGTCCCTTATGCACAGAGACACCTAATTCTGGAACTTCGGCAAACTTCAAAGTATTATTGGGCTCTGAAAAAATTGCTGCTGATAAGTCCTTTCCAATTTTTCTTGCATCGACATCAAAAGCTGCCACGACTTCAATATCCTTGGGATGATAACCTGCTAAAAACGTCTGTCTGAGGCCAATGGAATCTTTTTGATTCTTAGGATTCTTATAGTAACTTAAGCCTTGGACAAAGCCTGAGGCGCAATTTCCAATCCCAGCTAGCCCAACTTTTATTTTCGCCATTTAAATGACACCTACCTCGCTTATGAAATATTCGATTCTATTCAAAACTCTTTCGAGCTTGTCGGTCTTCAAAAAATGTTGGCGCAAATTCCACTCCATGCAAAGCTATACGTGGAGGCAACTTGGTTCTGGTGAACAAATTAATCATGAGAAGATTATCTCAATCTAATTTACGCTAACTCTTCGTATCAACTGTGGACTTGTGAACTTTAGTCTCAGTCTTCGTAGCTCTTCTCCTAGCTGTGCTGGACAACCCAACAACGCAGCAATTCCCTTTACGTGGGCTGCTCCTGTTAGAGCCAAAACCCTTACTTCCTTTTCCGCCTTTAAATTCTGTGTTACAATCCACGCAAGCCTCGCAGCCATCAACGTATTCCTTTCGTCAATCAAGACACGCCATAAGTGAGGAGACTTTGCTCGTAATACCTCTAATCTTTTTGTATGTTGCTTCAGAACTTCTTCCTTGTATCCTTTTTCCCATAATAATACTTCCTTGTCTCTATCTCCCTCAAGCTGGGGCCAAAACGCAAAAGTCACCATCGAAAACCACCAGTTTCTAGAATATGGCAAAAGCCGTCGAATCCTTTCTGAAATTTCTCTTTCAGACATATCAATAAGCCAAATATTTGCACTTACGTTGCCTAAGGCATCAGTGGCTCCAACAAATTCACATCTTCTTGAACACTCTGCCTGATCTGGACAACCAAAACATCTTCTATTCAGAAATTGGAAGCGCTGCAGATCCAACTCTATTGCCAAATCCGTTGGCTCAAGCATCTGCACGGCTTCACAGGCTTCCATAAGACTCCGTCTGGTGAAGTGGGCGGTTCCTAGTAGATTGACATATCCATTGTAATCGATATCCAGTATTTCTGTTTTCATAAGAAATCCCTAATAATTTGATACAGTCTGTTTTTTCTCCTGTTGCATATGCGACCATACTTTAGACTTGTTTAATTACCAAAAGGTAATTACCAAACGGTAATATTTAAGATTTGTGAGAAACAATATCTATTACGAAAATGCACAATTACTACTGAGATGGTCATTTTTGTCTTTACATGAAGCTATGTTATATGAAAAGTTGCCTGATCAAAAGGTTCATTGCTTTTTATGTTCACGCCACTGCAAAATAAATAATGATGGAACCGGTTTCTGCTTGGTTAGAAAGAATGAGAAGGGAACTTTATATACTCAAAACTATGCCAAAGCTTGCTCTGCATGCGTTGACCCTATAACTAAAAAACCCCTAGCGCACTTTCATCCTGGAGCACTAGTATTATCCATAGCCACAGTAGGCTGCAACTTTCGCTGTCAATTCTGTGATAATTGGCAGATAAGTCAAGAAAGAGAAATCGTTGGACACCATTTTCCACCTGAGAATGTGGTAAAAGCAGCTAGAGACAATGGCTGTGAAGGGATAAGCTACACATATACTGAGCCTACCATATTCTTTGAGTACGCTTACGATACAGCTAAAATCGCAAATAGTGTTGGATTCTTCAACACTTTTGTGACCAATGGATACATGACTCCAGAAGCGGTTAGAACTATTGCTCCCTATTTAGACGCAGCAACAGTAGACTTCAAAGGAGCAGCAGATCCAGATTTTTACAGAAAGTTTTCCCGGGTACCTTCAGTTGAGCCAATTTTTGATACACTGATCGAAATGAGGCGTAACGGCATTCATATTGAAATTACCAACCTCATAATCCAAAAAATCGGAGATTCCGTGGATAGACTTAAAGAGCTGGCTATCTGGGTTCGTGACAATCTAGACAGAGATACACCCTTTCATCTTCTGCGATTTCATCCGGACTATAAAATGACTGGAATAACTGCGACTTCAGTGACAACCATAGAAAAAGCCTATGCTGTGGCTAAAGAAGTTGGTCTGAATTATGTGTATATTGGGAATGTGCCCGGGCATCATCTTGAAAACACATATTGTCCTCACTGTAACGAGTTATTGATAAAACGCTTCGGATTTGAAATAGTGAAATGGAATTTGACAAAAAATGTGCGCTGTCCAGCATGTTCAAGCTATATACCCATAAAAGGGGAACTTCACTCTACTAGTGTTGCATATCCTTTTGCTTTATTCTAAGGGGTTGGGACATATCATATAAATTGAGCGCTTGTCCTTTTCTTATGGTTGATTTGTGGGCGCTTCTAAGACCTGATTCGATGACTGTATTAAGAGATAAGAATGCACGCACTAGCTTAGAAAGATATTTCGGTGTTATGCAGAACCAGAAAATAGCCAAATTCGTCATTGCAAAAAAACTTGCAGCTAATTTTGGCAACAAGGATTCGACGGCGAAGTTATGGAAAAAGCACTGTCAATTATCCAAAGAGTTTCCACTAATAGAAAAGAAGATTGATAGTTGCTTAACAAACATTGAGGAATTAGAATCGCCTAAGAAGTCTTTCTTAGACTTGAAGATTGCAATTTTAAATCGCATCCTAGCAAGTTGTCATCTCTGTTCAAGGCGATGTCGCGTCAACAGAAGGAAAAATGAGCTAGGCTATTGCAAATGTGACACACAAATTAAAGTCTCAACCATATTTGAGCATTTGGGAGAAGAACCAGAGCTTGTGCCTTCTGGAACAATCTTTACCCTAGGTTGCACAATGCGGTGCTGTCACTGTCAAAACTGGACCATATCTCAATGGATGGAGCCAGGGGCAATCTATTCTCCGAAACAACTAGCAAAAGCAATAGAAAACCTAAGGAATCATGGATGCCGAAACGCCAACCTGGTGGGCGGCGAACCAACACCCTGGCTGACCCAGTGGCTTGAAACCTTCAAGCATGTCAACACCAATGTACCTATTGTCTGGAACTCTAACTCGTATTATAGCAAAGAAACAGCCGCGCTTCTTGCAGGATTTGCAGATGTTTATCTTTTAGACTTCAAATATGGAAACAACGAATGTGCTAAACGCATCTCCAAAGCTCCTGACTACTGGACAGCCTGCACTCGAAATCATAGATATGGAAAAAAATATGGTGAACTTATCATTCGTGTTCTAGTTTTACCCAATCATTTAGACTGCTGTGTCAAACCAATTTTTAAGTGGATAAAAAATAACTTAGGACCTACCACTAGAGTAAACGTTATGTTTCAATATCGCCCTGAATGGAATGCCCATGAAGTCCTCGAATTAAGAAGACGACTGAATCAGGCAGAACGTAAAGAAGCTATTGAACTAGCTAAGAAGGCAGGACTGCAGAATTTTATCACCTAGCTTCCTCATTGACACCGACCAAAACCTATTTCTTTCTGAACTAGCTTGCTAGTCTCGAGGAAGAGCAGAAGAAATGCCATATTGCCCAGAGTGTGGAGGCGAAATGAAGTACATCTCCATGACAAAACGCTATGTATGTAAAAGCTGTGGGCTTTCCGTCACTCACCAAGAGCTAATCGAGCTAAGACAGCAGTTCCGCCCGAAATTTGGGTCAGACAAGGAAGAACGCAAAAAGGAACAAAAAGAATACCTGAAATGGTGGCTTGGCAAAAAGAAATAGGAACCAAAAACTACATAGCGTTTGAGACGTTGGTCTAGACAACTGCCTTTTTATTCTTTCCAACCTATCCTCACATAGGACTTGCTTTACAAAAGGGATTTCAAATGGTTGAAAATGTCGAGCTCATTTCGATAGGAAACGAATTGCTAATTGGAAAAACTCTTAACACAAATGCTCAATGGCTCTCAAAGAGGATAACTTCTCTTGGGCTGACTATCAGTAGGATAACTGTTATAGGCGATATTATTGAGGAAATTGCACAGACTTTGCTTGATGCTTTCCAACGAAATCCGCTGTTTATTATTACAACTGGAGGTTTAGGGCCCACCTTCGACGATAAAACGTTAAAGGGTGTTGCTGCTGCTTTTGATTCAAAATTACGAATGAACCAAATTGCCCTGAATATGATCAGAAAGAAATATGTTGAATATGCTGTAGTCATGAGTCAGAAACCTTTTAAGTTGACTCCCGCCAGGAGAAAAATGGCTGAAATTCCTGAAGAAGCCAAACCCTTGCCAAATCCTGTAGGTACGGCACCAGCAATTGAAATTAAACGGGGTGATATTACGATTTTTTCATTACCTGGTGTCCCGTTAGAGATGAGAGCAATTTTTGAAGCTTCACTTCTGCCAGTTCTTAAGAAAGCGGCTACTAACTTGACATTTTTTGAGACCAGTCTTTTTGTAAATGGAATTATGGAGTCGGAAATGGCTCCTCTCATAGAACAAATTATGCATGATAATCCCTATGTCTACATTAAATCTCATCCAATGGGGGCTGAGAAAAAACCAAGGATTGAGCTTCACCTCTCCACTACGGCAGAAGTCATTGAGATTGCGAAAAAAGGAGTCCGCAGAGCACTAGCGCAATTATCTGAGCTGATCAAAGCAAAGGGTGGAAAGATTAAACAACCAAAAAAACCCGATAAAGCTTAGGTGGATACACATTCTATAATACATGGCGTTGAGACTATGTTTCTCATTTTCATTGTGGGCACAGCCGGATCCGGAAAAAGCCTACTCACCTCAACATTCTCTGAGTGGTTGAGAATGTCAAAGCAAGATGTAACTATATTGAATTTAGATCCTGGCGTGATGACATTGCCCTATACTCCTGATCTGGATGTAAGAGACTACGTTAGCATATCCGATTTAATGGAAAAGCATCAACTAGGACCGAATGGTGCCTTAATTATGGCTACTGATCTTATTGCTGGGCATGTAGAAACCCTCAGCAATAAACTTCAAGACATCGACTCAGATGTTGTCTTGGTGGACACTCCGGGACAAATTGAGCTCTTTGCCTTTAGAGCCTGTGGTCCATATATTACAATGGAACTAACAAAAGAACCCAAAGCAATTGTATATCTTTTTGACTCTGTCTTCTCCTTAAATCCTGCCAATTACATTTCGAACCTTTTTCTCTCTGCCGCTGTCTTTAATAGACTTGTCATTCCACAAGCACATGTATTATCAAAATGTGATCTTCTTCCACCAGAAAAAATTGATGCAATTGTTGAATGGTCGAAAAACCCCGAAACCTTAGAAATGATCATTGAACAGGAATTAAAGGGCACAAAACGTCTATTAAGCCGGGACATGATGTACGCGATTTACAGTCTAGATCTTCATTTTCTTCTGATTCCAGTTTCTGCAAAATCCAACAAAGGACTAATTGATTTAAACATGGTCCTTGAACGCATTTTTACGGGTGGAGAGAAGTTCACTTATTAATATCGATGTCATTAAAGAGGCTCAATGCTGCGGCCAAAGCACCATACTCTGCCTTTTCCAATGTATCAGCACTGCCAATAACAATGACATCGTTTTCCTCTGGGTTCAAGGAATCAACAATTTGTCTATGAACTTGCGGAAAATCCACAGAAACATCTCTATCATCCACAGGGAATATGAGCTTACCCTTTTTGAAGGTCAAGGTTGTTGCACCCTTTGCACCCACCAATAGCGCAGCATCTCGTTGCTCCATTCCCCCCCTAACCTTGTTGCTAAACCCTTTAACTAGCAATGCTGTGTTGAATGTTGCAAGCGTCAATCCGCTTCTTTCTAAAGACATTTTCCTTGGGAGAACTTCATGTAATGAATTCCACAGCTTTTTCCCCTTCATTGAGAAAAAACAACCGAATCGATCTACAGTGATAAGATTATTGTCTTTTAGCCGATTTATCAAAGTTCGAGTGGCTCCTTCACCCAAGAATAATTCCTTGGCAAGTCTCGTTCGGCCAATCGGGGATTTTGCAATTAAATCTAATGCTTTTACCAAGTGAACTACTGAAAAGGAGGGACTCGGACCAGGAGCCTTTTCGTTAATCAACTCCTTTAAAAGCTGCTTCAATAAATGCTCTTCCTCGTATTAAGATACTGATACGCCTGATTTTTATTTTATGGGCAGCAGGATGCTTTGAAAGCATCGCAAAATTAAAGAAGATCAAGGTTGGCTTTTAATGTGAATCCCTGCAAGGGCCCGTAGCTCAGCAAGGATAGTGCCATAGTTGGCGTCTAGAGCACCGGGCTTTTAACCCGGGGGTCTCGGGTTCAATTCCCGACGGGCCCGCTATTATATATATGCAAGCACGTAAACTGCATTTGTCTTTCACAAATTTCAGAAAGCTAAAGATTCAACTATGAGAGCCTCTTCAGATTTCCAGAAATATGTTGATCATTGCCGAGAGGAGTTAGGAGGGATAGATTTCCTCTCAGCTCCGCAATGCCTTCTCCTTTCTCCGACAAATTCACATTGTCGTCGTGGGCGCTCAAACTAAACTAATTAGCTAGTAATAATAAATGGATTACTACGAAGATGGTAATATGTCTCAACAGAATTATTCTCGCAATCTCAAGCATTTCGATGACGGAATTTAGCTTTTAGGATGCTTTGAGAGTTCTATCTCTGATTCAAAATGTTTGAAGATATTACTATCTCTGCGGCAAGGGTGCTTGTGATAATGTTCTGGATAGTGATTGCTTCTGTGATGATATGGGGCACCTTGTGGCTTCATTCAACGGACCGAGTCAAAAAAGCTTAACCAGCAGCCCAGCACACAATACGAGCACTTGCCTTAGACTTCCTAATTATTGGTCGCAAATATCCATAGTGGAGCCTTTTTGGAACTGCCATGGGATTCTTTTTGGTGGAGATTTCAAAGAACTAAAATTATTATCTAAACCTGAATGTTAAATTCAACATATGATGGAAGACTGAGAATCATATAGTTGAATTGAGATATTGAGAAAACTCTATGTGTATCATGGAAGACCTAATCAGAAGTGGTGCTATCTAAAGAAAGAAGACTCATAAAAAATACCTAAGGATGCTATAGATTCACTACGCGAAAACCCTACTACACAAACCACTACACAAATGACTACACAAAAGAAAGAAAACTGTCACCTGAACAAAGCAGCTCAAGAAACGCTTAAATCTGTAAATACAACGTTCTACCCTGATGGTTCTGCTGCCATATGCCCTGGTAGTATAGTCCGGTCTAGTATAAGCGGCTGTCGCCCGCTCGACCCGGGTTCAAATCCCGGCCAGGGCGCCTCTTCAATTATGTAACTGCAGTACGTTTGTACTATGTAATTTGTAAGTTAAGATTTATATATGTGTATGCGCTCAGTTGTATTACAAATTACAAGTTGTGAAATAAATGGATGAAGAAGAGATTAAAAAGAAGCAACCCTCTCCTAAAGAGGATGGAAAAGCCGTAATGGTTGCATGTTGCCCAGAAGGTGAAGATGCAGAGAAAATTAAAGAGAAGGTTCTATTAAGAATTGGTGAGAAGCTTGAGGGTCGAAGTAATGTAGTCATGACCAGACTGAACGATGAAGATCTCACCCAGATCGATGCTCTCGTAGAGGTTGAAGCCTTTAAAAGTCGATCTGAAGCTGCAGCATTCTTTATCAAAGAAGGGATTCAAGCTCGAAAAGACCTATTTCTAAAAGTCATGCCGACGGTGGAGAAAATTAGAGAGCTGAAGGATCTAGCGAAAAAGTCGCTTACAAGAAGTGAAGAATAGAAAAACCAGCAAAAAAAGTGGTGAAAATGGAAGAAGAGAAGAATAGAAAAAGGGTGAGAGAAGGATACCGCAAAATAGCCAACGAAGGATTTTGCCACAATGCTTCTACTTCATGTTGTGAGAGCTCTACATCGCATGAAGAGCTGAGCAAGAAAATGGGATACACCCAAGAAGAACTGAACTCCATTCCAAAAGGAGCAAACCTCGGGCTTGGATGCGGAAACCCAGTAGCCCTCGCCTCTCTCAAAGAAGGCGAAACAGTTATCGATTTGGGTTCAGGCGCTGGCGTCGACTGCTTTCTTGCAGCCAAGAAGGTAGGGAAAAAGGGAAAAGTCATCGGTATAGATATGACTCCTGAAATGCTTGATAAAGCAAGAGAAAATGCGCAGAAGGGTAACTATGAGAATGTAGAGTTTAGACTTGGCGAAATCGAACACCTTCCAGTTGCTGACAACACCGCTGATGTGATTATTTCAAACTGTGTAATTAATCTCACTACAAACAAGAAGAAAGTCTACGGAGAAGCCTTCCGAACCTTAAAGCCTGGAGGAAGAATAATGGTTTCGGACTTGGTTCTGAAGAAAGAACTTTCAGCTACAATACGAAAGGCAGCACATCCATCCAGCTGCATCAAGACCGCGATTCTGAAAGACAGATACCTGGAGACAATCAAAGACGTTGGCTTCCAAAACATACAAATCCTCGACGAAAGACAATATTGCTTCGAGGAACTCTCGGGTGATCCAAACACGAAAGTGATCGTTGCCAACCGCAGTGAAGGTACCCAGGAATTGAAGACCATATCTGAATTGGATGAAGAATCAAAAAAGTTTGTAGAGGAAGCACTTTCTTTAACTTTGAGTATCAATATTTCAGCAGTAAAACCATAAAGGAGGAATAGGTCGACGAAGTTCTCCATCTCAAATCCCGAGAGGCCAATAATCTCCGTTAAGGGCACAATAAATCGGATGGGCCCTTTTAACTTCATTTTTGACACTGGAGCTTCAATGACGGTTATTGAGAAAAAGACAGCAGTAAAACTTGGGCTCTGTGGCAAAGCTTCTACCACACGAGAGGCTCATGGGGCTGGTGGCACTCTTTCTTCATCTATGACAACTGTAAAATCAATGAAAGTGGGTGATGTTGAAGCAAGAGACCTTCAAGTAGGAATATTGGATTTGTCAAATTTGACTAAATGTGGCTGTATAGAAGAGTTCGCAGGAATTATAGGTTACAACTTTGTGAAAGACTACAGAGTAATTATCGATTACCCAAAGCAAGAGATACATTTTGAGTAGGCGCGTGTAGCAGCCTGAAATGGCTTCAAATCGTCATGCTCTTATCTTTTAGGTTAAGTTAGACCATTGGCATGAAGCATAGAATTTCATAATTTTACACTGACGGTTTCATCGCTTGTTGGAAGTGGTGTAGCATGGAAAAACCAAATTCATGTAGGGAGAAAGGAGAAGGCTTTGAGAAGAAATTTTCTTCTTATGTCCATGTACACCCCTACCTTCAATCTCAACCATCGTAAGACTTAAGACAACATACAAGTATATAAGGATTACTGCATTAAAAATCTTAATAATTCACACTAGAGACGCGAGTATGCATGCAGTTGACCTTTCTTCTGTGACTAGCGAGAAATGCGATAAGCACCAGAAGTTAAATAACCTTTTACTCAATAGAAAAATTGGGTCAGTTAGTGAAGAATGCTGGTCGCAAAGTCATGGAAACTGAAAAAGAAAAATTCAGAAAAATGTTTCCAAACCTGGCATATGAGATGAACCTTGGCGAACAGAAGGTTAAGATTGACTCTGTACGCTCCAGCGAAATAGCTGCAGAAAAGGCTTTGAAAGCTCGGAATTTCTTTGATTATTACCCTGATATCGTTGATTTCCTGCGACGGTGCAACGACCAAAAACAAGCAGAAGAGATAATAACCTATATGGAAAATCGTGGCGAAATTTCCACAAAATATGCCAAAAAACTAAGACAGCAATTAAAAGAGAAGGGTCTGCGAAGCTTTGGACCTAAGAAAGAAGAAGGACATTATTTCAAGCAAGGCAGTAGATGATATCTTTGCCAGGCTGAGTTTCCTTTAGATTTGATAGAACAAGTCTGAATGTTTAGTCGCCTTTTCATCTAAGTGGTCATTGTTTTTCTGACCCTGAGGTAGAGATAAACATCTTCAAACAATGTTTGATACTTCTTAATTCTATTCATGATTTTGGATGTTTTAATATTCTTTGTCTTGGGTTTAGTAAGGTAATCTTCTAGGATCTGGCGTTCATCTTCTGTGAAAATGTAAGTTCTCATACATTTTCAACCAGTGAGAATTTATAAATATCTTTCCGTCCGTGCGGGCATGAATATGCTCTTCCCATTATGTAAAGGAAAGTAAATAAAGGCTATTTTGTAATACATACGGGCGAAAGATTAAGAGGTATTCAGTTTGAGAAAAGCAATGTTGCTAATATTATTCTTTGCTTTTGCATCTGTCTTTTTACTAATTCCACATGTAAATGCGGCTTCACCCTCAGAGATTCAAGTTGAAACGGTGGAACATGAAGTAGCACCAATTTATGGGGGCCTTCTTCTAATCAATGACACAATTCAAGTATCTTCAACAAATGGAGAAGTTACTATTGAAAACTTCTCGATAAGTTTTCCGTTAGAATACAGGGATAACCTGTGCTTTTCTATGGCCTACAGCCTTGAAAATTTTGAACAATTTCCAATAGTATTAAACACGGGACTCGGCATCGTGGGATACTACGGAGTGACGGTGGCCTTCCCTGATGGAGGTATTCAGCTGAGTGCTAATCAAACTTTTGCTTTTAAGGTAATATTTATCCTTTCAGATCTAATTTCTTCATCAACAAGATTTGTTAATGCGACAGAAGAATACCTTTTTACAGTCAATTTTCCTCTTTTTCCAAGCTTAGCTCAAGACACCATATGTAATGTTACGATAGCTTTACCAAAAGGCACAACATATATCCCAAATAGCTTTCCTTTTGGTGTGACTGAAGTGGGTGAACAGCAGTATTTGAATTATACTGAAATCGTGCCAAAATTTACTCAGAAATCCATCGAGATCAGCTTTTTGTCAGAAACTAAAGATAACTTTGCATGTTATTTTGTGAACAAGTTAGATCAAGAAATACTTGTTGATATGAATGGATTTGTTTCCATTTCTGAACTATATCTATTGAAAAGCAAAACTGCTTTCACAATGAGGACCATAAATTTACGGATTCCTTCAGATGCCATGAACGTTTCAGCATTTGATGAACTCGGAAAAGAATTAAGTGTTGCGCTCTTTGACAATGAGACTATCTCAGTTTCTCTTGGCTTGGTGGAAGATCAAGCGAGAAGCGTAAAGCTGATCTACAGGTTGTACGGAGAGAGCTATTTCATTCCCCGAAATTCTGGAGACTATGAATTAATCCTGACCAACCTCAAACATATGAGAGTAATCCCTAAAATCTCCTCAGTAAGAATAATTTTTCCTGAAGGTGCCACGGTCGAATCTTTCCCATATCAAGAGCTTAGTATTCAGAGAGATGTCTTTCAGGAGACCCTTTTTGTTAGTTACTCTAACGTGACATGGCTCCAAAGTAATCAATGGAATTTCACCTTTAACTATACGTTATTATGGAGTGCATTTCGTCCAACGATTTGGGTAACTGTATTGGTTATAATTGGATCTGTCATTGCTTTTGCCATGCAAAGACCTAAAGCACCGTTGAAAGTTTCAGAGGCTCTCGTTTCTCCAAGTGTATTGAGAAATTTCGTGCAAACTTATGAGGAAAAGAAGTTGGCTATTTCTCAACTTGGACAATTGAAACAAAGGGCGCAGAAAGGAAAGATTTCAAGACGGCGATACAAGGTACGAAAAACCACATTGGAGAATCGACTTTCTACGATTTCCAAAAGATTGACAGAATTGCAGCAGAAGATTATGAGTGGTGGTGTGAAATATGCCGATATCATGAGGGGCCTGGAGATCGCGGAGACAGAGCTTGATAATATTGAAGCAGACATTAGGCGGATTGAAACGAGATTCAAACGCGGAGAAATCTCTGCGCAAACATATCGCAGGCTACTTGAGAATGACTTACGAAGGCGGGAGAAGGTTAAGACAACCATTGATGGAGTCCTCCTACGGCTCAAAGAATAGCAGCCTTCTACTCTTTCCCAAAGGCTTTTATTCATAGACTACTTTTCTTCAGTTTCTAAAATCAGAGGTTGATTGATCATGGTTGAAGTAAAGGTAGATTTAGAGAAATGCGATGGATGTGAAACATGCGTTGACACTTGTCCTGTTGAAGTATTTGAGATGAAGGATCAGAAGTCTATCGTTGTCAAAGAAGAGGAATGTCTAGCTTGCAGAGCTTGCGAAGTCCAATGCCCTAACGGTGCAATAGAAATCATAGAATAAGTAGCTTAATGCTCCAGGTTCCAAAAAACAGACTGTACTTTTTTTACATTTTCTATAACTTTTTCTGCATGTTTCTCAACTTGTTCGTTTACTGGTGGGCTTTCACTCTTAATTGAGTAAGGAAAACCAGACATTCTTGAAATGGTGAGCATAGCTAGTTTTCCCAGGTGTCTAAGATTGTAGCCTCCCTCCAACAATACTACCAATCGGTCTCTGCAAAACCTTGAGGCTAGCCTGAGAAGCTTGTCGAAAATAGTGGCATAGCTGACTGCCGAAATGCTGAGCTTTGCTACAGGGTCTGCGTGATACCCATCATAGCCTGCGGATATCAAAATGAACTGTGGGGCATATTGAGATATGATGGGAATTACAATCCCATCAATAGCACGTAAATATGCCTTATCACTAGTTCTGAAAGGAAAAGGTATGTTAACATTATATCCACGTCCTTCGCTTTCACCTACTTCGTCAATAAAGCCAGTTCCAGGAAATTCTCTAGGATCTTCATGTAGGCTTATGTAGAGAACTTTCTTAGTTCCATAGAAAATCTCTTGTGTGCCATTTCCGTGGTGCGCGTCAATATCTAAAATTAGTATTCGTTCAATGTTTTGCCTTTTAATTAGGTGACTCGCAGCAATGGCTACATTATTAAAAATGCAGAAACCTGCAGCATAATTTCTTCCTGCGTGATGTCCTGGAGGACGGACTAAGGCGAAAGCATTTGTAGCTTTTTTTTTCAAGACCAAGTCAGAAGCCTTTATTGCTCCACCAACAGCATATCTCGCTGCTGTATAACTCTCTGGTGAAGCCACTGTATCTCCAATATCAAGAAGACCTCCTCCGAGTTTACAGATACGTTTCACCAGCTGAATATAATCTGAAGCATGAACAAGCTCTAAATCCCTTAAAGGCGCTAGCCCAGGTTCTACTAACTTGCATCTGTCATCACCATTGAGGGCAGGTCTTACTTCTTTCATGATGACTCTAAGTCGTTTCGAAGTTTCAGGGTGACCTGATCCAGGGTCATGTTCATAATATTTTGGAGTGAAAATAATGGCAGTTTCCGTCATTTCGTGTCTCCCTCGTTCACTTGGAGGAAAATCTTTTCTACGTATTTTCTTAATGTTAGTCCCTCTCTCTTTGCAAGTTTTTTCATCGCTTGACTCACTCCCGAAGCGTATTGAATGGCTTTCTTTGATTTTTCTGTTATGAATCTTGGAATCCCTATCTCTCTTGCCATGTGTCTTAAGATTCTCTTTCTAAGCATGTCTTGAGATGAGAAGACCTTTAAGTTTGGAGAAATGCTCAATGCGAGTTGAATCGTTTCCCAATCAGCAAACGGCAATCTTAACTCTATCTTTTGGAACGAGCATATCTTGCTGTCTCTCTGGTAGTTTGTCTTATAGGATAGGGTTACATCATGAAATAATCGCTTCTGCAAACCTGCCAAACCATTCTTGGCATAGTCGTCAAGGTAGCGTTTATACCCACCAAAAAGCTCGTCTCCTCCTTGACCAGTCATTAAAACGTGGAGACCAAGTTTGGCTGATTGTTCAGCAGCCCAAAACATTGGTATGGCGATGCTAGCATTCACCGGATTTGGTTCCTCAATTAGCCATAGGACTTTTGGCAGAATTTCTTCAACATCATGAATTGTATAGGTTTTTTGATAGAAAGGTAGGTCTAAGGCTTCTGCAGCATTTTTTGCAAAGGGCTGTTCTCGATGGGGGTCCAACGAGACATGGATTAAATGGGCATTAACATGACATGTTTTGGTCAGAAAAGCGATAATGCTGCTATCGATGCCACCAGAAAAGGCAACAGCGACTTCTTTAACATCTGTAAGGCGTTCTCTTACAGACCATAGCAAATTATCTTGAAGTTTTTCAGCAGCAGTTTTCATATCCAATTCCATCAAGGGTGGCTGAGCAATTGCTTTAGCAGTATTGATGTTTAGTCCCCTTCTACTGACCATAGCGAACTTTCCGGGGGGAAACGACTTGGCTTCCTTTATTCCCAGTCTCCACAACGCTTTGCGTTCCGAAGAGAATGCATAGATATCCTGATTCTCGCCGAAATAGAGTGGGTATGTTCCAACAGCATCTCGGCCTATCACAATGCCGCTGTTTTTCATGATCGCAAAAACATAAGCGCCTTCGAAATCTCTGATAAGATGGGCAGCCTTGTTATCAATATTCGCGATTTCTTGAGCCACAAAATCTGCTGCCTTTTCTCTCGGACTAGGATATAATTGACCATCAAAAACGAGTGTGAAATCATCATTGTGGATAGGTTGAGCTTTGTCTGATAGAAGCATTTGTGAAAAATTATGGCCAATCACAACGTGAGACTTACTCTCTTCTTTCCTTAGTCCACTCAACGATCTTTTTATTGTGCTTTTATGGGGTGAAAGGGAGATTCCGAATGCATCAGAACCTCGATGGCTCAATGTATCCATCATCCT